>JAZQEG010000010.1:0-273377 GCA_045538875.1 Clostridia bacterium | reverse complement strand
GTTGGAAGTAGCAATCAAAGAATATGGAGAAAAAATGAAAAAGGGGAGTGGCATTCATAAAAGATTGTACGGGGTTCGAAACAGAATACATTAAGGTAATAAGAAAATCGGATGATAATGTCCAAATAGAAAAAAATCAAGAATACTGAGAGGAGAGGCAAAATCACATAATGGTTAGACTTTTCGATATTCTTAAATGAAATGCATATGTGCAAAACTATATACGACATAAAAGGAGTAATATGAATAAAACAAAACAAAAAACAACTATTAATATTGTCAATATATTTAAACCATTTATATTTTTGCTGATATTATCGATAGTTATATTCTGCTTTAAATGCTGTGCATCAGCAGGTACGATTGAAAAATATGAAGCAAAAATCAAACAGAATAACATAGAGATAGAACATTGCGAGAATATAAAGAAGCAGCTACACACAACAGCCCAGTTACTAAGAGAAGAATCAAAACCAAACAACGAACTTATTTCGGGGTTAAGTAATAAATGGCACGACTGCGATAAAAACATTAAGCAACTTACAGAAGATAATAATAAAATGCTGGCAAAAATAGAAGAATTAAGTAAGCCAATATTTGTTGGCTATTTTACAGCAACCCACTACGACCTATGCTATAAATGTACTGGTAAAAATCCCGGAGATAGAGGATATGGTATTACGGCTAGCGGGACTCGTGCAACCCCTAATAGAACAGTCGCTGTTGACCCAAAAGTAATTCCTATCGGTTCCGAGGTGATTGTCGGCGGAAAATCATACATAGCAGAAGATACAGGTAGTGCCATAAAAGGCAATAAGATCGACATCTGTGTTGCTTCTCATTCTGAAGGAATTCAAAAAGGCAGATTGTACAATGTGCCTGTATATATTGTAAAGAAGTAAAGGGAGTGATTTGATGAAGTTTGAAGCAATCGATATCAAGGGTGACACCATATTTAACACAACTCAAAAATCTTGTATACCTGATAAACCACAAATTGAATCTATGTGTAGTGTTGGATACAAATTTAAAATCGACGGCAAAATTATTTCAAAGAAAAAATTACTTGAGTTTTTATCTCATAATAAAGAATAAAACAATAGGAGTTACATATGAATATAGTAAATATAAAAAAACTTAACAACAAAGCAATAAAACCAACAAAAGGTCATTCTGAGGATGCTGGATATGATTTGTATGCTTGTATAGATGAGCCTATAAATATATTGCCGGGTGAAACCATAAAAATACCTACAGGTTGGTCAATAGCTGTACCCAATGGATATTTTGGTGCTTTATTTGCAAGAAGTGGACTTGCCACCAAACAGGGTTTGAGACCCGCTAACTGTGTAGGTGTAGCAGACTCGCCGTATCGAGGAGAGTATATTGTGGTTCTTCATAATGATAGCAATATAACGCAGACAGTAAACCCAAATGACAGAATAGCCCAACTTGTAATAATACCATTCCTTAACTGCGAACTGAACGAAGTGGAAGAATTAGATGAAACCAGTAGGGGCGATAATGGTTTTGGTAGCACAGGTAGATAACAAGTAAAAAGGAGGTAGGTTTTTGAGTATAAAAGAAAAGAACGCTATAAGCGAACATAAGATTGATACATATAACGGAATCAAATTTATAAATACTTATAACAATAAAATTGATGAATATGAGTCGCAAAAACTAAAAAAACAAATATTTGATATTGCAAAAAAATATCGTTGACAGCAAATATCATAAATGCTATAATATTGGTAATAACCTTACAATGGTTATTGCCAATATTTTTTTGATTGGAAAGGTAAAGCAAATGAAAATTATTTATACAAGACAATCAATCGACAAAAAAGACAGTATATCTATTGAAAGCCAAACTGAATTTTGCAAAAATCAAATACCGCCAGACAACACAGAAGAAGTGAAAATATTTAGTGATAAAGGTTTTAGTGGTAAAAACACGAATAGACCGGGCTTCGAAAAAATGATATCATTAATCAGACATAAGGTGGTATCTCAGGTTATAGTATACAAATTGGATCGTATTAGCCGCTCATTGTTAGACTTTGCTGAAATGATGAAAATATTTGGTGAATATGACGTCGATTTTATATCAGCCACAGAAAAATTCGACACAAGCACCCCCACTGGAAGAGCGATGATTAGTATTATAATGGTGTTTGCTCAACTTGAACGAGAAACGATTCAACAAAGAATAACAGACAACTATTATGCAAGAGGTAAGGTTGGGATGTATTTGGGTGGTACGGCACCCTACGGCTTTATTAAAGTAAAGACTTCTCTAAATGGTAAAAATACATCTACATTCGAGCCAAATCCTGACAACATAAATTATTTGATTAGTATGTTTAATGATTATGCTTATACATCAAAATCGCTTGGTGAAATTGCCAAAGAGTTAAATGATAATAATATTAAATCTTCGCGTGGCGCTCCATGGGATAATAGCAAAATCAGCCGTATCCTCCGAAATCCTGTATACGTGAAAGCTGATGCAGACATCTATCATTACTACAAACATAAAGGTTGTATATTTGAAAATGAGATAGACGACTATTGCGGTATTAAAGGATGTTTTGTGTATGGCAAAAGAGCGGGTAATGAAAGAAAATACACAGATGTTAGCGAACATAAAATTTCCGTCGCTTTGCATGACGGAGTTATAGATTCAAGAACTTTTTTGATGTGTCAAGATAAACTAGATAAAAACAAACAAATCAAAAGAACTGGTGCTGGCAAGTCAAGTTGGTTATCTGGATTAATCAAATGTGCTTATTGTGGGTACTCTATGGCTATAACATTAGCATATGCAAGCAAAGAAAGAGGTGATGTTAAAAAAATTGTATGTGGCGGAAGAAAACTTCATATTCCTTGTGATAGAAAAACATTATCATTTGATTTAGAAACAATAGAATGCTATATAGAATCTCAAATTAAAGATAAAATTAACTCGTTATCCGATATTATTATAGATGAAACTGAAATCAACTCAAATAATAAACATATTGAAAATATATACAAAATAGAAATTGGCAAAATTGAGGATAAGATAGACAATTTAATTAATGCATTGGCAGATGGTAATGAGTTGACATCTAAATATATAAATGATAAAATTAAAGAGTTGGATAAAGAAAAACTTGATTATATTAATAAAATAAACGAATTGAAGTTAAGTGCTATTAACCCTACTAAAATCGTTGAGGTGTCAACACTCGCAAACAAATGGGGCGAGTTGGATATTGAGGAAAAGAAAACTATAGCTAAGTTCTTTATTAGGAAAATATTGTTTTATGATGACAGAGTTGAAATTGAATGGAACAATATTTTATAGCATTTCTTTTTGTGACTAATGATGACAGCCTAGACTGGAAGGATTTATCAGCTCAGGCAATTTATGAGCGTGTTACAAAAAGGGTAGAGCCAGGTTGTATTGTTTTGTTTCACAATGCGGCAAAAAACACTCCTGAGGCACTTCCTATGATTTTAAAGTATTTAAAAGATAATGGGTACAAAGTTATACCTGTATCACAGTTGATATATAAAGATAATTTTGAAATTGACAATGCGGGCAAGCAAATTTCCAAAAATGCTGACTATACTGCCTTGAACTGAAAAAAGCCGCTGCTTAATTGCAGTGGCTTTTTTTGAATAGCGGTATTAATTTTTCTATAAATATAAAAATTAAAAGCAATATTAAATTTATTGCAACTATAGTTGCACCTGTGGGTAAATCGTGCATATAAGATATCACAATTGCAGTTACAAAGCAAAATACAGATAACACTGCAGAAGTAACAGTAACGCTTTTAAAACTTTTGCACACTCTCATTGCTGTGATTGCAGGAAATATTATGAGTGCAGATATTATAAGTGAGCCCATCATACGCATACCCAAAACAATTGTTATAGCAGTAAGTACAGCAATCAGCATATTGTACATACCAACATTTGTACCGCCTGAAGCCAAAAAACATTCGTCAAAGGTAACTGCAAATATTTTGTTGTAAAAAATTACAAACACTATAATTACAGCAATACTAAGTATGACGCTCAATGTAACATCTGTTTTAGTCATTGCAAGAATACTACCAAACAGATAGTTGTACAAGTCGGTGTTGAGGCCTGTAGTAACAGATATTGCAAGCACACCGAGAGCTAAGGCACCAGTAGATATAATACCAATGGCAGAATCACCTTTAATTTTGCTGTTTTCGTTTATCTTGAGCAACAACACAGCTGCAATTATAACAACAGGTATGGTAAATTTGAGCGGTGACAGCCCCAGTACAGTTGATATTGCCAAAGCACCAAATCCAACATGCGAAAGCCCGTCGCCAATCATTGAATATCTTTTAAGCACAAGGCTAACACCAAGCAGAGCTGAGCAAAGTGAAACTAGTATGCCAACTAAAATTGCTCTAATCATAAACGAGTATGACAGCATTTGGGTTATTGTGTTAATTATCTGCATTTAATTCACCTCCGATATAATTTTTGCCAAACTCAGAGGCTATGTAGTTGTCTGATGTATCAAATATGTATTTGTTATCCGAAAGATGAATAACCTTGGTTGCATATTTTTTAATAATGGAAGTATCGTGTGATATCATAATAATTGTAATCTTGTTTTGTTTGTTGAGTTTGTTTAATATATCATAAAATTCGCTTGTTATAATAGGGTCGAGGCTTGATGCAGGCTCGTCAAGCACAAGTACACTGTCAGTTGCGCAAAGTGCTCTTGCAAGAAGTACGCGTTGCTTTTGACCTCCCGATAATTTGTTGTAGCAACACTTTTTAAACTGGTAAATGCCAAGGGTTTTTAATATGGTGTCGGCTTTTTGCTTGTGCTTTTTTTGGTAAAATGGCAAAATGTTTAGCTTCCCCAAAAATCCCGACATAACAATTTCATATACCGAAGCAGGAAAATCATTGTGTACATTTGTTTGCTGGGGCATATATCCTATATTTTTGGTTGAAATTGAGCTGTCAAAATCAATTTTGCCAGACACAGGGGTTATAAGTCCAACAATTGCTTTGGCAAGTGTGCTTTTTCCTGAGCCGTTTTCGCCTACAATGCACACATAATCACCGTTGTCTATATGTATATTTAAATTTTTTACAACTTCAGCTCCGTCATAGGCAAGAGTGAGGTTTGATGTTGATATAAGTGACATCAGTTAAGTGCCTCCTTAAGATTATGTATGTTATTTTTCATAATGTCAATATAAGTAATTCCCGATTCAAACTCATCAGCCGTAATACTGTGGCAAGAGTGGAATAAAAGCATTTTTGCATCTGTTTCGTCACATATAACATCTGCAACCTTTTTGTTTGAAAATTCTCTGTAAAATACAACGGGAATATTTTCGCTGCGGACTTTGTTTATTAAAAATATAAGTGTTTTTGGAGTTGGCTCAACCTCGGTTGCACATCCGGGAAATGCTGCATAATACTCAAGTTTGTATTGTTCGGTAAAATATCTTATGGGAAATCTGTCGGCAAATATAATTGTATTTCGCTTTGCTGTGCTCAAAATATCTTTTACATCTTTGTCAAGCTGTTTAAGTTCGGCAGAGTAGCTCTCGTAGTTTGCCCTAAATAATTTGCTGTTTTTGCTGTCAAGTTCACACAAAAAATTGCATATGCTGTTGCATATTTTATCTGCATTTACTGGAGATGTCCAAACATGCTCATCGTATTCAGTTTGGTGTTCATTATGCTCATGGTTGTGCGATGCGTCACTTTGCATACCTTCAATATGCTGATTTGCAAAAGGCTCTACAAGTTCCATAAGCGAAACGAATTTTGTATCACTTTCAACAGAATCTATAATGGTTTTAACCCATTGGTCACCGCTGCCCCCGGCATATATAAACAAATCACACTGCTCAATGCTTATTATGTCACCGGGAGAGGGGTCATAGGTATGGCTTTCGCTGCCAGGAGGTATAAGCATATGCAAATTTACATTATCACCTGCAATGCGTCGCACAAAGTCATACTGCGGAAATATGGTGGTCACTACATTTATTTTGCCATTGTCGTTGATCTTAATTTTTGAGCTGGGCTTAGCACATGATGTAAATAAAATAATTATACAAAATGCTAATGCAATAATTTTTTTCATATAAGTGCCTTTCGTATTATCTGATATTATATTCTTCTTCATATTGTTTTTTGTTTTTTTGTATAAGTTTAAATGCCTGTTTTTCACCTTTTTCGGCAAGTATTGTAAGCATTTTTTCAAGTTCATCGGAGGTTACGGGATGTATACACCGCCTGTCTTTGCCCTGTAAAAAGTACTGTAGAGGGTGTTTTGAGGTATAATTTTTACCTTGATATACTTTACTTGCGGCAACCCTGTCACAAAACATTTCAAGCACATAAATATACTTCATTTTTACTGGCATCACTCTCTTTTCCACAGGTGAATAGTCTGTCCAATACTCAAAATGATGCTTGTTTCTGCCTTTGTGATGCATCCATGCAAGGGAATATCCGATTTTTGCTCTTTCGGCCTCGTTTGGACTTTTTTTGCCATTTGTGTAGTACTTTACACCTGACAAAAATTCGACAGGCGTAAATTTGGAAAAGTCGTGAATTAACCCTCTAAAGGGTATACCAAGCTTAACTGAATGAACAAACACTTTGTGTTTATGAACAATTACTGTTTTAAGATGTCCTAAAAAACTTTTCATACAAGAATAATTCCTTAAATTTTTTATACAATAATTATATAACATTTATTATGTGTTTTCAAGTGCTAATAAAATTTGTAATAATATAAATATTTTTTTGTTAAACTAAAAAAATATAAAAAAACTCTTTATTTTGTTAAAAATATCTGTTATAATAATATTAATTGATTTGATCGGAATACAAATTAATATTTAAAAGTCGCCATAGATTATGTCTACGGCTGTTATTTTTGTGCGTATTAAAAAGTAGAGGAGGAAAATTGTGGCAAAAAAATTAAAACTAAAAATTATTCCGCTTGGCGGACTTGACGAAATAGGGAAAAATATAACTGCATTTGAGTATGGAAATAATATTATTGTTCTCGATTGCGGCCTTGCATTTCCTGATGAAGAACTGCTTGGCATAGATACAGTTATTCCTGATTTTACGTATCTTATTAAAAATATAGAAAAAGTAAAAGCTGTTGTACTTACTCATGGTCACGAAGATCATATAGGAGCACTCCCTTATTTTTTAAAGGATGTTTGTGTGCCGGTGTATGGCACAAGTTTTACACTTGGACTTGTGCACAACAAGCTTAAAGAACATGGAATTGATGCAAAGCTAATAAGTGTTAATGCAGGTGAATCTGTTAATATAGGACCTTTTAAGGTTGAGTTTATAAGGTCTAACCACTCTATTGCAGATGCTGTTGCAATTGCACTTCACACACCGGCAGGTATTGTTGTTCATACAGGTGACTTTAAAATCGACCCAACACCAATTGATGGTGAAATGATTGACCTTACAAGGTTTGGTGAGCTTGGCAAAAAGGGCGTACTTGCACTTATGTCAGACAGTACCAATGCGGAAAGGCCAGGCTTTACAAAATCCGAAAGGACAGTTGGCTCCACCTTTGAACAGGTTTTTAAATCAACAAAACGAAGAATTATTGTTGCAACATTTGCTTCAAATGTTCACAGAGTTCAGCAGATTATTAATGCTGCGGTTAACAACAACCGAAAGGTTGCAGTTTCGGGAAGGAGTATGATTAATCTTGTTGAGGTTGCAACAAGCCTTGGATATATGAAGGTGCCAAGAGGTACTCTTATAGATATTGCAGATATTAAAAATTATCCAAATGAGCAGCTTGCTATTATTACAACCGGAAGTCAGGGCGAGC
This sequence comes from Clostridia bacterium, assembly GCA_045538875.1. Taxonomy (GTDB): domain Bacteria; phylum Bacillota; class Clostridia; order UMGS1810; family UMGS1810; genus RGIG4708. Next base: position 265,495 of record JAZQEG010000010.1, on the reverse strand, counting down.
CAATGAGCGCTCTGTACAGAATGGCATATTCCGATCACAGACAGGTAGAAATCAACAGTGGCGATGTAGTAATTGTATCTGCTAATCCAATCCCCGGTAACGAAAAACTAGTTTCTAACGTTGTTAATGAACTTCTTAAAAGAGGTGCTAATGTTATTAATGACCACACAACTGCAGAGGTGCACGTTTCGGGGCACGCATGTCAGGAAGAACTTAAAATGATACTTGCACTTACAAAGCCAAAGTATTTTATACCCGTTCATGGTGAGTACAAGCATTTAAAAGCTGCATCCAGACTTGGCAGGGTTATGGGTATTGACGAGGAAAACATTTTTATTTTGAATATAGGAAATGTGCTTGAACTTACCAAAAATGATGTAAAATATGGCGAATCTGTACCAGCAGGAAGAGTTTTGGTTGATGGCTTGGGTGTTGGCGATGTTGGCAACATTGTACTGCGTGACAGAAAGCATCTTGCCGAAGACGGACTCATTGTTATTGTTGTTACAATTTCCGGTCAGACGGGAGAAATTCTTGCAGGGCCTGATGTAATTTCGCGTGGTTTTGTATATGTAAGAGAGTCTGAAAATCTTATGGAAACAATAAGAGAAATTTCAAAAAGCTGTCTTGAGGATTTTGAACGAAACAAAGTACATGACTGGACTACAATTAAAACAAAACTTAAATCAAAGGTATCTGAAGAATTATATCGCGATACCAAACGAAAACCAATGATTCTTCCTGTAATTATGGAAGTATAACAAAAAGCGGGCTATGCCCGCTTTTTATATTTTATAATATTTAATTATGTGTCAAATGTAATTTCACGCCGCCTCATATATGTGCTCATTACAAGTCCGATTGCAATAAAGTTTGTAATAAGCGATGAACCGCCATAGCTAAAAAACGGTAGCGGAATACCAGTAACCGGCATAATTCCAATGCACATACCAATATTTTCGAATATGTGTGCCAAAAACATACATGCAACACCAATACAAATGTTTGAGCTAAAATCATTTTTTGCCATTCGTGAGTTGTAAATACATCTTAATACTATTGTAAACAAAAGTACTGCTGCAATAATACAACCTATAAGCCCAAGCTCTTCGCCAATTACTGCATATATAAAGTCTGTGTGCTTAACAGGCAGGTAGCCAAGCTGTGTTTGTGTTCCTTGAAACAGGCCTTTGCCAAATATACCTCCTGAGCCAATTGCAATTTTTGACTGTATCACATGGTAACCGTTACCAAGCGGGTCGCTTTCGGGGTTGAGGAATACAAGTATTCTGTTTTTTTGGTATTGCTTAAGCAGGAAAAACCAAATAAGAGGTATTGCTGCGGCAATAGTTGCAAATGCAGAAACAATATATTTGTACGAAATTCCCGATACAAACATAATTCCGGCAAATATTACAATAAATACCATTGCAGTACCAAAGTCGGGCTGTAAGAGGATGAGAGCTAAAATAACAAAAAGATGCAAGCACAAAAAAAACACATTTTTTGGATTGTTAATTTCATCCTTAACAGCGGATGCGTGCTTTGCAAAAGTAATTATAAAGCCAATTTTTACAAATTCTGCAGGTTGAATACCAATGGGGCCAAATCTTATCCAGCTTTTGCTGCCAACCTCCTGACGACCTGTTCCGATAATTAATACTGATATTAGCAACATAATACAACCTATGTAAATAAATTTTGTGAGGTTGCCCAAGTTTTCGTAATCAATTGTTGCAAAAACAAGCATCATAATAAGCCCTATTATTCCGGAAACAGATTGTATGATTAAAAATTTTCCGCCTCCGTCCATTGATTTTACAGCACTTGAAATCATTATTATGCCAAAAACGGTGCAAAGTATTGATACTATAATTAAAACAAAATCCATATCGGCATATTTAAAGTTTTTTGTCCTTTTCATAGCTTATCTCCAAATCAGTTGATAAAACAATTATATCAAATTTGAATAAAAAATCAATACAAATTTACACTATGTTAATATTTTTGTGTTGCATTTATATATGTTTTATATTAAAATAAGTTTAGTGTTAAAATGAGGTTATGATATGTTTGGATATATAAACATTTACAAAGACGAATTAAAAGTTAAGCATTACAACAGCTTTAGGTCATACTATTGCGGCTTATGCAAGGCACTTGGCAAAAGGTACAATCAACTGGTAAGGCTTGGGCTTAATTATGATTTTACTTTTTTGGCAATACTTGTTGATTCAATATACGATGGTACAACAAAAACACAAAATCTTGGTTGTATAAAATCAATTGCTAAAAAGCAAACTGTTGTTGATAATAATGCTGTTGATTTTTGCAGTGATATGAGCATTATTTTAACATACTACAAGTTGCTTGACGATATTTGTGATGACAAAAGCATTAAAGCTGCTATTGCAATTGTCCCATACTTTTTTGCAACAAAAAAATTAAAGGGTAAATACAGCGATTTGATAACCAGTGTAAAAGATAATCTCAAGCAATTGTCACAAATTGAAAAACAACAATGTGCCGAGATAGACAAAGCTGCACATCCCTTTGCTAACATTATGGCAGATATGTTTGAAAATGCAAATGCAGCTTTACGAACAATAGGGTACAACCTAGGCAGATTTGTATATTTTGCCGATGCACTTGACGATATGGATAGTGATTTAAAAAGCGGAAATTACAATGTACTTAATGTTGTATATTCATACAATGGAGTTGCTGATCAAAACATCAAAGAGTGCATAAAACAATCTTTGTATCTTACTCTTGGTGCTGTTGCAGCAGAATATGAAAAATTACCAAAATTTAAAAACAAAGATGTGCTTGACAACATTATATACATTGGCATTCGTGCAAAAACAGATGCCTTAATTAACCAACTTGGACAAAGCCAAAGAAAGGACGAAAATATAAATGAATGACCCATACAAGGTTTTAGGCGTTTCGCCAAATGCGACCGAAGCACAGATTAAAGATGCATACAGAGAACTAGCAAAAAAATATCATCCCGACAAATATATTGACAATCCTCTTGCCGACCTCGCAGCAGAAAAAATGCGCGAAATTAATGAGGCATATGATTATTTAATGAAAAACAAAACCCAGAGCAATCGTGGTGGAGGCTCATACTCAGGTAATTATGGCGGATATAATCAGGGTAATTACAACAGCTCTCTTAGCCATATACGCAAAATGCTTAACGAAAATCGACTTGACGAAGCACAAAGGGCATTAAATTCTGTTTCTGTCCGCAATGCCGAATGGCATTTTTTGATGGGTGCTGTCAATCAAAAGAGAGGTTGGCACGATATGGCATATCAGCATTTTGCCAGAGCTGTACAGCTTGACCCATATAATATGGAATATCGAAGTGCATATAACACAATGAATGCACAACGCGGGTTTTATACAAATACAAGCAATGGTTATGGCTACAACAATGCAAATGCTTGCTGTACATGTGACAATTGCACTTCGCTTTTGTGTGCAGACTGTTGCTGTGAAATGATGGGTGGCGATTTGGTACCATGTTGTTAAATAAAAAAAGTAACTATGTTGCAGTTGGAGGAATTTGTACTGCATTTTCGCTTGTAATGCTGTTTATTGCATCTGTTTTACCTGCATCAAAGCTTGCATTTACCTTTATAGCATCTGTAATTGTTGGTATGCTTATTGTTGTGTACGGCTACAAATTGGCACTGTGCCAGTATGCAGCTGTTGCAATTGTTGGTATGCTTATTGTCCCCGACAAGGCAGTTGCACTTTTGTATGCGCTTGTTGTAGGTAATTACCCTGCAATTAAGTTTTTAATAGACAAAATTAAAAACAAGGTATTAAATTTTGCAGTAAAACTGATTGTATTTAATATTTATATGATTTTGTCATATCTAATTCTTGTATTTTTACTTAAAACCGATATGTCAATTAAGTATTCTATTTGGGTTTTGTGGCTGGGTATGTTGGCTGTATTTTATGTATACGATTACATTTACACACCATTTGTATTTAAATTTTATAATTTAATAAATAAATAAAAGGAGAATGATTATGAAAATTGGTATTGAGCATATTGCAATATATGCAAAGGACACAAAAAAGCTTTCGGACTGGTACAAAAATGTGTTTGACGGCGAAGTGGTTTACGACAATGGAAAGGGTACATACTTTATTGCATTTTCCGACAAGAGTATGATTGAATTTTGCTCATCGCAAAACGACAACATACCTACAGAGCTTACTGCTGCTGGTATTCGTCATATTGCTATTTCGGTAGATGATTTTGATACACTTGTATCAAAAGTAAAGTTGGAGGGTGTAGAAATACTTAAAGATGCTGCTCTTAGCGACAAAGGCATCGGTACAATGTTTTTCCGTGATCCCGAAGGCAATATTTTACATCTAATTTCACGCAAAACACCACTTATTTAACTAAAATTTTGGTGTAAACTCTATTGACTTATTGTATAAAAAATGGTACAATATATTTAATAAAATATGTGTGCCGGATACAATAATGTCAGTTAATTATGTATCTGTGCTCACGCCATTTGGTGTGAGCCTTTTTTTATGCTAACGATATTTCTAACTTGAGAGGATATAATTATGAGTCTAATTTTAAAAAATGCTTATGTTCACAATATAGGCAAAACAGATGTTGTAATTGACAATGGTGTTATTACTCATATTTCTTCCGTTATTCCTTGTTGCGGTGATACTATTTTTAATTTTGATAATTTTTATATATTCCCCGGTTTTGCAGATGTGCATGTGCATTTGCGTGAACCGGGTTTTTCGTATAAGGAAACTATAGCATCAGGCACGAGAGCGTGCGCCCGAGGCGGATTTACCCATGTGTGCTCAATGCCAAATTTAAACCCTGTGCCTGACTGCAAACAAAATTTAAAGTGCCAGCTTGATATTATAAATAAAGATGCTGTAATAAATGTACATCCCTTTGGTGCTATAACTATTGATCAAAACGGACAAGAGCTTGCTAAAATGCAACAAATGTCGGCAGATGTTATAGGTTTTTCGGATGATGGCAAAGGTGTACAAAATGACAGCTTGATGCTTGAAGCTATGTATACTGCCAAAACTTTGGGCAAAATTATATCTGCCCATTGTGAAGACAATTCACTGCTTTGCGGTGGATATATACACAAAGGTGAGTATGCTGAAAAAAATGGTCACAAGGGCATATGCTCCGAAAGCGAGTGGAGGCCGATTAAAAGAGATATTGAGCTTGCTAAAAAAACTGGCGTTAAATATCATGTGTGCCATATTTCGGCAAAAGAGAGTGTTGAGCTTATAAGGCAGGCAAAAAAAGATGGTGTTGATATTACTTGCGAAACCGCTCCACACTACCTTGTGTTTTGTGATGATGACTTAAAAGACGAGGGCAGGTTTAAAATGAATCCGCCAATCAGGTCAAAAGCAGACAGACAAGCTCTTGTTGAGGGCATAATTGATGGTACTGTTGATATGATTGCAACAGACCATGCACCACATAGTAAAGAGGAAAAATCTAAAGGACTTAAAGGCTCTCTTAACGGAATTGTTGGCATAGAAACCTCGTTTGCTGTTATGTACACTAATTTTGTAAAAACTGGTATTATAAGCATTGATAGGCTTGTTGAACTTATGAGCACAAATCCTGCAGCAAGGTTTGGGTTTGAAAATAAAATACAAGTTGGAAATGTTGCAAATCTTACTGTGTTTGATTTAAACAGCAAATATATCATTGATTCTGCAGATTTTGAATCGATGGGCAAAAGCTCCCCGTTTGACAATACCGAGGTTTACGGAAAGTGTATGCTTACAATTGCAAATGGAAAAATTGCATATATTGACAAAACTTTAAAAAAGGATAGATAATATGAAAACCGGAATTTTTGAAATTAAACTTAATGAGTGTATAGCACCGTCTGTGTTTAAAATGATTTTGCAAGGTGATGTATCTGATATTACTAACTGTGGTCAGTTTGTAAACATCAAGCTTAGCTCAAAATATTTAAGACGACCTATATCTGTTTATGATTATGATGACAAAACAGTAACCATAATTTATAAAGTAGTAGGTGAAGGTACCGAAATTATGAGCAAGCTGTGTGCTAATGACAAGCTTGATGTTATGACAGGTCTTGGCAATGGTTATGACATTTCAAAGTCGGGTGACAAACCGCTGCTTATAGGCGGCGGCGTAGGTGTGCCACCTATGTACAACCTTTGCAAAAAGCTTGTTGCAATGGGCAAAAAGCCGACGGTTATACTTGGGTTTAACACTGCCTGTGAAGTGTTTTGTTATGATGAATTTGCTGCTCTGTGTGATGTGATTGTTACAACCGTTGATGGCAGCAGGGGAGTTAAAGGCTTTGTTACCGATGCAATGAAAAGTATTGATTATACATATTATTACACCTGTGGCCCCGAACTAATGCTTAAAGCAGTGCATTTTGCTGCAAAAACAAGCGGTCAGCTCAGTTTTGAGGAGAGGATGGGCTGCGGTTTTGGTGCATGTATGGGCTGTAGCTGCAAAACAAAGTACGGCAACAAAAGGATTTGTAAAGATGGTCCTGTGCTTGAAAGTGAGGAAATAATATGGTAAATACAAAAGTAACACTCAGCGGTTTGGAGCTTGATAATCCAATAATACCTGCAAGCGGAACATTTGGTTATGGTTACGAATTTGCCGAAATTTATGACATTAATATTTTGGGTTCGTTTTCGTTTAAAGGTACAACAAAGGACCCCCGTTTTGGCAATCCAACACCTCGTATTGCTGAGTGCGAGGCAGGTATGATAAATGCAGTAGGATTACAAAATCCCGGTATTGAAAGAGTTATTTCACACGAGTTGCCACAGTTAAAAAAATGCTTTAACAAAAAGGTCATAGCAAACATAAGCGGTTTTTCGGTTGACGAATATGCATACTGCTGTGAAAAAATAGACAAAGAGGAGCAAGTTGGCATTATTGAAGTTAATGTGAGCTGTCCAAATGTTCACAATGGTGGTATGAGCTTTGGTACTGATCCAAAAGCGGCAGCTATGGTTACTGCAGCAGTAAAAAAAGTTACAACCAAGCCAGTATACATAAAATTAAGCCCAAATGTAACCGATATTGTTTCCATTGCAAAAGCTTGTGAGGATGCAGGTGCAGACGGTATCAGCCTTATAAATACCCTTATGGGTATGCGTATTAACAAACGCACAAAAAGGCCGATTATTGCAAACAAAATGGGTGGCTTTTCTGGAAGTGCAATTTTTCCTGTGGCTGTGCGTATGGTTTATCAGGTGTACGATGCAGTAAAAATACCAATTATAGGCATGGGCGGCGTATCAAACGCCGAAGATGTTATTGAAATGATGCTTGCGGGTGCTACGGCCGTTCAGGTAGGTGCAGCAAATCTTGTTGACCCGTATGTATGCAAAACCATTATTGAAGATTTGCCAAATGTAATGAAAAAATATAATATAGATAATTTACAAGATATAATAGGAGGAGCACATAATGAATAAGGATGTTATTATTGCCTGCGATTTTAATTCACAGGCTGAGGTTATGGATTTTCTTGATTTGTTTCCTGAGGAAAAACCATATGTAAAAATAGGTATGGAGCTGTTTTATTCATCAGGTCCTGAAATTGTTGCCAAAATTAAAGAGAGAGGCCATAAGATTTTTCTTGACTTAAAATTGTGTGACATTCCAAACACTGTAAAAAAATCTATGAGTGTTTTGTCAAAGCTTAATGTTGATATGTGCAATCTCCACGCATTTGGCGGCAGTAAAATGATGCAGGGTGCTATTGAAGGCTTAACAAGACCAGATGGTTCCAGACCTCTTTTGATTGCAGTAACACAACTTACATCAACAAGTGAAGAGCTTATGCAAATCGAGCTTAAAATAAATCTGCCTCTTAAAGAGGTAGTTATGAGCTATGCCGAAAATGCAAAAATGAGCGGACTTGACGGCGTTGTATGCTCACCTCTCGAAGCTGAGGCTGTGCACCAAAGATGCGGAAGCAGCTTTTTAACAGTTACCCCAGGCATCCGATTTGCAGGCGGTGATGTTGGTGACCAGGTGCGCATTACAACACCTGAGCAAGCGGCAAAAATAGGTTCTGACTTTATTGTAGTGGGCAGACCAATTACAGCGTCTGATAATCCGCTCAAAAGCTATCGCAAATGTGTATCAGAATTTTTGGGTAAATAATTATATAACGGAGGATAAATTATAATGGATAAGCTAATTGCAAAAGATTTACTTTCAATAGGTGCAGTTTTTTTACGCCCCGATCAGCCTTTTACTTGGGCTAGCGGCATTAAAAGCCCAGTATATTGCGACAACCGACTCACACTTACAAGCCCTAATGTGCGTAACGATGTAGAAAACGGACTTGCCAAAATTGTAAAAAACGAATATCCTGATTGCGAGGTTTTGATGGGCACATCAACTGCTGGTATTGCTCATGCTGCAATTACAGGTCATCTTTTGGATATGCCTATGGGATATGTACGCAGCGGCAGCAAAGACCATGGCAGAGGCAATCAGATTGAGGGCAAGCTTGAAAAAGGACAAAAGGTTGTTGTTATAGAAGACCTTATTTCCACAGGTGGCAGTGTTATTGAGGTTGTTGAAGCCCTCCGCGAAGCAGGTGCCGAGGTTTTGGGTGTTGCTTCGATATTTACATACGGTATGCAAAAGGGTATTGACAGGCTCCAAAAAGCCAATGTAAAAAATGTCAGCCTTACAAATTTTGATACAATTGTACAAATAGCTGCAGAAATTGGCTATATTAAGCATGAAGACAAAGACAGACTTATTGCGTTCCGCAACAATCCAAGTGACGAAAGCTGGATAAAATAATTTTAAACTATTAGGGAGGAAAGCGGAATGAACAGAAGTATTATAGATATAATGGATTTGACAGTTGAAGAAATTGACGCCCTTATAACAACTGCTAAGGATATTATTGCAAATCCCCAAAAATATCAGGAAAAATGCAGATACAAAAAGCTTGCTACGCTGTTTTTTGAACCATCTACCCGTACAAGGCTTAGCTTTGAAGCTGCTATGATGGAGCTTGGCGGAAATGTACTTGGGTTTTCGGATGCAAATTCAAGCTCGTCTGCAAAAGGAGAAAGTGTTGCCGATACGGTTGCTGTAGTTAGCGGATATGCAGATATTATTGCAATGCGTCATCCAAAAGAGGGTGCACCTTTAGTTGCATCAATGAAAGCTACTATCCCGGTAATCAATGCAGGTGACGGAGGGCACAATCATCCAACTCAAACACTTGCCGACCTTTTAACTATAAATATGGAAATGGGCAGGTTTGACAACCTTACAATAGGCTTGTGCGGCGACCTAAAATTTGGCAGAACCGTTCACTCGCTTGTTGCTGCAATGTCAAGGTACAAAAACATTAGGTTTGTGCTTGTTTCGCCAGATGAGCTAAAGCTGCCAAGCTATGTAAAAACAAAGTATATTAAAGAAAAAAACATAGAGTATATTCAAACAAATTCACTTGATGAGGTAATAGGTGAGCTTGACATACTTTATATGACACGTGTTCAAAAGGAAAGATTTTTTAACGAAGAAGATTATTTAAGGCTTAAAGACAGCTATATTTTAACTCCTGAAAAAATGAAAAATGCAAAAGACGATATGATCGTTATGCATCCGCTTCCTAGAGTTAACGAAATTTCGACCGAAATTGATAACGATAAACGGGCCTGCTACTTTAGGCAGACAAAATACGGCAAATATATGCGAATGGCACTTATACTTAAGCTGTTGGAGGTGGATTAATATGACTATAGATTCAATAACTAACGGTGTGGTAATTGACCACATAAAAGCTGGCAAATCTTCACAGCTGTATGATTTTTTAAACCTTGATTTACTTGATTGTCAGGTTGCAATAATTAAAAATGCACCCAGCAAAAAAATGGGAAAAAAGGATATAATCAAAATCGATTGCATTTTTGATTATAACCTTGATATTTTAGGTTATATTGACCCCGATATTACCGTAAATATTATTAAGGACGGCAAGCTTGTAAAAAAAATGCATCTCCAATTGCCCGAAACAATAACAGATGTTATAAAATGCAAAAACCCGAGATGTATTACAAGTGTTGAGCAAGGCATACATCATATGTTTAAACTTGCCGACAAGCAAAATAGAATATACAGATGTATGTATTGCGAAGCCGACGCAAATAAATAACGGCTGGCCTAAAGTGAGTAAGTTATACATTTTTGGCTAAGCAAACAGGGGTTTGTGTATATGAATAATTTAAATCTGCTTTTATCCCGCATTCACAATGCAGTTTGGGGGTTACCGCTTATTATTCTCATTATGGGAGTAGGCATAATCCTCACCATCGGGACAAAGCTGTTGCAAGTTGTTCATTTGCCAAAGGCAATTAAATATATGTTTTTTGATGAGCAGGACGGAATCGGTGAAGTGTCAAGCTTTGCCGCTTTGTGTACTGCTCTTTCTGCTACAATTGGAACTGGTAACATTATTGGCGTTGCAACTGCAATTTGCTCAGGCGGACCTGGAGCATTGTTGTGGCTTGAGGTTGGTGCATTTTTTGGTATGGCAACAAAGTATGCTGAGGGGTTTTTGGCAGTAAAGTATCGCCATATCGAAAAAGACGGCACAATTTTGGGCGGACCTTTTTACTACATTCAAAAAGGTATGGGTAAAAAGTGGAGATGGCTTGGTGTTTTGTTTGCTGTGTCATGCCTTTTATCAGGATTAATGGGAATTGGCACCATAACGCAGGTTAATGGTATAACAGCTGCTGTAAACAACTTTTTTGATCCGCAATGTGCTTACAGCGTAAATGTTTTTAGTGGTACATACTCAATATCAGTAATAATTTCGGGATTGATAGTAACTGTATGCGTGACGGTTGTTATTTTTGGCGGTCTTAAGAGTATTGCAAAGGTTTCGCAAATTTTGGTGCCCTTTATGGCAATTGTATATGTTGGTGCAGTAACATTTTTGCTTATTTATAACCGCTCAAAAATACCTTATGCAATTGAAGTTATAATAAAATCAGCATTTAATCCTCAGGCGTTTACAGGCGGAGCTGTGGGAAGTATTTTTATTGCAATTCAAAAAGGTATTGCAAGAGGCATATTTTCTAACGAGGCTGGGCTGGGTTCTGCACCGATTGCTGCTGCAGCAGCGCGAACTAGGCAACCTGTGCGTCAGGGCCTTGTTTGTATGACGGGTACTTTTATTGACACAATTGTTATATGCACAATGACAGGAGTTGCAATTGTAATTACAGATGCATGGAATCAACCTGGGCTTGAGGGTGTTAATGTATCCGCATATGCATTTGGTATGGGGCTTCCTTTTGAGCCTCGATTATCACAATTTGTGCTTATGATATCGCTTGTATTTTTTGCATTTACATCCATACTCGGATGGAATTATTACAGCGAAAAATGTTTGCATTACCTTGTTGGTCAAAACAAAACAATATTTTTAGTGTATAAAATTTTGTATGCTTTTGCAGTGTTTATTGGCCCTTATATATCTGTTTCGGCTGTTTGGGCTGTTGCCGATATTTTTAACGGGCTGATGGCATTTCCAAACCTTGTGGCACTTTTTGCCCTAAGCGGTGTTGTAATAAAAGAAACAAATGAATATTTTGAAAGAGAAAAATTATTAAAATAATTATGTTCTCGTTTGCTCGCAGTTTTTGTATAATTATGCATATGATATTGAATAATTCATTGACAATATTTTCAATTTGTTATATAATTAATTAAACAAAATTTGTGGGGGATTGCATTAATGTCTTTTTTGTACAAATTGGCAGAAGTTGATTCATGGTATGGTGAAATTGCTTCTGACTTTATAAAATGCTTTATAAACAAAGATAGATATTTACTTATACTCGAAGGTATAGGTGTTACCGTTAAGGTGTCACTTCTTGCAGTTTTAATTGGCATTATTATTGGTCTTTTGATAGCACTTTGCAATTTGTCAAAGTCAAAAATTTTAAAAGCTATCGGCAAAATATACACCGATATTATCAGAGGTACTCCTGCAGTTACTCAATTGCTTATAATTTACTTTGTAATTTTTGCATCTGTATCGTGGGAAAAGTGGATAATAGCTAGTATTGCCTTTGGTATTAATTCGGGTGCATATGTGTCGGAAATTATAAGGGCAGGTATACTTTCTATTGACCAAGGACAGACTGAAGCCGGCCGTTCACTTGGAATGACAGGCTTTCAGACAATGGTGTATATAATAATTCCGCAGGCAATCAAAAATATTTTTCCTGCACTGTGTAATGAATTTATAGTACTTATTAAGGAAACTGCAATAGTTGGTTATGTTGGTCTTCGTGATATAGCTAAAGCAGGCGATCAAATAAAATCAGCAACATATATTGCATTTATGCCTCTTATAGGCACAGCAATAATATATTTTGTTATGATTAAAATTTTGACACTTGTTTTTGCAAAACTTGAAAAACAACTCAGAAAAAGCGAAATTCGCTGATTACGGAGGGCAAAAAATTGATTAAAGTAAACAATTTGGTTAAAAGCTTTGGTAGTATTGATGTTTTAAAGGGTATTAATGAGCATATATCAAAAGGTGAAGTTGTTGTTGTAATCGGACCGTCAGGTTCGGGTAAATCTACCTTTTTAAGATGCCTTAACCTGCTAGAAAAGCCTACCGAGGGTGAAATTTATATTGATGATGAATTAATTACATCAAAAAAGGCAAATGTTAACAATATCCGCAAAAAAATGGGTATGGTATTTCAGCAGTTTAATCTGTTTCCTCACCTTACTATTTTGGAAAATGTAACCATTGCACCAAAGCTTGTTAACAATGTCAAAAAGGAAGATGCTGTTAAAAAAGCTGAGCAACTCCTTGAGCGTGTTGGCCTTGCCGACAAAAAAGACGCATATCCAGGTATGCTCTCAGGCGGTCAAAAGCAGCGTGTTGCAATAGCAAGAGCACTTGCTATGGATCCCGAAATTATGCTTTTTGATGAGCCTACCTCGGCACTTGACCCCGAAATGGTTGGAGAGGTGCTCGAGGTTATGAAGTCTCTTGCAAATGATGGTATGACAATGGTTTGTGTAACTCACGAGATGGGTTTTGCAAAAGAGGTTGGTACAAGAGTTTTGTTTATGGATGAAGGCATTATTATGGAGCAGGGCACACCTGATGATATTTTTGCAAACCATCAAAATGAACGTACAAAAGCATTTTTAAGCAAAGTACTATAACAAAGTAAGTAGCAGCGTTGCTGTTATATAAATTTTAAGGAGATGTTTATTATGAAAAAGGTTTTAAAATTAATTGTTGTAGCAGTATGTGTACTTGCTATGACAGCATGCTTTGCAGGCTGCGGCGACAATAGCACAGACGGTAAAGTACTTAATATTGGTACAAACGCCGAGTTTCCTCCGTTTGAGTACATCGATAGCGAAGCAGGCGTTGTAGGCGAATTTGCAGGTATCGATATCGAAATCGGTAAAGCAGTTGCACAATCAATTGATGCTGAAGCCGTAATTAACAATATGGATTTTGACAGCTTGCTTATTGCTCTTAGCAACGATCAAGTAGACTGCGTAATTGCAGGTATGACAATTACACCCGAAAGACTTGAAGAAGTAGATTTTTCAACTCCATACTACAAGGCTACTCAGGTTATGATAGTTAGCCAGGATTCTGACATTTCTAAAGCTGCAGATATTGCTGACAAACAAATTGGTGTTATCGACGGTTACACAGGTCAGACTTGCATTGAAGAACTTGGTTATGACTACAACGGCTACAAAAAAGGTGCTGACGCAGTTCTCGACCTTGCAAACGGCAAACTCGACGTAGTTGTAATTGACTCTTCAACAGCAGAAAAATTTATTGGCGAAAATGAAGGTCTTAAAATTGTAGAAGATGCCGAAGTTTTTGCATCTGAAGAATATGGTATAGCTGTTAAAAAAGGCAACACAGAGCTTCTTGATGCTATAAATGCTAAAATTGACGCTATGCTCGAAGATGGTTCTATAAATACAATTTGCGAAAAATACGAAAACCAGTAATTTAAGATTTGAAAATTTATAAAGAGCACTGAAATTTCAGTGCTCTTTTTTGTTAATGCTTGAATTATAACTGTTAAAGTGGTATAATAATACATAGATATTTTGTTAGATTGGAGATATTTATGAGTTTGTTTAATGACATAAAACAAAACAAGGTACTTGAGTATTTTGAACAATTGTCAAGAGTTCCGCGAGGCTCTTTTAATACCAAGGGGATAGCTGATTACTTGTGCAATTTTGCTAACAGCAACAACCTTAAATATTATCGCGATAACAGTGATAATGTTGTTATATATAAACAGGGTACAAAATCCAGTGAGCCAGTAATTATTCAGGGGCACACAGACATTGTGTGTGCCAGCGATGGTGAGTTTGATTTTGTAAATTTACCAATCAGGCTGTTGCGTGACGGTGATACTGTAACTGCACACAAAACAACCCTTGGCGCTGACAACGGAATTGCGTGTGCCATGATGATGGCAATACTTACAGATGATTTGCTTGAGCATCCTCCTATTGAATGTGTGTTTACATCTAACGAAGAGGTTGGCCTGCTTGGCGCAGTTGCTCTTGACTGCAGCATATTAAAAGGTAAGCGTATGCTTAATATTGACTCGGAATGTGAGGGAGTATTTACTGTTGGATGCGCTGGTGGCATTAGCGTAACTGGAACAAAAAGCTGTAATATATCAGCTAATGTGACAAGCACATACAAGCTTAGTGTTTCGGGCCTCGATGGCGGTCATTCAGGTGTTGAAATACACAAAAACAAATGTAATGCAATAAAGCTTGCTTTTAAAATTATTGATGAAATTGGCAATTGCAAAATTGTTTTGGTAAATGGCGGCAGCAAGGAAAATGCCATTCCTTGCTCTTGTGAGGTTGTATTTACTGCAACTAATGTAGATAAAAGTATTGCACAAAGGTATATTCAGTATGTAAAATCAACCTATAGCGACTGTGATTGCAAAATCGAAATTTGTGATTTGCCTGTGGCAACCCAAACTATAACCGAGAGTGATTCACAAGGTATAATTAAGGCTTTATTGGATTTGCCCGACGGTATAAGGTGTATGAACAAAATAATACCTGATTTGGTGCAAACTTCTTCAAATATTGGAGTAGTTTCCACGAACGATAATGATATTAAATTTGAAATTTCGGTGCGAAGCAGTGTATCTGAACAAAAATATCAACTTAAAAATGATATTTCTGATATATTGGCAAACTGTAATTTTTGTGTTGACATTCATGGTGATTACCCTGCATGGGAATTTAAGGGACAATCGCCATTAAAAGACCTTGCTGTTAAAACATATGAGGATATGTATGGAAAACAGCCTGTTATAGATGTTATTCACGCTGGACTTGAATGTGGCTTATTTAGTGATAAAATAGATAACCTAGACTGTATTTCGTACGGACCCGATTTGTTTGATATACACACAACAAGTGAGAGGACAAGCATTTCGTCGGTACTCAGGGTATATGATTTTACAATACAACTTTTAAAATTAATGTAGAATATAATTACCATTATTATATCACAAATTACCATAGTGTAATAAAAAATGAGGTGAATTTTTCACCTCGTTTTTTATTACTTATTTTTTGTTAATTTTGATATTAGTAAAAATATAAAGTGTAGTGCAAGACCAACACAAATTGCAACAATGAGGTCAAATATTACAGTTAGTAAAAATGTAACAATGAGCACAACAACTTCTGTTTTTGGGGCTTTTTTGACTACATGCACAAAATATCGACATTCGCTCATATTATATGCTACCATAAACAATATTGCTGCTATAACAGGCATTGGAATCATAGAAGCATATGGCATAAATATAACAAGCACGCAAGCAAGCACTATTGCATGTACTATTCCTGCAACAGGTGTTGTACCGCCGTTTTTGATGTTTGCAGCAGTTCGGGCAATTGCTCCTGTTGCGGGTATACCGCCAAAAAGTACCGAACAAACATTGCCTGCACCTTGCGCTACAAGCTCCATATTTGAATTATGTTTGCTGCCTGTCATTCCATCTGCAACCACACACGAAAGGAGTGATTCCACAGCTGCCAATATAGCAATTGTAAATGCGTTCGGAATAAGAGTTATTACTTTATCCGCTGTGATTTGTGGCAGTACAAATGATGGGAACGATGACGAAATCTGATACAAATCACCAATTGTATTAACATTTAAATTACAAAGCTTAACCAAAAGTGAGCAAACAATAATTGCTATAAGTGACGGAGGCACTTTTTTAATAAATTTTGGTGTTACAATAAGTAAGATAAGTGCAAATATACCTACTAAAAGTGCTGTTATGTTAATTGTATAAAAGCATTTTGCAAATTCTGCAAGTTTTTCCATTGTTTCTACAGGGGAGTGTGTAAATGTAAGCCCAAAAAAATCTTTAAACTGACCTATTAAAATAGTAACAGCTATGCCTGATGTAAAACCGGTTGTAATGCTGTTTGGCATATATTTAATCAGGTCGCCAAGATGCAATATACCTATAAGTATAAGAATTATTCCTGCCATAATTGTTGCAATAATCAGTCCATCCATTCCGTTTGTTGCAACAATGCCTGCAACAATTGTAGCAAATGCAGCTGTTGGGCCGGATATTTGTACAGTGCTGCCGCCCAAAAAAGAAATAACAAACCCTGCTATAATTGAAGTGTATAAGCCCTGCTCAGGCTTTACTCCTGATGCAAGCGCAAGGGCAATAGACAACGGAAGTGCAATAATTGCTACAATTATACCCGAAATAATGTCGTTAATAAATTTTTGTTTACTGTAACTTTTAAGTGTAAAAAATAGTTTTGGTATTAGGCTTGTTTCTTTCATTGTAATTCCTCATTTGTAATAGATTGTTTATATATTTACTGTGTGCTCAAGCAAGATTTTTAGCCCGAGTAAAATGAGTGCAACACCGCCGGCAATTTCTGCTTTTGATTTGTATTTAATTCCAAATTTGTTGCCAATTATAACACCTAAAAAGCATATAACATAAGTTATGCATCCAATTAAAAGTACAGCAAGTAAAAGGTTTACCTGCAAAAATGCAAATGTAACGCCTGTTGCAAGCGCATCAATGCTTGTTGCTACTGCAAGTACAAAAAGCTCTTTAACATCAAGGATACTCTCATTTTTACAGGTTTGTTGCTCTTTGCTGTGTAAACATTCATATATCATCTTACCGCCTATAAATGCAAGGAGCACAAATGCAACCCAGTGGTCAAATTTTTGGATGACACTTTGAAATCCGATTCCAAAAATCCAGCCGATTGCTGGCATTATAGCCTGAAAAAAACCCATAAACAATGCAATTATTGCTGTGTGTCTATAATTGATTTTATACATAGCAAGCCCTTTGCACACAGAGATTGCAAATGCATCCATAGCGAGAGCAACGGCTAGTATTAATATTTCATAAATTGACATATTGTTGCTGTCCTTTCATTAGCCTTTATAAAACAAACATATTAATAATATCATATCATAATGAAAAAATCAAACATTTTTTGGTAAAAATAATTGAAATATTTAAAAAATTTAAAAAAACACTTGCATTTATAAATTTATTGTGATATACTAATCAAGTATGAAAACAGAACGCAATATTCACGAAAGAGGTGATCACATAATGAAACAGGATTTGCATCCCGAATACAAAACAACTACCGTTAAGTGTGCTTGTGGTGAAACTTTTGAAGTTGGTTCAACAAGAGAAAACATTTCTGTTGAAATTTGCTCAAAATGTCATCCTTTTTACACAGGTAAACAAAAGCTTGTTGATACAGGCGGAAGAGTAGAAAAATTCAGAAAGAAATTTGGTCTGGATAAGTAACTCATACAGTTTTAAACCCCTTCAAGCGAAGGGGTTTTTTGATGTATGATAAACAATAATCTGAAAGGGATTACACATATGGATACAATACAAAATTTGAGAAATGTTGCTATTATTGCACACGTTGACCATGGCAAAACAACTCTTGTTGACGGATTGCTTAGGCAAAGCGGTATTTTTAGAGAAAATCAGCAGATAGATGAGAGAGTAATGGATAATAATGACCTTGAAAGAGAACGAGGTATTACTATACTTTCTAAAAATACATCTCTTATGTACAATGGAATACGAATCAACGTTGTTGATACTCCCGGACATGCAGATTTTGGCGGTGAGGTAGAGCGTGTACTTAAAATGGTAGACGGAGTGCTTGTGCTTGTTGATGCTTTTGAAGGCTGTATGCCTCAAACACGATTTGTGCTCAAAAAGGCACTTTCTCTTAATATAAAACCTATTATTGTTGTAAACAAAATTGACAGACCAAATGCTAGGCCACACGAGGTTGTTGACGAAATGCTTGAGCTTTTTTTAGAGCTTGATGCAACTGATGAGCAGTTTAATTCCCCGGTGGTATTTGCTTCGGGGCGCGATGGCTATGCAGTGCTTGACCCCGAAACAGTGGGTACAGATTTAAAACCATTGTATGATGCAATAATAGAGCATGTGCCAGCTCCAAAAGGTGAGCTTGACGCACCTTTGCAAATGCTTGTGTCTAACATTGAGTACGATGAATATGTTGGAACTATGGCAGTTGGCAGGATTGAAAGAGGTAAAATGACAGTTGGACAGACTGTTGCACTTTGCAAAAAAGACGGCACAACCACTAATGTCCGACTTACAAAAATTTATGAATATCAGGGACTTACAAGAGTTGAAACAAACGAGGCATCTGTTGGAGATATTGTGCAGGTATCGGGTGTTTCAGATGTTCATATCGGGGAAACACTATGCGCAGTAGATTGCATCGAACCACTTCCTTTTATTGATATTGATGAACCAACGCTTTCTATGAACTTTTGTGTTAATGACAGCCCATTTGCAGGTAAGGATGGTCAGTATGTTACATCAAGACATCTGCGGGACAGATTGTTTAAGGAAACTGCAACAAATGTAAGCCTCAAGGTTGAGGAAACAGATTCGGCAGATTGCTTTAAAGTATCGGGCAGGGGAGAACTGCACCTTTCTATACTTATTGAAACAATGAGAAGACAGGGCTATGAGTTTCAGGTGTCCAAGCCCGAAGTAATTAACAAGGTTATTGACGGGGTTAATATGGAGCCAATAGAGTATCTTGTTGTTGATGTACCTGATGAATATGTTGGTGCAGTAATTGAAAAACTCAGCGAGCGTAAAGGGCAGATGCTTAATATGAATACAGGCTCAAACGGATTTACACGTCTTGAGTTTAATATACCATCGCGTAGCCTAATTGGTTACCGCTCGCAGCTTCTTACCGACACAAGAGGTAATGGCATAATGAACCACGTTTTGACAGGATATGAACAATACAAGGGTGATATACCTACACGTTCACGCGGATCACTTATTGCATTTGAAGATGGCGAGGCAGTTTCGTATGGATTGTACAATTCGCAGGAGAGAGGTTCATTGTTTATAGGCCCTGGTGTTAATGTATATGAGGGTATGGTTGTTGGCGAAACAAACAGAGGCGAGGACATAGTTGTTAATGTATGCAAAAAAAAGCACGTCACAAATACACGTGCCGCTGGCTCTGATGATGCGCTCAGGCTTATTACACCAATATCTATGAGCCTTGAAAACTGTATAGAGTTTTTGGCTGATGATGAACTTTTGGAAATTACTCCAAACAATTTGCGAATCAGAAAAAAAATACTTGATAAATCATTGAGAGCAAAATCTAAGAAAAACTAATGAATGGCAGGTGCGCTGTATGGTAAAACTTGGCAACAGCTGGGACCAATTGCTTAAAGAAGAATTTGGCAAAGAGTATTATTTACGACTTAGAGAGTTTTTAAAGCTTGAATATTCAACACAAACAATTTACCCTCAAATGAATGATATTTTTAACGCATTACGTTATACTTCGTATGAGGATGTTAAGGTGGTAATACTTGGTCAGGACCCGTATCACGGCGAAGGTGAAGCACATGGCCTTGCATTTTCGGTAAAAAAGGGCATTGCCATTCCACCGTCGTTGCGCAATATTTACAAAGAGCTCAATACTTCGCTCGGATGCTATATTCCAAACAACGGTTACCTGGAAAAATGGGCAAGACAAGGAGTACTGCTTTTAAACACAGCGCTTACTGTACGGGCCGACAACGCAAATTCTCACAGCGGCAAAGGTTGGGAAATACTTACCGATGCTATAATCAAAAAGGTTAATTTAAAAAATGAACCTGTTGTATTTATGCTGTGGGGCAACAATGCAAAGTCAAAAGCTTGGTTTATTGATAGTAACAAACATCTTGTACTTACAAGCGTTCACCCAAGTCCGCTTTCAGCATCAAGAGGATTTTTTGGTTGCAATCATTTTAAACTTGCCAACCAATTTCTTGCAAAAAACAATATGCAGCCTATTGACTGGCAAATAGAAAACATTTAGCGATATACTTGATTTTTTTACAGAAATATTTTATAATAAAGTATCTTGTTTTTGGAGGCTAATATGAAGATATACGAAGAACTTGTAGCCAGAGGTCTTATAGCTCAGGTTACTGACGAAAAAGAAATAAGAGAACTTGTTAATAACGGAAAAGCAATTTTTTATATTGGTTTTGACCCTACAGCTGACTCACTTCATGTAGGTCACTTTATGGCACTTTGCCTTATGAAAAGGTTGCAGATGGCTGGTAACAAGCCGGTTGTGTTAATAGGCGGAGGTACTGGTCATATTGGCGATCCATCGGGCAGAACTGATATGCGTTCTATGATGACTAAACAAACAATTGACCACAACTGCGAGTGTTTCCGCAAACAGATGGAAAAATTTATTGAATTTGGTGATGATAAAGCCATTATGGTTAACAACGCCGACTGGCTTTTAAACCTCAACTATATTGAATTGCTCCGAGAGGTTGGTGCATGCTTTTCGGTTAACAATATGCTTCGTGCCGAATGTTATAAGCAACGTATGGAAAAGGGACTTTCATTCCTCGAATTTAACTATATGATTATGCAGTCGTATGACTTTTATCATCTTTTTCAAAATTATGGCTGTAATATGCAGTTTGGCGGAGATGACCAGTGGTCAAATATGCTTGGCGGCACCGAACTTATAAGAAGAAAGCTCGGCAAGGATGCATATGCAATGACAATTACACTACTTATGAATTCTGAAGGCAAAAAAATGGGCAAAACAGCAAATGGTGCAGTTTGGCTTGACCCTAACAAAACATCACCATTTGAATTTTATCAGTACTGGCGCAATGTTGGAGATAATGATGTACTTAAGTGTATTAGAATGCTTACATTCCTCCCGCTTGAAAAAATTGACGAGATGGACTCCTGGGAGGGTAGCCAGCTAAATCAAGCTAAAGAAATTCTTGCTTATGAGCTTACTGCTCTTGTACACGGCGAGGAAGAGGCCGAAAAAGCTAAAACTGCATCACACGCACTATTTGCAGGCGGCAGTGATGATTCTAATATGCCTACAACAACCATTGACAAAGCAAAATTAGTTGACGGTGGAATTGCTATTTTAGACCTTATGACAGAATGCGGACTCATTGCAAGCAAATCAGAAGGCAGAAGACTTGTTCAGCAGGGCGGAGTTTCGGTTGATGACCAAAAAGTTACTGACATAAATTATGTAATTACACAAGCATCTCTTGCAGATGGCGTTAAAATACGCAAAGGTAAAAAAGTTTACCACAAAGCAATTATATAATTTAAACTGTTGCTAACAAAGCGATTTTGGCAGCATACTGTTATTTGTAATTTAAATGTCAAAATAAAATTAACGGACTGTATATCAATTATACAGTCCGTTTTTGTTACTTAATATTAAATTATTATTTTGATATTATTGATTTTCCAGTCATTTCTGATGGGATTTCAATATTCATAACATCAAGTATTGTAGGAGCAAGGTCTGCAAGTCGGCCAACTTCAAGTTTGACACCCTCATCAAGACCAATTGCAATAAATGGTACAACATTTGTTGTATGAGCTGTAAATACCGAGCCGTCTTTAGGGTCAGTCATCTGTTCAGCATTACCATGGTCTGCAGTAATAAATACAATGCCACCTTTTTGGTTAACCTTATCAACAACTTTACCTATACACTCATCAACAGCCTCAACAGCTTTAACCGCTGCATCCATAACACCGGTATGGCCAACCATATCGCAGTTGGCAAAGTTGAGTATAACAACATCGTATGCATCAGTGTCAAGTGCCTCAAGTAATTTATCCGTAACTTCGTATGCACTCATTTCGGGCTGTAGGTCGTATGTTGCCACTTTTGGCGAATTTACAAGAATTCTGTCTTCGCCGTCATAAACCTTTTCTACACCGCCGTTAAAGAAAAAAGTAACATGTGCATATTTTTCGGTTTCTGCAATTCTGAGTTGCTTTAACCCTTTGTTGCTTAAATATTCACCAAGTGTATTTTCTAATTTTTGAGGTTTAAAAGCAACATTTACATTAGGCATCGAAGCATCATATTGTGTCATACAAACAAAGTATGTGTTAAAAAAATCTCTTTCAAATCCGTCAAAATTACTGTCAACAATTGTTCTTGTAATTTCTCTGGCTCTGTCGGGGCGGAAGTTAAAAAATATAACAGAGTCATTTTCACAAATTGTACCGATTGCTTTATCATCTTTTACAATAACTGTTGGAACAATAAATTCATCTGTTATATCCTCGTTATATGATTTTTCCATAGCTGTAACAGCAGATTCGCATTTTGCACCATCACCTTTAACCATAGCGTCATATGCAAGGCTTACACGCTCCCAACGGTTGTCTCTGTCCATTGCATAATATCTTCCCATAACAGAAGCAATTTGTCCGCATTCAATTTCACGAAGTTTTTCAACAAGGCTTTTAACAAAATCAATACCACTGGTAGGGGATACATCCCTGCCATCCATAAAGCAGTGTACATATACTTTTTGTAAATTGTTTTTCTTGGCAAGGCGTATAATACCGAGCAAATGGTCAAAATGGCTGTGAACGCCACCGTCAGATAAAAGCCCCATTATATGAAGTGAACTGTCATTTTTTTTGCAGTTTTCACAAGCACCCAAAAGTGCTTCGTTTTCAAAAAAGTCACCATCATTAATTGATTTGGTAATTCTCGTAAGCTCCTGATATACAATTCTGCCTGCACCAATATTTGTGTGGCCAACCTCAGAGTTACCCATCTGACCATCTGGCAAACCCACATCCAAACCGCTTGCGTGGATTACTGTTTTTGGGTATTTAGCCATAAATTCATCCATACGTGGAGTTTTTGCAGTATATATTGCATTGCCGTTTTTATATTCGCTTTCGCCGTAACCGTCGAGTATAGCAAGAACAACAGGTTTTTTACTCATAATTTGTACCATTCCTTTCATTGTCTTTAGAAAACTCTGCCGATAATTCGGCAGAGTTTTGTGTTAATTAGCTGTTTACGATTATTGAAAAATCGTTTGCCTTAAGCGAAGCACCGCCAACAAGACCGCCGTCGATGTCATCTTTAGCAAAAAGTTCGGCGCTGTTTTTTGCATTTACGCTGCCACCGTACTGAATTGTAATAGCCTCGGCTGCCTCAGAACCATAAACTTGAGCAACTGTTTGTCTGATTTTTGCACAAACCTCCTGAGCTTGCTCATTTGTAGCAGTTTTGCCTGTACCGATAGCCCAGATTGGTTCGTATGCAATAATTGTCTTTTTAACCTGCTCTTTGGTAAGGCCAAGAAGTGCAATTTTTGTCTGCATAGCAACAAGTTCAAATGTAATGCCTTGCTCTCTCTGCTCCAAAGATTCACCAACACAAACAATAGGAATAAGGTTGTGTTCAAATGCTTTGATAACCTTTTTATTAACTGTTACATCAGTTTCGGCAAAGTACTGTCTTCTTTCACTGTGACCGATGATAACATATTTAACGCCCATTTCCTCAAGCATAGCAGGTGAAATTTCGCCTGTATATGCACCTGATTCTTCAAAGTACATATTTTCGGCACCAACTTCAATGTTTGAGCCTTTTGTTGCTTCTAAAGCAACATACAAGTCTGTGTATGGTACACAAATAATGCATCCGTTTTTACTGTCTGCAACAAGTGGCTTAAGTTCTTCTATAAGAGTTTTGGCCTGACTTGGAGTCATATTCATTTTCCAGTTGCCGGCAACTATTGTTTTTCTCATAATTAATCAATTCCTTTCGTAAGTAACAAATTATTTGTCGTTAAGGCAATCAATACCAGGCAACACTTTACCTTCAAGATATTCGAGCGAAGCACCGCCGCCTGTTGAAATATGTGTCATTTTGTCTGCAAAACCAAGCTGCTGAACTGCTGCTGCAGAATCACCGCCACCGATTATTGTAACTGCATCAGCTTCTGCAACCGCTTTTGCAATAGCTTTTGTGCCAACAGCAAATTTTGGCATTTCAAACACACCCATTGGTCCGTTCCAGATAACTGTTTTTGCTTTGCTTATTGCATTTGAAAACAGTTCAACAGTTTTTGGGCCGATATCAAGACCTTCATAATCTGCAGGAATAGCAATAGAAGGAACAATTTTTTCTTCGGCATCGTTGCTAAACTCTTTAGCAACAACAGTTTCTACAGGGAGGAGGAGCTCAACACCTTTAGCCTGTGCTTTTGCCATAAGGTCTCTTGCAAGGTCAAGCTTATCCATTTCACAAATTGATTTACCAACCTCATAACCCTGTGATTTGAGGAATGTATATGCCATACCTCCGCCAATAATGAGGCTGTCTACTTTATCAAGCAGGTTTTCGATTACACCGATTTTGTCAGAAACCTTTGCACCGCCAAGTATTGCTACAAAAGGTCTTGCAGGGTTAGAAAGAGCCTTACCCATAACATCAATTTCTTTACCAATAAGGTAGCCGCATACTGCAGGGAGGTAATCAGCAACACCAGCTGTAGATGCATGTGCTCTGTGAGCTGTACCAAAAGCATCATTTACATAAATTTCGGCAAGCGAAGCAAGCTGTTTTGAAAATTCAGCATCATTCTTTTCTTCTTCTTTATGAAATCTTACGTTTTCAAGAAGGCAAACATCACCATCGTTAAGAGAGGCAACTGTTGCTTTTGCACTTTCGCCTACAACATCCTCAGCCATTTTAACATCTTTTCCCAAAAGCTCAGAAAGTCTTTTAGCTACAGGAGCAAGGCTGTATTTCATATTAAATTCACCTTTTGGTCTGCCAAGATGTGAGCAAAGTATAACCTTTGCACCATTTTCACAAAGATATTTAATTGTAGGAAGTGCACCTACAAGTCTGTTTTCATCTGTGATGTTTTTGTTCTCATCAAGTGGAACGTTAAAATCACATCTTACAAGTACTTTTTTACCTGTAACAACGATATCTTCAATAGTTTTTTTGTTCATTTCTTTTCACCTCATAAATATATTTTATATTATTTTACAAACATAATTACACAAATATAATAATAGTATATTTGGAAATATTTTTCAAGTAATTTAGCCAAAAAAAGTGATATATATTCAATATTGTTATAAAATTAACAAATACTTGATATAAAATACATGTTTTGTTGTTATTTTTTCAAAAATCCGTATGCACATGTGCCAGGGCCAGCATGTATGCTTATAGTAGGGCCTACCTCAACAATTACAGTGTTTTTAAAAGGTGTATTTTCCAAAAGCTGTGATTTTAGCGCCTCGGCTTTTTGGGCTGCATTTATGTGAAAAATAATAACTGTCTGCTCGTAATCCTCTCTGATATCATTCATAAGTATGTCCAAAAGCTTTTTGTTTACTTTTTTTGCACCTCTTACCTTGTCTTTGCTACCTATAAGACCATCCTCAATTGTAAGAATAGGCTTGATATCCAGTATGTTACCAACAATTTTTGCTGCAGGCTTTATTCTGCCGCCTTTTTCGAGATAGGTGAGGTCATCTACAACAAAAATAGCTTCTGTTTGCTCCGAGTTATTTTCTATCATTTCAACTATTTCTTTTGCAGTTGCACCGTTTTTTGCCATATCGGCAGCTTTAAGTACCCAATAGCCGTAGCAGTACGAAAAGGTATTGCAGTTAACAATATTGATATCAGCATCGGGGTTTTCTTCTTCAATCATCTGCTTGGCCATATGGGCAGACTGAATGGTTCCGCTTGCTTTTGCCGAAATACAGCAATAAATAATTGTATAATCATCACTGAATTTTTTAAACTCATCATAATGCTCACTTACCGATATCTGAGCTGTTTTTGGCATTTCCTTACATTCTGGGAGCATTTTGTTGAATTTTTCACAGTCAATATCATACCTGTCTTTGTATGATATTCCGTCTATATTGATATTGATAGGGATAAGATGAATATCTTTTTGTTTTGCAAGCTCAAGAGTAATATCCGAGGCTGTATCGGTAATAATTTTAATTTTTTTCATTATACCAATCCTTTCCTTATAATATTAAATGTAATTTATCGTTAATTATTCATCCCAGCTTAAAGTTGTAAGGTTACCACTTGTTTCCAGGTCAAAATAATTATTTTGACGCAATGCTTCATACAATACAACTGCAACGGAATTTGCAAGGTTAAGGCATCTGGTATCATTAACCATAGGTATTCGTATGGCAAATTGTTCATTTGCTTTTAACAATTGCTCATCAAGTCCTTTTGTTTCTTTACCAAACAAAACAAAGTCACCATCTTTAAACTTTACATCTGAGTAGCGGTGTCTGCCTTTTGAAGTTGCAAAGTAAAATGTGCCACCTTCATTTTTTTCAAAAAATTCGTTCAGGTTGTCATATTCAGTAATATTAAGCAAATGCCAGTAGTCAAGACCTGCTCTTTTTAAGTTTTTGTCGGTAATTTTAAAACCATAAGGTTTTATAAGGTGTAGGTTAGTTCCCGAAACTGCACATGTACGGGCAATATTGCCTGTATTTTGCGGAATTTCGGGTTCAACTAAAACAATGTTAAAAGCCATTTTTATCTCCGTATTATTTGTTTAAAAATTTTTCTATTCGTTCAACCGCTGTGTTAATTTGTTTTATGCTGTATGCATACGAAACACGTATAAATCCTTCGCCGCAACTGCCAAATGCTGTGCCAGGCACAACTGCAACCTTTTGTTCCAAAAGCAGACGTTCACAAAAATCGTTACTTGAAAGTCCTGTTGATTTAATAGAAGGGAATATGTAAAAAGCACCTTCTGGGTTAAAGCATTTAAGACCAAGCTTGTTAAATGAATCTACAATAATTTTTCTGCGGTCGTCATATTCATTACACATATCTCTAATAGACTTTTCGCCGTTTTTTAGTGCCTCTATGGCTGCATACTGGCTTGTAGTTGGTGAACTCATAATTGCATACTGATGTACCTTTGTCATAGCCTTTGTAAGTGTACTGTTAGCAAGAGTAAATCCAAGCCTCCATCCTGTCATTGCAAATGCTTTTGAAAAACCGTTTACAACTATGCATCTGTCTTTCATATCAGGTAGTGAAGCTATGGAAAAATGCTGTTTTCCGCCGTATGTAAGTTCTGCATATATTTCATCCGACAATACCATTATATTATGTTTTTTTACCACTTCGGCAATTGGCTCCAAATCTTCTTTTGTCATAATTGCCCCTGTTGGATTGTTTGGATAGGATAAAACAAGCATTTTTGTTTTTGGTGTAATTTTTTCTTCTATTTGCTGCGCAGTTAGCTTAAAGCCGTTGTCACTATTTGTTTGTATAGTAACAGGTATGCCGCCTGCAAGCTGTGCACAAGGCTTGTAGCATACAAATGCAGGCTCGTGCACAAGCACCTCGTCACCGGGTTCAAGCACAGTGCGCATAACCAAGTCAACGCCCTCGCTGCCTCCAACTGTAACCAGTACCTCGTCTGGCCTATAGTCGAGGTTAAACTTTTTTACATAACTGCAAATTTGCTCGCGAAGCTCAGGCAAACCCGAATTTGATGTGTAGTGTGTCTGGGCTTTTTCGAGTGAATATATACCTGCATCACGGATGTGCCATGGTGTTGCAAAATCGGGTTCGCCAACTCCGAGGCTAATTGCATCCTTCATTGTACTTACAATATCAAAAAACTTTCGTATGCCGCTTGGCTGCATATTTGTAACAGAGCTGTTTATAAAATTATTAATATCAAATGTGCTCATAATGTTATTACCTGCCTGTCATCTGTTTCGTTATCATCAAAAATTACGCCTTGATCTTTATACTTTTTGAGTACAAAGTGAGTACCTGTGCTTACTACAAAATCAAGTGGTGCAAGCCTGTTTGCTACAAACAATGCAACTTCTTTCATGGTTTTGCCCTCAATAAACACAAGCAAATCATACTGACCTGCCATAAGGTATAAAGATTTTACCTCAGGAAATTTGTATATACGCTCAGCAATTTTATCAAAGCCTTCACCGCGCTGAGGTGTAACCTTGAGTTCAATTTGTGCAGTTACAAATTCTTTATCAGTAAGCTCCCAGTTTATAACACTTTTATTTTTAAGGATTATTTTTTCATCCTTCAAATTTTGTATAATTTCCGCAACCTTTAAGGTTGGTAAGTCAACCAGCGTTGCTATCTGCTCGAGTGGCATAGTGCAATCATTGTCAAGTAATTCTAAAATTTTATCAGTTTTTTCACATTTAATCATTAGGAATACTCCTTTATAAATAAATAATTAATAATTATTATATCAAATTTAACTTATTTTTTCAATATAATTTTGTAAATATTAGCAGTTTTTTTATAATTTGTAATTATTAATTAAAAAAGAAAAAAATTGTTATTTTATGTGTGTTTTATTTTGACAATTAAAAAAAAATATGTTATAATACCTTTGTATTAAAAATTGAGGAGGACATACCCAATGGACAAACAAAAAGTTATTTCCAAAATTAAAGAAGTTGGCGTTGTTGCTGTTGTCAGAGCGGAAAGTGCTGAACAGGCAATTAAAATTACAGATGCATGCATCAAGGGAGGCATTCCTGCAATTGAGCTTACCTTTACTGTACCTGGTGCTAACAGAGTTATTGAAGAGCTTGCTAAGCACTATAGTGAGGATGAAATCATTTTGGGTGCAGGTACTGTGCTTGACCCCGAAACTGCAAGAATAGCTATACTTGCAGGTGCTCAGTATGTAGTTAGCCCATACTATGATGAAGCAACAATCAAATTGTGTAACAGATATGCAGTTCCTTGCATGCCAGGTTGCATGACAATGCATGATGTTGTTAAATCACTTGAAATGGGTTGTGATATTATTAAATTGTTCCCAGGTGATATTTTTGGACCAAATATGGTTAAAGATATTAAAGGACCAATCCCTCAGGCTAACATTATGCCTACAGGCGGTGTTTCGGCAGATAATGTAGACGAGTGGATAAAAGCTGGTGTTGTTGCTGTTGGTGCAGGTTCATCACTTACAAAAGGTGCAAAAACCGGTGATTACGATGCAATTACTGCTGAAGCTAAAAAATTTGTTGAAAATATAAAAGCAGCAAGACAAAATATGAAAAAATAATTATTGGAGGTACATAAAATGAAAGTTGTTACTTTTGGTGAAATTATGATGAGACTTCAGACTCCTGGCCATCAGAGATATATTCAGGCACAGAGCTTTGAGGTTGAATACGGCGGCGGTGAAGCAAATGTTTGTGCTTCGGTTGCCAATTATGGCGGAGATGCTTGTTTTGTTACAAAACTCCCTAACAACCCTATTGGTGAAGCTTGTCTTTCACAGCTTCGCAAATACAACATCTGCACAAAGCACATTGCACGCGGCGGCGAAAGACTTGGTATCTACTTTTGCGAAAAGGGTGCTTCGCAGCGAGCTTCTAATGTAGTATATGACAGAGCACATTCTTCTATAGCTACAGCAACAAAAGCAGATTTTGACTGGGATGCTATTTTTGAGGGTGCTGACTGGTTCCACTTTACAGGCATTACTCCTGCACTTAGCGATGAAACTGCAGCAATTTGCCTTGACGCATGTAAAAAAGCCAAGGAAAAGGGTATTAAAGTTAGCTGTGACCTTAACTTCAGAAAAAAACTTTGGTCAACTGAAAAAGCAGGACAGGTTATGGGCGAGCTTATGAAATATGTTGATGTTTGTATTGCAAACGAAGAAGATGCTGAAAAGGTATTTGGTATCCATGCTGCAAATACAGATGTTACAGGCGGTAAAATCAGTGATGAAGGTTACAAAGATGTTGCTCGCCAGCTTGTTGAAAGATTTGGCTGCTCGCACATTGCCATCACACTTCGTGAAAGCATTTCTGCTTCGGAAAATGACTGGTCTGCACTTCTTTATGATGCTAAGGAAGATGGTTTTTACAAATCTAAAAAATATCATATGACAATTGTAGACAGAGTTGGCGGCGGTGATTCATTTGGCGGCGGTCTTATTTATGCAATGCTTGCAGGCTATTCAAATCAGGATGCAATTGAATTTGCAGTTGCAGCATCTTGTCTTAAACACACAATTGAGGGCGATATGAACCTTGTTACACTTGATGAGGTTAAAAACCTCATGAAAGGTGACGGTTCGGGCCGTGTATCAAGATAAATTAATCAAATAACAAAAAACATACTTTGCAAAAATGCAAAGTATGTTTTTTTAGTTTTAAAATCATATTGAATTTTCTGATATAAATTGCAAATTTTCAAGAGCTCGTCCAGTACCAATTGCAACACATTGTTCGGGATTTTGTGCAACTGAAACACTTATTCCTGTACACTTTTCAATAAGTAAATCAAGACCTCTAAGGTTTGAACCGCCGCCTGTAAGCAATATTCCATTTGTAATTATATCACCTAAAATTTCGGGCGGTGTTTGCTCAAGTACTGCTTTAACACCATTTACTATTTCCATTGCACACTCGCCAAGAGCCTCTAAAATTTCTGTTGATGTAATTTCTACCTTTGCAGGGAGCCCGGTTTGCAGGCTGCGACCTTTAATTTCCATATTCAGCGGATCTACAAGGGGATACACACATCCAATTGTACGCTTTACCTTTTCGGCAGTGCGTTCGCCAATAAGCATATTGTAGCTTTTTTTGACATATTTGATTATTGCATTGTCAAAATCGTCGCCCGCAATACGTACCGAATCGTGTACAACAGTACCACCGAGAGATATTACTGCAATATCGCAGGTTCCGCCGCCTATATCAACAACCATTGTGCCTTCAGCCTTAGAAATATCTATGTCTGCACCAATTGCCGCAGCAATTGGCTCCTCAATTAAATATGCACTGCCAGCACCTGCATTTGTGGTGGCATCAATAACAGACTTTTTTTCAACCTCGGTAACAACGCTCGGTATGCAAACTACAACCTTTGGCTTAAACAATGAGCGTGTACATACCTTGTCCAGCAAATATTTAATCATAATTTCTGTGGTTTTATAATCCGAAATGACACCGCTTTTTAGTGGCCTTATAGCATTTATGTTAGATGGAGTCCGTCCAATCATTTCCTGTGCTTTACTGCCAACAGCCTGAACTTCGTTTGTGTTGGTATTTATAGCAACAACACTTGGTTCATCAAGTACAATCCCTTTTCCTTTAATGTATACCAAAATGGTGGCAGTACCTAAATCTATTCCAATTTCCTGACTTTTCCAAAAAGACATATTATCACCTCAGCATTTTCTATATAATTATATTATACATTTTATTTTGAATAAATCAATATATTTTTGCAACAAAAATGTTTTTAATTCATATTATAAATCGGGTGTATTTATTTGCCCATCAAATACAAAGGAGGATATAAATGGAATTTGCTTTGATAGTTTTTTCTTCTCTAACAACTGCAAACAAAATTAAATCTGAACTTGAAAAAAAGTATTCAATAAAATCAAGGGTAATACAAACGCCAAAAAATATACCACTTAAAAGTTGCAGTTACTGCGTGCGTATTGCACAAACAGATATGCCAATGGCATGGAATATGGTAAAAAGCCTTGACGTATATACAAAGGGCGTATTTAGTGAAAAAGATTATAAAAAATTAATATGAGGTGTTTGCTTTGATTTATTTTGATAACAGTGCAACAACGTGGCCAAAGCCGGATAGGGTTTACCGTGGTGTATATGAATTTATGAAAAAATATGGAGCAAACCCAGGGCGAAGTGGATATGACATGGCTCAAAAATCTTCACAGGTATTATATGAATGCCGTGAACTTATAGCAGATATGTTTGGTATTTCTGATTGTTCATCTGTGATTTTTACAAAAAATACAACAGAAGCATTAAATATAATTATCAAAGGCGTTTTAAAGCCGGGTGACCATGTAATTACAACTTCTATGGAGCATAATTCTGTACTGCGTCCACTTGACAAATTGTCACACAATGGTGTAAAATTTGACATAGTTGACGGTGACATAACAGGTTTTGTAAATCCTGATGATATAAAGAGGCGTATTACTCCGCACACAAAACTAATAATTGTAAATCATGTTTCAAATGTATGCGGAACTATCCAGGATATACAAAAAATAGGGGACATTGCAAATGAAAATGGCATTTTGTTTGCTGTTGATTGTGCACAAAGTGGCGGTGTTATTAATGTTTGTAAAAATGCAGATTTTATTGCACTTGCAGGGCACAAGGGTTTATATGGACCTATGGGTACAGGAGTATTGTGTATAAACTGTAAATATAAATTGTCAACTCTTATTGAGGGCGGCACAGGCAGCTACTCGGCACATTTTGATCAGCCTGAAGAATTGCCCGACAAATTTGAAAGCGGTACTTTAAATGCTCCCGGGATTGCAGGTCTTTGTGAAGGAATTAAATATGTAAAAATTCACGGAATTGATGCAATACGGCGGCACGAGGCTGCACTTGCAAAATATTTTATAGAAGGTGTTGGCAATATCAGAGGTGTTACAGTTTATGGACCGCGTGATGTCAACAAACAAACAGGTGTTGTTGCTTTTAACAAATCGGGTTTTGATTGTGTAACACTATCACAATTGCTCAATGACAAGTTCAAAATTGCCTCAAGAGCTGGATATCACTGTGCTTACAGAGCACATAAGACAATAGGCAGTGATGATGGTGCTGTCAGGTTCAGTTTTAGTAACTTCAACACCAAAGATGAAGTAGCAAAAGCACTGATGGCTGTTAATTTGTTGTAAATTATAAAATCATCTGTATTTTTGCAGATGATTTTATGTTTTGGAGAGATATACTATGAAGATTAAAATTATTTGCGTTGGTAAATTAAAAGAAAAATACTTAAAAGATGGTATTGAGGAGTATATTAAAAGACTTGGCAGGTTTGCCACAATAGAAATTGTTGAGCTTTTGGATGAAAAAATACCCGATAATGCATCAAATGCAGAATGTGAAAAAATCAAATCAGCAGAAGGCGAAAAAATTCTTTCAAAAATTGCTAATAATGAGTATGTTGTAAGCCTTTGTGTTGAAGGCAAAATTTTGTCTAGTGAACAACTTGCTCAAAAAATTGCCGATGTAACTATAAAAGGTACCAGTACAATTGATTTTGTTATTGGCGGCTCGCTTGGACTATGTGACAAGGTAAAGGCACGTTCTGACTTTAGGCTGAGTTTTTCATTAATGACATTTCCACACCAGTTGATGCGTTTGATTTTGTGTGAGCAGATATATAGAGCTTTTAAAATTAACGCAAACGAACAGTATCACAAATAACCATCCGTTGTAATAATTATTGGTATTATGCTTGCAGTTGAATAAATTTGTTGAATTACTTGTGTGTATGTGATATACTTTAAGCTAAGACAACGTAACTTTTTACTGATTGGAGATAAAAATGAAAATTTTAATTCTTACATGTAATACCGGCGGTGGGCACAACAGTGCTGCATTAGCCTTAAAATCTTACTTTGACAAACAAAACATAAAATGTGATATAGCAGATTTTTTGGGATTTGGAAAAGAAATTGCAAATAACATAATTTGTAATGGACACGTTTTTATATATCGTCATGCTCCAAAACTTTTTGAAATAGGCTACAAATTATCTGAAAATGAAACTACAAAACGCAAAGAGACACTTATTTATAAATATTGTTCAAAATATGCGGATAAGCTTTATAAATTTTTGCAAAAAAATAATTATGATTGTATAATTGCGGTGCATGTTTTTGCTTCACTTGCTCTTGATTATATTAAAAGAAATTTAGATGCATCAATATATGCTTGTCACGTATCAACAGATTACACATGCTATCCTGAAATTGCAAACACAAATCTTGATAAATATTTTATTGCACATAAAAAACTTAAAGGTGTACACATTGAGTGCGGCATTGACGAATCAAAACTTGTCCCAAGCGGAATACCGGTTAGAGATATATTTTATGAAAATAAAATTTCTAAAGAGGATGCCAGAAAGGCAATTAATATTTCTGATAACAAAAAGCTTGTGATTATTGCAGGCGGATCTATGGGGTGCGGACCTATTGAGGATATTGCTGTTAGTCTTATAAGTAATTATGAAAACGAGTGTAATGTTGCTGTTATTTGCGGCAACAACGAAAAATTATATGAAAGTTTAAAAAAATATCCAGAACTTATACTTTTTGGATTTGTTTCGGACATAGAGGTATATATGCAGGCGGCAGATATTTTAATTACAAAAGCAGGAGGTTTAACCATTACCGAATCTGCTACGCTTTCTCTTCCGATTGTATTTGTAAATGCCGTATCTGGTTGCGAAGCTTACAACAGAGATTTTTTTTCACAAAACACATATGGGATATCATCATATGATGTGGACAAGGTGATAGAAAATGTTGGACTGTTGCTGTCAGACGAATTTTTATATAATAAAATAAAAACTAATTTAGATAAGGATTTTTGCCTTCCTGCCCAAAAAATAATACTTGATGAACTTTACAAAAAAACTGCTGTAAAAAATTGATTTACAGCAGTTTTTCTATTTTGTTTTTTATTCTCTGAAGTGCATTATCTATAGATTTTTCCGATTTATTCAGTTCATTTGCAATGTCAGTATATGACATACCCTGAAGATATTTTTGCAAAACAGATTTTTCATAAATGCTCAAAATCGAAAATATATTATTTATAGTAATGTCTAAGCCCTCTTTATTTATTAGGATATCCTCGGGTGAGGGCTCTATGTTGTTAGCAAGCAAATTAAGTAACGTTGTTTCTTGCTCGTCATCGTATATTGTTTTGTTTAGTGATACATAGCTATTAAGAGGCATATGCTTTTTGCGTGTGGCGGACTTGATTGCGGTAATAATTTGTCTTTTAATGCACATATGTGCAAAGGTAGAAAATGATGTGTCATTTTTTTTATAGTCACGTATGGCTTTAAATAAACCTATCATGCCTTCCTGTATAACATCATCATAATCTGCACCAATTAAAAAATAAGATCTTGTAATCGAAAGCACCATATTGCTATACTTTGACAGCAAAAAATCAGTAGCATCCGAATCGCCTTTTGATGCCATTATTGCTATTTCTTCATCTTTAAAATTGCTAAAAGCATTGTTTAACATATATATCACCAAAAATATAGTACACAATTTTTTTTTGAATGTCAAGGTTCTATAATACATTGTCAATAATATAATTTTTATATCAGGAGTTGATACATATGAATTTGATAAAAAAACATTTGTATGAAGTATTTACACCCGAAATCAAAAATGTTTTAAATGTGGCAATGAATGAAACAATGTGGGACAAGTGTGAAGAAATCAGAATTCATAATTCGGGTTATCTGTGAATAAAAGCTGATAACGTTGCACTTTTACTAACAGAAAGGCAAAGCTTTGGAACAGTATTGGACAGACCTTATATATTTAAAAAATCAACTGTTACGGATATAATCCAAAATGCAACAAAAATGTCTGCCTATGCGTATGAGTATCATTTAAAAAACGGATATATTCCTGTTAATGGCGGACATCGTATAGGAATTTGCGGAAAAACAATTATAAAAAATAATGAACTGGCTCTCATTAAAGACGTTAGTTCAATAAACATTAGAATTGCAAAACAAAAAAAGCTGTTTAATGATGATTTGTTCAGACAACTTACTGTTAACAACCGATTGTCAAATGTATGTGTAATTTCACCTCCTGGTTGCGGTAAAACAACTTTTATAAAAAACTATGTAAATTATATAACTCAAATATATCCTCATTTGCATTTATGCATAATAGATGAAAGAGGCGAGATATATACAGAAAATATGACAAGCGAACCGTTAGCGAGCAGTATTTCCGTTATGAGCGACTGTCCTAAAAATATTTCTGCAGAAATTATTTTACGTACAATGTCACCTGATGTAATAATATGTGATGAAATTTGGAACATGGATGAAATATGTACAATAAACAATATAATCAGATCAGGTGTAAAGTGTGTGTTTTCTGTGCATGGAAGTTGCTATGAAAATTGCCTGAATTTGCCTGATACCAATAGGTTAAAACCGTTTTTTGCTGTTGAATTAAGTGACAGAAAGGGCAAGGGAACAATTGAAAATATCAGGAGGTTTGTATAATGACATATTTTAAAATATTAGGTGGCATAATTATAATTTTAACATCGGTTGTTTTAGGAATAAGCATTGTAAGGCAAAACAACGCCGAAACGGAAGAAATCAAAAAAACAATAAGATTTTATGAGGATTTTAAATCACAAATAGAATACAATTCAAATGATGTAGCAACAGCAATTATTAACAGTCTTAAAAATACTGATTTTGTACATAAAAATGCATTTGAGGCATTTGCAAAAAAGTTGTCCGACTCAAATACACTATCATTTACAAAGGCTTGGGACAAGTGCATAAAGTCTGATTTTTTAAAATCAACAATACAATTACTGGAAGATTTCAGCAGCGACCTTAGGGCTGGCGATGCAAATGAATATAAAGCCTGTGCCGACAGACAAATATCTCAATTGAGCAAAACTTTGAGCCGCAAGCAGAACCAAAATAAACAAAATAATAAACTTACTTTGTATATATCTGCATTATCAGGATTTTTTATTGTAGTGGTGCTAATATGATGGAGGTAAAAATGGAGCTTGATTTGATATTTAAAATAGCAGGGATTGGGATTATTGTTGCAATATTGTACAGACTGTTGGTTCAGGCGGGCAGGGAAGAACAGGCACTTATGCTTTCTATTGGGGGACTTATTATAGTTATGCTTATGGTAGTAACCGAAATTAACAGATTATTTGAAGCAATACGTACAATGTTTAGTTTCTGATGTTTTATAAAATAATTTTAATTGCTATAGCAGGCCTGATAACTGTAAATATTGTAAAAGAATTTAAAATTGAGTTTGCACTTCCTATAAGCATTATAACATGTATTGTTATTTTAAAGCTTATCATACAGGATATATACAAAATCAAATCAGAATTTATGCTTTTGATTGCGGATATAAATATTGATTCTGACATTGTGGCACTTTGTTTTAAAATATGTGCTATTACACTTAGCAAAAATTTTATATGTAACTTGTGTACTGATTATGGCCACCGTTCCATTGCAGACAAAGTTGACCTTGCCGCAAGAATTACGATGATTTCACTATGTATCCCATGGTTAAAACAACTTTTAATTAACATAAATAAATTATTGTAAAGGTGCAAAATGATAATTAAAATTTTTGTTGTATTTTTGCTTGTAATTATATTTCCATATAAATGCAACGCAATTCAGCCACAACTTGAAATCGATTTAAACCCAATAAACAACTATCTTTTTGGCATACAATCATATAACATTGATTTTGGTAAACTTGTTGATTTGGCAAAGCAGGGTAACTTTAGTGACGCATTAAAACTAATTACAGATGAGTTTAAATCTGCTATAAATCTTATTGTAGTTAACAATAACAAAATTATGTTTACATTACTGGCAATATGTTTTTTTTCGTGTCTGTTAAAACTTGTTCATAGCGAAAAATCAAACAATTACAGCGAGCTTGTAATGGTTTGTTTTGTATCGAGTTTGTTTACAAATATATATATTAAATTGTACGAAACTGCATCACAAGCTGTAATTTCTACTGTTGGATTTATGCAGGTTACACTGCCGGTATTTTTTAGTGTTTCATCTGTGTTTATTAACAAAATACCTGTAAGTGTATACAGTATTTTTTTGATATTTATAAATTTTTTTCAATACTTAGCAATAAATATAATTTTTCCTGCAATAAATATTTTGCTTGTGTTATCAGTTTCACAGGCTATATATCCGCAATTTGATATTTGTGCAATAAAAAAGTTTATACTTAATTTAATACATTGGTTGCTTGGACTTTACACAACTTTTTTTATTATTGGGGTCAAGCTTACACAAACTGTTACATATGGTACTCAACGCCTTTTTTTAACAGGAATTAAGTATGCTGTGTCTCGCAGCGTGCCAGTTGTTGGGTCATTTTTGTCTGATACTGCTGAGGCAATGATAAGTTCGGTGGTTTTATTGCATAATTCTATTGGAGTTGCAGGTATAGCAATTATTATAATAATTGTATTTGCACCATTTGCAGCAATATTATTTATTTCTGCCGTATTCAGACTATCGGGAAGTGTATTTTACAGTGTATCTAAAAGCAGCATATGCAATTTATTTGTTGCATTTTCAGAATGTCTAACTGAGCTTGCTGTAGTTTTGATATGCGTATCTGTTACTTTTGTAATTGCTGTTGCAACGGAAATATCGGCTTTTTAAGGAGAAATATATGAAATTGTTACGTATAGTAATGTATCTTATTATATTTGTGTCAATTATATCTACAATATTGCCTGATGAATTGTCAAAAGAGTGCGTAAATTTTATTATTGTTTGTGCAATTTCGTTGATTGTAATTAATTCTGTTACTGATATAAAATATTCTGAATACAATTTTTCTGTATCCGATTACTTGGATGAATATGTACAACAATCAGAAATTTTTAAAAGCAAAGTTAATTTATATTTTGATGATATCCGAAAGGTGACTGGCAATGAAAAACACAATAACGATAATTAGTAAATACAAATATTTTATTATAGTAATTATTTTTGGGGCTTTATTGATGCTTATGCCTAAAAGTGATTACAAGCAAAACGAATCGCAAAACAACGAAAATCTAGTTCTTGAACAAAAAATAGCTGATATAATCAAGATGACATATGACATAAAGCAATGCTATGTAATTTTAACGTATGATACAAATGGCGAAAAGGTTATAAATGATAAGTCCGATAATAAAATGACATTTTCGGCAAATGCACCTTTTGTAACAAGTGAAAAACTACCATATGTCAGAGGTGCACTCATTTCAGCAAAAGGAGTAAGTGAAATTAATTGTGCTCAAATACGCAATGCAGTTGCAACTCTTTTGGGAATTTCGGACAGTAAGGTAACAGTTATATATAATTAGGAGGCAAATTATGTTTATGATTTTTAAAAAAAGAAATTTTATAATTTCAGTTCTTGTAATTGCTTTTTTGATTTCGCTCATTATATCCAGCTTGTTTAATTTTGTAAAAACTGATTCGGTTAAAACAAATCAAAGTCAAAATTTACCTACAGGTGCAACTGTTTTGGTGGGAGGTGAGGCAATTTTAGAATCGGAATTTGATGTAATCAAAAGCAAAAAAACTAAAGACAGAGAGCAATCAATCAAAATATTAAACGATGTAATAAATAATTCTGCCGCCTCGGAAAAATCAAGGTCAGATGCAGCAGAAAAAGTTAACAAAATAGCTGAAAATACCATTAAAGAAAGCAATGCTGAAAGCATTATTATTTCTAAAGGATATAAAGATGCGGTTGTGTATATATCAGAAAATTGTATAAACGTGACTGTTAAATGTACTGAGCTTAATCCAAATGATATCACTAAAATCAGAGATGTGGTGTCAGAACATATAAATAACACCAACAATAATATAAAAATAGTTGCAGTTGACTAAATTATGTGATATAATACATAATAGTATAATACAAATTTTGTATTAAATTTGATATGGAGGTAATATATATGCCTGAAAACTATGAAAATATTGAAAACAATGGTAATATTAAAATTTCTGATGAAGTTATATCAACAATTGCGGCAGTTGCAGTTGCCGAAATTGAGGGCGCAAACACTTTAAATGGTGCTCTCAGCGGTATTGCGGAGATTTTTGGCAAAAAAAATTATACCAAGGGTATAAAAGTTAATTCGGGTGAGCAGCTTACCATTGATGTTAATATTATTGTGGATTACGGTGCAAAAATCCACGAGGTTGCCTGGAATGTTCAAAACAATGTCAAAAAGAGCGTAGAACTTATGAGCGGTCTTCAAATAGAAAAGGTTAATGTTCATGTTGTTGGTGTTGAGCAACCAAAAGCTGCTCAGAGCGAAGAACAGCCGCAGACCGAACAATGATTTACGCTTGGAGGAACATATGACAAGAAGAGAAGCACGAGAAAACGTTTTCAAGCTTATATTTGAAATTCCGTTTTACGGCACCGAACGCTACCAAGAAAGGCTTGATTTGTTTTTTCATAACAATGAGCAACAAATATCAAATGATGATAAGAGTTATATTACTGATACTGTGTCAAATTGTTTTAAAAATCTCGACAATATTGACAATAGCATCAAACCAAATCTTAAAAACTGGAAAATCGAACGATTATCAAAAGTGGATTTGTCTGTGTTACGCCTGGCAGTAACTGAAATTTTGTATGTTAACAGCATCCCTTACAAAGTAACTGTAAATGAAGCTGTAAATATTGCAAAAGCATATGGTGATGACAATTCCCCATCATTTATAAACGGTGTGCTGGCATGTTTTGCAACTAACAGGTGACCTAAAATGACAGTTATTACAGTTAGTCAGTTAAATAATTACATCAAACGATATATTGACGGTAACAACCTGCTTGGCAACATATGGCTCAAAGGTGAAATATCCAATTTTAAAAGGCATACATCGGGCCATATATATCTGACTTTGAAGGATGGTGCTGCATCTGTAAAATGCGTTATGTTTTATTCTGATGCACAATCATTAAAATTTATGCCTGATAATGGAATGAAGGTTATTGCAAACGGCAGGATTTCGGTATATGAACGAGATGGTGTATATCAGCTGTATATTACCCAAATTGTTCCTGATGGTGTAGGGGAGCTTTATGCGGCATATGAACAGCTAAAAAAACAGCTGGAAACCGAAGGATATTTTGATGAACACCGCAAAAAAACCATTCCAAAGTACCCACAAAAAATTGGCGTGGTTACAGCAAAAGACGGTGCGGCGCTGCAGGATATTATTAATGTTACAGGTCGTCGTTTTCCTGTTGCTGAAATATATGTTTATCCCTCTAAAGTTCAGGGCTTAGGCGCGGGGCAAACTATAGCAGACGGTATTAATTATTTTAACACCAAACTTATACCCGATGTTATTATAACAGGTCGTGGCGGCGGATCTATCGAAGATTTATGGCCTTTTAATGAACGGATTGTTGCTGATGCAATATTTAAATCACACGTACCTGTAATTTCTGCTGTTGGTCACGAAACCGATTATACAATTGCTGATTTTGTTGCCGATATGAGAGCACCGACCCCATCTGCTGCTGCAGAGCTTGCAGTTCCGGATATATTTGCACTAAAGCAGCATTTTGCTGACAGCATTTTAAGATGCAACAAAGCATTAATTTCACTAATTAAATACAAAAGCAATATGTTAAATACTGTTGTTGCAAAAGATATTTACAAGCTTACGCTTAACAATTTTAATGATATGCATCAGTATAACGATAAGCTTACCGGTGATTTGAAACGCGCTTTTACATTGCAAATTAATGAGTTTGTTACACACTTTTCAAAAAAATGTGTAAAACTTGATGCATTAAGTCCTTTAAAAGTTTTGGCACGCGGATATGCAGTAGTATCGTGTGATAATAAATTAATTAATAGTGTTAATGATGTAACTATCGGAGATGTTGTTGATATTACTTTATGTGATGGCTCAATAAAATCAAAGATTATATAAACAGAGAGGTCATTATGCCAAAAACAAAATCATTTGAAGAAAATTTACAGGAGCTAGAAATAATTATTTCAAAGCTTGAAAGCGGACAAGCTGGGCTTGATGAATGTATGGATTTATACAAAAAAGGTATAAAGCTTTCCGAGACCTGTTCAAAAATGCTCGAAGAAGCTGAGCAACAAGTAAAAATTATTTCGCAAGACGAAAGTTTTGCCGAATAAACAATAGTAATAATATATATGGTGGTGCAGTATTCTAGTCAGTCGTTTTAGTTTGTAAGATGGGCCTAAAAATCCATTAAAGGGCATATCGATGAAGTTCCTTGTGAGTGCTTCTTACGCCCAGTTTGGGGCATTTGCTGGGAGTTAAGGAATCAGGGCGATCCGCAATGGCATGCGGGCGTTGACCCTCTTTCCGTGGAGACCCGTATATGTAGGCAATGATGGGGCGGGTTGTGATTGTTACAACAATGTTCCCCTTAGTGCCATATGGTGCTTTTTGTTTTAAAGCTGCCTATGTTGCGGGATAAAACCTGTTTTGCGGTATAGGTAACAATATGCTGTGAGCAGTGTAGCCTGCCTTGAGTGAATGTGGTGGAAAATTGTTCATACAACAAATCAACGGCCATTGATTTGTTGTAATCGCTCTTTAAACCTCATTTGCAAAAGAGGCTAAGAATTAAATCGACTGCGAGGAAAACTCCTAGACTGTTTTATGCAATGGATTGCAGTACGGATCTAAGTGGTAATCCGGTAATGCATCGGGCAACCTTGCATATAAGATTTTAAAAGGGAACTGCTGATTTGGCGACAAAACAGTAATCTTATGGGAAAGCCAACCGGACCTAAGCCGTAAATTTTACATTGCATATTACCACCATTATGTTTTTAAATGTTTTGGAGAATTCAGATGAAAAAATTAAAACCGGATTACAATTGGGTAATTAAAGTTACAATTTTATCTTTTATAATATCAATAGTATTAGGATTACTTACCAATACCGTAGTAAATGACCTGAGTGTAGCAATTTCAGTATTTGTGCTTATACTTGTTATTTTGCTTGGTATTGTTTTTGATATTATAGGGCTGGCTGTTGCTACCGCAACCGAAGTACCTTTTCATGCAAAATCCGCAAAAAAAGTAACAGGTTCCAAAGAATCTATTGACCTGATACGAAATGCGGAAAAGGTATCAAGCTTTTGCAACGACGTTATTGGCGATATAGCAGGTGTTCTGTCCGGAAGCCTTGCTGCAGCAATTGCTGTTAATATATTCAGAAAATTACCTTTTTTAAGCTCTTTAATGATAAATATGCTTATGACTGCAGTAGTTTCTGCTTTGATGGTTGGAGGAAAAGCTTATGGCAAAAACTTTGCTATATCAAAAAGCTACATTATTGTAGAAAACTGCGGAAAAATCATTTATAGATTTAAACAAATTTTTATGCTTAAGAAAAGAGATGTGTGATATGAGCATTCTTGAAAAGATTAATACACCTGCAGATATAAAACAGCTTGATATTCAGCAAATGAAGGAGCTTTCAGCAGATAT
This sequence comes from Clostridia bacterium, assembly GCA_045538875.1. Lineage (GTDB taxonomy): Bacteria > Bacillota > Clostridia > UMGS1810 > UMGS1810 > RGIG4708. The sequence goes on along the minus strand of JAZQEG010000010.1, from coordinate 221,808 downwards.
AAGACAATTTTTAATAAACAATGTACTTACAACGGGTGGGCATCTTGCTTCAAATCTTGGTGTTGTTGAATTGACGCTTGCTCTTCACAAGGTATTTGATTTTTCGTATGACCGTATTATATTTGATGTTGGGCACCAGTCGTATGTACATAAAATTATTACCGAAAGAAAAAATGCTTTTCCTACACTGAGGCAGTTAAACGGATTATCGGGGTTCCCAAAGCGCAGTGAAAGTATTTACGATGCTTTTGATGCAGGACACGCAAGTACTTCAATTTCGGCAGCAGTTGGTCTTGCGCGTGCACGTGATATAAACAATGAAGAGCGTAACATCGTAGCGTTTTTGGGTGATGGTGCATTGACGGGCGGTATGACATTTGAAGCTCTCAATGACATTGGTCAACGAAAAAGCGGTGTAATCATTATTTTAAATGATAATGAAATGTCTATAGGCAAAAATGTAGGTGGTTTATCGGCATATCTTGCAAAACTACACGTAAATCCAAAATACAAAAATACAAAAAGCGCTATTTCGGAATTTTTGAGCAAGCACGGCAATGCTGGCAAAAGCGTTTCTAATTTTCTTGAATCTGCACGTGATAAGTTTAAGCTTGCTGCTGTAGCTGCACCATATTTTGAAAGTATAGGCATTAAATATATTGGTATTATTGATGGCCATAACATACAGGAATTAACAAATATTTTAAACCAGGTAAAAAACACAAATGAGCCTGTGCTTATTCACACTTTAACCAAAAAAGGCTGTGGATACAAAGACGCCGAAGATAATCCAGACAGGTATCATGGTGTATCTGCTTTGTGTGAAAGTAACAAAGCATCATGTGTTAAATATTCCGATGCATTTGGTGACATTTTGTGTAAGCTTGCTGCTGACAACCCCAAAATCACCGCTATTTCGGCAGCTATGATTTCGGGCTGCGGTCTTTCGCAGTTTGAAAAGGATTACCCCGACAGAACATTTGATGTTGGTATTGCCGAAGAACATGCTGTTACAATGGCAGCAGGCCTTGCGGCAGGTGGATTAACACCTTTTGTATGTATATATTCAACATTTTTGCAACGAGCATATGATCAGATTATACATGATGTTTGTATGCAAAATTTGCATGTGGTATTTGCAATAGACAGAGCAGGTATTGTAGGTGACGATGGTGAAACACATCAGGGTATATTTGATTTATCTTTTCTTAGTCATATGCCAAATATGACAATACTCACGCCATCTTGTTACAGCGAACTTGTACAGATGACGAACTATGCAGCAAATAAATGCAAAGGGCCTGTTGCAATAAGATATCCAAAGGGTAGTGTAAGCCCAAGAGTGTCTGTTGATGATTTTGATGTATCAAAAGCCGAAATAATATCACAAGGAAATGATACTGCAATATTTGCCTGTGGTAAAATGACCGATATTGCAATAGAGGCTGCATCAAACCTAAAACAAATGGGTATTTTGTGCTCCGTTGTCAATTTGCGAACAGTTAAGCCAATAGATACACAATGTATACAAAATATTTGTAAAAATACAAAAACAGTATTTACACTTGAAGATAACATAAATGTTGGCGGAGTAGGGGACATTGTTACATCTATTGCTAATGTGTACGGTACCAGATGTGTTAAACTTGGATTTCCTTGTAAGTTTATACAACACGGCAAGCAGGAAGAATTGTTTGATATTTATTCTCTTACCAGTGACAAAGTATCTCAAATTATCAAAGAGGAGTTAGTATGAACAACAGGTTAGATGTTGAACTTGTAAACAAAGGACTTGTAGAAAGCCGTGAAAAGGCAAAAGCACTTATAATGGCAGGACAAGTGTATATTGACGGTCAAAAGGCATACAAAGCAGGTGACAAGGTTAAACAAGGGCAGATGATTGAGGTAAAAGGCGGACAGCTTCCGTTTGTCAGCCGAGGCGGTCTTAAGCTTGATAAATCAATTAAAAGCTTTTCGCTTGATTTAAATAATCTTGTATGTGCAGATATCGGAGCTTCAACGGGCGGATTTACTGACTGTATGCTTCAAAATGGTGCCTGCAAGGTGTATTCAATTGATGTTGGGTATGGTCAGCTTGCATGGCAGCTTCGCAATGACCCGAGAGTTGTAAATATGGAACGTACCAATATAAGATATATTGATATGTCGCTAATTACAGATGATATTTCTTTTATATCTATTGATGTTTCGTTTATATCACTGAGGCTTGTATTACCTGTTGCATATCAGATGCTTTTAAATGGCGGACAGCTTGTAGCACTTGTTAAGCCGCAGTTTGAAGCAGGACGTGAAGAGGTTGGTAAAAAGGGTGTTGTAAGAGATATTAACATACACAGAAAGGTTATTAAAAATACAATTGACATTTCAGCTGAAATCGGCTTTTCTGTGCTTGATATTGATTATTCGCCAATCAAAGGACCTGAAGGGAATATTGAATTTTTGCTATATTTACGCAAAGATTTCCAAAACAAAATTAATGTTGATGATGAAAAAATCATACAAATTACAAATGAAGCACATAATATGTGATGGAGTAACTTATGAATTTAAACAATAACAATTCAAAAATTAACAAAAAAATTGCCAAACAAAATAATAAATCATTAAAAGATATACCAAAACACGATGGTCATCGTAAAAGGATGTATGCAAAATACAGAGATAGTCGTTTTTATGATTTTGAACCTCACGAGGTTTTGGAAATGATTTTGTATAATTGCTATATGCGGCGTAATACAAACGATATTGCATATAATTTACTTAAGTATTTTGACAACAATCTCGAAAATGTTTTGAATGCAGATATTGATGAGCTGATAATTGCAGGATTAACCGAACGTTCAGCCATAGTTATTTCGCAATTCAAAGAGGTTGAAAAATTTGTGCATTATTACAACAGGGTAAAATGTAATGATAAGATTGTAAATAGCGACAGTATAGGCAGTTATTGTGCGTCACGTTTTGGTTATGAAACTGTTGAAGCTTTGCATGTTATTTGCCTTGACAGTAGATATAAAATTAGAGGAACACGCACATTAAGTGTTGGTAATGAGGAAGAAACTGAGGCTAATCCAATTAATATTTTAAGAGCAGCAATGATATTTAGTTCAAAAAATATAGTATTGTGCCACAATCATCCAACTGGTGATATAGAGCCATCCAATCCGGATGTTATCAATACATTAAAAATTGCTCATTTTCTTAATACTGCAGGAGTCAACTTGATTGATCACATTATTTGTTATCGTGACCGATACACAAGTTTTTCCGAAAGAGGTTTGTTGACAAATTGATTGAATTTACTAAACTAAAATTAACAGATAAAGCGCTGTTTAACAGATTTACAGATAAATACATTAATTCTGAGGCATCATTTGCAAATATAATGATGTGGAAAAATCAATATAATGCACATTATGCAATTGTTAATGATGCAATGATACTTAAATATTTAAGCCCCAATGGAAGCATTGCATTTTCTATGCCGTATACAAATGGCAACAATTTGATTATGCCAACACTAAAAATACTTGAGCACTGCAAGCATAATAATATTGAATATAAAATTTTAGATGGTAATCAAAAGTTTATTAATGCAATTTTGGATTGTAATAAGATTAGTGTAGACTATTGTCAAATTCGTGATTATCAAGAGTATATATATTTGAGTAAAAATCTTGCAAATTTACAGGGTAAAGAATTTCATTCAAAAAAGAACCATGTTAATAAATTTAAGAGCCTATATAATTACAAATATCAAAATATGGATAAATCAATTATTCCTATATGCATTGAAAAAACATACCAGTGGTTAAACAAAAAATATCAGGGTAATACACAAGCCTTTGCAAACGAATATGTTAGTGTAAAATGTGCACTTGATAATTTTGAGTATTTTGGTCTTTTTGGCGGTGCAATATTTGTTGATGATAACCTAGTTGCATACACTGTTGGCGAAAAAAGGACCGATAATACTGCGCTTATTCATATAGAAAAAGCAGATATTAATTATAATGGCTCATTTGCTATAATCAATTATGAATTTGCTAATGTACTGAATAAAAGCTTTAAATATATCAACAGGGAAGAGGATATGGGCATAGAAGGGTTACGCAAGGCAAAGCTGTCGTATAAACCTGAATTTCTCACAGACAAATATAAGTGTATAATTAGGGAGGCATAAATTATGGTATGTGTTTTACTGGCAAATGGATTTGAAGAGATAGAGGCACTTGCTTTTGTTGATATATTAAGAAGGGCAGGAATTGATGCAGTAACGGTTTGTACAGATAACAGTGGCCAAAACACAGGTTCGCACAATATTAAAATTGTTACGGATATAAACATAAAAGATATAGATTATTCAAAAATAGAAGCAGTTGTTTTGCCGGGTGGTTTGCCAGGTGCATATAATTTAAGGGATAACAGTTATGTTAAAGCAATGCTTGATTTTGCTTTTGATAACAAAATTTTAATGGGTGCAATTTGCGCATCTCCGTATGTTGTATTTGAAAAATTTGGTTACTTAAAAAACAAGAAGGCAACGGTTAATCCCGCATTTTATCAAGATATGAAAGATGCACAGTTAGTAAAAGAGAGAGTTGTTTGTGATGAAAACATTATAACTTCACAAGGGCCTGGTACCACACACGAATTTGCAAAAGCATTTGTTGAAATTTTAAAGTCAAAAAAAGTTGCCGATGAACTTGTTTGCGAAATGCTTTACAAAAATTAACAGGGAACAGTATTTACAAATTTGAATGATTATTTCGCAAAATTAAAATTTTGCGAAATGGAAGAGGGCTAAGATGGCTGTAAATGACAGAAATTCAAAATATAGCGATGTACCGCAAATACTGCGTGATTACCTCAATTTTATGACCGTAATTAAAGGTAAATCAGAAAATACTGTTCGTGAGTACTATTATGATTTGCGAATGTTTTTTCGTTATGTATATGTTATTGAATGTTCACTTGATATTTCACAGTTAGATTTGGTAAATCTAGATGAATTTAATGATGAATGGTTAAAAAAAATTACCTTAAGTGATTTGTATGAATTTATGGCTTATATTAATAATGAAAAATCTTCCAATGACAACTACAGAGCACGTAAGGTTGCAAGTTTAAAATCGTTTTTTAATTATTTACATATTAAAATCGGCTTTATACCAAACAATCCAACTGCATATTTAGATTCACCAAAAATCAAAAAACGTATGCCAAGATATTTAACGCTTGAAGAATCAATAAGATTTTTAAAAGTAATTGACGGAAAATTTCGTGAACGTGATTTAGCTATGTTTGTACTCTTTTTAAACTGCGGATTGCGTTTAAGCGAGTTAGTTGGGATTAACCTGCGTAATATTGATTTCGCAAAACGAACATTACGGGTTATTGGTAAAGGCAATAAAGAACGAATGGTATTTTTAAACGATTTGTGTATGGATGCCATTAACAGTTATATGGCTGTAAGACCAAATGACATTATAAAACCCGGTCACAAAGATGCCTTGTTTGTGAGCAGCCGTGGGACTCGCATCAGTAACAGAATGGTTGAGCTTATTGCAAAAAAATATTTTCAATCTGCCGACCTTGATTATGAACTGTTTTCGCCTCACAAGCTTCGCCATACAGCTGCAACACTTATGTTTAAAGAAGGAAATGTAGATATACGAACTCTGCAGGAACTTTTAGGCCACGCTTCGCTTTCGACTACTCAGATATACACACATATACGTAACGATGATTTGCGCGATGCTGCAAACAAAAATCCTCTTTCTGATTTGAAGCTTGGTACGGATGTTGACAATTGTGAAAATTAAATATTTGCAAAAATCAAGGGATGAATTATAAAAATTCATCCCTTTAAAATTTACTAATAAACAGGGTACCTCCCCTACTCATCAAGCTTTAAAACAGACATAAATGCCTCTTGCGGAATTTCGACTGTTCCTACCTGACGCATACGCTTTTTGCCTTCTTTTTGTTTTTCAAGAAGCTTTTTCTTTCGGGTAATATCACCGCCGTAGCATTTGGCCAAAACATCTTTACGCATTGCTTTTACAGTTTCCCTTGCAATTATTTTGTTGCCGATTGCCGCCTGAATTGGTACTTCAAAAAGCTGTCGCGGTATAGATTCTTTAAGCTTTTCAGCAATTTTTCTGCCACGCGAATATGCTTTGTCACTATGCACTATGAAAGACAATGCATCAACCATATCACCATTTAACAAAATATCAAGCTTAACAAGCTCAGAACGCTGGTAACCAAGCATCTCATAATCTAGAGATGCATATCCCTTTGTACGTGATTTAAGCGCATCAAAAAAGTCATATATAATTTCATTAAGAGGCATATGATAATGGAGTACCACACGGGTTTTGTCAAGATACTGCATATCTTTAAAAATACCACGGCGTTCCTGACACAAATCCATAATGTTACCAACATAATCTGTTGGGAGCATTATATCTGCTTTAACAAGTGGTTCTTCCATATAATCTATTTCCGACGGGGCTGGAAGATTTGTTGGGTTGTCAATCATAACAGTTTCACCGTTGGTTTTAATAACCTTGTAAATAACACTTGGAGCGGTGGTTACTATATCAAGATTAAACTCTCTTTCAATGCGCTCCTGTATAATTTCCATATGCAGCAAGCCAAGAAAACCGCAGCGAAAACCAAAACCTAGCGCAACAGAAGTTTCCGCTTCAAAAGATAGAGCTGCATCATTCAACCTTAATTTTTCGAGTGCATCACGCAGATCACCATATTTTGCACCATCTGCAGGATAAACACCGCAAAATACCATAGGATTTACATTTTTATATCCTGGAAGCGGCTCTGATGCCGGAAAATCTGCATTTGTAATTGTATCACCTACATTGGCATCTGACACTGTTTTTATGCTTGCGCATATATAACCAACCTCGCCTGCTTTAAGTGACTTTGAAGGTACAGAACCAAGAGGCGAAAGATAACCGGTTTCAACAACAGGATATTGTTTTCCTGTTGCCATAAACTTAATTGTATCACCTACATTTACTTGTCCGTCAACAATACGAACATATGCAATTGCACCTTTGTAGCTGTCGTAATACGAATCAAAAATCAGTGCTTTAAGAGGTGAGCTTTCGTTGCCAGATGGTGGCGGCACAATCTCAACAACCTTTTCAAGCACCTCTTCAATTCCCAAACCTTGTTTTGCAGAAATAAGCGGTGCATCTTCGGCAGGTATTCCAATTATATCTTCAATTTCCTGTTTGACTTCATCAGGTCTTGCACTTGGCAAATCAATTTTGTTTATAACAGGCACAATTTCGAGGTTATGGTCTATTGCAAGATATGTGTTTGCAAGGGTTTGAGCCTCAACACCTTGAGCAGCATCCACAATAAGTATTGCTCCTTCACACGCGGCAAGGCTGCGTGAAACCTCATAGTTAAAATCAACATGTCCGGGGGTATCTATAAGATTGAGCGTGTACTCCTCACCGTTGTTAGCTTTATATATAAGCTTAACAGCTCTTGCTTTGATTGTTATACCTTTTTCACGTTCTAAATCCATATTATCAAGAATCTGATCTTGCATTTCACGTTGTGTAAGAACGCCGGTTTTTTCAAGCATTCTGTCTGCAAGTGTTGATTTGCCGTGGTCTATGTGTGCTATAATACAAAAATTTCGTATTTTATTCTGATTGTCAGACATTATAACTTCTCCTCATTGTGGTTGATATTAGTAATTGTAACATATTTTTTGGGGTTTTACAATATTTAATTAAAATAAAATTTGCTATTGCGAAAATACAACTTTAGTGATATAATTATTTAATATAGTATCAAAATGGCTATTTATATACATTTGGAGGAAATTATGGCAAAAACACGTCGTATTAATCACATATTTTTACTCTTAATTATTGCTCTTGTTGAATATATTGTGTTTTCTGCACATATGTCGGGAGTAATGGTATTTTTTGCTTGCCCTGTTGTATGCTCAGTACTATATGTGTTTAAAAGCAAAAAGCAAACAATAGCTTATATCATTTTTGCCCTATTTTGCTCATTGTTGTCGTATTGCTATGTATATGACATTACGCTTGCCGACAATATAATAAGTTTTTTATTTACATTTTTGCAAATCCATTTGTGTGCACTTGTTCTTTCAGAGTGCTTAAAACGCAGTAAAATTTCTTTTAAAGAGTCGGTTGCTGCACTTACAGGTACAAACACATTAATTGCTATTGCAAACCTTGCGGTTATAAAATATTATCACAATGTCAATATAATTGACACAGTAAATTCAAGCATTATGCAAATGACACAATCGGCTATTAAAGCAGCCGAATCTTCTGCCTTAATTAAAGATTTTACAGAGCAACAACTTTTACAAATGCTTGATTTAGCTCGTGAAGCAATGGTTATGCTTATACCTGCGGCACTCATTATTATAAATTATATTATTTCATTTTTAACTTACGAAATTACGGCAAGTATATTTAAAGCATATATTAAAAACCGTCGTAACAATCATAAATTCAGATATTTATCAATAGGTAATTCTTTGTCATTAGTAACTATACTGCTTTTAATTATTTCTTTAATGTCCGGCAGCTTGTATTTTAAAAGTGTGATGTTTAACTTTGTGCTTATTGCCGCATTTTTTTATGTATCGGTTGGATATTCTGTAATTTGTTTTCATATTTACAAAAAGATTAAAAATGAACTTATTGCAGCTGGTCTGTCATTGATAGTGCTTATGCTTGCAGTTGTTTCGCCAGCTTTGCTTTCGTCAATCAACGGACTTTCAATACTGTTTTTTATTGGTTTGTTTGACGCAAATTTTGATTTTCGTAAAATCCAAAAAAAGAAAAAACTGTTATAAAATATCAGAAAGGTTGTGAAACATATGGGTAATAACAAATTCATAAAATTGCTATGTCAAAATGTCCCCTACTATCTTTGGGTTTTGTTTATGTTTTCTACAGTAACATTAATATTTGATGTATATGTTGCAATTATTGAATATGTTTTAACCCTCATACTTACAGTAACATACAAGTTAAACAGCCAAAACAAAAAAGCATTAGTATCAGAATATATAAGCTCTGATAAATTTGGAAAAATTTATTCCAAAGAACCTTTGGGAAATCTGCCTCTTCCTGTGGTAATTATATCACTTGAAGGTAAATTGATATGGAACAATAAAGCATTTACAAATTTAATTGGTACAAGTATTGTATATGAGCTAAATATTACTGATTATATACCGTCATTTAACATTGATGAACTAAATTACAATAATGACCATGTTGATATCAGAGTATGGCACAGTGACAGAATTTATAATGTGTTTGGTAATATAGTAACAACCAACAACGAAAAAATTTTAGGCTCATACATTGTTATGTACTGGGACGACATAACCGATTTTGAAAACCTGACTAAAAAATATAATGATGAACAATTTGTAAGCTGTGTTGTTGTTATAGACAACTATGACGAATTAATGCAAAATACACAAAATTCTGACAAGCCTATATTAACTGCAACAATTGAGGAAAAATTGGAGTTGTTTGCTCAAAACGCATATGGCATATTAAAAAAGTATGAAAAGGACAGGTTTTTTTTCTATTTTCAAAAACAATATTTAACTAAATTCAAAAACGAAAAATTCCGCATACTTGATGATATTAAAGAAATTGAAGTTGGAAATAAAATATCCCCTACCATAAGCATTGGCATTGGTGTTGGCGGGTCTGGCATGAGCGTAAATGATGCGTACTCATATTCTGCTCTTGATATGGCGCTCGGACGCGGCGGTGATCAGGCTATTATCAAAGATGGCGAGCAGTATCATTTTTACGGTGGAAAATCAACAGGCATCGAAAAACGCTCACGTGTAAAATCGAGAGTTGTTGCTATAGCACTAAAAGAGCTTGTATCAACTTCGGACAAAATTTTTATTATGGGTCACAAACGTGCTGACCTTGACGTATTAGGCTCTGCACTTGGATTGTACAGAGCAATTAAATGCCAAGGCAAAGATGCATTTATAGTAATAGAAAAAGAAAATCAAACCGTAGAAAAGTTTTTAAACAACATATATTCACAGTACAATAACGTATTTATTAACAAAAGTACAGCTCTTGAGCTTGCAGATAAGTCATCACTTGTTATTGTTGTTGACACTCACAAGGTTTCACTCGTTGAACAACCCCTGCTGCTTGATATTACAGATAATATAGTTGTGTTTGACCACCATCGGAGAAGCACCGATTTTATACAAAACCCTATACTTACTTATCACGAGCCATATTCATCTTCTGCAAGTGAACTTGTAACAGAGGTTATACAATATATGGATGAAAATATAAAGCTCGAAAAATCAGAGGCAGAGGCTTTGTACGCAGGTATTTATCTTGATACAAAGGGCTTTAATTTTAAAACTGGAGTTAGAACTTTTGAAGCAGCGGCTTTTTTAAGGCGTAACGATGTTGACACCATTAAAATTAAAAAGTTGTTTCAAATTGATATAAGCACATTTATGAGTAAGTGTAATATACTCGAAAATGTTAGACAGCTCCGTAAATCTATTGCAATTGCAACCTGCAGCAAAACCGATAATGGCGATATGCAAATTGTTGTTGCCTCTGCAACAGATGAATTACTTAATATATCTGATATAACTACTGCTTTTGTATTGTGCGATATGGGCGGAGGCGATATAATAATTAGCGCCCGTTCACTTGGTGAAACAAATGTACAGGTTATCATGGAAAAGCTTGGCGGCGGCGGTCATATGACTATTGCAGGAGCACAAATAAGCGACTGCACTCTCGAACAGGCAGAAGATATGCTCATTCAGGCAATTGACGAAAGTATATAAAATTTTGGAGGTTTAAATATGAATGTAATATTTATAAAAGATTTAAAAGGCCAGGGAAAAACAGGCGAACAAAAAAACATCAGTGACGGATACGCAAAAAACTTTCTTATTCCAAAGGGATATGCTATTGAAGCTACTAATGCAAATCTAAATGATTTAAAAGGAAAAAAGGAATCTGAAGCATTTAAAAAACAAAAAGAAATTGAATTTGCAAATGAATTAAAACAAAAAATTGAGGCTATTACCGTTACTCTTAAAGCAAAAGGTGGCGAGAGTGAAAAACTTTTTGGTTCTGTAACGAGCAAGGAAATTGCAACAAAGCTTAAATCCGAATTTGGTATTGATGTTGACAAAAAGAAATTTGTACTTCCCGATGGTATAAAAGTATTTGGTACAACAATTGTTGATATAAAATTACATCAGGGTATCACAGGCAAACTAAAGGTAAATGTAATTAAGGAATAATGGAGTGTTAAATTATGGCTAACGATATTGTTAGAACAATGCCGTGTAGCATTGAGGCAGAACAATATGTTATAGGATCGGTAATTTTTGATAACGAATGTGTTTCGGAGGTTATCAGCCGACTTAAAACAAATGATTTTTATCTTGAACAGCATAAGTTGATTTTTAATGCAATTATAAATCTTTCAAACAGAGCTCAGCCAATTGATATTATTACACTAAAAAATGAATTACAAGGTGTTTTTGACAATACAGGCGGTGTTGAATATTTAACTGAAATAAGGCTGATGGTCACTACAACAGCAAACTTAAAGCACCACATAAAAATTATTGAGGATATGGCAATACTTCGCCGTCTTATACGCTCTTGCGGTGAAATTGTTGATTCGAGCTACAATGCCTCTGATGATGTTAATATTATACTCAACAATGCAGAGTCAAAAATTTATGATATTTTACAAAATCGTCAGATGACAGAGCTCTACCCTATACGTGAAGTGCTTAACGAAAACCTGTCAAAGCTCGAAGATATGCTTAAAAACACCGATAAAACAAGCGGTGTCAAAACAGGTTTTAAGGATCTTGATTATCACATAAACGGTTTTCAGCCATCTGACCTTGTGTTGATTGCAGCACGTCCTGCTATGGGTAAAACAAGCTTTGCACTTAACATTGCAACAAATGCGGCTGTTAAATACAATATACCTGTTGCAATATTCAGCCTCGAAATGAGCAAAGAGCAGCTGGCAAACAGAATACTCTGTTCGCAAGCTCTTATACAAAGTGACAAACTGCGCAGAGCCGAAATAAATGGCGACGATATGAAAAAACTTGTTATGACAATTAACAATCTTTCAAAAGCACCAATTTACATTGATGATACTGCAGGCATTACCGTTGCAGAAATCAAAGGAAAATGCAAAAAATTAAAGCTTAAAAACCAGCTTGGACTAGTAGTAATAGATTATTTGCAGTTAATTCAGGGCAACACCCGTGAAGGCAGACAAAATGAGGTTGGCGAAAATAGCCGACTGCTCAAAATACTTGCAAAAGAGCTTGAAGTTCCTGTTATAACTCTTTCGCAGCTGAGCCGTGCCAGCGAAAAACGCGAGCAGCACAGGCCCGTACTTAGCGACCTTCGTGATTCGGGTTCTATTGAGCAGGATGCAGATATGGTAATGTTTTTGTACCGTGACGAATATTATAACGAAAACACCGAAAAGAAAAACGTTGCCGAATGTATTATTTCAAAATTCCGTAACGGCAGCACAGGCACAATTGAACTTGGTTGGCGCGGTGAATATACAAAATTTATGAATCTTGCCAACAAAAAAGAAAGTTAGAGGTAATGATGTTTTGAAACAGTTGGAACTATCTGTGTTAAAAACAATAAAACAAAATAATATGCTGACTAATGGTGATAAGGTTGTTGTTGGCGTTTCGGGAGGTGCTGATTCGGTTGCGCTTTTATATGCACTTAACGCATTAAAAAGCTTGTACAATCTTAGTATTGTTTGCGCTCACCTTAACCATGGAATACGAGGTGCTAAAGCACATCGTGATGAACAGTATGTCAAAAAAATATGTAAAGAGCTGCAAATTGATTGTTATTGCAAAACAGTTGATATTCCTGCCATTGCAGCAACAAGCGGCCAATCGCATGAGCTATGCGGCAGAGTTGAAAGATACAAATTTTTTAATGAGGTTGTAAAAAATACAAATTCAAACAAAATTGCTGTAGCACACAGCAAAAATGACTCAGTAGAAACTGTTTTAATTAAATTAACAAGAGGATGCTCTTTAAATGGTTTAAGAGGTATATCCCCTGTTAACGGCAATGTTGTAAGACCGCTTATAGATACCGAAAGAGAACAAATAGAACTTTACTTAAAGCAATGCGGCGTAGATTTTATGACAGATGAAACAAATTTTGAAAATATATATACCCGTAATATTATTAGAAATAAAATAATCCCTCAATTTAAGAGCATCAACCCCTCATTTATTACAACAGTATATAACAACAGCAAAAGTATTTGTGATGATGATGATTTTTTATGCCAATACGCCAGCCAATATTACAAAAGCTGTGTACAAACTGTAAACAATTTGGTTGTTGTTGACTTAAATTTGCTGTCAGACTTGCATATTTCTATTAAAAAGCGTATAATATTATATGCTGTATCAATTTTAAAAGGTGATAAATGCAACATCGAAAATAAGCATCTTGATATATTGTGTAACCTTGATAAAACAGGAAAAAAATATGATATTTCAAAAAACTTAAAAGCATATACGGAGTACAACAAACTGATTATATGCAGCGATTATCCCGCTAATGATGATTATGAATTTGATGTGGAAACAGGCAAAAATTACACAATAGGTAATTTAAGTATAAAATTTGAGTTTGTTGAAAATACTGATACAAGATGCAAAAACTGTATGTATGTTTCGACTGATTTTGCCAAAAGCATAATTTTGCGCAACAAACGCAGCGGTGACTCGTTTGTTCCTTCGGGAATGACAACGCACAAAAAAATCAGCAGATTTTTTATTGACTTAAAAATTCCGCAAAATATGCGCAATCAAACACCATTACTACTTATTAATAACGAAATTGCAGCTGTTGTAGGTTACAGGGTCAGCAACAATTTTGTTGTTACAGAAAAAACAAAAAAAATACTTAAAATTTCTTTTGACGGAGGCGCATATGACAAAAATTAACCAAGCATGTGAAAAGATATTGTATTGTGAAGATACAATACAAGCAAAATGCAATGAAATTGCACAAAAAATCAGTAATGATTATGCAAACGAAGAGGTTACATTGATTTCTATCCTTAATGGTTCATTTATGTTTACATCAGATTTAATTAAAAAGTTAACAGTAGATTGCAGAATAGATTTTTTACAAGTATCAACATATGGTGCTTCTACTATATCAAGCGGCAAATTTACAGTCAAAAAACCTCTTAGCCTTGATATAGAAAACAAAAATGTTTTGATTGTTGAAGATATTATAGATACCGGATTTACTATGGTTAATCTGCTTAAATACCTTGAGAGCTTTAAGCCAAAATCAATTAAACTTTGTACATTAATTGACAAGCCGCACAGAAGAACACAGGATATTAATGCTGATTATGTTTGCTTTACTATGGAAAATGATGAATTTATTGTAGGATATGGTCTTGACTATGCACAAAATTACAGAAATCTTCCGTACATAGCTGTGTTAAAGGAGCAAATATATAATTAATTACTACAACGCGGGTTTGCCGCAATCAGTCAGGAGGCGCATATAATTTGAAAAAATACATAAAAGGAATTGGGTTTTATGCTATATTACTTTTGGTTATATTTGTAATATACTTTTTACTCAGCTATTCAACCGAACCTACCAAGCTCGAATTTGGTGATTTGGTTAACAAAATAAATACAAATCAGGTAACCACACTCGAAATTATTGATAGTACTGCATATGTTACCCTTAAAGATAATACGGATGCACAGTGCTATATTCCTTCTGCAACAGTTTTATATTTTCATTGTGGCGATGCAATAAACAAACAGGTTTCTGATGGTACTCTTGTATACAAAACACCAGAGCCTGTTACTCCGCCATGGTGGGTTTCTATGCTACCAAGCCTTATATTTATGCTGGTACTTATAGGTTTTTGGATATTCTTTTTCAGACAAACTCAGGGCGGCGGCAAAGGCGGCGCAATGAGTTTTGGAAAGAGCACTGCAAAAATACATCAAAATGACAAAGAAAAGGTTACATTTAATGATGTTGCGGGCGCTGATATTGAAAAAGGCGAACTAGAAGAAATTGTTGAATTTTTAAAAGATCCGGCTAAGTTTCAAAAACTCGGAGCAAAAATTCCTCGCGGTGTGCTTTTGGTTGGCCCCCCCGGAACTGGTAAAACCCTCCTTGCAAAAGCTGTAGCAGGTGAAGCGGGTGTCCCCTTCTTTTCAATAAGCGGTTCGGATTTTGTTGAAATGTTTGTTGGTGTAGGTGCATCAAGAGTAAGAGATTTGTTTGAGCAAGCTAAAAAAGAAGCTCCCAGCATTATATTTATAGACGAAATAGACGCTGTGGGCAGGCAGCGTGGTGCAGGCCTTGGCGGCGGCCATGACGAAAGAGAACAAACTCTCAATCAATTGCTTGTAGAAATGGATGGATTTGCCGCTAATCAAGGTGTTATTGTAATTGCTGCAACAAACAGACCAGACATACTTGACAGTGCACTGTTGCGTCCTGGTCGTTTTGACAGACAGGTTGTAGTTGACTCGCCCGACCTGAAAGCACGTACCGAAATTTTAAAAGTTCACGCACGCAATAAGCCTTTGGCATCTGACGTTGACTTAAGTGTAATTGCCAAGTCAACAGCAGGCTTTACAGGAGCTGACCTTGCCAATCTTTTAAACGAAGCTGCATTGCTTTCGGCAAGACACGGAAAAAATGTTATAGAAATGCCCGAAATTGAGGATGCAATGATTAAAGTAATGGTTGGCACCGAAAAGAAAACCCGAAATATGGGCGAAAAAGAAAAGAAGCTTACTGCATATCACGAAGCAGGTCACGCAATAGTTACAAAGCTTTTACCATCACAAGATCCTGTGCATCAAATTTCTATTATACCAAGAGGCAGAGCCGGCGGATACACAATGAGCTTGCCAAGTGAGGACAAATACTACAACACAAAAAATGATATGATTGACAGCATTATTGTGTTGCTTGGCGGTAGAGTTGCAGAAAAGTTAAAGCTGGATGATATTAGTACAGGTGCCTCAAATGATATCGAAAGAGCCACAAAAATTGCACGCCAAATGGTTACAAAGTTTGGTATGAGCGACAAAATAGGCCCTATCAACCTTGGAAGTGAACACGATGAAGTGTTTATTGGAAGAGATTTTGTACAGAGTAAAAATGTAAGCGAGGTGCTTGCTGCCGAGATAGATGCTGAAGTGCGCAGCATTATTGAATGTGCGTACAACAAGTGTATGCAGCTTATGTCTGAAAATATTGACAAACTTGACAAAGTAGCCGAAGTACTTATTGAAAAAGAAAAGATTGACGGTGAAGAGTTTGAAAAAATATTTAACGGCAATGTTTTAGAAGATGCTCAACAGCAAGACATAGATATGTCTGTTCAAACAGTTGATGTTGAATCTGAGTTTGACAAAAATAAACCTGAAGCATAATTTGACAAACAAAAAAACCCAAGATATATATCTTGGGTTTTTTGTTGCAACATACTTTATATTAATTTAATAAATCAAGTGGATTTATAGCCACATCATTTTTATAAGCTTCAATGTGAATGTGTAAATTATCATTTATTTCACACATAGGATTATTAGATACAGTGCCAAGAGGCATACCTGATACAACATCACAACCAATTACTATGTTATCATATACATCAATATTTGAGTATTTTACAACTGCTTGTATGTGGTCAACCACAATCGTTGAGCCATAAATATCATCTTTTATAATATCACTTATCTTTCCAGAGCTCATACTTACAATTTCTGCATTTTTATATGTTTCGATATCAATTCCACAATGAATTCTCCAGTCGTCCATTGTATTTGAGTATACAAGCTCAGTATCTGAAAAGCCTTTTGTAATTTTACTATTAAATGGCAAAACAAAGTTTTGTTTGCTTAATACCTCTTTTGGTTCATTTTGATTAACTTGCGTAATGCTTTGATTTGCAGTATCAATTGTTTGTGACTGCGGTTTAATATCGTTAACGGTTAATACACTTGTTTTAGCACTGTTTTGTACAACTCTTTTTTTGTCAGAACGTATTTGGATTGTAATTATTGTTGATACAGTAAGCAAAAAAATAAGTACAAAAAATACTATGTTAATCAGCCTGCTTTTGCTTGTGTTAGATTTTTTAAAAACAACATCTTTACTTAATTTAATTTTTTTGTTCATCATTATACACCTCAGTGTTAGTGTTTACACTATCGGCTAATATATGCATAATCTGTATTTACAATGTCAGTATCAGTGTAGTATTTTTTTAAAATGTCAACATAATCATTTCCCGTACCTGCCATATAGTTTGCACCGTATTGGCTCATTCCTACCCCGTGACCATATCCCTTTACATTAAAGCATACTTTGTCATTATAAATATCCAGAGTAAAATTTGCACTATTTAGTTCAAACAAATTCCTTATTTCGGTACCTTTAAAAGATGTGTCCCCTATTTCGATAGTTTTAACACTTCCACCATCTGTATATGTAATTTCACCAATGATTTTATTTTCAAAATTAATTTTTCTGTTTTTTAATAATATATCTTTAAACTTATCAAATGTAAATGTTGCTTGCGAATTATACTTTGGGCTGTTTACATCCTGATTGCTGTCAACGCTTTTTAAATATGGCAACTGTTTGTTCCATACATCGCCCGAATTTTCGGTTTTTCCTGAACTTGTTGAGTGAAACACTGCAGAAATAGGCTGGTTGTTATATACAATTATTTTGTTGTTGGTACCAAAAACTGCATTATAAACTTTTTTATAATATTTATAATAATTTTTTCCCCATTGTTTTTTTAGTTCTTGCGGCGACTTATACGCCTGACAATGAGCTGAGTCAGTACATATATCACAACTCATATTGCTTTCGCATCCTGCTTTGTTTATCAAATATGTTCGTGCAGCAACAGCCTGTGCTTTTAATGCCTCAAGTTCAAATTCAACAGGCATTTCGGCTGCAACAACACCTATAAGATAATCATTCACACGAAGATTTAAAACTGTTTTATTTTTTACATCCCATACATTTATTTTGTTTTCATTTACTGTGTTTGTAAAAAATATACCAATAACACAAGGAGTTATGTACATTAACAATATTAAAATTGCAATTTTTGATTTATAAAATTTCATTTTTAACTCTCTTTCTTTATTAATTTATGTATTTATATAACTGTACAAAATCGCATAATATCGTTTTTTGGTAAATTTTAAAAAATTTTAAAATTACTATTGATTTGCAAGAAAAAAAATGATATAATTCAAATTATAAGATACGGAGGTGCAACTATGGAAAACAAAATAAACAATTTTACAGACAGATCATACGAATGTTACAATATACCAGCCGACTCATACAGCTCACACAATTTAAAAAGAGGTTTGCGAAATCAAGATGGTACAGGCGTACTTGCAGGTGTTACTAAAATTTGTCAGGTACACGGCTATGTTATGAGCGAAGATGAAAAAACTCCCATCGAAGGCCAGCTCAGTTACAGAGGCTACGATATCAATGATTTGACAAAATCGCCTGGTATAAACAAACGTTTTGGCTTTGAGGAAATTGCATATTTGCTTATGTTTGGTGAACTTCCTACAAAAGACGAGCTTATTTCATTTTGCCAATATCTTGCTCAGCACAGAGATTTGCCCGAATATTTTGCCGAAGATATGATACTTAAAGCACCAAGCAGAAACATAATGAATAAAATGGCACGTTCGGTGCTTACTCTTTATTCGTATGATGACAACCCGGATGCTACAGATTTGCAAAATGTAATGCATCAGTCACTTGTGTTGCTTGCAAGAATGCCCTTGCTCGCTGCATATGGATACAGCGCAAAAGTCCACCATTATGACAAAAAAAGTCTTATAATACATAATCCAAAGCCTGAGCTTTCCACTGCAGAAAATCTTTTAAGAATGCTCTCAAGCAACAAAAAATTTACCCCTCTTGAAGCCGAAGTACTCGATACATCTCTTATGCTTCACGCTGAGCACGGAGGCGGTAACAACTCTACATTTTCGTGCCGTGTGCTTTCATCATCTGGTACGGATACATATTCTGCAATTAGCAGCGCAATATGCTCGCTTAAAGGTCCAAAACACGGTGGTGCAAACGCACAGGTTATCGGTATGATGGACGACCTTCAAAATACAGTTGCAGACTGGACAAACGAATCACAGATTTATGATTATCTTATAAAAATTATAAAAAAACAAGCATATAACAAATCAGGCCTTATATATGGAATGGGACACGCAGTTTACACTCTTTCCGACCCGAGAGCTGTTTTACTTAAAGAAAAAGCTCGTCAGCTTTGTAATGAAAAAGGAGAAATGGAATTATTCAATATGTATACCACTGTTGAAAAGCTTGCTCCAAAAGCATTTGCTGAGGTTAAAGGTGTTGAAAAGGTTATGTGTGCAAATGTTGATTTGTATTCTGGCTTGATATACAGAATGCTCAAAATACCCCAGGAAATGTTTACTCCTATATTTGCAATTGCAAGAACTGCCGGTTGGTGTGCCCACCGTATGGAAGAATTAAAATCCGGAGGTAAAATCATTAGGCCCGCTTACAAAACAATTATCAAAAAAGGTAAACATTACACCGATATTGAAATCAGATAGTTTTTAGGGTACAGATTATTTCTGTACCCTAATTTTTATTAAAATAATCTATAATTCCGTTATAAATGCCATAAGCAATTTTTTGTTGATAATTTTCTGTAGTAAGTAGTGATTCTTCGTTTTTGTTTGACAAAAATCCACATTCAACTACCACTGCCGCAACACTGCTGTCATTGAGAATGTAAATACCTTTTTCGCTTTTTTTAGCAACGCGGTTGTTGCTTTGGTCAACATGCAATTTGAGGCTTGACTGAATAGACTCTCCAAGTAGCTTGCTTTGCTCATTTGCTGCATAAAAAACCTGTGCACCGCTGTACTTTTCTATTTCAAATTTGTTCATATGTATACTTATAAAAGCGTCGCAGCCATTATCGCGCATTTTTCGTCTGTAGGTTAAATCTTCACGCTTAATTTCTTTAATTTTTTTATTTAAGTCCTGTGCAACTGCATTTTCATCTGATCTTGTCAGTATAACATATCCCCCGCTCTGCTCCAAAAGTTGCTGAAGCTTTAAGGCAACCTTAAGATTGATAGACTGTTCAACAGTTCCGCCAATCCCAACAGCCCCGCCGTCAGGCAACCCATGACCTGCATCAATAATAATAACCTTATCATTAAACGGTAGTGCAGATACCGCAACAGTGCTAATCCCTGACTTTACTATTGCAAATGTTAACAATGCTAAAAAAACTGCCATAAGGCACGAAATTATATCATATTTCTTTATTGTAAAAAACATTATGTTCACCCGTTTTTAATATATTAATTTATATTAATTTTATGATACAAAAAGACTGTAATCATTTTGATTACAGTCAAAAAATTAATTATTTTTATACACAAGTTTTTTAACAAACTGTTCAAAGCGGTTTAAATCATTAACCCCGCTTAAATATCCAAGTAAAATAGGTACCGAAGGAGCAAGTGCGATTGCAAACCACAACACATACTGGAGCCTTACAACATATTTAAATACAACAATAAAAGGTGCAAACCAAAATTTGTATATTAGGTTTGCTGCAACAGTAATCCAAGGCAAATTACTAACGGCAAGTAAATAGCACACCAAACATAAAATAATATTAAACAAAGCATAACCACCTGCAATAATAAGTCCTGAATAATAGTTATATTTAATTTTAGCTACACCCTGCTCCTCGAGTTTTCGGTTATGAATGTTTATGTTTCTTCTGTGCTTGCTGCCAATTGTCCAGGCACAAGTATATAAAAGGTCAAAAAAAACAATTAATGCAAAAGCAGAATAAATTATTTGTGTTATCCCCGATTCAACCATTGCAGGAAATACCATTACAAATAATATACAGCCTAATGTGCATATTGTATGTTTACCTAATAAACTAAAAAAAGATTTTATGTAATTAATTTTTATTTCCATAATTAAACCCTCCATATTTAAATTATAAACGAATGCATACAAAAAATCAATAATTACAGTTGCCAATTAATAGATATTATGATAAAATATGATAACAGAAAGGTGGTAATTTTATGAAAATATGTTTATATGGTGCGTCGAGTGACGATATAAAGCAAATATATATTGATACGGTATTTGAACTAGGAAAACAAATTGCAAAAAAAGGTCATACTCTTATATTTGGAGGCGGTGCTCACGGCCTTATGGGAGCTGCAGCAAGAGGTGTGCGTTGTCAAAACGGAAAGGTAACAGGCATTTCACCAAGATTTTTTGATGTAGACGATATTTTGTTTAAGGATTGCACCGAGTTTATATATACACAAACCATGCGCGAAAGAAAACAACTTCTCGAAGAATATTCGGATGCATTTGTAGTATCGCCTGGCGGAATTGGCACATATGAAGAATTTTTTGAAATCCTAACCTTAAAACAGCTTGCAAGACACAACAAACCAATTGTTATATTTAACATTGACGGCTACTACGACAGTATGATAAAACTGCTTAAAGATACAGTTGAACAAGGGTTTATGAAAAAGGAATGTTTAGAAATATTTAAGATAATCAAAAGCCCTTTAGATGTTATTGAATATATCGAAAACTATGATGAAAAAGAAATAGATATACAACATCTTAAAAATATATAATTTTTAATAACACAAATGGCAGACAATTAAATGTCTGCCATTTGTGTTATGTGAGTAATTTTGATATATCAAAAAAAGTAATAGTAAGCATAAAAATAAGCAAAATAACAAATCCAATTGCGTGAACTATGCCCTCTTTTTCGGGTGGTATTGGCTTGCGCCTTAGCAACTCTATAATCAAAAAAAATATCCTTCCGCCATCAAGAGCAGGAAGCGGCAAAAGATTTATAACTCCAAGATTAATAGAGAGCATTGCAGCCAAATTAACCAGCGTTATAAATCCCGCACGTGCAGCATTGCCAATTTCATTTACAATGCCCACAGGCCCCGAAATATCACCTGCTCCAAGCGAACCTCGTATTATATCAACAAATGAATACAATACAACTTTAATAACAAAAGTGCATTGATAATATGCATTTTTTATAACTGTGCCAATGCTTTTTTGCTCAAGTTGGGTTGTAAATCCAAAAAGATATCTGCCGTTTTCATGAGAGTATTTTGGTGCAACACCAACAATTGCTCTTTCAATACCATCACGTTTATATGTTATGGTTGCAGGACTATTGCCATTTCGATAATTAAAAAAATTGATGTCATTAAAGTTGTTTACATTTGTACAATAACTTTCGCCTTCAAGCTTAACAATTACATCACCGCTTACAATTCCTGCATCAAAAAAAGCCGAATTTGGCAAAACATCACCAACTACATTAGAAGCAAAACCCGACGCAGAGCTCATAATAATAACATACAGCAAAAATCCAAGCACAAAATTCATAAAAGCACCCGAAAACAAAACAACAAATCGTACAAATACATTTTTGTTACTAAATGCATTTATATCGTCAGAATGTTCATCCTCACCCTCAAGTTTAACATATCCGCCTATAGGTAAAATACGCACACTGTATTGAGTGCCTTTTTTGTTAAAAGAAAACAGTTTTTTGCCCATTCCAATTGAAAATTCATGAACAGTAACTCCAAACAGTTTTGCCGATGCAAAATGCCCAAATTCGTGTATAAATATTATCAAACAAAATATTACTACAGCCGCAACAAGTGTCAGCAAATCAATTCATCTCCAAATCAAACAAGATTTTTACAATATTGGCGTGCAATGCCGTCGTATTTAATAATAGAATCAAAATCGAGCGATTCATTAACAGTTACACCATTAATAGTATTTTCAATGAGGCTTGCAATATCCAAAAATCCAATTTTATCATTTAAAAACATTTCAACAGCAACTTCGTTTGCGGCATTCATAATTGTGGGTACAAGGCCGCCTTTTTTAATAGAATCAACTGCTATATTAAGGCATTTAAAAGTTTGGGTGTCGGGTTTTTCAAATGTTAAATTGTTGTATTTAAACAAATCCAGTTCAGGTGTAACATCAATAGTCCTTTGAGGATAATTAATTGCATAACTTATAGGCAACTTCATATCAGGCACACCAAGCTGAGCAATAACCGAATTATCGCAAAATTGCACTGCAGAATGTACAATACTCTGTCGGTGCACAACAACCTCAACATCATCAATATTCACGTTAAAAAGCCATTTTGCCTCTATCATTTCAAGGCCTTTGTTCATAAGTGTTGCACTGTCAATTGTAATTTTGCTGCCCATGGACCAATTGGGATGCTTAAGTGCATCAGATTTTGTAATATTAATAAGCTCATTAGATTTTTTGCCAAAAAATGGCCCACCCGATGCAGTAAGTAAAAGCTTTTTAATTTTACTGTAGCTGTTACCTTGTAAGCACTGAAAAATTGCACTGTGTTCGCTGTCAACAGGCAAAATGTCAACATTATGCTTTTTTGCAAGAGGCATAATCAATTCGCCCGCAGTAACAAGTGTTTCCTTGTTTGCCAAAAGTATTTTTTTGCCCTTTTTGATTGCTGCAACAGTTGGTAGTAAACCTACATTACCTACAACCGATGTCAAAAGCATATCGCTTTTTTCATACTCTGCAATTTGTACAAGGCCATCCATACCCGTAACAATTTTTACATGAATATCACTAACGAGCTGCTTTAACTGATTGTATTTACTTTCATTCATAATGCACACAATTTCGGGCTTGTATTTACGAATTTGCTCGGCAAAAAGCTCTACATTATTGTTAGCAGACAACGCAACAACATTAATATCATCAAAACAGTCAACAACCTCTAATGTTTGTGTACCAATAGATCCTGTTGAACCTATAATTGCAAGATTTTTCATATGTTATATTCCTCTTAAATTATTTTAATTAAATTTAGTGCAATAAAAATAATAGGTGAAATGTAAATTACAGAGTCAAACCTGTCAAGCACACCCCCGTGTCCTGGCATAATGTTTCCAAAGTCTTTTACATTGTGCTCGCGTTTTATGCATGATGCCGCCAAATCGCCAAATTGAGAGGCGATTGAACATATTGCGGCTAAAATTACACCGCTTATATAATTAGGCTCAAAACCAAAATATTTGTAGCATACATATTGAAATAAAACCACAATTACAATAGCACCACAAATACCGCCAACAGAACCCTCAATAGTCTTTTTGGGGCTGACCGAAGGTATTAATTTGTGTCTGCCTATAAAAAATCCTGTAAAATATGCAAATGTATCGGTTAGCCATGCTATTAAAAACGGAATCCATATATAAAATTTACCATTTGGTAAAATACGTATAAGATATATATGCATAAGAGATACAGTTATGTAAATGTTACCTGTAACACAAGCTGATACTTGATTAAAGGATATATTTTTGTGATTTAATACCATAGCTGCAAATGAAAAGATTATATAGAGCATTATAACTGCAATCAAATAACCATAGTCGTTGGTAAATACAGTGTATGATTTCATCATATATACATTTGCGCCCTCAACAAATTCAACAATCATTGCAATACAAAAAATATAAGATATTATAGTAATTGGTAATTTTGACTTATCAGACAGCACATTTGTTGCTTTTAAAAATTCTGTAAGTGCCGCAACACAAATTACCGCCATAACAATTGATGTAACTAATGGGCTTGCAAACAAAAACAAGCATATTGCCAAAATTGCATATATGGCACCAAAAATTATTCTGCTAATCAAAATCACACACCTCCAAAACGTCTGTTTCTGTTTTGAAAATCAATAATTGCCTGATGCAAATCCTTTTCGGAAAAATCGGGCCAGCAAATATCAGAATACCAAAATTCAGTGTATGCACTCTGCCACATAAGAAAATTGCTTAACCTTAGCTCGCCGCTTGGCCTGATAATAAAATCCGGGTCAGGCATATAGTATGTATACAAATTTTGAGCAATTGTATTTTCATCAATATCGTCAATTTCAAGTTCGCCACACATTACCTTTTTACAAACTTGCTTTGTGGCATTAACAAGCTCTTCCCTTCCGCCATAGTTTACACACAGTGTAAGGGTAATTTTGTCGTTTTGCTTTGTATTTTCTTCAACAATTGCAATTTTTTCAATTATTTCTTTAGAAAGTTCTTCTTTTCTGCCAATAATTCTTATGCGTATGTTTTCGCCGCCAAGCACACGTTTGTAGTCATCAAGATATTCTATCATAAGCTTCATAAGTGCTTCAACTTCGTCTTTTGGGCGCTTCCAGTTTTCGGTCGAAAATGCATATACTGTTACATATTTTACACCAAGCTTTTCGGCGCATCTGGTAATTTTGTCAAGAGTTTTTGCACCTGCTGCATGGCCAGCCGAACGCGGAAGACCACGCCTTTTTGCCCATCTGCCGTTACCATCCATAATTATTCCGATATGCTGAGGAATATTACTTGTATCAATTTCGGTTAAAAGTTGATTTTTCTTTTTAAATCCAAACATAACTATTCTCCATTTATAACCAAAAATAAGGGCTATTAATAATAACAGCCCTCATAATTTTAAAGTTCCATAATTTCTTTTTCTTTGTTAGCCATAATGGTATCTATGTCCTTTATAAAGTTGTCAGTAAGCTTTTGTATGTCTTTTTCGATACCTTTTAAATCATCTTCGGTAATTTCGCTGTTCTTTTTAGCTGTTTTAAAACTTTCCATTGCATCGCGTCTGATAGAACGGATTGCTACCTTTGAATCTTCACATTTAGTTCTTATTACTTTTGCAATTTCTTTTCTGCGTTCTTCTGTAAGAGGCGGAAACGAAAGTCTGATTGCCTTACCATCGTTTGTAGGTGTGATACCAAGGTCTGATTTTAGTATTGCTTTTTCAACCTCACCAACAATAGATGCATCCCAAGGCTGAATAAGAATTGTACGTGGATCAGGAACCGAAATATTGCCTATTTGCGGAAGCGGTGTTGCAGTTCCATAATATTCAACACTGATTTTGTTAAGTACTGCAGGATTTGCTCTGCCTGCTCGAAGTGTAGCCAAATCCGATTCCAAAACAGAAATAGATTTGCCCATTTTTTCCTGATAAACTTTTAAATCTGCCATTATTCTTCCTCCTTAACTATGGTTCCAATTTGCTCGCCGCACACAACTTTTATAATGTTTTGTGCATCTTCAAGGCCAAATACTCTAATCGGGATTTTGTTGTCCATACAAAGTGATGTTGCAGTTGAATCCATAACACCAAGACCTCTGTTTAAAACATCAATATAAGTTAATTCTGTAAACATTTTTGCATTTTTATTGATGTTAGGGTCGCTATCGTACACACCATCTACTTTTTTAGCAAGAAGTATAATATCGGCATTAATTTCGGCTGCTCTAAGTGCTGCAGTTGTATCGGTAGAAAAGAAAGGATTACCTGTTCCGCAACTAAAAATAACTACTCTGCCCTTTTCAAGATGTTTGTCAGCCTTGCCCCTGATGTATGGCTCTGCAATCTGACGCATTTCGATAGCGGTTTGTACTCTTGTAGGCACTCCTCTCTGCTCCAATGCATCCTGAAGAGCAAGTGAATTAATAACAGTTGCAAGCATACCCATATGGTCTGCTCTTGTTCTGTCCATATTTTCGCCTGTTCTGCCACGCCAAAAGTTACCGCCGCCAACAACAATAGCAACCTCTACCCCCATATTTGCAACTACTTTAATTGTATCTGTAACTGCTGCAATTGTTGGAGCATGAAGGCCAAAACTGTTTGGACCTGCGAGTGCTTCGCCGCTTAATTTTAACAAAACTCTTTTGTAAACGGGTTTCATATTATACCTCCAATTGTATATTTATTAAATTATATCACATAATTTTATAAAAATAAACACCTAAATGCTTATTTTTTGTATTTTTTGTGTAAAAATTATTCTTTGCAAACAAAAGACCATATGACATAAGCCATATGGTCTTAAAAAACATAATTATTTAATCATACTTGCAACTTCTTCTGCAAAGTTGTCAACTTTCTTTTCGATGCCTTCGCCCTTTTCAAATCTTACAAAGTCAACGAGTGTAACACCCTTTGATGCAAGGTAAGCTTCTACTTTAAAGTCGCCATTTTTAACAAATTCCTGCTGGAGCAAGCAATTCTGCTCAAAAAATTTGTTGATTTTTCCGCCAACCATCTTTTCAAGAATGTTTTCAGGTTTGTTAGCATTTTTAGGATCTTCTTTAATCTGAGCAAGAATAATATTCTTTTCTTTTTCTACATCTTCTGCAGGAACAGTATCTTTTGAGAGGTAAAGCGGATTGATAGCAGCAATCTGCATAGCAGCATCTCTTGCAGCTTCGTGAGCATCAGCAGCTGATACATCACTTGCAGCTTTAACCATAACACCAATTCTGCCTTCGCCATGGATGTATGATACAACAGCACCTTCGTATCTTGCAAATCTTCTGATAGTGAGGTTTTCACCAATTGTAAGAATTTTTTCTCTGAGCATTTCCTCTACAGTAAGGTCAGAGTCTGTATATTTGAGTGATTTAAGAGCATCAACATCTGCAGGGTTGTTGTCTGCAACAATTTTAGCAAGAGTTGCAACAAAGCTTCTGAATTCATCATTTTTAGCAACAAAGTCTGTTTCGGAGTTTACTTCAATAAGTACACCAACAGTTGATTCTTCGTTTACATATGCATCAACAATACCTTCAGCAGCAATTCTGCCTGCTTTCTTTTCAGCAGCAGCAAGGCCTTTTTCTCTGAGAAATTCAATAGCTTTTTCCATATCGCCGTTAGATTCTGTAAGAGCTTTTTTGCAGTCCATCATACCGCATCCTGTTTTTTCTCTTAAATCTTTAACATCTTTTGCAGTAAACATTTTATTACCTCCAATATATAATTTAGGTGTCACAATTCCTTAAAATTATGGAATTGTGTATTAATTTAATTATTCAGCGTCTGCAACTTCTTCCGCTTCTTCAACTACAGGGAGAGCATCTTCGCCCTGTCTGCCTTCGATAATAGCATTAGCCATTGTAGAAGCAATGAGTTTTACAGCTCTGATAGCGTCATCGTTACCAGGGATAACGTAATCAACATCATCAGGGTCACAGTTTGTATCAACAATAGCTACAACAGGAATACCAAGCTTGTGAGCTTCTGCAACTGCAATCTTTTCTTTTCTTGGGTCTACAACAAACATAGCACCTGGGAGCTTTTTCATATCTTTGATACCGCCAAGGTATTTGTCAAGCTTTTCAATTTCG
The DNA here is from genome assembly GCA_045538875.1 of Clostridia bacterium. Classification (GTDB taxonomy): domain Bacteria; phylum Bacillota; class Clostridia; order UMGS1810; family UMGS1810; genus RGIG4708. The sequence continues at coordinate 193,310 of JAZQEG010000010.1, read as the reverse complement.
AGCTTGAGTTTAGATACTTCTTTTTTAGGCAAAAGGTCAAATGTGCCATCTTCTTCCATTTTTCTGAGCTGAGCAAGTCTTTCAATTCTCTTTTTAATTGTTTTAAAGTTTGTAAGCATACCACCGAGCCATCTTGCATTTACAAAATACATTCCAACTCTTTCTGCTTCTTCTTTAATGGAATCCTGAGCCTGTTTTTTGGTACCTACAAAAAGGATATCTTCGCCGTTTGCAGCAACTTCTTTGATGAAGTCATAAGCTTCAACAACTTTTTTTACTGTTTTTTGAAGATTAATGATATAAATACCATTTCTTTCTGTGTAGATGTACTCTGCCATTTTAGGGTTCCATCTTCTTGTTTGGTGTCCAAAGTGAACACCTGCCTCTAACAACTGTTTCATAGATATAACTGACATATAATTCACCTCCATAAAATTTTACCCGCCATACTCATCACCTGTAATGCAAGACACTTAACTATGTCGGATTAAGTGCAACCCTTACATACATCAGAATATGTGTGTATTAAACCTTAAATATTTTATCACAAATATTGGCATAATGCAAGAGTTTTTTTAGTAAAATTTGTTTTTGTTAAAACAATACATTATTTTATTGTTTAATTTGTACATATTGATAATATTTACCAAAACAAATTTATTTATTTTAATTTTTTAAAAAAGTGTTGACAAATTACAATTTGGTTGTTATAATAAACAAGTAATTTAATTACGTATGCGGGAGTGGCTCAGTGGTAGAGCGTCACCTTGCCAAGGTGAACGTCGCGAGTTCGAATCTCGTCTTCCGCTCCAAGCACTTCTTCGGAAGTGCTTTTTTGTTTTATTAAACAAAAGAGGTGAATTTGTTATGCAAAAAATATTAAGCTATATGCGCCGAGCAGTTGACGATTACAATATGATAAACAATGGCGACAAAATTGCCGTGGGCGTTTCGGGCGGTAAAGACAGCCTTACCCTGCTTGTTGCACTTGCCACAATGCGAAAATTTTACCCTAAAAAATACGATATAGTTGCAATAACACTTGACCTTGGTTATGACGATATGGACTTTGAGCCAATTGCGCAATTGTGCAAAAAACTTGATGTTGAATATAGAATTATAAAAACTGATATCCGCGAAATTGTGTTCGATATCCGCAAAGAAGAAAACCCTTGCTCCCTCTGTGCAAAAATGCGCAGAGGTGCACTTAATAATGCAGCAATTGATGCTGGATGCCGCAAAATTGCACTTGGGCACCATAATGAAGATGTAAACGAAACATTTATGTTAAGTTTAGTATTTGAAGGCAGAATTGGCTGCTTCTCCCCTGTTACATACCTTGACAGAATGGATGTTACGCTCATAAGACCATTAATATACACGCCCGAAAGCTATATTAAAGGCTATGCAAAACAGGTAAACTTACCAATTGTTAAAAACTCTTGCCCTGCAGATGGCAATACCAAGCGTCAGGAAGTAAAAGATTTGCTAAACAAGCTTAACAAAGACTACCCTGGACTTAAGGAAAGAATGTTTGGAGCTATAAAACGCTCATCAATATCAGGTTGGGATGGTGATGTTCGTAATGCATAAGTATATGGAAAAAGCACTTGAGCTGGCACAAAAAGCAAAAGAACTGGGTGAAGTGCCTGTTGGTTGTGTAATAGTGCATAAAGGTGAAATAATAGCAAAATCACATAATACAGTAGAAAAAGATAAATGCACCACCTGTCATGCCGAAATCAACGCAATAAATGAAGCATCAAAAATTATGGGTAAATATTTAACTGATTGTGATATGTATGTTACCCTTGAGCCATGCCCTATGTGCACAGGAGCAATAATAGGCGCACGAATAAAAAGGCTTTACATCGGCGCACCCGACATTAAAACAGGATGCTGCGGCTCTAACCTTGACATTATAAGCAAACAACATTTTAACCACAAAGTTGAAGTATATCACGGAATTATGGAATCAAAGTGCAGTGAAATAATAAGTGATTTTTTTGAAGATTTAAGAAAATAAACCTACAACAATTTGTTGTAGGTTTATTACTTTATTTTTTTAGTATTGATTTGATTATAATATTTAATTTTATTCTGCATTTTCCTAAAAAAGATGTTGTCGTGTATCTTTTAATAATTCTATCAAAATTTTTACTGTTGATTTTTTTAACTACTTTATCTCTGTGTTTAGGTTTATATACCGATGTATGTGCAGCACTATTATACTTAACAGCTTCACGATAATCAACATGCTGACATATTATCTTTTCAGAAATATTATCAAATAATTTTGTTCCTTTATCTGTATTTACAAAAATTAAGGAAGTCCCTTTATCGTCATTCATTTCAGGAGCTATATTATCAATTCCCCAGAAATCTGCAAGAGTAATATCACTGTTTCTGTTAATACTTTTTGAATGGCAATTGTAACATGATGGTCTTAAATAAAGGTTCTTTATAAATCCTTTCATAAAATAATCATTTCTGAAAACTGAATTGTATATAACTCCGTTTTTGGAATTAAATCTTATACAGTAATTTATCCATCCGTTATCTTTATTTCTGAAAGTAATGTTATCAACATCACAGTCTAATCCTTGCTTTATATGTGAAACATAATCTCTCCATACTTTAGGCGAAGGTACTCCGTGACATATTATATCCTGAGTATATAAATTATCATATTCTCTGCCATCTAAAAACTTAATTAAACCATCAATCTGACAAGGAGTGCCTGTAAAAAATACTACTCTACCGACATCAAGATATTTTTTTACGAATTTATATGTATCCCCGATTTTGCTCTGAACATATTTAGAACCTCTGAGTTTATTTAACTGTTCTTTTTCAGTTACTTCTATATGTTTTACCGAAAAATCATTGTCAAATGCGGCTCCAAACACAACGCCGTTTAAATCCAATATATATTCGGCAATTAAAGTAAAAATACCACCCGAACTTGAATTTTTTCTAATATCCTCATTTTTGTTATAACATGCGTATGCTTGAGGAATATTATTACTTACAATCGGGTTAATTATATTACAAACCTTGGTACATTTATTACAATTAATGCATTTTTTCTTATCAACCTCGGGATAAACAAAACCTTCTCTGTCTGCCTTCATAGTAATACAACCAACAGGACAGATATTACTACAGGCGTGACAACCCGAGCATTTTTCTTTATTTGTTATATTAATCATAATTAACCTCTGCGTAAAATTTTCTTAATTGGTGACAAAAACAGATTTCTCTCGTAATTATTCATACAGAATAGGTACGAACCTACAAAATATACCACTGAATATATAACAGCAAATATTAAGAATATTAACCAATTATTAAACACTATTAATTTATTTGCAAATACAAATAATAAACAACAAAATGCAGGGAAAATGCTCATTTTCAAAATATTTTTCCAAAAGAGCGGTATATCAATTCCAATTTTTTTATGATAATACCAGTTCATTATAACAACGTGCCCTATTAAATATGCAATACAGGTGGCAAATGCAGCACCAATTATTCCATACTTATTTACCAATAAAAATGTTAAAATAACATTAATTATTGCAATAAAAAAGTAAACAATTGAACGGAATTTGTGCTTGTTCATTGCAAATAACATAGTTAATCCTATATTTTGAATTAAAGGTACTATTAATGGTGTTAAAACAAGTAATGCTACATAGTAAGAATCTGCATATACATTTCCAACCCAAAGAATAAGAAATTGTTTGCCAAATGCAATAAAAGCCGTTAATGCAAATATTAATAGTATAAATTGAATTCTGCCAATTCTGATAAAAAGGTTTGTAAATTCACTTTTTGGTGTATCTTTAACAGCCATACTTGTTATTCTTGGCATAAACACACCTTGAATTGCCGTGGAAATACTCATAAAATATGTATTAAAGGTTGCACCCACATTATATATTGCTGTTTGCTTTGCTCCAAGCGCCCAACCAATAATAAGTTTGTCTGTGGACCAATACAAAATATTTACAATCTCCCCTATAAAAACAAATATCGAATATCCAAATATTTCTTTTATTAATCCATTTTCTACACTTGAAAAACGCGGTTTTAACTTTAGGCAGAAAAATACATAATATGCATAAATTGAATAAATTATAATGTCATACAAAATTGTATTTATTACAAGACCAATTGAACCAAACCCCAATTTTAAAAATACTATATTTCCAAATGGGGAAATGATGTTCATTATAAGTACTACAAGCTTGTTAAAAACAAATCGTTCGTTTGCTATAACAACAGAACCAAGTGTACTAAGAGGTAAAAAAACAGCCGAATTAATTGTCAACAAACGAATAAGTATTTTTAATGTATCAAATTCCGAATCTGTTAATGAATTTTTGTAAAAATCCATATTATATGACAAATATAATCCGCATATTAATACCACTGTTGCTATTACAGAGTAGAGTTTGATAAAGAGTCCAAAGACCCTTTCCTCTCCTTCTATATCACCAACTGCGCGATATTTAACCATATATCGCACTATTGTTCCGCCCAGGCCTAAATTTAACAGGCTAAAATATTGCATAAAAGAGTTTGCAAGTCCATAAACACCATACTGCTCAACACCCAATATTTCAAGCATAATAGGTGTATAGAACATAGGTATTACCAAACTTACAAATATTCCCGCAAAAGATAATATCGAACCTGCTTTAAGTTGGTTTATTTTCATAATTCTTCCACTACTTTCACAGCATAATCAATTCTTTTTGAATATTCAGGTATAAACTCCATTAAGTGTTTTTTAATTTTATCTCGTATTTCATACAACTTCAAAAATGCGACTACAACATCATTAGAAGTTTCTAAATTTTGAACATTCAAAACATAATCATTTTCAGAACCAAAAATATCTCTTGCTATTCCTTTTGATTTTACAGAATAACCCAACACCAAAGTTGGAACATAGGTTGAATATGCAGCGATAGTAGCATGTGTCCGTGCACCAATAAAAAATTCGCATTTTGATATAATATCTTTCAACATCATACAATTTTGATCTTGAACATAAAAAACTCTTCCGGTATGTGAAAAATGATTATATAATTCATCAAGAACTTTTCTGTCATCATCGTGCTCCCAAACAACATGCGGTATCAAAGCAATATTTCTATCTGTATTATTAATAATATAATTAATAAGTTGACAAAAATTTTCAAGACAAATCCCTTTATGTTTTTCGCGTCTGAAAACCAGCGGACTAACATTAATACCAATATATGGTTTATCACATAATTTATCAGGATAAATACCATTTTGAATTTTTAATGTAAATGCAGGGTCCGGTGCAATAACAGTATTGGGATTAATTGATTTTAATAGTTCGTATGTAATTGATTCACGTGCTACAATAAGATTATATTGTTTAAAATCCTTAATCATTTTTGGCGTTAACCCTTCGGGTTGCACAGAACATCCCCACAAAACCGTTTTGTAATTTTTCTTTTTTAAATTTTTTCTCATTTCAGAATATCTCTTATACCCACTATAGCAATAATTATCTCCTCCAATAGACAATGCTAATGAGCAATCATTTGCTTGATTTAACAAATTTTTATCATAACAATACACTAAATATTCATCATTTTTTGAAATTTTATATAACAAATAGTTTTTTAGAAAGTAAAATGAAATTTTACTTTTTATATTTGTTTTTTGAGTATGTATAACATTGCATATTTCATCAATATTATATTTATATTCCTCTTCACCTCTTAAGGAGGTCAAAACAATTTTTTGTTTGTCAAATAATTTTGAAGTGGAACGAACAATTGCTTCGCAACCATGATTACCACTTCCACCATGTCCATAAAGTAACATACCCATTTGTTATCACCTATTTTCTAAAAGTATTTATGTATTTCATTTTAACTTAACAATTTTATAATATATTCTCCAAAAAAAGAATGTATTGAAAAAATAAAACAACTTAAACAACCAATTAATTTTAATGAATTTAAAACCTAGTTTGTATAGTTCAGTTGTTGCCTTGTTTCCAAACATAAGATTATTAAATGAACGATGTCTTTGAGCTAATAAAACATTTTTATCACCAACAAAGCAAGACGGTAATCTGTGGAAAAATATTTTATTTGCAACTAAAGTTGCAATTTTATCTTTAACATAATTATATATATTGCCCCTTACAGCGTATTCAGTTAGTTTTTCTGAAATTGCATGAATAGAAAGTATATCAGATTCTGTAATATATTTTAACTCAAGGGGCTTATAACCAACACGATAATAATAATTTTTAACATTTAAAAATATAATGTTGTTAACATACTTTAAATACTGCATATTAAAGCAAAAATCTTCTGCCGTTTTAAGATTTGTATCAAATTTGATATTTTGGGTTTTTATGATTTCAGAAGAAAACAGTTTACAATATGGTCCCCATAGTTTGTATTGTAAAAACAACAATGAAAAATCTTGTTCATTCATATTGTCAAGAGAAATAATTCTGTAACTGTTTTCATATGATGATTCGCATGCCTTTGTATCAATATCTTCGGTAAATTCAAAAATATCAGAAACAACCAACGAGTCATTTTTTATAGCATTAGCACATATTAAATCATTTAAGTATTGTGACGATACATAATCATCGCTGTCACAAAAAACAACATATTTTCCTAAAGCAACTTCTAATCCCATATTTCTTGCATGAGATACACCACCATTAACTTTATGAATTACTTTTATTCTATTATCTTTTTTAGCATATTCATCACAAATTACACCAGAATTATCGGTAGACCCGTCGTCAACCAATATTAATTCAAAATCTTTATATGTTTGATTTAATATACTGTCAATGCATTTTTCTATATATTTTTCAACATTATATACAGGCACTATTATACTAACTGTTGGCATATACATCCTCCGAAAATTTAATAAAACAACTTTAAAAAATTTATATATTTACTTTCATTATTCAAAACACTTTCCATATCAGAATTATCAGATAATGTTTGAATAAGATTTTTATTATCCAACAAATATTTCAATGATGTGTAAATGCTCTTTTCATTATTTTGTGCAACGATTCCATGCTTACCATCAACAATCTGTTCTCTAATACCACTAACATCAGTTGCTAAAACAGGTTTGTTAAGTATTTTTGCTTCAATTGTAACTGTTGGAAAGCCTTCATACATAGATGGTAAAAAGAACAAATCACATTTTTTGATATAAGGATATGGATTATCATTTATACCAAGTAAAATTACAATTTCTTGCAAGTTATACTTTTCAATCAATTCTTCAACAAAAGGCCTGTCAGCACCCTCTCCGATTATGTACCAGTTAAAATCATAACCATCATCAACAAGTTTTTTAACAACATTAATTGCCCTTGGATATGCTTTTGCTTCAATCAATCTACCAATAGAAAGTAATGTAAATTGTTCATTGTCAAAATCAATTGTTTCTTTAGATTTTTGAATAATATCATCAACATCAAAAAAATTATATATTACAGAAACTTTATCTGACAATTGAGGATACAATTTGCAAAACGATTCTTTAGCAGTATTTGAAACACAAATAATGTTATTCATTTTCAGATATCCGCTATAAAACTTATCAAAATTTTCTTTTGGATACATTGAAACATCAGTATGTATCCATTGCAAACATTTATCTGCAACAATATGGTTAAGAATAAAGTCGGGAGATTCTATTTCTAAATAGTTAATTGCAACATCAAACTTTTTATCCGAATAATACTTTGCACATAATTTTTCGGCAAATCTTCTGTAACCTACTATCTTTGAAAATATAAGTTTAAAACATTTTATGATTTTTTTGATAAATCGTTTTTCGGATTTTATATCACTCAATGATGCATAATATTTTTTTGTATATGCGTTACTGCATATTTCATTAAATACTACTCTATCATCAAACTGAGGTTTTAAATATCCTTTTTCATAAGTTTCAAGTATTTCTACATAATGTCCATTATCTACAAGGCAGTTTGCAAAATTTACTAATACTTTTTCAGCCCCACCGTATATCAACTGCGGTATATGTATCAAAAATTTCATGATTTATTCACCATTATTTAAACTATATATATATTCATTTAAACTTTGTAAGTTTTTATCTTTTTCTGATATAATAAGCTTTTCTATACCGCCTATTTTATCAATAGGCCATTTAATGTTCATATCAGGGTCATCCCATTTTATACCCGTATCATATTCACCATAAAAAACTTCTTCACATTTATAACTAACTACAGAATCCTCAATAACCAGATATCCATGTCCAAAACCTTTAGGCACATAAAGACACAATTGATTTTCACCTGTTAAATCAAATCCAAGCCACTGCTTAAAAGTTTTTGAATCAGGACGCAAATCAATTATTACATCATATACATGTCCGCTGATACAACGAACGAGTTTTCCCTGTTCTTTGTTAATTTGAAAATGTTGTGCACGAATAACACCTTTTTTAGAAATTGTATAAAAAACTTCTTTAAGTTCACATTCTAATCCGTTATCTTTAAATACATTTATATTATAATCTTTAAGAAAACCGCCTCTTTCATCGGTTGCGTAGAACGGTTTAATAAGATAAGCACCATCAAGGCTTAGTTTTTCAAACTCAAATTTTTGTATCATAATATTATTCCTCCATAAGCCAAGACATAGTTCTTTTAACACCTTCTGAAAAAGATATTTGTGGGGTAAAACCACAATGTTCGTTAATCTGATTAATTGAAAAACATTCAAGAGGCATATCAACACCAGTGTATGGAATATCACCAAAATTGAGCGTCATATCTGGTGCAAGGGTATCTCTTAACTCTATAATAAATTCTTTTAAAGGACGAGCATTGCCACTGCCTATGACATATTCATAAAAAGGTTTTCCTTTTTCGCCTATTAATCTGAATGCTCTTGCAACATCAGAAACATGGACAAAATCATAACCCTGTGTTGCAGCAGTAAATTCCAAGCGGTCACCGTTTATTATTTTTCTTATTGTTGTGTTAATAAATCTTGGTGAAACTTCGCCCTCTCCATATGCATTGGTAATAATTGCCCACAATAATTCAATACCTTCGTTTGCCGCAACTGACTTACACAAACAATGTGCAGCCAATTTCCCAATACCATATATATATCCCATACCAGGTAAATTACCCTGGGCATTGAGAGCAGCAACAACTTCTTTTTCCATTATGCTTCCTGCACAAACAAACCTTTTAACGCCAATTTGTTTTGCTAACTTAATAAACTCAACATTCATTAAAGCATTTTTTAATTGCAGTTCACTGTCTACTCTGGCATTACCCGCAGAGCCAACCCATGCAAAATGAAATATCGTATCGTATGTATCATCGTCTATATGGGATGCCAATTCCTCAATGTTGAAAACATCTGCACCTAAAAAAGATACTCTTTTATCAACAGGAATATTTTTGTTGTTATTTGGAAGGTCTATTGCTAAAACTTCGATATTATTGGATATTAATTCTTTAACAACATTACTACCAATAAAACCGTTAGCGCCTGTAACAATTACTTTTTTCATTATGATTAACCTCTATTCATAAATTCCAGAATCTGCTTGTCCATACATTTAGCCACATCACCATTATCAAAATAAACCCTTGTCCATTCTACAACTTTTTCAATTGCATCAGTTATATGCCATCTTGCAGACCAACCAAACACTGACTTTATTTTTGAACAATCCAGTTTTAAAAAATTAGCCTCATGAGGAGCATTTGCTTCTGCCTGGTTTATCCATTTGGCATCACTTCCCCACTTGCTGCAAAACAAATCAACCAAATCACCGGTTGTTACACAATCACAATCATCAGGACCAACATTATAGTAACCTTGGTAAGCCATATCATTATATTGTTTTTCTGCAATCATTAAATACGCATATAGCGGTTCGAGTACATGTTGATATGGTCGTGTAGAATGAGGGTTTCGTATTACAATATCATTATTTTGAGCAACAGCCCTAACGCAATCTGGAATAATTCTGTCGTTGGCAAAATCTCCACCGCCAATTACATTACCTGCTCTTGCAGTTGATATTGCACATTGATTATTTTCAAAAAAAGATTTTTGATAACTTTGAGTTACTAATTCTGAACAAGATTTTGAATTGGAATATGGGTCGAATCCATTTAATACATCATTTTCCCTATATCCCCATTCCCACTCTTTGTTTTCATAAACCTTGTCGGTTGTTACATTAAGAAATGATTTTACACATTTATTGATTCTTACACATTCAAGTATGTTTACAGTTCCCATTACATTTGTTTCGTATGTATAATGTGGTGCTTTATATGAATCCCTTACAATTGGCTGAGCAGCAAGGTGAAACACAATTTCAGGTTGTGCATTATCAAAGGCATTTTTGAGAGTATTCAAGTCACGAATATCACCAATTATGGAAGTCATTTCATTTTCAATATTTGACAATGAAAACAAATTAGGGTTAGTAGGTGGTTCAAGTGAATATCCTGTAACTATTGCACCTGCATTAATCAAAATTTTACAGAGCCATGTACCTTTAAAACCGGTATGCCCTGTAACAAATACTTTTTTTCCGTTATAAAACTCTAAATTTAACATATATTACCACACTTTCCAAGGAGTATTATCTGAATTCCATAATTCCTCCAAAAGTTGTTTGTCACGCAAAGTATCCATACATTGCCAAAAACCATTATGTTTAAATGCATTAAGTTGTCCAATATGTGCAGTATGCTCCAAAGGATAACGTTCAAGAATGGTGGAATCCCCTTCAATAAAGTCAAAAATTTTGGGTTCTAATACCATAAAACCTGCATTAATCCAATCTCCATCAGCTTTTGTTTTTTCTCTGAAATCAACAATTACATTGTTTGAATCAATATCAAGGACACCAAATCTGTTATTCGGCTGATAAGCGGTCATTGTTGCTAACTTACCGGATTTTTTATGACATTCAACCAAATCAGAAATATTTACATCAGAAACAGCATCACCATAAGTAAGCATAAAAGTTTCGTTATTAACATATTCCTTAATTCTCTTAACTCTTCCACCTGTAAGGGTATTTAACCCTGTATCTATAAGAGTAACCTTCCAAGGTTCTGCAAAATTATTATGTATGGTCATTTCATTTTTTCCTGTTGTAAAATCAAATGTTATATCACTGTTGTGCAAAAAATAATTAGCAAAATATTCTTTAATTACATAAGCCTTATAACCACAGCAAATTACAAAATCATTATAGCCGTAATGTGAATACTGTTTCATAATATGCCATAATATGGGCATGCCTCCAATTTCAATCATTGGTTTAGGCTTAACCTGACTTTCTTCACTAATTCTTGTTCCAAATCCACCGGCTAATATTACAACTTTCATTTTAATTCTCCTTTAATACACCGTGTTTATTTTGTCTGTTATCAATAGATGGCGGAGTCATATAATCTCCATACATCTTTGTTAAATATTCGTGCCAATATTTAGTCACAGGAAATTTTTGTTCACAAAAATCTACTAATTCTATTTGCTCAAAATATTCTTTTGGCCATAAATCTGTAGCATAACCCGTGTTGTTACAATATGCTGCAGTAGCAACAATATTTACATACTTTGGTTTTATGCGAGGAAAATATTTTATTATAACTTCAAGACAATTTCCAAGAAAAACTCTATTAAATTTCGATAATGTTCCTAAAATAATTTTAGATTTTAATGATGTTGGTATTATTTGACCTTGTTTTGTACTAATTATATTGTTAATAAAAATAGATAACTTGTTTTGAATATGTTGACCAATTTTAGAGTTTGGAACTGCAGTCATAGGAAAGATATCCAAAAATGGTTTGTTGTTTGAATATTTTTCGTTTAAGCAATAATCAGAATTGTTAATTCGTATTTTTGTAACATTGGTAACCATATTAAATTCATTTTTATACGTTTGAACGGTATATTTGTCACCAAACTCTTTTTGTGATATTTTCAAAAATTTTTCATAATCTTTTCTTGGCATAGCAATATCAACATCATCATCCCATGGAATAAAGCCTTTGTGTCTTATTGCACCAAGACAAGTCCCGCCGTGTAGGCAGTACTTAAAATTATACTTTTTACACAAAGCATCAAAATCGATCATTGCTTTTAAAAAAATATTATGCAGTTCCAAATTTCCATAATCGTTATTCATAATTTTCTCCTGTTATAAATCAGTATCAATATGATTTACAAATCTTTCTAAATTATCTTCATTATAATTATTAAGATATTTGATAGTATAAGTTTTAGCATTTATTATATTTTTTGCTCTAACACCAAATTTGCAAATTATATCTTTAACTTCGTCAGACCATATACCATAAAAATCAATCATATCAGAAAATGAGTAAATTACTTTTTTTACATTTTTAATAATACTGTCTATTTGTGACATATAGTTATTGTTCACATTAAAGAAAACAATTTTTGATGCAGTAAAGTGGCTCCCTTTGGTTACCAAAACAATAAAATAAGCTATCAATTTTTCATTTTCTTTAACAAAAATGCATTTATATTTGCCCTTGTTATATGATTCGCATCTCCAAATGAGAAAATCTTTGTTTATATTCAATCTGATATATTTATTCAATAACCAATTTGAACCAAAATTTAATTGTGATATTTTTGTGCAATAATCCTGTTCAACATAACAATCAAATTTACTTTTTGCATTAAATGTAGGCAATTTTAATTTGTTTTTAATCATATAAAACAAATTACTTTTAGGCTTGCATACATAAATTTCATTAGAGTGATAATTCATTTTCAAAAAGCCGTGAAGCGAATTATCATTTGGGAATCCAAATAACGCCAAATAACCATTGTTAGCAAGGTCATCTTCGGCATAATTGTGTATTTTATAAAACAAACCCTGCCCGCGATATTCTGGCAAAACAACCAAGTCACAAGTTTGTACATATTTTAACACTTTTCCATCAGGCGATAAATATTCAAATGGTACAAACCCCATCATAGCAACATACTTTTCACCATCAAGAATAACATACATAATCTGTTTGTCAAAACCTGTGTTTTGAAGATACTTCCAATTCCAAAAGTCAATATCTGTTTCGCCAAGTCCTGTTTTAAAAAGTTTGATTAATTCTTCAAAAGAATCTTTGTTTTCATCAAATCTTCTGATTTCCATATTATCTCTCCGATTTTGTAATAATTCTTCTTAACTTATGAAAAACTGTTGCAAAAGCATTAAATAAATTCAACGAATTTTGTATTTTTAAATCAATTACTTCGTATTTATCATTAAAATTATATGTGTGTATTCCGTCATATTTTTTTGATGAATTATAGCTAATATCATCAACAGTTATTTTATACATCGTTTTCTCAATGTACTCATCATCAGTACACGATAAAATCTCGCGAAAAACAATTCCGTTACCATAACCACCAACTCCATATTGAGCTGGCCTTATTAATTTGCCGTTGTAATTAAAAACTTTGCCTGCACAGCGTGAATGTGCAGGGTCGGTATCTACAGGATTATTATTTGTCATAATCCAGTTTTCGCTTTTCGTATTAAACAACACAGCATCGGAGCCGGTATTTTCACTGTTATTTACAAAAGTAATAGCATAATCGTTATTGATAAAAGTGGTATCACAAGCAATTATGTTATCAATAAGTAATTTTTGTTTAATCCATTTGTCTGGGAAGTTTTGTGCTTTGTACAATGAAACCTCATTAGCCATATACGATTCGGGGATAACAAAAATATCATTATCCTTTTTAAAAATGTATGGATAAGACAAATGGCAACCAATATCAAATGCGACTTTAAGCTTTGAAAATGAACTGTCAGAATATATCTCTCTATATCCTATAACTCCTCGTTGTTTAAACCTGTCGTACATTTCAAAAAATACATAATCTTTATTGTCATGGGTTATAAGGAATGGGTCAGCACACCAATAACGCAAAGTATTTTTAATCAGTTTAAATTTTTTTGATGTACCGCCATCTTCAAATAATAGTTTATCTGATTTTGATCTGATTGCAATTATCCACTCTTCACGAAAAAGCAACTTATGTAAATTCAAAACCATTATCCCCTTTAAATCAAACTTATAATTTTTTTGCACATAGCATACACATTTAAACCAAAAATATTAATTATTGATAATTCAAGTTTTATCCTTAAACTAACAAATTTGTTTTTTAAAATACCAGCATAATTTTGTTTTAAAATTTTTTTAAACTTTAATATTAAATCATTGTACAATTTTTTATCACATTGTGACAAAACTTCTAAAAAGTACAAAACAGAAACAAAACATCTTGATTTTGCAACATCTGTCAAATCAGGATAATTTGATTCAATGTATTTTAAGTTGTTTTCGCAATGGTCATACCAAGCAAGTTTATTTTTGTTAAAATCCACCGAGGTAATGCTGTTATCTCTGTATCGATAATTGTAAACAACATAATTTGATTTTACTATCTTTTCGCAATTATCAATAACGGAAAGCACAATTGCTTCATCCTCGTTTATTTCACCATATGGGAAAAACAAATTTTCGTGCACTTTTCTTTTATAAAGTCTTGCCCATGAGGCACAGCCGTTAATAAAAAAGTCTTTCATTGCTTCCAATTTATCAAAAATTTGTATATTTTCTGTTCCGTTATATGTAGACCAAATAATTTCACCAGTGTTTTCGTTAAACTTTTCTGTTCCGCCAATTACCATATCAGCATCATTGGCAACAGACAAATTAAACATATATTCTATTGCGTAACCAGGCATATAGTCGTCGCTGTCAACAAAAACTACATAATCACCCTTAAACACCTTTAAACCAGCATTTCTTGCATCCGAAAGTCCACCATTTTGCTTGTGAATAACTTTTATTCTATCATCTTTTTGTGCATATTCATCACAAATTGCACCGCAATTATCGGGTGAGCCATCATCTACAAGTATTATCTCCAAATTCTTGTATGTCTGAGCAATTATACTTTCAATACATTCTCTCAAAAAATTTTCAACCTTATAAATTGGCACAATTACGCTAACAAGTGGATTCATAAAATACTCCCTAATTGTTTATAATTTTTATCCATTTATCAATAATTTGATTTACATTAAATTTTTCAATACCAACATATGAGCTATTTGAAAGCTCACATCTCAAATCATCATTTTCAATCAAACAGCATATTTTATCTGCCATATGTTGCGTATTATACGGATTAATGAGGTAACCATTAATGTTATTATCTATAATTTCTGCAGGACCAGTTTGAATATCAAACGCTACCAAAGGAAGTTTATGTGCTTTAGCTTCAAGCAATGTCATAGGAAGACCTTCCATACGAGATGTCATAACCATCATCGACGCTTTTTTATAGATTTCTTCTATATTGTTTGTATTACCTTTGAATACAACATTATTTTCAACATTATACTCTTTTAGTTTTGATTTGATGCTATTTGTATATTCAGCATCAACAGAGTCATTTCCGTATATCTCCCACTTCCAGTCAGGATGTTTTTCAAAGATGTTCTTTGCGATATCCGGAATCATATCAAATCCTTTGATATGACGCACTAACCCAACCGATACTATGGTTTTTGAGTTGGCATTATACTGTACATCATTTTGAGGTAAAGTGATAGGATTATATATATAATCAATTTTGCATTTGCCTTTAAAATGTGATTTGAAATTTTTCATATCTCTTTGGGTAAGCGTTATATAATAATCACATAATTTTATTTCCAGCCATCTGACTATATCGATTGATTTACACTGTTTCTGATAAAAGTTGCCGTGTTCCCAAATAATATTTTTTATTTTTAAAAGCTTGCAAACAGGCATAGTATAAATACCAAGCATTGCTTCAACATTAATAGCAACATCAATGTTATTTTGTTTAAAAAATGAGTATATTTGTTTTGTAATATCAAACAAGTTATTTCCATGAATATGGTGCAATTTTACTTCGTTTGCAAGGGTGAAAAAGCATTTTTTATCAGGATTTGATATATCAATTACAAAAATCTTGTATTCATCATTAAATTTTGAAAGTTCATTTGCAAGTATTGCAGTGCATCTTTCTGTACCGCCTGTTCTTGCCATATTTCCGTTAAATATACAAATATTTTTCATATATAATATCTCTTTATAAATTATCAAGCATTTCCTCAACCGCTTGTACTGTGCTGGTTAGCTCAAAATGCTTGCTTCTTTCTATTGATTTGAGTTTATAGTGTTTTAACATATCTGCATCATACAACATTTTATACATACCTTCGTACAGAGCATCTTCGTTGTTGTCTACAATCACACCAAACTCACCATTGTTGAGCATTTCGTTCATACCAGAGCACAATGTTGTAATTACAGGTACACCTAAAATAAGTGCCTCGGTAACCGCAGTGCTAAAACCTTCTTTAATTGATGAGCACACAAACAAATCCGATTTTGCAACATAGCGCCAAGGATTTTTTTTGAGGCCTAGCAAATGGGCAGAATTTTGCAGGTTATTTTGGGTAATATAGTTTTGAAGCATTTCCCTTTGGTGACCTTCTCCCACTATATACAAGTTGTGCTTAATTCCATTATCCAAAAGCTTTTTATGTATCCTCATCAAACGCATATACGATTTTTGCTCTATAAGGCGCCCCACAGAAATAACATTTGGGACATTTTTAGAAAATTCCATATCATTTTCCATCAATGATTTTTCCCTTATGTAATCTGTATCAATACTGTTGTATTTTACACACAAGTTATCAAAATTACCTATATGCTGTTTAAACGAGTTAAGTATATCACCAGATACGCCTACGATTTTATCAAATTTTTTGTAGCAATCGATGCATTCCTGTTTATTCCTATATGGATAAACCCATGCTTTCTCATCCATTTCTACATGAACCCAGGCAACTTTTTTTGTATCATTATAAGGGCAGCCTGAAAGTATTCTTGTAGTATTACCCTCGAGGTATGATATAACAATATCATATTTATCGGTAACATACTTATTGTACAAATATTTTGGAGAAAACAGTTTAAAAAACAAAACATTTCCTCTGAAAACCTTTTTAAAAATATATTTATATGTTACATCTTTTGCCAAATATCTTTTGTTAACGCCAAAATCAAATATAGTCATAACAGTTATGTCATATTTGCTTTTGTCTAAATTATTAACTAAATTCATAAGTACCTTTTCGGCACCGCCGTAGCCAAGGGTGTCAATAAAAAACAATACTTTTTTCATTAATAAAAACTCCTTTTAAAATTGAAGTTATAAGGCAAAAGATTTGAGTCCATACGCAAATAAAAATATAAATATATTATAAATAATGCCGAGATACAAATATAATATATCTTTTTTGATCTCTTGTTAAAAACTTTTGAAAGTTCAATTAACAAAATTGGTGTAGTATAAGTAAAGTATGTTGTAAGCCTTGCAAAATACCAGGTTTTTGTTGCTGCAAGCATAAATACAGAGCCAAGTATAGCGTTGTTAAGCAACAAATCAAAATTGTTGTTTTTAGACTCGAGCTGACCATAAAAGATAATACCCATTATTGCAGGAGCTACTGTAACGAGCAAGCGTAAAATATTTGCCCCAGGTGCATCCTCTGCAGTTATACCCGAATATTCATCAACAAGTCGTTCCTGACCCATCATACCAAGTAATTCAAAAATTGTATCCCACAGTTGCCATAAAAAAATGGATGATATTGTCATAATTAATGTGGTAACAATGAAAACTTTAGAACTTGTTTTGCGTGTTAACAAAAACATTATAGGTATCATCAAAAGTGCAGTTGAGTGGAAGTTGTACGCTAACAAAATAAGTATCGTATATGGAATGTATTTCTTGCTAACTATCAGCGGATATCCAGCAAATATTATGGACATGGCAACAGCTTGCCTTTGACCATTAAAGGCAAAAAAGAATGAAGATGTTATTATGTAAAACAAAAGTGCAATTCTGTAATTACCCGAGTATTTAACATAGGTAATTAAAATCGGTATGTATACAATGGCACCAATAATAATATTATTGCATATAAGACTACCCGAAAAAACTTTATAATTAACCCATTGAAGCACATAAAATAACCAGTCGTGACTATCGTTATATATATCTTTAAGGCTTATGCGCCACATATTACGATATGATGAGATATACAATCCGGTGTCTGTGCCTGTCCACCCTCTCAATGAATAAAACAATAATATAATTAAAATTGTCAATACAAAAAAAAATGTATTTGGCTGTCTATACTTTTCGCCGAGAGAATTATATTTGACTTTTGATTTTACACAAGCAAGATAATTTAAAATTAAAATTAACGATATGCAACTAACATATATGAGCAAATATTATACACCGCTTTCTTAAACAATTTTACTTAATCTTACTTTGTGTATATAACGATACAATTTTTTGGGAATTAAGCCTGCAACAATAGGTTTTAATATGTATACATATTTATGCTTTGGCAACTTAAGCATTTTTACAGCAAGATATTTTACATAAACCTCGTTAATTCTGTATTTGAATTTTCTTCGGGCAAATGCATTTCGGTCATTTCTCATCTGATATAAAATCTCCTGCAAATTGCAACCCAAAAAGCCTGCGCAATACATTTTTATCCAAAGGTGATAGTCTTCACCTCTGAGCAATTTTGTGTCTACAGTATATCCACCAACAGCATCATATGCTGATTTTTTTACCATACATGGTGCATGGCAAAAAGGAGTAGCGTTAACAAAGGACTCTGCAACAGGAAATTCGTTCATATAACTTCTGCCATAAATACCATTTTCGTCAAAATATTCCATTTGTGTGCTGACAATAGCAAACTTTGGATTATTCAACAAAAAGTTTACTTCTTTTTCAAATCTTTCGGGCAATGAAATATCATCACCATCCATACGCGCAATATATTCACCTGTTGCAACATCTAAACATTTGTTTAAAGTATAATTCAAACCCATATTATGTTCATTTTTAATGAGTATAAATTTGTCAGGATACAAATCAACATATTTTTTTGCAACATTGTATGTGTTATCAATTGAGGCATCATCACACATTATAAATTCCCAGTTTGTGTAAGTTTGGCTCAAAATAGATTCGATAGCTTGGTCAAGTGTGTCGGCACAATTGTATATACCCATTATTATGGATATCTTTGGACAATTCATAATTGCTAATCCTCTCTAACAATAATTCTTGGCTTTTCCATAACTACGGTGCAATTATCAGGTACATCAACTGTTACAATACATCCCGCTCCAATTCTGACATTGTTGCCAATTTTAATATTGCCTATTATCTTTGCACCTGCACCGATAAAGCAGTTGTCACCAATTAGCGGTGCTCCGTCTTTGCCATCACCAATGGTTACATGCTGATAAATTGTTGAATTATAACCAACAACCGCTTGGTGCGAAACAAATATTCCTCTTATGCCATGAGGTAAATGCGGTGGATTTGCAAAGCTTGCCTGACAGTTAAAATGTGTGCCAAAGGATGCATTATTATATGCGTCCATTCTTTTTATTCTCATGAGATAAAATAATTTAGTAAGTTTTGAAATATTATCGGATGTAAGCTTATTTCGCATTTTCCAATATTTTTTATGATTATAGTGTTGAATTATATGAGTTAAAGTTTTTATAACAAAATTTTCCTCGTTCATTATTTACCCTCTAAATCACCATATCTATATTCATGCAAATTTTTATACCCATATTTATTATTACGATAATATGAATATTTTTTTTGTTTTTCGGCAGAACCTACCATTACAACACCAAAAATTTTAGTGTTACACTTTTTAATACTGTCGATAGTTATATCAAGCAAATCAAAGGTTGTATAATCTTCACGAGCTACTACAACAGCACCATTACTTTTGTGCATTATAACCGCAGCATCTGTAACAACTGTCATCGGTGGAGTGTCAATAAAGATGTACTCATATTTTTGCTGCAGTTTGTTAAGCATTACATCAAATTCCTCACTGTTGAGCAACTCGGCGGGATTCGACGGAATTTCACCTGCAACCAATACATCAAGGCTATCGTATTTGCTTTTTTGAACAGAGTTTTCAAGCTCACAAAATCCACACAAAACATTGGAAAGTCCGTTATCCTTTGACAATTGAAGATATCTGTGAACACGCGGTTTTCTCAAATCACAATCTACCAAAACTACCTTTGCACCTGTCTGAGCAAAAGTAATAGCCATATTAATTGCTGTAGTGGTTTTGCCCTCTGCAGGCGAAGAACTCGACACAACAATTACCTTGCCTTTGTCAGTTTTTGGAATAGAAAACATTATATTTGTTCTGATTGATTTGTATGTTTCTGCAGTGGAAAATAGGCTGTTTTCGTTTAAAATGTTTTCTATACTCTCGGTATGCTCAACAGATTTACCTTTTTTACGGTTAACTGTAACTCCATGCGATATTTCACCAAGAATTGTAACATTATATTTTTTTTCAACATCTGCACTGTTGTGAACCTTTTTGTCAAACAAATCCATAAGAAATGCAATTATTACACCCAAAATAAAACCAAGTGCAAAGCCAAGCAATGTATTAGTTGTTGTGCCTTTGGCAAGCGGGACATCCGAATATGCAGCGTTATCAACCAAAAATACATCACCACCGCTCAAAACACTTTCAAATTTTTCTGGCGCTTTTTTGAGCACAGCGCTTGCAATATCAAAAGCGTCATCAGGATTAACTGCAGTAACAACAATAGATAAAAGCTCAGTATCATTAAGCGAGGAAATTGACAGCATACCTTTGATTTGACTCCATGAATATTTGTTGCCGATTTCATCACTAACCTGTATTAAAAATGAACGTGTTTTTAATATCTCTGTGTATGTAGATGTAAGGTCACGAGCTGCCGAAATATCAGAGCCATAGATGTACTCTTCCTCCTCAGCTATTTCGTTACTGACTGTCCTGATATACAAAATACCATTTGACTGATACAAAGGAACCGAAAAAAATTCGGTTTTAATAAACATTGTTAAAGCAAATATAATTGACAAAACAATAATTAAATTTTTTCTTTTCCATAAGGTTTGTAAAAAATTTAAAATGTCAATTCCCTGGTCATTTTCTTCAATTATATCTATTTTATTATTCATAAAACTCTAACTCCACTTCTAAATAGTAAAAAAAGCTAAAATAATCATAACACAATGCGGATAATTTGTCAAATATATCTCATAATAGAGTTAAAATAAAAATTTAGGAGAATTTAAATGGTTAAAGCAGCATTTTTTGATACAAAGCCATATGACAAAATATGGTTTGATAAATTAAGCAAAAAATATGACATACAAATCAAATACTATGAGTCCAAGCTAAATCCCGACACAGCGGTAATGGCAAAGGGATACGATTGCGTTGTTGCATTTGTTAATGACATAATAAACAGCGAAACTATTGATAAATTGCAAGATATTGGAATAAAGCTCATAGCTATGAGATGCGCCGGTTATAACAATGTTGATGTAGCATACGCAAAAGATAAAATTAATGTAGTAAGAGTTCCACAATACTCCCCTTACGCAGTTGCAGAGCACACAATTGGTTTGCTTTTGTGTTTAAACCGAAAAATACACAGAGCATATATACGCACAAAGGATTTTAATTTTAGTCTTAATAATTTAACTGGATTTGATTTGCACAACAAAACCATTGGTGTTATAGGTACGGGAAAAATTGGCAAAGTATTTATAGACATATGTAAAGGCTTTGGTATGAAAATACTGGCATATGACATATGCAAAACTGTAGATGACGTTGAATATACGGATATTAACACAATTTGTGAAAAATCCGACATAATATCACTTCATTGTCCGCTTACAAAAGATACAAAGCACATTATAAACCGTGAAACAATATCTAAAATGAAAAATGGCGTATTTATATTAAACACTTCAAGAGGTGCACTTATTAACAGCGAAGATTTGCTTGACGGATTAAAGCTAAAAAAAATCGGAGGAGCAGCTCTTGATGTTTATGAAGAAGAGTCGGATATATTTTTTGAGGACAAATCGCACAAAATCATAGATGATGATACACTCAGAATACTATTAAGTATGCCAAATGTGGTTATTACCTCTCATCAGGCATTTTTAACAAACGAGGCACTCGAAAACATTGCAGATGTAACAATTAATAACATAAATGACTATTTTAATTTGAAAAAAATTACAAATCAGGTATAACAAGTATGTATTTTAATTAAAAATTAAGCCAATAATACTATTGAATTGATTTATAAATCAATTATGTACATTGCATTATCCTGCAAAACGCAATGTATAGCAATACTAAATACAGTAGAAAGGTTTGAAATTTTATGAATTGTAATGCAAACAAATCTATCGGATGCACTGTTCATCAGTGTCAGTACCACTGCGGCAGCGAAAACTATTGCACACTCGAAAAAATCAACGTAGGCACACACGAATCGCAACCTTCAAATTGTCAATGCACAGATTGCGAATCTTTTAAAGCAAAAAACTAAATATTTAAACAACGATATTAGCAGTTACAGAATTTGAAAAATAAAAAATGCTGTCTTTATGACAGCATTTTTTATTTTAAAAGAACTCGTATTTTTTTGTAAATCACCATTGTTATTAATGATACAACTACTCCTTTTACAAAATTAAATGGAACAACTGCATACATTATAAGTGAGCCAAGATTTGTTATGTTTGAGTTAACTGCGTTACCCATTGAAATAATGTTTTCCATAGGCATACCAAGCAATTTTACATATGCCGGTATAAGTACAAATGCATTAATGGCACTGCCAACAGCAGAAACAAAAATTGTACCTGCAATCATTCCCGCAATTGCAAATCTTTTTGTTTTTTGATACTTATATATAAGTGATGCTGGCAATACAAAGGAAGATCCAATTACAAAATTTGAAAATTCGCCCACACAAGCAGTTACTGTGCCATTAATCAGCAAGTTAATTAGGTTTTTTACAAACTCAATTAAAACACCTGCAACAGGTCCAAGAGCAAACCCTCCTATCAAAGCAGGCAAATCGCTCAAATCCATTTTATAAAATGCAGGTGCAAACCATAGCGGAAACTCAAACAACATAAGCACCGCTGCAATAGCTGAAAGCGCAGAAATTTGTGTTATATATCTTGTTCTGTTTTTCATTGTTTATTCCTCGTCAAAACTGTTTGTTGATATTTTTTGGCCGCATTTTTTACAATATATACTATCAGAATTGTTTTTGGAACCGCAAAATGCACATTGTTTTTTGTTTGTGATTTGACAAATTAGGTTTTCAAGTTCTTCAGCCTGTACCTTTAATTCACCTATCAAATTGCACTTTTGCTGTATTTCCTCATTGTCTGCCTCAACACCCGTTGATAACTCGTAAACAGCTCTTCCGATATCAAGATATTGGTTGTTGATTTTATTGTTTAATTCGGTAAGTTTAAATTTTAATTTTGTATATTCTACAGCATCACTCGAAACTTTTGCTGCATCCTTTGCAGTTTTTGATGCAAAGCTTTTAACTGTATCAATAAAACTCATAATCATATCCTCCTCATTTTAATTTATTTAAAAATTCATTTATTCCATTTTCAAATTTGTTGTTTTTTGGCGTATAATATTTTTTACCCACAAGGTTATCGGGCAAATATTGCTGCTTAACATATGCATTTGGGTAATTATGAGGGTACTTATACCCTATTGCGTTACCAAGCTTTTCAGCACCGCTGTAATGACCATCCTTAAGATGAGATGGTATATCCCCTGCCTCTCCTTTGCGCACATCAGAGAGAGCCTCGTCAATAGCACAAACTGCCGAGTTAGACTTTGGCATACTTGCCAAAAAAATTGTTGCCTGTGCCAGTGGCAGACGCGCCTCGGGAAAGCCAAGCTGAAGTGCCGAATCTACACAGGATTTTGTAACAGTAACAGCCGTAGGATAAGCAAGGCCAACATCTTCGGATGCTATGGCAAGTAATCTTCGGCAAATACTAACAAGGTCACCACCCTCAATAAGACGAGCAAGATAATGAATAGCTGCATTGGGGTCGCTACCGCGGACAGATTTGTGAAATGCGCTAAGGCAGTTGTAGTGACTGTCGCCGTCTTTATCAAAAGCAAAAGATGACCTTCCTGTTGCGGTTTTAACTATTTCTGCAGTGATGTTAACCTCAGTTTTAAGAGGTGATAATTGTGACTTTACACATATATCAAGGCAAGTAAGAGCTTTACGAACATCTCCATAACAAAATGCAGCAATATGATTGAGTACACCTTCGTCAAAATTAAACTGTTTGTCAATATATTCACTCTTAAGATATTCAACCGCTCTTTCAAGTGCAATCAAAATATCATCCGCATCTAATGGCACAAACTGCACAACGGTGCATCGTGACAAAATTGCATTGTAAACATAAAAGTATGGATTTTCGGTTGTGCTGGCAATAAGCGTAATTTTGCCGTTTTCGATATATTCAAGAAGTGATTGCTGTTGCTTTTTGTTAAAATTTTGAATTTCATCAAGATACAACAGCACACCCGACTGACACTCATTACTATCAAGATTTGCAGCAATATCTTTAATATCCTTTGTAGAAGCATTTGTTGCATTAAGTTTGTAAAGCTTTTTGTTAGTAATATTTGCACATATATTGGCAACGGTTGTTTTTCCTGTACCAGACGGCCCGTAAAAAATCATATTGGGTATGTCGCCGTTTTTTAAAATATCGGACAACAGCTTGCCTTTGCCGATAATATGTTTTTGCCCGACTACATCTTCAATTTTTTGCGGCCTCATAATATCTGCCAAAGGTCTGACCATATTCTCACCTCTTTTTATTTATTATATAAAAATTTTGTAATATTTGCAAGCATTTTAAAATGATTTTATTGAAAAAGGGCTGAATATATGATATTATGTTATTAAATGTATTTAAGGTGGTAAAAATATGTCTGCATATGAGTATACAATCAGAGCTGTTTGTGAACGATGCAATGAGTTTTTTAATGTCAATACAACAATTTACAATTCAATCAACTTAGATTACACAAGTTGTTTTTCATCCCAACTTGAAAACAATTGCTTAAACAGAGTTGTATGCACTAACTGCAAAACCGAATTTACATATGAGCGTCCTTTTATTGCATACTCTTTGAAAAACAAATATGCAATAATGTCTGATTTTAACTTTACTAACCAAATTAAGCAACATGGGCGCAGCTATTTACTTGATTTGTTTAAAATTACAGATATTAAATTCCGTATTGTTAATTATATGTGTGAAGTAAGCGAAAAGGTGCGCATTTTTAATTGTAATCTTGATGATTATAAAATAGAATACATAAAATACTCTCATTTTGGTGATGATTACTTTAATGACAAAACAAGCAAAATACTACTGTTTAAACAAGTTATAAACGACAAAATATTGTTTGAGCTGTGCGATGATGTTGACAACATACTCGAGCAACATTATATACCATTTGACGAATATAAAAAATGCAATTTTAAACCCAAACAAGTGTTTGACACAAACGGGCTAATTAACTGGTACAAAATAGATAATAATTATATAAAGGAGCTTTTGGATGAACATTAAAAATGCCATTGTAGGACAATCTGGCGGCCCTACTGCCGCAATTAATGCAACGCTTGCCGGAGTTATTAAGGGCGCGCTTGAAAACAAAAATTGTATTAAAACACTGTATGGTATGACCAACGGAATAAAAGGTTTTTTAAACGAAAATATTGTTGACCTTTCACAAATTTTTGCAGATAATGACAATTTAAAAATACTCTGTCAGACACCCTCATCGTATCTTGGTTCGTGCAGATTTAAACTGACAGATGATGATGAAATAAAAAAGGTATTTAGTCTGTTTGAAAAATATAACATCGGATACTTCTTTTATATTGGCGGAAATGATTCGATGGATACTGTTATGAAGCTTTCAAACTCGCCTTATAATAGCGGTGTTAAAATTATTGGTGTACCAAAAACAATAGATAATGACCTTGCTGCAACAGACCATTGTCCCGGATTTGGGAGCAGTGCAAAATACATTGCAACTGTTATATCCGAAGTTACAAGAGATACATACTGTTATGATATACCAAGTGTTACAATTGTAGAAATTATGGGCCGTAATGCTGGTTGGCTGACAGCATCTGCATCACTTGCAAGAGTTAATGGCAGCCGCTCGCCGGATTTGATTTATCTGCCCGAAAAGCCATTTGATATAGATAAATTTTTGTCAGATGTTTCTAAAAAATTACAGCAACATAAAAATGTAGTTGTTGCCGTATCTGAAGGAATTAAAACATCAGACGGTAAATATATTGCAGCTTGTAATACCTTGCTCAAAGAGGACCAATTTGGCCATAGCCAGCTTGGCGGTGCAGGAAAAGTACTTGAAACAATTGTTGCACAAACTCTAAAAGTAAAGGTACGCTCAATTGAGCTCAATACTCCTCAAAGATGTGCATCACATATTGCATCTAAAACAGATATTGACGAATCGGTAAGCATTGGAAATGCAGCAGTTAATGCAGCACTTGATGGTCAATCATGTAAAATGATGACATATAAAAGGATTAGTTCAAATCCTTATAAATACAAAATTGAGTGTGCCGATATTAATGCTATTGCAAATGAAGAACGAATAGTTCCTGATGAGTTTATTTGTGATGATTGCAATTTTGTAACACAAGCATTTGTAGAGTATGCACTCCCCCTTATTCAGGGAGAAGTTGATGTGGAATATGTAAATGGACTGCCAAAACACTTGTACCTGTAATATGTATTTAAAAATTGATTTTTATATATAAAAACTAAGAGCAGCTAAATTTGCTGCTCTTAATTTTATCGTTCACTTACATATTTTATCGTCTGCCACGAAAATATATAATCATCGATGTCGCCTTTTGTTTTATTTTCCTCAGGCTTTTTTTCGGTTTTATTTTGCAATTTATTTTCATTTTCACAAATTAAATTTTCTTTGCTTGCACTCAATGTTATTCTCCTTTCTGATTTATCAACATAGTTAATATTATATGCGGCAAATCAAACTATATTACTAATTATATGATATTTACATAAATTGCAAAATGTGATATACACTTTAAAAGCAAAGAAATTTTAACTGTTTTGTCAAACTTACAACAATTAAATTATACACTAAAAAATGACTGCATCAATATATGATGCAGTCAAAATTTTTAATTATTAAATAACACCGTGTGCAAGCATTGAGTTTGCAACTTTTATAAATCCTGCTATGTTAGCACCTGCTACAAGATTTCCTTGCATACCATACTCTTTGGCAGCTGATGAAGCATTTTTGT
This sequence comes from Clostridia bacterium, assembly GCA_045538875.1. Taxonomy (GTDB): domain Bacteria; phylum Bacillota; class Clostridia; order UMGS1810; family UMGS1810; genus RGIG4708. The sequence goes on along the minus strand of JAZQEG010000010.1, from coordinate 165,814 downwards.
ATATATCAATCATTATGTTGTGAAGCTTTGCATCAACCTCTTCAAATGTCCATGAATATCTCATGGAGTTTTGGCTCATTTCGAGTGCTGATGTTGCTACACCGCCTGCGTTGGCAGCTTTTGCAGGTCCAAAAAGAATACCGTTTGACTGGAATACTGCAATTGCTTCGGGAGTCGAAGGCATATTTGCACCTTCAGAAACACAATAGCAACCATTTGATACAAGAATTTTTGCAGACTCTTCATCAATTTCGTTTTGAGTAGCACAAGGAAGTGCTATGTCACATTTAACATTCCAAATACCTTTGCAACCTTCGTGGTACTCTGCACCCGGATGTGTTGCAACATATTCCTTAATTCTTTTTCTTTCAACTTCCTTTATTTGTTTGATTGCATCAAGGTCAACTCCGTTTGCATCATAGATGTAACCATTTGAGTCAGACATTGCAACAACCTTTGCTCCAAGTTCAACAGCTTTTTGGTGTGCATAAATTGCAACATTGCCCGAGCCTGATATAACAACAGTTTTGCCTGCAAAAGATTTTCCGTTGTCTTTAAGCATTTCTTCAGTAAAATAGCAAAGACCAAAGCCTGTTGCTTCTTTGCGGGCAAGGCTGCCGCCGTATGTAAGGCCTTTACCTGTGAGTACACCAGTAAATTCGTTGCGAAGCCTTTTGTACTGGCCATACATATAGCCAATTTCTCTCGCACCAACACCTATATCACCAGCAGGTACGTCTACATCTGCACCAATATGTCTTTGCAACTCTGTCATAAAACTCTGACAAAATCTCATAACTTCCATATCAGATTTACCTTTTGGATCAAAATCAGAACCACCCTTGCCACCGCCTATAGGCAGACCTGTGAGCGAATTTTTAAAAATCTGCTCAAATCCAAGAAATTTAATAATACCCTCATAAACTGACGGATGAAACCTTATGCCGCCTTTATATGGACCAATTGCACTGTTAAACTGTACACGAAAACCTCTGTTAACCTGCACATTGCCATTATCATCAACCCATGGAACTCTGAACTTGATAATTCTTTCGGGTTCAACAAGCTCTTCAATAACACCTTTTTCGATAAACTCAGGATGAGCTTCGATTACAGGTTCAAGTGATTCAAGAACCTCTCTTACAGCTTGATGAAATTCGGGTTCAGCAGCATTTCTCTTGATGACTTTTTCCATTAATTCTTCCAAATATTTGTTTTTGAATGCCATTTAATAAAACCTCTTTCTGTTTATGATTAGACGCGCAAGTTTTACGCATCAAATAAATACTTGTTAATTATATCACTAAAAATATTATTTTACAACATTTTTTTGAAGTTTTTACAAGTTAATATCCAAATTTAGTCAGTTTTATGCATACACCAATCTGAAAAAACGATACCATTGTGTCAACTATGTATTCACCAAAGTTGCTTAGCTTGTTGTAAGGCTTAACAAAAGCAAGCCATATATCAAACAATTCACGCGACAAATGCTGAAATTTTTGTTTACCTTCATCCGTTTTGTCCTCTATGAGTCTATGCACATTATTCCAAAGGCCGCCTTCATAAATATCGGTATATTTAACGCATGACAAATCTTTATTGTTGTTTACCCATACATCGGCATAATACATCCCCGAAACAAGCAAGTTTACAGCAATGCCAAAATAGTAGCTTGTCGGATTATTTTCAAAACCCAATTTAAACTCATCATCACACAGCCATGCAACAGCATTTGTTTTGCCTTGTGCGATAAGCTCTTCAATTATAACAGTGTCTTGCGAAACATATAATTTATTTAGTGCTATTAAGTGCATCTGTGATAAAACAGCCTCAAACAATTGCACAGGTGTTCTGAATTCATTACCTAACATAAATTCCTCCAAAATTAAACAACTAACAAATTTTTACAAACTGCACCGTAAATTATAACACAAGCATTATAAAAAATCAAATATTTATTTGACATTGCAAATGACGTGTGCTATCCTTTTAAAGTAAAATTTATACAGAAAAGAGATACAATATGAAAAAAACTACATATGCTACTTTGGCAGCACTTTGTGCTCAAATAATATTTGGGTTTAGTTTTATGTTTACAAAAATTGCTCAAAATGGTGCAACACCAATGACAGTTATTGCAAACAGATATATGATAGCACTTGCTGGAATTATTGCAGCTATGTTTATAACAGGCAAAAAAATCAGATTAAACAAAAATGTATTTAAGCTTGCTTTGATGTCGCTTTTTCAACCAGTGCTCTATTTTATATTTGAAAGCTACGGCATAAAACTTACAACCAGTGCCTTTTCATCGGTAATGATTTCACTGATACCCGTTATTTCAATGATAAGCGGCATATTTATTTTAAACGAAGTACCTTCACCTCTGCAATATGCATTTACTGCCCTTTCGGTATGCGGTGTAATAATTATGACATATACAGGCACAATTGATGGTACTGTAACGCTTTTAGGAGTAGTTTTACTTTTTGGAGCAGTAATATCATCTGTTGGGTACAACATTACAAGCAGAAAGCTGTCGGCACAATTTTCGGTCACCGAAAGGACATTTGCAATGACTATAATAGGAACATTCACCTTTGTTACAATTGCATTGTTTGAAAACATAGACAATCCTCTAAAACTTGTTGCATCATTTACAGATATAAAATACACTGCAGCAATTTTATATTTAGGAATTGCTTCATCTGTTAAATGAGTATAAGGAAGTTTTAAGAAATGGCGATACAATGGGCTTTTGCTCTTTGTATCGCCTCATTGTTTATTGAATAAAAATATTTAGATAGCTAATTCCTGTATATGCTGTGATACGTCTATCAAACCGACTGCGGTATAATAAATATCAATCCTCTGTATTCGTTGACCGTTTGACTTATCTACTGCGTGGACTTTGATTTTATCAATCAAGTCATTTACCACTCTTGCAGAAAGCTCTTTGATTTCTGTGTATTGACGGACTATATTTAGAAAATACTCAACATTGTCAACCTGTTCTGCTTCTTGATTTAGTTCGCTTTCAAGTGCTTTGGTGTCAAGTACAAGCTGTTTTTGTTCTCTTTCATAGTCTGCTGACAGCTTTGCAAAGCGTTCATCACTTAATTTACCTGATATGTTGTCCTCGTAAATCCTTTTGAAAATTCCGTCAAGCTCTGAAATGCGGATTTTGTTTGCTTCAAGCTTCTTTCTGCGTGATGCGATTTCTTTTTTCTTATCCTTTGCAGATTTATCTACAAGGCTTTTTACAAAATCACTTTCAAAGGTTTGCAGATAAGAAAGCATTGTCTGTACCTGTTCAAGAACAATATCATAGAGTACGCTTTCACGGAGATAATGTACTGTGCATTTGCCTGTGTTACCTTTATAGTTGGAGCAGACAAAATAATCGTGTTCCTCTTTATGAGATTTGCAAGTGCAGTAATACAGCTTTGCACCACAGTCTGCACATTCCAAAAGTCCTGCGAAAATACTTTTCTTTCCCGACTTTGTGTAACGGCGTTTATTTTTTCTTAACTCCTGCACCTTTTCCCATACAGAGATTTCAATAATGGGTGGGTGAGTATTCTCGAATATCAGCCAATTTTCTTTGGGTTGCCGTACTTTCTTATGGGTTTTGTAGTTTACGGTAGCAGTCCGAAAATTAACTGTATGTCCTATGTAGGTCATATTTTCAAGTATTCCCGAAACACTTCTGTTGCACCATACATTACTCATGTTGGCTTTTGTTCTGCAAGGCATTCCGTGTTCTCTGAAATATACCATAGGTGTTGAAATACCCTCTGAGGTAAGCTGTTTTGCAATTTTGCCGGGACCTTTACCACACATACAAAGTTCAAAAATGTATCTGACAACCTTTGCAGCTTCTTCATCAACAATGATTTCTTTCAGATTGTCGGGATTTGCTTTATATCCGTAAGGGATAGCAGAGCCTAAACGCTGTCCCGATTCGCCCTTTGCCTTAAACACAGCATTGATTTTCTTGCTTGCATTTTTAGCATACCATTCATTAAAAATATTGGTAAAAGGTGCAAACTCGTTGCTTTCGTTATCGTCTGTATCTACATTGTCATTGATTGCGATAAATCTTACATTCATTGACGGCAGAAACATTTCTGTGTAATATCCAACCATAATATGGTCTCTGCCGAAACGGGATAAATCCTTTACAATGACTGTTGATATAAGACCTTGCTCAATATCGGATAGCATTTCCTTAAATCCGTCACGCTCAAAGGTAGTTCCGCTTACACCGTCATCTACATAAATCTTGTATGGCATCATTTGGTGGTCTTTTGCATATTTTTCAAGAATTGCTTTTTGATTTGTTATACTGTTACTTTCGCCCTCACGTCCGTCATCTTGTGATAATCGGCAATAAAGAGCAGTTATTTTATCATCATTTGACTGTCTTATCATTTAATAAATTCTCCTTTCCGACAGCCGGATTTGATAAATATTGTAGTATAGACATTATACCATACCCGACTGTCAAATTCAATAATTTGAGGTTAGAAAAAATAATTTTGTTGACTCTGCCTAATTACAGCTTCTTTCTACAATCGTGTAATAAGCCTTTTGATTTTTGTGACAATATCCTCTTTTACTTTCTCGTTAAAATGTGCATTTACAACGTAGGTTGTTTTGCCAATATTTTTCTTAAAGCTGATATTTTGAGGATTTTTCAGGTTTTCTTCTGTAGTATTTTGTAGCTTATTGTCATTCAATGTCATAGCGTTTTATCCTCCTGTCCATAATCAACAAATTATCATCAGGCGAATATGTAATATTTGATTTATTACCAGTTATATGGTAAAATAATATTAAGGTAATACCGCCGTTTGATAGTTTTAGTATATAGCGGTATAAGGCAAAACACATTGACACGGAATTGAGCGTAAATTGACAAAGTGAGGTGACACGAATGGAAAGATGTGATTTTTCATCTGTAATGCAGATTATTTCAAACTACATAAGCCAAAGTGAAAGTATAAATCAGACAGATTTATTGCAAGAGTGTTTGTTTGATAATTTCTTTCAAAGCAAGTATGCAGAGGATTTTTCATTGGATAACGGTCTTGTTTGTAAATGGCTGAACGGCACAGCTAAGATAAGTCCGAGAATTATAGAATATTATTCAAGTAAAAAGGCACAGGAGCATTTGTCTTATGACATTGAAAATCTTGTGTTTCCTTTGCTGTATGATTTGGATATGGCAGTTAGCGAAATATATAACCTTGCTATGAACGATACGGATATTTCACCTGAAAAGAAAGAAATTTTATGTAAAGACTATCCGTATAGTGATGAACAGAACAAGGCTGATTTTGTTAGCCGAGTGCTGTATTTTGGTATGGAGAGAACTTTTGTAAAAAGGGATAGCAAGACAAAAGAGCTTCTTGTTTTAGGAAGTTTGTCACCGATAGTCAAAGATTATATTATTGACGGATTTCCACCAAAAGCCTGTAAGCATTTCTGTGGCAGAGATACCGAACTTCGAGCTATAGATGAAATGCTGAGAAGGCACGATAAAATCTTTTTACAGGGTGTTGCCGGAATAGGCAAAAGTGAGCTTGCAAAAAAATATGCAGAAGTACATAAAAAGGATTATACAAACATTCTGTTTTTCACATACACAGGCGATTTAAAGCAGATGATAGCTGACTTTGAGTTTTCTGACGATAAACCAACGGATAATGTTGATGTTCGCTTCAAAAATCATAATCGTTTCTTGCGTAGTTTGAAAGAAGATACGCTGATTATCATTGATAACTTCAATACAACATCAACCAAAGAGCCTATATTTGATGTCATTATGAAATATCGTTGCCGAATATTGTTTACAACACGTAGCAGATTTGACAATTACCATTTCATAGATGTTTCGGAAATGGCAGATATAGCTTCTTTACTAAATCTTGTTAGATATTTTTACGAAATTAACGATAAAAATATTGATATTGTAAAGCAGATTATAGAAGCCGTACATTGTCATACATTGGCGGTTGAGCTTTCTGCAAGGCTGTTAGCTTCGGGGATATTAAATGCAAAAGCACTACTGCAGAAACTACAGGAAACAAAAACCATTCTTGATACTGATGATAGGATAGGAATTGTAAAAGACGGCAAAAGCACACAAGGTACATACTATGAGCATATCCACACGCTGATAACATTAGCTTGTCTATCCGATAAGGCACAGAACATAATGCGAAATATGGCTTTTATTCCTACAGAGGGTATAAATCCAAAAATGTTTGCAAAATGGCTTGAATTGAAAAATCTCAACGATATAAATGATTTAAACGAATTAGGTTTTATCCAAAAGACAGATTGCAGAAAGATATATCTGCATCCTTTGATTCAAGAAGTAACTGTTGATGATACAAGGCCGAGTATGAGTAATTGTAAAACCTTTATTGATAATACAAGATTTCAATGTCTGTTTCACGGCATTGACTTACCGTATCACAAGCTGTTATTTACCGTTGCGGAGAACATAATCATATATACTGAAAAAGACGATATACGAGCATATATTAGACTGCTTGTAGATGTATTTCCGTATATGGAAAAATACAGATACAAAATGGGTATGGATACGATACTGTCCGAGCTTGAAAAAATGAAGGCAGACGGAATATGCAATATATCCGAACAGGCACTATTGCTTGATTACAAGGCAACCTACGAACAGGTATTCAAAAATGATTTTCATAAAGCATTGTATTATCAGAAGAAAGCTGCTGAATATTCTGAGGAATTAGAAAAGGAAAATCCATTGCTTGTATCAAACATATATAGTAATTTGGGCGGTGTATATTTATCAAACGGCAATAAGACCGAAGCAAGAAAATATATGGAACTTGGGTATAGCGTTCTCAAAAATGCCGGATTGGATAATAGCCGTGACGGTATTGCACAGGTATTTAATTATGCAAACTTAGCAGCAGAATTAGGTGAGTATAATAAAGCTGTCACATCACTTGAAAAATGTGCAAAGGTGATGTATGATTCTGACTTATATGATACAACTGATTATGCTAATATCCTTTGGGGTGCAGGATTGATGTATATGGATATGGGCGAAGTACATAAAGCACAGAATAGAATTGATACAGCTTGGAATATCTATTCCGAAGTGTGGAAAGATGAGCCTGAACTGCTTGAAGCAAAATATGCAGAATTTCAATCATCTGCATTAAAAACATTACTCACAAGCTCAAAGGCAGATAGACTACGGGAATTTATGGATAAAAACTGCTGAAAAATTATTATGTAAGACATGTTTTTTATCAAAACTCTTGTATTTTCGACAAAAACATGGTAAAATAATAAGTGTTGAGAGCACTAAAGAGTTTATCAAATTGAAAATATCTAAGGTTTCGTTAAAAAGTGTTGACTTTTCAGCGAAAGTGTGCTATAATATATAGCTGTATTAAAACTTTTTGTTGCGAAACACCCGGAACAGTGTAAGCAAAACGGCATATACTATTATTAAAGAATACATAAATCAAAGGACGAATATGAATGAGAATAAAGGAAGAAACAATTGAAACGCATTTAGCTTTTATACTGACCACTTTAATTACATATATTTTCGGAGTGCTTTTTGTTGTTTTTGAAGCAATGAATTCAACCGAAAATCTTCTGAAAATAATTTTAGATAATTTTGTTCCTACAACAATAACATATGTGCTTGGATGTGTATTGGTAAATATAGCAGAATTCTTTCAGGAGAATGAAAAGAGTCACTATGTATATAACATATTGACGTGTTTCTTCGTTATAGTATATGCAATTATTTTTACAATTTACCTATCAACTGGATATACGAAGTTGTGGTTGTTTTTTGAAATTGTAATTACAGCTATCTTATTGTATTTGAATGTAAGATGTTATCAAGAAAGGTTCAAGAATAGAAATCACGGATTAGTTTAATAATAAGTGAAAAGGTTCATAGATTAGAAATGAGGTTTTTATATGAGTGAGATTTTAGGAGCAGTGTTAAGCATCGCATTTTTGGCAATTGTAGTTATTTTGTCAATGCGTGTTCTGGGCAAAGATACCGCTGTAAGCAAAGGAAGTAAATACATCATTGGTAGGTTTGTGCCGGATAATAGTGCCCCTAAACTTACTGATATGATTGATTATCATAAGAATAATCCTAAAGTACATTACACGGTAAGCGAGTGAACAGACAATGAAAGAACCAACAAATTTTGAGTATATATGGCGAGAGTGGATTACTCCGTTAATATCTGATTTGCAAAATCAGATGGATACAAATTTTGTAAAACAGTGCGATGTTAAGATTCGAGATATATCGAAAATTGAAACAGTAGCAGAGAAGTATTATCAAAAAAAACGGCGTGAAGCAAAAAACACGTTTTATGGTGAATATAAAAAAGAAAATTCTGATGACGAGCACTGGATGGATTTTCATAAACTTGCAGCTGTTTTGTGTCGTACACTGATTGAATATAAGGTATTTGACTTTGATGTTGATAAATGTCAACAGTATATTAATGATAATAATATAGATAAGTATAACACAAATTGGGTGGTAAAAAATGCTTTGGTAAACTTTAGGTTGGCTTTTTATACAAGTGTTGTATTCCTATACCAATCTATGTTATTTCAATATTCATCCGAAAATCCAGAATTATTTGAAAAATTGAAACAACAAGGCAAATTGGATTTGTACGATACGCAAAAAAAAGATTATATTCCCAATACAGTACAAGAATCTTTTGAAAATTGTCTTGTTCTTGATTTAGCAAAAAGAGATATAGGAAATCGTTCTTTTGATTATTTTATGTATGCAATTATTATGTATCAACTCGAGGAGCACAACAAACACTTACTATCATAAAAAGGTTGTAACATAAAGCCCTGCACATCGCTTGTGCAGGGCTTTTGAAATTTTACCTAAAAATCAGCCGTATTACAATATCCGCTATAACATATATCGGTGCTGTAAAATTGAGAAACTTCCAAAAATTATCCACTCGACACAGCTTAGCATTGTTCTCCTGTGCTTTCTTTGCGGTTTCGGTGCATTTATCAGCAACACGCTCCAATGCCTTCATGCTGCGGTTGTGGTTGTCGGTTGCTTCTTTCAAGGCTTTTTCAATGAGAACAGCATATTTTTCTTTTACATCATCATAGGTCTTATAAACAAGTTTATCAATCTCGTTCCCACTCGTTTTGATGTACTCTTTTTGCAGGTTTAACAGCTTCATTTGTTCTTCCTTTAGACTTTTGATGTCGCTTTCTATAGCGTTCGTAAAAGTCATCAGAGCTTTGAACATTTCCTCTGCTATTGTCAGATATGCCGTTAGCTGTAGCTTGTTTTCCGCTTCGGTCAAGTTGTCCTCTCGCAAGGTCTGTAGCTTCTGCCACAGGCTTTCCAATATTTCCATACGGGTGTCTATTTTCTCCTGCGGTGTCCGTAATTTCTCCCGAACGCTCGGTTTCGTCTGATTGCTCATATTGTCTTGTGAGTTTCTTTGTAAGCTCATATTCTATTCCTTTCCGGGTGTATAAATCACCCAATTTACTACCCCTGACAGATACAAGATTTCCGTTTTTGTCCTTGTATTCGGGGTGTCTGTATGATACTGTGTTTCCTTTAACCCTTGTTTCAACATTATAGTGCCGCCATAGAGCAGCCATAACATCATCAAAGGTCTTGTTTGCTTTATCCGCTATTTCTACCTGAATAACCTCTCGCAATTCGTCCTTAAAGCTTTCTTTGCCTTTTTTACGCATTTGATATTCCGCAAAGGTTAAATTATCCCTTGACCTGTCAAGGTCGTGATTGTAAAACTCATCACGGACAGAGTGTGTCAAGCCGTGTTCCAGACATTGCTTTCCGAAATATACCGACATATCATATAACATCTTTTTGTTTCGTCTGTAGCTCTTGCCCGTATCGACATTGCAGTTGCTTACAACAAAATGAACATGGGCGTGGTCTGTGTCTGTATGTACCGCAAATAAAACCTCATACCCTTTGGAATACATAAATTCATTTGCAAATTCTTCTGCAATTTTATATGCCAATTCATAAGTCAGTTTTTCGTTGTCCTCGTGGTGAAAAGATATACTTAACTTGTGAGCAATTATGTTATTCTCTTTCATTCTGCTGTAGCTTCTGCCATTTAGCTTTCTTGTGACAAGTATGCTGTTTGCAAAATTGTCACGGTTACAGCCAAGAGCAGAATACAAATGGTCTTGTGTTTTAACTACACCGCTTCGTATCTGCTCCGGTTGTATGCCAAGCATATAGTTTATTGCCGATTTGAGCTGCCCTACAGATTTACACGGCTGATACTTAACATTGACATTACCGAACGGCATTATCGTCACCGTCCGTCTTGTCAATAATGGTTGCGTTTATCAAAGGCTTTTCAAGAAAATTTTTGATTTTCTCCATAACTTCGGAATATTCGCCGTTCATATTGCGAATTTCCTGATTCGCTTCAAAGGGAAAACCGCTGTTTAAAAGATGTGCCGCCTGATTAAGATTTACGCCTATTCTGCGTAATTCCTTAATCAGTTCTTTTATACTTTCGTCAAAGCGGTATATTTTTATAACAGAGTTTTTCAATATGCGGATAAAAAATTCAGTTTTATTAAGACCGCTTGCAGTCTGTTTTTTATCCCATAACGCTTGTTCGCTGTCGGACAAGCGTAGGGAGAATTGATGATTTCGCTTGCGATTCATAAATTCGCCTCCTTTCGCCGTGCGAAAGTGTGCAAGGCATAACGGACTTGCACCACAATAATTTGATACGGATATTTCAAATTATTGTGTAGGTAATGCAAGGTCTGATGTTAAGCGGAAGCTTAACATTGACTTTGCGTTACCGCATAAGGGGGTATTTAGGGGGATTTCCCCCTGAACAGGTTGCAAGTGTCTATCCACTTGCACTACCTGCCTATGCCCTTTAGCATAGCGGATAAGGGAAGAGTTGTTATTGCCGTTAGTTGATAATAATGCTTCACTTAGTAGCGGAGATAAAGGGCATTAAGTGCCTGTGCGTTCCGAAATGTTGTCGGAACATAGCACAAAGCGTAAGCGGAACGCATAGGCACACGCACCCAAGCGGTGCGTACAAAGGCTGTAGGGCAGTTTGCCCGAAAGCCTTTCGTAATTGCAAAATATATATTTTGCAATTACGGTATTAAATATAATTGATTTCTGTACCGATAAGGTACGAATATCAATTATATTTGGTATTATGCCGATTAAGGCATAATTACAGCTTTTATTTATGATATTGAAAATTGCATTTTCAATACCAACATTAGCTTTTGCCGATAAAATCCCAGTCAATTTCTTCGTTTTCGGTATTACTTTCACTACTTGATATGGGATGCTGAGCAATATTCGGAGATATTTGCAGATTGGCAAAGCTCGCAATACACGAAAGAAGAAAACTCGGTAAAGCCTCATTCAATGCTTTTTCAACGGATTCAACAATTTGTGACACAAATTGTTCCTCTCGCTGACGGGTTTCAAGATAAGGATCAGCTTGTAGCTTGTAAAAGCGGTCAAACATTTCCGTAATCGAAAGTGCCGTTGCGTGAGTGTATGACCTAAACTGTGACTTATCCATTGTTTGTAGATATTCCCAAGCCTTTTGGTGTAGGGCATTATCAAGATTAAAGCGGATATTTGTGCAAATAATATTGTCTTTCATCTACTCTGCTCCTTTCGTAGCTTGTTGTACGCAAGATATTCATACCCCTTTGCCGTTGCACATATATCGCTTATGACGGTTACTCTGTCCTTGTCATACTTACCAAAGTTTTCAACAAGACAACCGCCACCGCCGATAATATACAGCCTCATCAAGCCGGAATTATATTCATATCTTCGTAGTGCTGAAAAGATTTGTTCCGTATATTCTGTCGCAACGCTGTTCAGACAGTCAAGATATTCCTTGCTTATATCTGCTTTTTTAAATCGTAAATACTGTTCCACAACAGAATCCTCAATCTTTACTCCGAACTTATCCATAATGCTGTTTTTAGCGGCAATCATACATTGATTAACGCCGAGCTTCTCCGTCCAGCACTTACTTTCAATCGGCTTTTTGTTGTTGATATACATAATATTCATTGTACCGTTGCCAATGTCAGCAAGAATGTTTGTGCCTGTAAACTGTGATATTTTTTCTACTATTGCCGGATAACCTTGCGGAAATATACTGCTCCCGACAATACGGATGTGGTATTGCTTGCCGTTAAAACGGAAAGCAACCTCGTCTTTCTGCATAAGATATTTGCGAAATTCCTCTCGCTGTGAGCGTACCCAAGTTAAAGGAAGTCCGGCAGCAATATGCACATCGGCAGAGGTGATACCCACACGGCTTAATTCTCTTGCAATAGCCATAAGGGTAAAAATGTAATATTCATCATCTGTTGATTTGTCGGCAATAAATTCCTTATGACCTTCGCCTACACGGTAATATGTACCGTTGTATTCAAGAATGTTCCCTGAAAAGACAGGCTCGGTTTCATACTTGAAAAGCCCTGTAGGTGTAACGGTGCAACTGCTTTTAATATTGCCGTACCCGTGGTCTATGCCAATAATTTTTACTCCGTTAAACTCTTTCATAACCTTTGCTCTCCTTTCTCCGTATTCTGTTTCTAAAAGTGTTCATAATGCGTTATCCTCCTGCGGCTTTAAATATTCAGAAAATGGTATTTCCGCTGTACCAATTTTCTGTGCTTTTAGAGTATCAGAATGGGCAACAAAACTCATTGAGTACGATTTGACCGAAAATTGAGCAAAAGAAAAAGGACTAAGCTGTGATTTAGCTTAATCCTCTTTCAATAATTAGATTTTTATTTTGTAATAATAACTTGCTGATTATCTTCTACCCATTCAACCTTTGCCCCGAGATTTTCAGAAATAAATCTTAATGGCAAGTATGTTCTGTCATTTTCTATAAACGTTGGGCTATCCAATTCTACCTTTTTACCATTAACAAGTGTGGTATCACTTCCGATATTGATAATAATCTCAATATTTTCTTTTTTAATTAAAATCTTGTTAGGCTCTGTTTCTGTCCAAATTACTTCTGCTCCAAGAGCTTCAGCAATAAATCTTATAGGCAACATAGTTCTGTCATTTACAATTTTTGGAGCAACATCATTTTCTTTTGTTTCTCCAAAAACAAGAGCCTCTTTATCACCAATTGTTAAAATTATCTGCGATTTCTTTATATCTTCCCATTTTGCATATAATGTAAAACCTTTTGTTACTTTTGTAGAGAAATCATACGCTTTGGTCAACTCTTTATCGGTATACCAACCCTCAAATGTGAAACCATCTTTAGTAGGAACTGTGGGTTCTGTAAGAGTGTTATTTCTTCTTACACTCTTATTTGAAACTTTGTTTCCACCGTTTGTTTCAAACTTGATAGTATATGATGATGTTCCGCCGCCACCTGATGATTTTTTTGTATATTTTAGATATACGAAAGTATCATCTTCGAATATGGTGCTTTCATCAATAAGATTTGTGTAATTTATATCAGCATAATATCCGGAAAAAATGTAACCTGTTTTGGAAGGTGCTTCAGGCAACGACACTGTCATTCCTTTGTTAATTCTTTCTATATTGATGACACTATCATTATCAATATAGATCACTTCACATGTTTGATTTGTAAATTTGGCAGTCAAAATAATGTCGCTTTCAACAGAAAAACGATATTCCAAGTCGCTTGAAATAAGAACATCACCATTATACCAGCCTAAAAATTCTTCTCCGGCAAAAGGCGTTGCTACGACTTTTGCAAATTCACCCTTGTAAAAATGACCTCCACCTAATACATTTCCGTTTCCATCACAATTAACAGTTAGCGAAAGCTGCTGTGCATTCTCTATAATTTCTGCCTCGCTAATTGTTGCAGTGTTTGAAGCAAGTGCATATGTTGCATTTTCAACTAATGTAAGATTTTCTACCGTCCCGGTCATAGTATCATTTGTAGACACATTCATATTATTATAATTGATTACTCTTGTTTCTTTCGTATTGGCATTATATTCTTGAACAGAATATGTAACCTCACCATCATCTGTCACAGTTACTTCAATTCTATATTCTTCATCCGTTGGCAAATGAATAATTTTTTGTTCATTTTCGTCCAAATATGCTATTACCGTGCTTCCTGTTATTTTTTGAGGAACATTATTGTATATAGCTGCAACTAATGCATCATTACTATCATAAATTTCTACATCAACTGGACAATTTAAATACAATGTTCTTAATCTATCATTAGAAAAATCCGATTCATCTATTGCATCCATCCATGCCATACATAATTCCGGATGATGGGCTTGACCAAAATTCCCTATATTCTTTAATATTGTAATAAAATCATCAAATCCCAAATCTATGATTAGATCTAATAACACATCAATGGTTTCTTCGTTTATAGAAATACCAGTATATTCAAATGTGGATTCCAAAGATTTCTTTATAATGTATCTATCCGATATCAAAACATCACCTGTAAGGTAGAAAGATTCCTTTATGGCCGCTCTTGTAGAGAGTTCCAACAAAAGACGATCTACAAAATCATTTGTGTTTTTGTATCCTATAAGCTCTTCGCCAATATATACAAAGGCATCTTGATAGTTGTTCTTATAATTTATTGTACTTCCAATTGAATTTGCTAGTTTATCTATTGTTTTCTCAAGATAAACACCTTGTCCATTGTATAAATCATTAATACCTGTTATAGTACTTGCATATGAATATTTTGAAAATTCATCTATTGTATAGGATGCATCTCCACCTCTATATTTTTTATACAACGGTATCATTTTATCTCGTAATTCATTATAATTATTGTTGGTTTGTGCAGCAGGAAGATATTTCGTAATACCGTATCTGTCAAAACCCCACTTACGCATAGCAACCATCGGCACGGGATCATGCTGATTAACTATACTAAATATGTTGTCAAAAATTTCGTTTTCATTGTCTGGTTCTACCACACCTGCCGGAGTTTCAAAACAATACGCATATAGATTATCTCGTGTCAATGTTACATCATCATGTAACCATTCTGGATGTTCATCGAAATACGCAGCAGTAAGATTTGTTGTTGCTGCTGCACGGCTAAACCCTGTAATCCACAATTTTACATTACCTTTTATTTCATATTCTTCAATATAATCCTGTATAAACTGAACAGCAAAACTGCTCGCAGTTTTAAACCCTTCATGATATTCGCTATCACCTACATTAAAGTTACCGCCCCATTCTGCTTCATAACCTCCACCTCTAAGAGCAACAGCAATAAGTGTATAGTCACCATTGCCATAAGCTATTTTTTTGCTTCCGGCAATGACACCGATGCCATTAACCCATGGTTGTTCTTCGTAATCTGTATTCCAGTCTATATTCTTAAAATCACATTCGTCAAGAAGGTTGTATGCATTAATATACTGTTTAGAATAATCTATATGTTCGTTATTTTTGCTTTTTTTGGCAAAAGCAGAAAGTGCGAAGCGTATAGACATTTTTGCTAAACTATGGTCATAGATATATGAACTTTGATCAAAAAAACTATCAGAGTAGAAAAATTCTGCTTTTTTCGTACTGCCAGAAGCGAAATTAAACTCTCCGCTTGAATAACTTGGTTCTTTGTATTCAGACGCAGGAGGTTCTATTGGTGGGAGATTATCTCCGTCCGCATCAGCATAATGAATCGTTGCATTCGAAAAATAGTTGTCATATGAACCAAATATGATATCCTTCCAATCCTGTGCACTTCCACCATAATATATGTCCGTTAAATTAGTACAGCCATCAAAAGCAAAATCTTTTATTTCATCTACATTTTTAGATATTGTTATCTTTGTCAAATTATCACAATTTACAAACGTTGATTTTGATATGACTGTTAAGGCATTGGGGATAGTCACTTCAGTCAAACTATCACAATCTTGAAAAGCCCAAGAACCAATATTTGTTATATTATTATACAAATCAACATGTTCTAATTTAGTACACTTCCAAAACGCTAATGTTCCTATGCTTACTATGCTATTTGGAATGGAAATGTTTTCGAGATTGCTACAATCAGCAAATGCGTTATCACCTATAGTTGAAGCACCTTCATTAATTACTATTGATTTAATATTATTTCGCAAATCATACCACGGGGGATTATCAGAAGTTGCATTATTCCAATTTGTCATCGCACCTGTACCGTTGATTGTAAGTACTCCGTTTTCAAGTACCCATGTTAAATTAATTCCACAAGTGTTTTTTGCTTCCGAATCATTATTGGTGTTATTAAAAGTAATTGTAACATCGCTTATGCTACTCTTCCATGCTTCAAAGTCTGCCCAAGGAACATAGTATGTATCAAGATAACCTATCGGGTAACTTTCAGATTCAAAAAAGTTAGTTATATTTATCATTTGCCATTGTGTTTTTGTTCCATTATAAATAATCTCTTGAAGTGCAGTTAAACTTTCAAAAGCGGTTCCCCTAATTGAAGAAATAGTTTTGGGTAAACATATCTTTGTTATGATATTTGCTGCATTTGCATTGGATTCCTCGGTAGCAATAATTTTTGTTACTGGATAACCATCTATTTTTTCTGGTATATTTAATACTCTTGTAGCTCCGGTAAAAGCATCATTCTTTGTATGTATTCTTTCTATGGTTACTTCTCCATTGGTAATTGAATAATAGTATGTTTCATAGTTTTCACCCGCAAAAGATAAAGTATTCGCACTAACCGAAATGGGCAAAACAAACAAATTTATCATTATGCAAAATGTCAAAATTAAAGTCAATAATCTTTTCATATATTTAATTCCTTTCATAAATTATTATTTCATTTAATTTAATGGCTTATTGTATTCTACGAGGTGTCAAACATTTCAAAAATCCTTTCTAAAGTTAATAAATTCACCGTCAAAAACACATAATAACACTAATACAGCATCAATTATATCTTGCTTTATTTACCATTTGTCCGTAAACAAGGTATTTACGGACAGAAAAGCGGAAATATACTTTAAAATCTGCATTTCCGCTTTTCGTTGACTATAAATTTTGACTGAGAATTATCCGCTGAATATTTCTCCCAATTTGTTTATTTCTTTAATTTTATGCTCTCTTAATGAATGTGCATATAAATCAAGAGTAATTCCCACAGATGAATGACCGAGAATTTCAGATAATGTTTTATAATCCATTCCAACCTCTAATGCACGAGTTGCAAATGTATGACGAAGTGAATGATATTTCATATCCGGCAATTTTGCTTTTTGCAAAACATTCTTAAAATGTCTGCGGTAAGTGCGAACATCAAAAGCCTTGCCACATCTTGATAATACAAATTCACTATTATGAGTTATTTCCTTTATTTTATCTTTTAAAAAAGATGGTATAGGGATTTCACGCTTTGACGATTTGCTTTTCGGTGATGTGATTTCTATACCTTTTTCTGTTCTTGCCTGCGTTCCGTTTACTGTGAGAGTATTGGTTTCAAAGTTAATATCAGACCATTTCAAAGCACATACTTCACCAATGCGAAGCCCTGTATATAAAGAAATAAGAATACCAATGTCAATCTTATCCGTAAGATAACTTTCAAGCCGTTGTTGTTCGATGGTGCTTAGTACACGAACTATTGACTTTTCCTTTTGTGGTAATTTAACTTTACTCCAAATGTTCATTATAAACCCCTTATCTTCCGCACATTCTAAAGCTGATTTTAATATTGTAAATACTGTTTTAATTGTTGCAGATGATAATTCCAACTCGTTCACAAATTCTTGCAGAATATCTCCGTTTAACTTTTTCAGCGGTATATCCCCGATGTAGGGAATAATACTGTTTTTAATATGACTTTGATAAACTCTTTTTGTTGTGGATTTTATTGCACCTTGTGTATTTATCCAAATAGTAAGCCAATCACTTAATTTTACATTTGAGCTTGTTTTTGTCTGCCTTTTCTCAGTTTTACATTGTGCGAGCTTTTCTTTGATTTCTGCATAGCTTTTAGAATAAATATATCCATAGACAGCCTTTCCCGAAGTATCATAATACTTTATGTATCTGCCTTCGTAACGACCGTCTTTTCTTTTATAAATATTTTCGCCTCTGCGAGCCATAATAACACATCCTTTCTGTTGACTACAATTTTGACGGACAATTCAAAAACTTTCTTTGTACAAAAGGGAGAAATTTCCGCTAAATACTTGTTTTACCGACACTTCTGTGGTATAATAAATTATATCATTGTAGTCGAATGTAAAATACGAATAGCGAAAAAATCAGCAATTACGCCAATTTTCCCTTGTCCGTAAATACCTTGTTTACGGAAATTGTAAGTTTGCAAAATTCTATTGTAATTCTAACAGATAGGTTGTCAATATACATTGAGCATAAATTGAGCGATAATTGAAACATATTTATATTGAAAAAAACTCATAGACATTCATTTTGAATATCTATGAGTTTTTTATTGCATAGAGCTATATCATTTTCAACATATGTGTGCTTTACATATTAGACATCTAACAATAAACTATGTATTTAACAAATTTGTTATTACGAGGTCAACTAATTCAGCCGGTTCATTAGTGCAGCCTTGAGCACCCTTATCTAAAGCTTCCCTTACATGTTCAGGTTTGCGAGAACCAGCATAAATAATAAAAGGTATATTTTTGTCAGACTCTCGAATTTTTTTTAATAATACATAACCTTCTCTATCACCTTCTTTTCGTCCCATATCAGATATTACTAAAGAAAAGTCATTATTTCTCATAAACTGTAAAGCTTGTTTAGTTGTTAATGCCAAAGAAATATCGATTCCATAATGTTCTAAGATTTTTCTTTCATAGACATTATTTTCTGGTCTATCGTCAACCCATAGTATTTCTTTGGAAATTTTCCTTTTTATATCTTCTCCATAAATGATAGAATTAAAATAAAGTTCTAAATTTGTGTAGAATTTTTTTGCTAGTTGATCTTCATCTTCGACAGAAAAATAAATACCATCTTGTTTATGGCGTTCTTTAAACTCGCATACTTTTTTATATTGCTCTTGATCTATTTTTGATGGGTGAATAGGTTTGTCCAAAAAATACAAAAAAACCTGTTTGTTGCTTGATACCATTCTCTCGATTTCTTCTTCAGTGCCTGAATTATATTCTGTGGTGGGTGAACCAAATCTAGTCCAAAAAATTCCTACAGCCATATCTGAACAATCGACAATTTGTTTGTTTAAGATATCTTGTGGACTTTCTCCTATTGTAGAATAAGCGCTTTTAGACCAATGAAAAGTCCTTATAATAATATTATTTGCTCTGCCATAATTGTTATTAAATAAATTTATAGTTGTTTCTATATGCGAGATATATTCACACATATCCGAGGGACATGATATTAGTAAATCATAAACTGTAATTTTTGTAGGCATAATAAACTCCGTTCTATTTTTATTATCTATATTTCTGTTTATCCCGTTAAAAATATCTGAATTTATAAAAATTTACCCAGACCGAAACCTAATATCGCACTAAGCACACAAAAAAACAAGTTCCATAGTACTGTTTTGGGAAACGACTTTTTTTCTTGATTATGTAAAGTCTTTTCTAAAACTTTATTTAGAGCTGCTACCTGCTCTTGGTTCATTGATGCTATTTGTTGACTTATTTCAGCTTGCTTTTTCATATCTTCAAATAATTTTTTTTGATTCTCTAGTTCAACAAGTGTGCTTTCTATAATATCCTTAGAGGTATTTAAGTTTTTGCTTACAGCTTCTATACTTGTACTAATTTCTAGTTTCCCTGAACTTCGTAACTGTTCTCTATTCAATGCTTTTTTAATTTCTTTTATATCGAACCCTAAAACTAAAGATAACAACGACATATATATTTCAAACATTTTTTAGTCCTTTCTACTTTATTTTGCCACGTTATACCATAATATTACAAAATATTATATCATATATGTATGAAATAATCAATTGACATATTAAATAAATATTTGCTGCTGATTTAGTTCTATTAGAAATAATTTATTTAAGAAGATTTTGTTCAAATAATATACAAGGCGGCATTGAAAAATGCTGCCTTGTATATTATATTTCTATATTATATAAACAAAATTAGAAAGAATCATTTCTTCTGCTCGATTGCGAATATTGTTCATTTTTTGCACCCAAGCCATTTGGTCTGTTGCTTTTAATTGTTCCGTAACGCCCTCTTGCTCTGCCATTTTTGTTATCATATCTTTTAAACATCTATGACAAGTTTCGTCTATCTCTGCAAGGTGTTCAAACAACTTACCTTCCATAAAAAGAATTGTGTAATAGGATTTATGATGTTCTTTCAAGAATGTTTTTCTCAAATTTCCGTATTTACCGATATTGTATTTCTTTGTGTCTGGTACTGCGATATTGGGAATATAGTAATCTCCAACTTTTGTATATGTTCCGCCGTTCTGTTCAAATATTGATTTCATTGTAAAATCCTCCAAAATTTAATTTTCTACAATATCATATCAATCCGGCTGTATAACACATTTTTACCTTTCTTCCTTATCGTCATTTAACATCAGTTGTTGCATTTTTTATGATGAATTACGCAAATACATATTTACCTGTTGCAAAAACTACTGTATTTTCAAACTTTACAACTGTTGTTTCGGTAATAGCAGGAGCAGTTTTTTTAAACGAAAAAATTACTTTTACTTCGGCCATTGCAGCCATAATGATTATTGTTGGCGTGTGGGCAGTACAAATTATTGATGTACAAAAAAAATGAGTTTGCAATTTATGCAAACTCTTTTTTTGATATAAGGCTTTTATACATAATAGCCTTAAGTATAAAACTAATGCTTTGGATTAAAAAAATTATACAAATAACACTGTTATATCCAACTGCCTCATCAAACGGCTTAATCATTGAAAATGTACCCGAAACCAGTTCAACATAGCCTATTATTGCAAAACCAATCCAGCAATTTACACCTTCTGATTTGATTTCGTATGAATCCATAACCTTTAATATCCCCGAAAATAATTCCCAAAACCCAAAGAAAAACGGTATCATAACAGGAATAATCACTTGATTAAACAAAGGAAAAAACGAAAGCAAAATTGCAGTTAATCCATCGGTCATAAGCCATTTAGACCCACGGATTGTATGGCTTTTTTTATAGCACACAAACAAATTTATTGAGCCAGCCAAAAACATTATAGCTCCAAGAGGACGTGCAATGGTTAAAACATTGTCACTTTTGTGTACATAACCAAAAATACAGCCTGTAAATAACAGCACCGAAATTATAATCCAGCAAATCTGAACCCAGTAAATCCTATTTGCAGTTTTTACATTTTTCATTAATTATCCCACCATAGCATTATTATTTGGTTGACTATATTAACAAAAAAAGAGACTATTCATTGAACAGTCTCTTTGGTAGCGGAAAATGGACTTGAACCATCGACACCACGGGTATGAACCGTGTGCTCTAGCCAGCTGAGCTATTCCGCCGTATTTAACTTATGTCGCGTCAGCAACAAAAGTTATTATACTATCAATTAATATAAATGTCAATAGTTTTTTTGTAATTTTTTCTAAATTATTATTTGATTTTGCGGCATTCAACATAAAACCTTTTGTCATATGCTTCACCCATAGAAAATGTTTTTCTTGGTAATGCTCCGCACTCAATGACTGACTTATACAATTCATTTTTACTCATTGCATCCAAAATTATACCTATGTTTGATGAATTTTTAGTCAGCTTATGTACATCTTGTTCACCATGTATATAATCAATTTCGCAATTGTATTTTTTACAAAAATAGTCCAAAAATTTTTGTACAGTACCAACAGTTAAAAACTCATTAGAATTTGTTATTGTTATTGTTGTTTTGTTATCATTAGCAATAACAACAAATTTTTGTCCGTTAGCATTTTCGTCAAGTGATATATTGTACATTTTTGAAAGTTCTTTAACAAACAAATCAAAGTCAGTATCAAATACCACACGGTGTATTGGCTCAAAAACCAATGATTCATCATGCAAATTAACAAGTTCACAAAGAGCATAGCGTGCAGGTGAATTGGCAGCAGCATCACCAATTTGTTGCTTAAGATTGTTGTAATGTGCCTTTGCAGTTGCAAGTGAATGATTGCCATCCCCAACCGCAAAAATCAATGGTGAACTTTCGCTGCAACTGTATTTTTTATTAAATTTTTGCAAGTCATCAAGCTTAGCAAGCTTTTTTTCTACCTCAGCACATGCATCATCAGTCATTTTGTAACCGGTTATATGACCACTATCATTATTTAAATCAAAATCATAAACAACTTCAAAAGTATTTTTAATTGCATCGTTATACTCAATAATATCTTTGTTGCTATTGTCAATAAGCATCATAATGTGCGCAAGTTCAATATAAGCATCTGTTCGCACTTTGAGGCGCGGCGGAATCCTTTCAAGCACAGTACCTTCCGTTGCTCTAACTTTAGATTTGGAGCCGCTATTGTAATCGTATTCCTCAAGGTCAATCACACCAACAATACCTCGCCGTACAGCTCCGTTTTTTTGTGTGCGCTCAACATAAATAAAAGTGTTTTTAAATTCGTTAAAAATGCCGTTATCAACATATTGCTTCATTACACAATTAACCTTATTAATTTTTTCATCAATATCGTTATCATTAAGATAAATTTCTGGAACAATAATATTAATACAAGATTTGCTGTCGCCTATAAATTTTTTGGTGTTGCTCCAATATTCATAATCCTGAGTATACTGGTCACACGCAATAACACTCCATTTGCTCATCAAATCAGCATTGTCCGCAAATTTTGGCAACAAAATATTT
Organism: Clostridia bacterium; assembly: GCA_045538875.1. Lineage (GTDB taxonomy): Bacteria > Bacillota > Clostridia > UMGS1810 > UMGS1810 > RGIG4708. The sequence goes on along the minus strand of JAZQEG010000010.1, from coordinate 142,895 downwards.
GCTCTTTTAAAAATCATCAAAATCACATCCGTTACAAATAATATATAATTATATAGTAACAGTTGCCAAAAATCAAGGCAGTTAACCAAAATATGTCACAATTTTAAAAATAACACTATCATTTTAATTAAAACAATGTTAAAATATATTTGTAAATGTGAAAGGATTTCTAAAATGGATAGAAAACAAACAATTTTAAATGTTATAAATGATGAATGTTATGTTCCAATGAAGCTTAAAGATATAGCTGCTTTGTTGGCAGTACCAAAGCAAGATATGCCAGAGCTTGAAAATATACTCATTGAACTTTGTGATGAAGGAAAAATTATTAAAACATCAAAAAACAAATTTATGCCTTTTAATAACAATGAATATGTAAAAGGAATTTTTCGCTCCAACGAAAGAGGTTTTGGATTTGTTACTCCTGATGACCAAAATAAAGATATATTTATTGCTGCCAAAAATACAATGGATGCAATGAATGGTGATAAAGTAATTGCTTATATTATGAATAAATCCTCAGGCGACAAAAAAAGTGAAGGCAAAATATTTAAAATAGTAAAACGAGCAAATGAATATGTTACAGGAACATATAGCGACTGTAAGAACTTTGGCTTTGTAATTCCTGATGACAAAAAGCTGACAAACGACATATATATACCAAAATCAGAGCGATATGATGCTAAAAATGGCCAAAAAGTTGTTGCAAAAATAATAAAGTGGCCAGTTAACGGCAAAAAAGGCGAAGGCACAATTACCGAAATACTTGGAAATCGCGGTGATATAGGGCTTGATGTTTTGTGTGTGCTTAAACGCTTTGGTATTAATGATAAGTTTCCTGATAAAGTAAATATCGAGGCCAACAATATAAGTGACACAATCACTGAAAACGAATTGGATGAAAGAGAAGATTTTAGAAATACAACCGTAATTACAATTGACGGAGCAGATTCAAAAGACCTTGATGACGCAATTTCTGTTAAAAAAACAGCTGATAAATATACACTATGCGTTCACATTGCGGATGTATCGCATTATGTAAAAGAAAATTCGTCAATTGACAATGAAGCGTTTAACAGAGGTACAAGCGTATATTTTACAGACCGCGTTGTACCTATGCTTCCCCAAAAGCTGTCAAACGGAATTTGCAGCCTCAATCCAAATCAGGACAGGCTTACATTGTCTGTTGTAATGGAAATTGATATGCAAGGTAATGTTGTAAGTCATTACATTACCGAAGGGGTAATTAAAAGCTGCGAGCGAATGACGTATGATGATGTAACCAAAATCTTACAAAATGATACGACTCTTTGCGACAAATACTCACACATATATAATGATATAATTAATATGTACGACCTGTCACTTATACTGGCAAATAAAAGAAAAAGTTCAGGCAGCATTGATTTTGACTTTCCCGAAACCAAAATTATAGTTGATAAAAACGGAAAGCCAACAGATGTATACAAATACACACCTGGTATATCCAACAGTATTATTGAAGAGTTTATGCTTGTTGCAAACAAAACAGTTGCAGAAAACTTTTTTTGGCTTGAAATACCATTTGTTTACAGAATACACGAAAAGCCTTCAAGCGAAAAGCTTGCAACATTTAACGAATTTTTAAAGCCAATGAATCTTCATATACACGGTGATGAGCCACACCCTATGGAGTTTTCTAAAATGCTTAAAAGCATTAAAGGCAGTGACAAGGAGTTGCTGATATCAAAAGTTATGCTCCGTTCACTTATGAAGGCAAAATATTCACCACAAAACCAAGGTCATTTTGGACTTTCATTTAAATATTATTGTCACTTTACATCACCAATAAGGCGGTATCCCGACCTTGCAATTCACCGTATTATCAAAGAGTATTTAAAATATGGCCTAAGTGATGATCGAATTGCATTTCTTTCAAAATTTGTTGCAGCTGCATCACAAAAATCGAGCGAAGCAGAAATTAACGCAATGGAAGCAGAACGAGCAGTTGAAGATATGAAAAAGGCAGAATATATGAAAAACCATATAGGCGATCAATACGAAGCAATTATTTCATCTGTTACAAACTTTGGCTTTTTTGCTGAGCTTAGTAGCGGAATTGAAGGATTAGTAAGAGTTACCGACCTTGTTGATGATTATTATATTTATGATGAAAAAAATTACACTCTTATTGGCGAGCACAGCGGTAAAATGTACAAAATCGGCGACAAAATCAACATTGTAGTTACCGGAGCAAACATATCAACTGCTCAAATAGACTTTTATCCTGCGGAGGACATACATTATGGATAAACAATTTAAAACTATTGCACAAAACAAAAAAGCATATCACGACTATTTTATAAATGAAAAATTTGAATGTGGTATAGAGTTAATAGGTACCGAAGTAAAATCATTAAGAAATGGCAATGTAAATTTAAAGGACTCATATGCAACAATTGACAACGGCGAGGTTTATATTAAGCAAATGCATATAAGTCCGTACGAGCAAGGCAACATCTTTAACCGCGACCCTATGCGTCCTCGAAAGCTTTTACTTCACAAATACGAAATCCGAAGACTTATTGGTACATTAAAGGAAGACGGTATTTCACTAATTCCGCTTTCGCTTTATTTTAAAGGCTCAAATATTAAAGTTGAGCTGGGTCTTGCCAAGGGTAAAAAGCTTTATGACAAAAGACAATCAATAGCTGAAAAAGACGCAAAACGAAATATAGACAGAAAAATAAAGGAATATAATCAATAATTCACAAATTTTGGTATGTTGTATCATTTAAGAGGAAAAGGGAGCATGCACATAAGTAATCTCCCCTCCTCTTATTTTATTACATCTCATGCAAATTAAACAAACATAATCACATTTGATGTTATATTGATATTTTGTTATAATATCTGAGTAATCCCACAAGTCAATACAAGGAGAGTGATAAGAAATGAAAAAATACATTTCTGCTTTAGCCCTAACTATGACATTATTATCTTCTTCCTTGCAAACAAGTGCAAATTATTCAAATGAGCTTATATATTTAGGCTCGTGGCATGCCGAAGTGCCAAAAATCCAGCAAATTTTGTCAGATAAAGGATATTTTAAACATGAAGTTACAGGATATTACGGCAACATAACAAAAACAGCTGTTATGAATTTTCAAAGTGACTGCGGAATTAATGTAGATGGAATTGTCGGCCCTGTAACAAGGTCAAAATTATACTCAAACTCACATTCAAATGAGGATGTATACTGGCTTTCAAGAATTGTACATGCTGAGGCTGAGGGTGAAAGCTATCAGGGTAAGGTTGCAGTTGCAAATACCATTCTTAACAGAGTAAAAAGCAAAGAATATCCAAATACGATTTATGGTGTTATATTTGACAAAAAACATGGGACTCAATATACACCTGCTGCAAACGGAAAAATATATAACACTCCAAATAATGATTCGGTTACAGCAGCAAAAGCTGCTCTTAACGGATATAACAATGTAGGTAAATCAATGTTTTTTTACAACCCAAAAAAGACCTCAGGCAGCTGGATTAAAAATAACAGAAAATTTTATGCAACAATAGGAAATCACAATTTTCATCTTTAATTTAAATTAAAAAATCCTCATTCGGCAGAATGAGGATTTTTGATTTGTCGTACACAACTTAATTTAAAACAATAGTTAAGAAATAGGTATTAAGTAAAATCGACATTCCACCGTACAAGAATGTCGATTTTTGGCATCCCGAACCGGAATCGAACCGATATCTAAGTCTTAGGAGGACCTTATTCTATCCGTTGAACTATCGGGACATATTATTAATCAACCTTTATTATATTAAACTAAACGAGCCATTTTGTCAAGAAAATTAATTAACTTGAATATTTTTTGACATTTTTTGATACATATGATACAATGTATGTGTATATCTATATATGGGGGTGAATTGGCTTACAGCCGATAATTATGGAAACATTAATACTCGTAGTAGAAGATGAAAGACATATTTCCGATGTACTTAAAATTAATCTTGAAAAAAACGGTTACAAGGTAATTGTAGCTGCCGATGGCGAAGAGGCGGTTAACAAAACTCTGTCAGAAAATCCCGACCTGATTTTGCTTGACGTAATGTTACCTAAAATGGACGGATTTTCTGTATGCAAAAAAATCAGAGAAACACTTTCTACACCAATAATTATGCTTACAGCACGTGAGGAAGAAGTTGACAAAGTACTCGGGCTTGAGCTTGGTGCCGATGATTATATGACAAAACCTTTTAGTCTGAGGGAACTTATGGCAAGAGTAAAGGCAAATCTGCGCAGAACACAGCTTACAACTAAATCAGGTGATGAAGTTAAAGTTTTTGAATTTGGAGAGCTAGTTATTGATACAGAAAAATACGAAGTAAAAAAACGCGGTGTTGTAATAGATCTTACATTCAGAGAATTTGAACTTTTAAAATTTTTAGCCAGCAAAAAAGGCAAAATATTTACACGTGAAATTCTTCTTAACAAAGTATGGGATTATGAATTTTATGGTGATGTAAGAACTGTTGACGTTACCATACGCCGACTTCGTGAAAAAATTGAGGACAACCCAAGTCTGCCGGCATACATTATGACCAAACGCGGTGTAGGATATTATTTTGGAGCGTAAATAATAAATGTTTAAAAGTATTAGGTTTAAAATTGCATTAATGTTTGTAATGCTCACATTATTTATAATTATACTCATAGGAACCTTTATGGCCAATAGTACAGATTCGTACTATCACGGCGAATTTAAATCACTTATGTCTGTGATACTTACCGATGATTATATTGAGCAGTTGTCAGCTGACATAAACAACAAGCAGAGCGCACAAAAAATATTTGACAATATTTCAGCATATTCAAGTCAAATGGGCATTGATTCATTTCGTAACTTTTATATACTTGACGGAAAAAGCGGTAAAGCAATTAATCGCCTTTCTACAAACGAAAACCTTGCTCAAAGCCTTGACATATCCACCAATATAATCAGCGCTATGAACGGCAAACGAGGTGTTGAGGTTAATTCGGCTCTGCCCTATATGGATTATGCCGTACCTGTATTTGATGAAAACAACGTTAAATATATTATTTATATTAGGGACACCAAAGAAGAAACCAACAATATTGTTGAAAACATTTTTTCAATAATGCTTGAGTCTTTGCTGCTCGGACTTGGTATTTCTGTTTTATTTTCTATTTTATTATCAAAAACTATTCTTGCCCCTATTGAAACACTCACTACTAAGTCAAAAAGAATTGCATCAGGTGATTTTGAATCAAAAATAGAGGTGTCAGGTAATGATGAAATTGCAAAACTAACGCAAACTTTTAATACCATGGCCGAAGAATTAAAAAATACCCTCAATGCCATTCAGAGCGAAAAAGAAAAGGTTGAAACAATACTCCTTTATATGACAGACGGCGTTGTCGCATTTGATACAGACGGACATATTATTCATATAAATCCAGCTGCAAAATCACTTTTGAATGTTCCTGCAGGTGAGCAACCTTGTTTTGCAGATATGTTTGAAGGCTGTGACATAACCGTAGGACAAGTATCCTGCCTTGGCCATTACGAAAATATAGAACGTAAAATGACAATTAATCAAAAAGAACTTAGCATATATTTTGCGCCGTTTAAAAGTAACAAAAAGCTAAGCGGTCTTATAGCTATAATTCAGGATATCACAGAGCAGCAACGGCTTGAAAATTCACGCAGAGAGTTTGTGGCAAATGTTTCACACGAGCTCAGAACCCCGCTTACCACAGTTAAAAGCTATACCGAAACACTTATAGAGCTGTCAAATGATAACGATTGTGATAAATCAACACTTGTGTCATTTCTTAACACAATCAACAATGAAACAGACCGTATGACACGTCTAGTTAAAGATTTGTTGCTTTTGTCGCGCCTTGATTATGGTATATCAGATTTCAGCAAAGAGTATTTTTCAATGTCAGACCTTGTTACCGACATTGTATCGCGGCTTAAAATGCAAGCTGAGGAAAAACGTCAGACAATAACCTATGAGCCTACAAACCAGCTTCCTCTATATTACGGAAACATAGACAGATTTGAACAGGTAATAACAAATATTATCACAAACGCAATTAAATACACTCCAAGCGGCGGTGCAGTTACAATTTCAACAATGTATGTATTTGGTTGCATTGTTATTAAGGTAAAAGATACAGGTATAGGTATTTCTGAAGAAAATCTCAAACATATTTTTGAAAGATTTTACCGTGTTGACAAAGCAAGATCTCGTGAAATGGGAGGAACTGGCCTCGGGCTTGCAATTGCCAAAGAAATTGTTGAGGCTCACAATGGTACAATTACTATTAAAAGTATTCCCGAATTTGGCACAGATGTTATGATAAAATTACCTGTAAATGATGATAACATTGAATTTTTGTCTGAAAATCAATAATATGTTAGGCTATTTTAAACTGTATGTAATATGGCTGTAACATTGATAAAGTATAATGTTAATACAAAATCAATGATTGTGAGGTGTTAGCGATGAAAAAAGCGAATATACTACTTTCAATAATTATGTGCATCCTTGTTGTTATGTCACCACTTGCTTGTTTTGCTGATACGCAAGACTCCTCTGTTGTATATACAACATCTGCGGAAGGTTCACTTCCTGCTACATACAGCGGTAATGTTGATGATATAGTTTCTTTAAAAAATCCACAGCTCCTTATTTCATCAACCGCAACAAAATCATATGTTGTATCTGCAGTTGCTCAAACAGATTCTGTTATTTGTATGTATGCATTAAACAACCAAACCGGCAAATACGACAAAATGTACACTGATGATGGTGCTCTTATGCAGTCAACAATCGGTGCAAGCGGATTATATGCTCAATCTGTTAACCTCAATAATGGCAAAAACAGTTTTATGCTTGTTGCTTTAAAAGGTACAAATACTGAAGTAATTAAGTTTGAAATTACTCTTAATCAAGGCATCATAGCAAAAATACTTAATATTGGTTCTGACTTATCTCAATTATTCAGCAGATAATTTTACGGAGCGTATTTTATGATTAAAGAACGTATTAAAACTTGTTTGCTCGTTATTTTGGTAGCGAGCAGCATTGTTCTTACAGTTGATATGTGGTTTAAAGAAAAATTATGGCCTAACGGCTATAATTTTTTTTCTAATATAACAAATCTTTCAAAATCAAGTGTTAAGTCATATTATCTTTCCAAAGAAAATATATCAAATCCCGAAAAAATAATCATTAATAATTTTGAAACCCGCAATTTATATACACATACCTCTAAAGAATTTAACCAAATAGTAAATCCAATACTATCAATTGTAAAGCAGAGTATTTCGTCGGCAGAATTTAGCGAAGCTAACGAATCTGATTGGAATACAGCTCTTACACTTGGTTCGGTATATATTTCGTATCCTGTTGCATATGACACTGCACTTTTGTGCAAAATTTTAGACGTTGCACCTTTAAATACAAAAACAAAATCGGTTAAAGAGTTTATAATCGTACCGTCAACAATCCAAAACAGTTCAACAGTTTCTGTACTTACAAAAGATTATGTATCAAAAAAGGTGTACAATACAGTTATTACGGCTAATGCTGAATCAATCAATAAAATTATAAATACATATTCTATTGATTCCCTTAACTTACTCCCCTATTCGTTTGAATTAAAGTTTGATCAAAACGAAGAGCTTAATGTAGAGCAAAAAGTAGTTATTGAACCCACCGTTACACTGAGCTTGGATTCTTCTAATTTGCCAATTATTCAATCAACAAACTATTTAAAAGATATATACTATAACAACGAGCTTTCAAAGCGGATGCTAAATGCCTTTGGGTACAACACAACAAACACAAAAGCAAGTCATGTTGACAACAACAATACTGCAATATACATTGAAAACTTTTCTACATTAAAGGTATACAATAACGGACTTATTGAATACAAATCCATAGATTCATCAAAAGGCATATCACTTACTAATTCATCAAATTCTACACTATACGACAACTTTATTGCTTGTATTGAATTTGTAAATAATTTGTGGGACAACACCTTACCTGGAGAACCATTAAATATTAATCTCACATCAGATATTGTGGCAAATTCTGACGGTAAAAGCTTTAAAGTCACTATGGACTATTATGTAAACGGAACACTTGTTGTTTTTCCTGATGGTTATCACGGTATCGAAATAACTGTAGAAAATGCAAAAATTACTGAGTACAAACAGATGTTTAACAAATTTTATCCAATTGATGAATATATTACAAACGGTTCATCAATTGATGCAATGGATATGCTTTTTGCAGACAAAACAGTTGAAAACGGCTCTATTTCGCAGTTGAATATTGTGTACGCAAACGAGTCTAATCACTGGAAACCTGTGTGGGCGGCAAAGCTTAATGGAAATAATAAAATTATTAATCGGTGATACATTATGAACTGGAAAAATATTAAAACATTTTTAATACTTTTGTTTTTGTGTGTAAATATTTTTTTGATTACTATTTTTGTAAACACACATAATGCACGCAAACTCACCGACAAAAATATCAGCGAAACTTTGATTTTACTTGAAAATAATAATATTAAAATTGATGGACAAATTATTCCAAGAGATGCATTTTTTAACAACCCGGTTCATTTGACGGATATATATTTTTCGGATATACTTTCTTCCAAAAATATTATTCGTGACAATAATCAGGTAATTATTACTTTAAATATTGATGAACACAAGTCAACAAAATCAGAAACACTGATAATACAAACATTAAAAAAATATGGTTTTGATATAAGTAATATAAATATTAAATATTTTGACGGCAGCTACACAATCACATCAAAATTTGACGAAATACCCATATTCAACAACTATATGACTGCTACCATACAAAACCAAAGCTTAGTTTTGTGCGGCAATTGGTATACTGCAAAGGAATCATATATGTGGCAGCAAGCTTCGCCATCATATGCAACAAGCGCACTGATAAATTTTATATCATGCCCGTACAGAAATACGCAAAAAACTTCAGTTGTTACAAATATAGAATATGGATATTACGCACAATCCGACAATACAACTCAAAACATAAAAACAATATTATCTTCACCCTGTTACAGATTGACAACTGACGATGGTATGATGTATTATTATAGTGTTATAGAGGGCAAATTTGTTAAATAAAACTTTGGAGGACTACTAATATGGCAAAAAACAAATTTAATATGGGCGCAATGGGCATGGGCGGCAATATGAATAATATGATTAAGCAAGCTCAAAAAATGCAACAGGAAATGTTGAAAATGCAAAATGAAATAGAAGCAACTGAATTTGAGTCTACTGCAGGCGGCGGTGTTATTTCTGTTAAAATGTCTGGTTCAAAGCAACTACTTGAAGTTACAATCAAGCCTGAGGCAGTTGACCCCGATGATGTTGAAATGCTTCAGGATCTCATTATTACCGCAGTTAACGATGCAATTAAAAAAGTTGATGATGCAAATAATAACAAAATGAGCAGGCTTACCGGCGGAATGAATATTCCTGGTTTGTTTTAACTAAAAAGCTGTAGCAAAATAAAATTATTTTGCTACAGCTTTTTTATTCAAATAACTCTGTAGATAAATATCTGTTACCTGTATCGGGGAGTATAACTACAATGTTTTTACCATTGTTTTGCTCATTCTTTGCATATTGAATGGCAGCATACAGTGCCGCTCCAGACGAAATACCAACAAGTATTCCCTCGCTAAATGCAAATTCTCTTGCAGTATTAATAGCATCATCATCTGTTACAGTAAATATATCGTCATAAATTTTTGTATCAAGCACCTTTGGCACAAAGCCTGCTCCTATGCCTTGGATTTTGTGAGTACCTGCACATTTACCCGACAAAACTGCTGAGGATTTTGGCTCAACAGCTACAATCTTTATGTTGCTAATTTTTTCTTTAAGATATTTTCCGGTCCCTGATATAGTTCCGCCTGTGCCTACACTCGAAATTAAAATATCCACTTTGCCATCTGTGTCATTATATATTTCAGGACCTGTTGAATAGTAATGCGCATCGGGGTTAGACGGGTTTTCAAACTGTCCTGCAATAATACTGTCTGGTATTTTATTTTTGAGCTCTTGTGCCTTTTTTATTGCTCCCGACATACCAAGCTTACCTTCTGAAAGTACAAGCTCTGCCCCATATGCCTTAACTATTTTTCTACGTTCAATTGACATAGTATCAGGCATAACAATAATTGATTTTAACCCCCTCATAGCTGCAACTGCAGCAATGCCAATTCCAGTATTACCACTTGTAGGCTCTATAATCACACTATTTGGTGTTAGCATACCATTTTTTTGTGCATCATCCAGCATTTTAAGTGCAACTCTGTCTTTTATTGAGCCACCGGGATTAAAACACTCCATTTTAGCAAAAATTTTAGCATTCAAATTGTGGTTTTTTTCAATGTTGCACAGTTCAAGCATCGGGGTGTTACCAATAAGTTGATGTGCGCTGGTATATATTTTAGACATATCAATCACTCCTGTTGTTATCAATTAAAGCAAGTGCACATTTTATGCCATCTACAGCTGCCGACATAATTCCACCTGCATATCCTGCTCCCTCTCCCGAAGGATACAAGCCTATAATGTTGCTTTGATAGCTTTCATCACGTACAATTTTTACTGGTGATGAACTGCGTGTTTCGGGGCCTGTAATAACCGCGTCATAATCATCAAAGCATTTTAATTTTTTTGCAAATTCAGGCACAGCTTCTACCATTGAATTAACAATATACTCAGGAAATAGTTTATTTAGATCCTCAAATGTAACACCTGGTTTAAATGTAGGTTTTACTTTGCCAAATTTTGTACTGATTTTTTTGTTTATAAAGTCACCAAGCAACTGACACGGCGCTTTGTAAGTACTTGCGCCAAGCAAATATGCCTTTTGTTCAAGGTCACGTTGAAAATACATCCCATCCAATGGATTTTTTCCAAAATCATCAGGAGTAACGCTTACCAAAAATGCACTGTTTGCATTAATACCATCTCTTGAATGATAGCTCATACCATTTGTAACAACACTGTGCTCCTCAGAAGCAGCATTTACAACAACGCCGCCAGGGCACATACAAAAAGTATAAACACCTCTGCCGCTTTTTGTGTGATAGCTAAGCTTATAATCTGCTGCGCCAAGGTTTTTATTGCCTGCAAACTTTCCAAATTGGCATTTGTCAACATCACTTTGCAAATGCTCTATCCTCACACCAACCGAAAAAGATTTTGCTATCATATTAACTCCCTTGTTATACAACATTTCAAAGGTATCTCTTGCACTGTGTCCAAGCGCAAGTATAACATTATCAGTCTCAAACTCTTTTGTGGCAACAATTTTTACAATTTTGTTATTTTTAATTATAACATCTGTCAGCTGATGTTCAAACAAAACCTCGCCGCCAAGCTCAATAATTTTGTTTCTCAAAATTTTTACTATTTTAACCAGATTGTCAGTTCCCAAATGAGGTTTAGACAAATACAAAATTTCTTTTTCTGCACCACATTCCACAAATGTGTGCAGCACTTCCCTGCATAATGGATTAGAAATTTGTGTAGTTAGTTTACCATCAGAAAATGTACCCGCTCCGCCTTCGCCAAATTGAACATTACAACCTACATTAAATTTGCTTTTATTCCAAAATTCATTTACATCATTAATTCTGTCGTCAACACATTTACCTCGCTCAAGCAAAATAGGTTTTGCCCCTGCTTTTGCAAGAATATACGCAGCAAAAAGGCCGCATGGGCCACTGCCAACAACAATAGGTCTTTTTTCAAAACTGCAAAGCGGTACATTAAGCCTGATGATTTTTGACAATTGTTCACCTTTTTTGCAAACTTCAGCATTATACACAAAACAAACATTATTAAACCTTGCATCGACAGATTTTTTTAGTATACGAATCTTATCGGGTTTAAATGAGCACTTTTTGTATATAGATGTTTTTAAATCATTTTCAGTATGGTTTACAGGTAATTTAATACCATTAATTATCATATTTATCTCCTGTCAAATCGATTTTGCAGCCTCAGTCCCAGCAACAAATCCGCTGGACCATGCCCACTGCAGATTAAATCCTCCGCAATCCCCGTCAACATCAAGTATCTCACCTGCTGCATACAAACCATCGCACAAAATGGATTCCATTGTAGATGGATTAAATTCCTTTGTGTTAATGCCACCTGCAGTAACCTGAGCTTGATGCCAGCCGTTAGTGCCTGTAATTTCAAATTCCCATCCTTTTATGGTGTCTGCAAGCAAATTAATGGCATTATCATCCAAAACCTGTGCAGTTGTATTAAATTTTTGCACACCGCATTTTTTGAGCAGCTGACGTGCACATAGCTTATTAATCATACCTGTCAAAAAATCTTCTACAGGTACCTGCCTGTTTCGGCAACACAAATGGTAATATACCTCATCCCTTGTAACATGAGGCATTATATCTGCAAAAAAACTGATTTTGTGCCCCTCATTAAGCCCAACAGATGCAATTCGCGACAATTGAAATACTGCAGGGCCAGACAATCCATAATCGGTAAACAACAGTTCACCAAATTCTGTTTGCTTTAACTTTCCATCTACAAAAACAGATACACTAGCTTCTGTTTTTACACCTTTCATCGGAGTGGTAAGCTTTGGGTTACACTTAACTTGCACAAGTGACGGATATACAGCATTGAGCTTGTGCCCAAAATTTTGGAGCAGTTTATATGTACTGCCATCAGTGCCAAGTTTGGGTGCCGCAGCTCCGCCTGCACATACAATTACTTTTTTAGATGTAACAGTTTGTCCGCTTTGTGATGTAAGTGTAAAAATATCATTACTTTTACTCAAAAATATACAGTTAAAATTGCATATTTCGCTAATATTTAAGCTTTTGAGCGTCAAACGCAAAACATCAACCACCGAAGATGCCTGCAAGCTGTTTGGATATATTTTATTATCTTCTGTTTTTGGGTAAATACCCATTTGCATAAAAAACTCAAGCGTTGTATCTTTATCAAATTTTGAAAGTGCACTTTTTGCAAATTTTACATTTTCACCGTGGTATCTGTCAAGACTGATATTTTGATTTGTAAAATTACATCGCCCATTGCCGGTAGCAAGTATTTTTTTGCCTACACGGTCATTTCGTTCCACAACAGCAACAGATAGAGCACTGTTGTAATATTTAGCACAAATTGCAGCAAAAAGCCCTGATGCACCACCGCCTATAACAACTATATCATACACCTTACATTTCACCCCTGTTCGCAAACGCATTTACGAAAAATTGTATATTCACCGAGCTTTTTGCCTACATTAAGCTTAACAGTCATTTGTGCGTGTGGTGCTACCTCAATAAGCTCATCATTGTCATTATACATATCACCAACAACAAAAGAAAAATCCTCACTGTCAGGTGTTATAACCTCAATGGTATCACCTTTAAAAAATCTGTTTCGCTGTTCTATAATAACATTGCCGCTTTGCTCATCGTAACCTGTAACCACGCCCACAATTGTGTAATCCTGAATATAGGTGTTACTTGTGTACAACTGTTGATTTCCATCTGGTTTACCGTCATAAAATCCGGAGGTATACTCTCTATGGCTTACTTTTGTAAGCTCCTCGTTTATGCTTTGGTCAAAGGTATAGTTTTGCGGATTTGCAAAATACGCGTCTACCGCTCTGCGATATGCTTTTACCACTGTAGCAACATACAATTCATTTTTAACTCTTCCCTCTATTTTAAAGCTGTCAATGCCAGCTTTTATTAATTCGGGCACTCGCTCTACCATGCATAAATCTTTTGAGTTATAAATAAATGTTCCTCGCTCATTTTCATACACAGGCATATACTCGCCTGGTCGTTTTTCTTCCATAAGATAATATTTCCATCTGCATGGATGAGCACAAGCACCTTTGTTTGCATCCCTGTGAGCCATATAATTGCTTAACAAACAGCGCCCCGAATATGATATACACATAGCACCGTGTACAAAACATTCTATTTCGCAACCATCAGGCAGTTTGTCCTTAATTTCTTTAATTTCATCAAAGTTCAAATCACGTGCCAGCACTATTCTCTTTGCACCCATTTTGCACCACGCTTGTGCACTTTTGTAATTTGTATTGTTTGCCTGAGTGCTTATATGAACCTCAAGCTCAGGCGCAACCTCCCGCACAATAGAAAATGTACCTAAATCAGAAACAATTATCGCATCAGCACCCATATTATAAACCTCTTTTACAAACTGAGGAAATTCCTTTAAATCCTCATTATGAGGGATTATATTTGCTGTAATATACACCTTTTTGCCGTATTTGTGTGCAAATTCAATACCTTGTTTGATTTCATCATTAGTAAAATTTTTTGCAGCCACGCGTAGCGAAAACGCCTCTCCGCCTATATAAACAGCATCTGCTCCATACATTATCGCATATTTAAGCTTACTCAAGCTGCCTGCAGGGGCAAGTATTTCAGGTTTTTTCATTTTATTCCTCCGTCCTTGTACGCTTAACAGAAATTGTAACACCATCGCCAATAGGTATAATTGATGTAGACAATTGAGGATGATTTACCAAAAAAGGTAAAAAATCACGCAATGCTCTCACTATTGTATAGTGCTTTCTAGGCAGTAATTCATCATTGCTTACCATTCCTTTATACAAAATATTATCACAAATCAAAAGCCCGCCATCTTTAAGTTTAGGAAATACAGCATCAAAATAGTGTCTGTATTTTGATTTGTTTGCATCAAGAAAAACCATGTCAAGCTCGCCGTCAACGCTCATAATTGTATCAACCGCATCACCCTCAACTATTTTAATTTTGTGTGAAACATCTGATTTTGCAATATTACTTTTTGCACGTTCAATATAATCAGGGTCTTTTTCCAGAGTAATAACTTCACCATCGTCATCTGTGTGCATTGCAAAAAATATCGCCGAATAACCTATTGCAGTTCCAACCTCAAGAATTCTTTTTGGCTTTTTATATGTAAGAATGCTGTCAAGAAGACACCTTACTTCTTTTTGAATAATAGGTGTAATGTGGTTTTCGGCGTAATCTTCAAGCTCGCCGAGCAATCCTTTAGATTTTGGAAGTGTGTTGTTTAAATAATTAACAATATGTTCGTAATTAATGTTATCTGTCATTAGATTTATCTCCAACTTTAAAATATGTATTTGGTACATCACCAATAATAATTGTCTGCGAAACAATAACTGATGAATGTATTTTTGAATTAAACCTGTAAAAAGGCATCATCGCAGAAACGTCAACATTAACGTCAATAGCAACATTGTCCTGAACCTGATTGATACCTGAGGATACAAAATTGTTTGTAAAATCAATGCTTACATTTCCATTGGGCGAAACTGTAAGCGGAAGCTTTGGCCCCCATGAACCAAGCCCAAAATGGCCTACAAGCATACCCAGTGTAATTTCAAGGTCATCGTTTGAAATGTCATTTACTCTTTTAACAATCTTTTTTGAAATTTCGGACTTAAGTATATTTGCCGCATATGGCTCTATGCTTATTGTATTGATTTTTCCGTTAATATCCTTATCTATTACCATCAAAGAGTTATAATCAAACTTGTGTTTTTCAAAACATTCATAAACGGACTCGTCAATAATACTTGTAACAAGATATTCAAGTCTGTTAAGTGCATACTTGTTAATTGTATCACGCATACCCAAAATCCATACAAACAAAAACACTGCAACAAACACTATACAAAACAAAGATACAGTTTTTTTTATGATTTTTGATTTATAACAAGGTGAGTAAAAAAACATAGTTCTCATAACATATCACCTCATTAATATTTTATTGCTTTGCTCGCGGTTTGTTACATTATTTTTATTTTTTCAATTTATTGTATCACAAAATTATTAATTTTTCAACTTGTATCAGTGTATATATTCAATATTTGCACCTAAATTTTGTAATTTACCCACAAAATTTTCATATCCTCTGTTAATGTAGGAGCTATTGCAAATTTTTGTAGTCCCCTGTGCCGAAAGTCCTGCAATAACAAGTGCCGCACCTGCACGCAAATCCGAAGCAACCACCTCGCAGCCAACAAGGGAGCGGGTTCCGTTAATTACAACATTCCTGCCTTCTACCCTTATGTCTGCATGCATCCTTAGTAACTCACCTATATGCATAAATCTGTTTTCAAATACGGTTTCGGTTATAACCCCTGTTCCATGTGTATTACACATCAAGGCGCAAAACTGCGATTGCATATCTGTTGGAAATCCGGGATGAGGCATTGTTTTAATGTTTACCGATTTTAAAATGCCGTTTGAGCACACTCTGATTTTGTTATCGTACTCCTCAACAGTAACACCCATTTCACGAAGCTTTGAGGATACGGGACTCAGCATATCACCGCCTATATTATTAAGCTGCACACTGCCGCCCGTAATAGCAGAAGCAATCATATATGTCCCTGCCTCTATCCTGTCAGGAATAACCTTGTGTGTGCACCCATACAGTTTTTTTACTCCGCAAATCGTAATCTCTTTTGTACCTACACCCGATATTTTTGCACCGCATTTTATCAAAAAATTGCACAAATCGACAATTTCGGGCTCTGTTGCAGCATTAATTATTTGTGTTGTGCCATTTGCAAGTGTTGCTGCTATGAGCAAATTTTCGGTTGCACCCACAGATGGAAAATCAAGGCATATTTTTGCACCATAGAGCTTTTTGCATGTAAGCTCAATAAAACCTTGACCTTGCTCAATTTGCACACCCATTTGCAAAAAACCTTTTAAATGCAAATCAACCGGTCTTGTACCTATACAACAACCGCCCGGCAAACAAATTTTTATTTTTTTGTGCCTTGCCAGCATTGGTCCACAAATTATAAAAGAAGCACGAAGCTTATTTACAAGCTCATACGGGGCTACATATTCATTTACCTTGTTATCAATAACAAATGTGTTATTATATGCATCAATGTCACATCCAAGACTTCTAAGTATTTTTTGCATATATATTACATCCGCAAGGTCAGGCACATTTTTAATTACTGTTTTGCCATCAACTGCAAGGCAAGCAGCCATTATTGGCAATACAGAGTTTTTTGACCCCGAAATATTTACTGTTCCATTTAAACTGTTTGATTTTGAAACTATAATCATTTAATCACCAAAATATATTATATCCCGCGTAAATTAAAACAAACACTATTGGTTTAACTTCCATAAATTACAATTAATTGACTTTTTAAATGTTAAATGATATACTTTTATCAACAAAAAATACAAAGGAGAAAACTAATATGTTTAAAAATTTTAAAGAGTTTGCATTTAAAGGCAATGTAATTGATATGGCTGTCGGTGTTATAATTGGTACATCATTTGGAAAAATAGTTACTTCCCTTGTAAATGATATAGTAATGCCTTTTTTTGGGTATATTACCGCGGGAATGGAATTTACCGACTTAAAATTACAATTAGGAGCTGAAGAAGGTTCTGCAATTATGTATGGTAACTTTATTCAAAATATTGTAGATTTTTTAATAATAGCAATATCAATATTTGCTTTTGTAACAATGATAAACAGTGCAAAAGAAAAATTGATTAAAAAACAAGAGGAAGCTCCTGCCCCCGAACAACCAAAAATTTCGCAAACAGATAAATTACTTACTGAAATAAGAGATTTACTAAAAAATGACTAAACAAAAATCCATCCTAACGGATGGATTTTTGTTTAAAATAATGTAAAATATAACAATACAACTATACCTAAAATAATTCTGTAGTAGCCAAAAAATTTAAAATTATGTTTTCTTACATAATTTACAAGAAATTTGACAGATGCCAGCGACACCAAATAAGCAACAACCATGCCAGTGAGTAAAACTATCCACTCAGATGCTGACATTATATAATCATTTGTAACTATTTTAAGAAAACTTACTCCAAACATAACAGGAATTGCAAGAAAAAACGAAAACTCAGCAGCTGCAGCGCGAGAGCAACCAACAATCATAGCACCCAAAATAGTTGCACCCGACCTTGAAGTGCCGGGTATTATGGACAAAACCTGAAACAGTCCAATAAAAATAGCTGTTTTATATGTCATTTCGGTAATATCGTTGATTTTGTGAGTTTTATCGCCTCGTTCAATAAACAAAAATGCTACGCCGTATATTATAAGCATTGCACTCACTACAACAGGAGTTGAAATGGAGTCCATCAAATCATTAAGAGCCAACCCTATAACAGCTGCAGGTATGCAGGCAACAAATACCTTAAACCACATTTGCCAGGTGTCTGACTTTTGTTGCTTGGATTTAGATAAAGAAAATGGATTGAGTTTGTTAAAATACAAAGTAGCAATAGCAAGTATAGCACCAAGCTGTATAACATACAAGTATATCTGCGAATTTAAAAACCCCTCTCCAACCCTCATAAATTCATTTACTAAAATCATATGCCCGGTACTGCTTATGGGTAACCATTCGGTTATGCCTTCCACAACACCAAGTATAATTGATTTTATAATTTCTGTCATTGTATTTCCTCCTATACATCTACTCGATTATGTATTTTGCCATCAAAATACATTTTAATATTATTTGCAATTTCATTTATACACCTTACTCTTGACTCATAGCTGCCCCAAGCCATATGAGGTGTGAGGCAAACATTATCAAAATCAAGAATTTGTGCAAACGGATGGTCTTTTGACATTGGCTCAACCGAATACACATCGCTGCCCATACCCGCAATTTTATTATTTAATATAGCCTGTGCAACTGCATTTTCATCCCAGACAGCACCTCTTGAAGCATTTACAATTATCGCATCTTTTTTTATCAATTCAATCATATCGGCATTAATGATATTTTTTGTGTTTTCAGACAACGGAAGATGTATTGTAATTATATCTGATGTTCTCATCAATTCATCAAGCTCCACACAAGTATAAGCATCTGTTTTATTGCGTTTATAGGCAATTACTCTGCATCCCAAAGCCTTAGCAATTTTTGCAACCTGACCACCTATATTGCCAACACCGACAATCCCCCAGGTTTTATCATAAAGCTCATGAAATACAGGAGTAAGCTTGTTTTGCACGCCACCATATGTATACGACAAATCCTTTACACACCTGTCGTACTCGGTCAAATGATTAATCAGTGACAAAACCATCGAAACAGTTACCTGTGAAACGCAGTAAGTAGAATATCCAACCACATTACATACTGCAATATTATTATTTTTGCAATACTCAATATCAATGTTATCATATCCTGTTGCAGCAACACAAATCAGCTTTAAGTTTTTGCAGCATCGTAAATTTGATTTGTCTAATTTAATTTTATTTACAACAATAACATCACTATACTCTATTCTTTGCTCAAGCTTATCGGGCGGTGTCATCAAATAAACATCAACATTACCAAATTTTTTAAAGCAATCAAAGGTTATGTCATTGCCAAGAGTCAAAGCGTCAACAACAGATATTTTCATATATATGTACCACCTTTACACTTTATATATTGATTATACAATATTATAACACATTTTGCAATTAAAAAATATCAAATATGCCAGCTTAATTATTTAACACACCTTGACAGTTTGCATCTAATGTTTTATAATCAAAATATCAAATTGTGAAAGGAAATTTTTATGGAAAATCGTGAAAAACTTAGCAGCAGACTTGGATTTATCCTTATAAGTGCCGGCTGCGCAATAGGTATCGGCAATGTATGGAAATTTCCATATCTTGCAGGTCAGTATGGTGGTGGTGTATTTGTACTTATATACCTCATATTTTTGTTGATTATGGGCGTACCTGCTATGACAATGGAATTTGCTCTTGGAAGAGCAAGCCAAAAAAGCCCTGTAAAATTGTTTAATGCATTGGAAAAACCAGGACAAAAATGGCACATACACGGATATGTATGCCTTGCCGCAAATTATTTGCTTATGATGTTTTATTCTATGGTATCGGGCTGGATGCTCAAATACTTTGTGGATATGGCAGGCGGCAAATTTGAAGGTTTAAGTGCTGAGGCTGTTGGCAATGCATTTAATACTATGTTGTCACAACCTGTTGAAATGATAATTTATACAGGCATTATTGTTGTATTAGGCTTTTTTATATGCTCACGCGGTGTAGTTAAAGGACTCGAAAAAATAACAAAAATTATGATGGTTGCTTTGCTTGCAATAATGATTGTACTTGCTGTAAACAGTCTGTTTCTTGATGGTGCAAAACAAGGTCTTTTATTCTATCTCAAGCCAAGTCTTGCAAATATGGAGTCATCCGGCGGTATTTTTAATGTAATTGTTGCTGCAATGAATCAGGCATTTTTTACTTTAAGCATTGGTATAGGTTCAATGGCTATATTTGGCAGCTATCTTAACAAAGACAGAAGTCTGCTTGGTGAGTCTGTAACCATTGCTTTGCTCGATACATTTGTTGCTATTTCATCAGGACTTATAATATTTCCTGCATGTTTTTCGTATAATGTAGCACCCGACAGTGGTCCAAGCCTTATTTTTGTGACACTGCCTAACATATTTAACAATCTTCCTTTTGGACAATTTTGGGGAAGCTTGTTTTTTATATTTTTGACTTTTGCAGCATTTTCAACAGTACTTGCAGTCTTTGAAAATATAATTTCATGCTTTATGGAGTTTACAGGCTTTAGCAGAAAAAAAACATGTTTAATTAACGGTATACTGTTATTTGTTTTGTCCTTGCCATGCATTCTTGGTTTTAATGTGTGGTCTGGCTTTATGCCATTTGGTGAAGGCTCAAACATTATGGATCTTGAAGATTTTATTGTAAGCAATGTTGCATTGCCTATTGGTGCACTGGTGTTTATTTTATTTAGTGTTACAAGATACGGCTTTGGATGGAATAATTTTGTTGAAGAAGCAAACCAAGGCAAAGGCTTAAAAGTAAAAAAATGGATGCGCGGATATATGACATTTGTTCTTCCATCAATAGTCATTGCACTGTTTATTATTGGTATAGTACAAAAATTCTTTATTTAGTAAAATTTAAATGCAGAACGAAAATTTCGTTCTGCATTTTTTTTACTCTTAAATTGTAACTTAAATTATTACTGCTTAGCATTAGCTATAATTTTTTGTGCAATGTTGTTGGGAGCCTCTTCGTAACCTGTTATGTCATATACAAACGAGCCTCTGCCGTTTGACATTGCTTTAAGGTCGGTGGCATATTTTTTCATTTCATCTGCAGGGATTATAGCCTCAATTTCTGTCTGACCGTTTTCGAGAGGGCTCATACCAAGTATTCTGCCACGGCGTCTGTTAAGGTCACCGGTTATATCACCTGTTGAATCGCTTGGTACAGTAATTTTTGCTGTACCTACAGGTTCAAGTATAACTGGGTTAGCCTTTGGCAGACCCTCTTTAAATGCCATAGATGCTGCTGTTTTAAAAGCCATTTCCGAGGAGTCAACCGGATGGTACGAACCATCAAGAAGTGTGGCTTTAAGATTAACCATAGGATAACCGGCAAGTACACCCTCTTTCATACTATCTCTGATGCCTTTTTCTACAGCAGGGAAAAACTGTTTTGGAACAGAGCCGCCAAATACATTCTCTTCAAAAATAAACTCAGCACCAACTGCAGGCTCAAACTCAATCCAAACATGTCCATACTGTCCGTGTCCTCCAGATTGCTTTTTGTATTTACCTTCAACCTTTACTTTGCCCTTAATAGCTTCTCTGTATGGAGTTTTAGGTTCCTGAAGTGTAACTGCAACACCAAATTTGTTTTCAAGTTTTGAACAAATTACATTAATATGTTGTTCACCAATTCCCGAAATTACTGACTCATGTGTTTCGTGATTTCTTTCAATTGTAAATGTTTTATCTTCACTAAGCAATTTAGCAAGACCAGTGCTGATTTTTTCTTCATCGCCTTTAGATTTTGGAAGAATAGCCATCGAAAGTACAGGTCGTGGAAATGACATTGGTTCAACTTCTATAGGATAATCAGGTGAACAAAGCTGGTCACCGGTTTCAGTAACGGTAAGCTTTGCTGTTGCTCCTATATCGCCAGCAATAATTTCGTTTGTTTCAATTTGTTTTTTACCACGAAGGTAAAAAAGCTTGCCAATTTTTTCTTCCTTTTTCTTTTGTGGATTATAAACAATAGTATCAGGAGTAATTCTACCCGAAAGCACTTTAAAGTAAGACATTTTACCAACATAGTTATCTACTACTGTTTTAAATACATAAAGTACTGTGGGTTCGCTGTTGTCACACTTAACTTCAACAATATCACCGTCTTTTTGATTAACGCCTTCTATGTATGAAAACTCATTTGGAGCCGGCATATAGTCAGCAAGTGTATTAAGAAGATGTGTAATACCTATCTTTGCCTGAACACTGCCGCATATTACAGGGACAACGGTACCATCCTTAATACCTACTCGAAGGGCTTTTTTAATTTCTTCTTCAGTAAATTCTTCACCATCAAAGTATTTTTGCATATAAACTTCGTCAACCTCTGCAACAGCCTCGAGTAAAAGGTCACGGCTTCTGTCTGCTATATCCTTAAAATCAGCAGGAATATCCTCATAAGTAGATGCATCACCACTGAATAATTTTGCACGCATTTTAATTACATCAGCAAAACCTATGAGCTTGTCCCCATCTTTTAGAGGAAATGTAAACGGAGCTATACATTTGCCAAATGTATCATTTAGCTGCTCAAGTACCTTTGAGTAATCAGCCTTTATATCATCAAGTTTGTTTACAAATACAATTTTTGATTTGGTTTTTGCAAGGTTCCATGCGCGTTCTGTACCGGCACTTACACCAGATTTACCGCTTACAACCACAAGAGCGCTTCCGCAAACCGAAGCTGCTTGTATTTGCTCTCCAACAAAATCTGCTGTACCAGGAGTATCGAGTAAATTGATTTTTGTATTATTCCACTCAATTGGTATAACCGATGTGTTAACAGAAATTTTTCTTTTAATTTCTTCTGCATCATAGTCGGATACTGTGTTTCCGTCTTCGATTTTGCCCATACGCTCAATAAGACCTGCTTTGTCAAGCATTGCTTCACAGAGAGAAGTTTTACCAGCATTTGAATGAGCAACTATACAAACATTTCTTAAATCATTGGTACCAATCATATTGATGTCCTCCTCTATTTTAGATGGTATAAATACCTATATATTTATTATTCAATTAGTTGTTTTAGTATTCCTTTAACAAAAATAACAAAACTATTTGTCGAATTTTGTGCAAATTCAACAAATAGTTTCTAAAAAACTTTATTTATTATTTTTAGAGAAAACGCATCCGCAATAATCCTGACGATACAATCCATACTCAGCAGAAAGTTCGCAACTTCGTTTGTATCCGTTTTTCTTTTTAAAATCCGAAAAAAGATACTTTACCCCTGCCTGTTGAGCTATACTACCGCCAATACTATTAAGCAATTGTGCATTTTTGTGCGGGCTTATTGTAAGCGTTGTGGTAAAATAATCAAAACCATTGTTTTTGGCGTACAGCGCACTTTTTTTAAGCCTTAGTTCAAAGCATTTTGCACATCTTTCTTTTCCCTCAGGGCAGTTTTCAAGCCCTTTAACTGCATTGTAAAATTCATCACTATCATAATCACAGCTCACAACTTTAACAACATTTTCAAGTCCCATTTTTTTAATAAGCTTTTGCTGTTCCTCACATCTAAAGTAAAATTCCGACTCGGGATATATGTTTGGATTGTAATATAATACAGTTATATCAAATATGCTGCTAAGGTATTCAAGCACATAGCTTGAGCAAGGAGCACAACAGCTGTGCAGCAAAAGTGTTGGCTTGCACTCGCCTATTTGTTTAATTGTGCTTTCAAGAATATTTTGATAATTAACATTCATTTATTGTTGTCTCCATTAAAATAATCAAATATGTTTTTAGCTGTTTTTTTATCTATTCCTTTAACTGATGCAAGTTGGTCAGCGGTAGCAGTTTTAATTTTTGAAACTGTTTTAAAGTGTGCAACAAGAGTCTTTCTTTTTGAAGGACCTATACCTTTAATTTTTTCAAGCTCGCTTTCTACGCTTTTTTTATTCATAATATTACGGTGATGCGTTATTGCACGTCGGTGCATTTCATCCTGAATGTTTGCAAGCAACATAAACGCATCGCATCCGTTGTCTATTGGTATTTCACCGTTTATCGAAACAAGACCTTTTGTATTGTGATTATCATCTTTTACAATACCAAACAGCGGCACATTTATACCCGCATTTTTCATTGCTTCATAAGCAGTATTAACATGCGACAATCCTCCGTCAACCAGTATCAAATCGGGTAATTGTGCAAAGCTGTCATTATTATTGTGTGATGATTTATATCTGTTAAATCTCCTTGTTAATACCTCGTACATTGAGCCGTAATCATCCTGCCCTGACACTGTTTTAATTTTAAAACTTCTGTACCCTTGCTTGTGCGGCTTTCCATTTTTAAATGTAACCATAGATGCAACATTTGAATCACCTGATATATTGGAAATATCATAAGCTTCAATCATCAAAGGTGGCTGTTTTAGACCTGTGAGCTTCATTAATTGTGACAAAGCATTATTTACAAAATCAGATGCACGCATTTTTTTAATAATATACTCACTATGCTCTTTTTTTGCATTGATTTTAATCATTTTAATAAGCTCAGCATACTTTCCAATTTTTGGATACTTTATGTTTACGCTTCTTAGGCACTTTGAGCCAAGCCAGATTTTAACAGTTTGTTCATCTTCAATTTCATCAGAAAGCATTAATTCTTTAGGCAAAAAAGAGGAATTATCATAATATTGTTTAATAAACTGAGAAAATATTGCTCCATTGTTCATACCTTCGGTGTCATTAATAAAATAATGCTCTTTCCCAACTATATTTCCGTTTCTTATAAAGAAAATTTCTACGCATGCAACATTGTTGTCGTTATATATTGCTGCAGCGTCAATATCAGTGCCGTTAGCAGTTACTATTTTTTGTTTTTCGCTAAGTAAATTTACCGAATTAATTCTGTCACGCAAAACAGAAGCCTTTTCAAAATCAAGGTTTTGGGCTGCAATGTTCATTTGATTAGTTAATTTTTTTATAACATTGTCATATTTACCATTTAAAAACTGACATACATCATTTATGACATTAGAATACTCACTTTTTGAAACATTACCTGCGCATATACCAGAACATTTGCCCAAATGATAATACAAGCATGGCTTTTGAGGCGTAAAATCTCCATCAAAAGTTTTGTTGCAAAATCTGAGCATAAATATATCCCTTATAAGTTCAATCAGGTCACGAACAATAATTCCGCTCTGATACGGGCCAAAATACCTTGCACCGTCACGCTTTACCTGCCTTGTCATTAATATCTTGGGATAATCCTCATTGACAGTCACTTTAATAAACGGATATGTTTTGTCATCCTTTAACAGTATGTTATATCTTGGCATATGCTTTTTAATGAGATTATTTTCCAGCACCAATGCCTCAAGCTCGGAATCGGCAATTATATATTCAAATCTTGCTGCATTTGCAACCATTGCAGCAACCTTTGGAGGATGATTGTTATTTTTAAAATATTGTCTGACTCTGTTTTTTAATACTTTTGCTTTGCCTACATATATAACATCATCATTTTGATTATACATAATATAAACACCTGGCTGTTCAGGTAATGTTTTCAGCTTTTGCTCAAAATCAAACAATATTTTCACCTTTCTTTCATCTATAAAATCATACAAATTAAAATACCTCCGCTATTAAAAGCGGAGGAAAATTTTACACAATATCAGCAAAATCTGACGAAATGAGCTCGTCAAGGCTTTCTAAGGCTTCATTTTCGTCACTGCCGTCAGCAACGAGTTTAACAGTTGTACCTCTTGTAATACCAAGGGACAAAACACCAAGAAGACTTTTGGCATTTACTTTTCTCTCGTCTTTAACAACCCATATGCTTGATTTAAATTCGTTAGCTTTTTGTATAAAGAATGTAGCAGGACGGGCATGAAGTCCAACTTCATTTTGAACGATAATATCTTTACTAACCATAATGCTGCTCCTTGATAAATCAGATTTTATATATATTAGAATACTAAAAATTTTAAACAAAGTCAACTGTTTTAGCAAAATTTTTTAACATATTTCAATTTTGCGTCGAATAAAACAAAATTTTATCAAAAAAAATCAAATAAGTTAATATTTAACTTGAACTATAACAATAAAAATGATATAATATTTTTATTATATTTAAAGAGGTGCAACAAGTGACTAAATCTAAAAGATGGATAATCGGCAAAGCCGATAGTAGTCGTGTTGCGGAAATCTCAAAAAAATTCAATATAAATTCTTTGGTTGCAAAAATATTATATTTACGCGGCATACAAAGTGATGAACAAATCAATTCATACATTTCCAAGGACATTTCGAGTTTTCACGACCCGTTTTTGTTACCTGATATGCAAAAAGCAGTTGATTTTATAATAGCGGCACTTAATAGCAACAAAAAAATTGCAGTATTTGGTGATTATGACGTTGACGGCATCACTTCAACATATATGGTATATGACTATTTGAATTCACTTGGTGCAAATGTTTTGTACTATATACCCGACCGTGCCGAAGAAGGATATGGAATTAGTATTTCCGCAATTGATTATTTGCTTACAAAAAACGTAGACATAATTATTACAGTTGATGTTGGCATAACAGCTGTTAACGAAATAAGCTATGCCAAAACAAACGGAATTGATGTAATAGTAACAGATCATCATACCGTTAAAGACGAAATACCTGATTGTGTGGCAGTGATTAACCCCAAAAGAAGCGACAGCAAATATCCTTTTGATGCACTTGCGGGTGTGGGTGTTGCGTTTAAGCTAATATATGCTTTATCCGGATGCAACAAAAACATACTGAACAAATATTGCCCAATAGCCGCCATTGGCACAATTGCTGATATGGTACCCCTTACTGATGAAAACCGGTTTATTGCAGATAAAGGTCTTGCGGGTATAAAATTGACAAAAAACAATGGTATTAATGCGTTAATAGATACATCTGGTCTTGGAGATAAAGATATTACAGCATCATCAATTGGCTTTGTAATTGCCCCGCGCCTTAACGCCGCTGGCAGAATTTCAAGTGCCAAAACAAGTGTAAAACTGTTGCTCGAAAACGATTATAACCGAGCAGTAAAAATTGCACTTAAGCTTGAAGAAGACAACAAGCATAGGCAAAATGAAGAGCAAAAAATATTTTTTGAAGCACTGGAAATTATATATAAAAATGAGCTTGATAAAAAAGACGTTATAGTGGTTGCAAAAGAAAATTGGCATCACGGAGTTATAGGTATTGTATCTTCAAGAATAACCGAAATGTTTTATAAACCAAGTACCGTTATATCAATAAATGACGACGGTACAGCAAAAGCGTCGGGAAGAAGTATAAAAGGTTTTAATCTGTTTTATGCACTTAATCATTGCAAGGAATACCTGCAAAAATTTGGAGGTCATGAACTTGCAGCAGGATTTACAGTTTACACAGATAAAATTGACGAATTTGACGCAAAAATTAATGAGTATGCAAAAAATTTAATTAACGATGAAATAGCTACTCCAACACTTGAAATTGACGATATAATTACTATAAATGATGTTAACCTTCCGACAATTAATAGTTTATCAATTTTAGAGCCTTGTGGAATCGGCAACAAGGCACCAATGTTTTGCATTAACAACGTCAATGTTAAAAACACAAGATTTGTTAACGAAAAGCATGCATTTATAATGCTCGAAAAAAAGGGTTATAAAATGGAAATGCCCGCCTTTAATAAAATTGACATTGCATCAAAACTTGTTCCTGGCGATGTTATATCTGTTGCAGGTATGCTTTCAACAAACACATATAAAGGTGTAACTTATCCTCAATTTTTAATTAAAGATATACGCATTGAAAGCAAATTTATGATTGACAAAACAATACTGTCCGATATATTTGCATATATTAAGTATCACATTGAAAGCGGAAATAATTACATTTCTACCGACAGCATTTCAACACGCAAAAATCTTACAAACTACAATATAAAAATCATAGAGCTTTCACTCAAAATTTTTAGTGAGCTTAATATTATATCATATAAATTCGACTCACAAAACAGATATGTACACGTTCAGATAGGGAAAAACTTTTACAGTAAAAATTCACTCACAGATTCACCCACGTACCGTAAGTACAATCAACAATAACCAACAGAAAGAGGTAAATTTATGATATCAAGCTTTGAAAAATTACTCGATAAGCTTAACAAATCGGGAAACAAATACGATATCGAAAAAATTGAAAAAGCATATAAACTTGCCGAAAGCGCCCATGGTACTCAGGTGCGAAAATCAGGCACACCATATATTACTCATCCCCTTGCGGTTGCCGGTAATGTTGTTGATATGCAGCTTGATACTGATTCGGTTTGTGCTGCCCTTTTACATGACGTTGTTGAAGATACAGAATATACAACTGCGTACATTGAAGAAAATTTTGGCCAGCAGGTTGCGTTGCTTGTTGATGGTGTTACCAAGCTTGATAAGCTTGATTTTTCGTCAAAAGAAGAACGTGATATGGAAAACCTAAGAAAAATGTTTTTGGCTATGGCGTCTGATATCAGGGTTATTATGATTAAATTTGCCGATAGATTGCACAACTTATCTACCCTTATCAGTATGAGCGAGGATAAGCAACGTGAAAAAGCAAGAGAAACTCTTAATATTTTTGCCCCCATTGCGCACAGACTTGGTATGTACAAAATCAAATGGGAACTCGAGGACACATCGCTTAAATACCTCGACCCAATTGCCTACTATGAGATTGTAGAGGGTATTAATCAAAAACGTAATGAGCGTGAAGAATTTATTGCACGAATTAAGCACGATTTAAAAGAAAAATTAAGCCTGGCAAATATTGATTGCACAATTGACGGTAGGCCAAAGCATTTTTACAGCATATACCGCAAAATGTTTACACAGCAAAAAACTTTAGAGCAGATTTATGATTTGTTTGCAGTAAGAATTGTAACAAACACTGTGTCCGACTGTTATGCTGCACTTGGCATTGCTCACGAATTATACAAGCCGATGCCAGGCAGATTTAAAGATTATATTGCAATGCCAAAACCAAATATGTATCAGTCGCTTCACACAACTGTTATAGGCGAAGACGGTCATCCGTTTGAAATACAAATCAGAACAAAAAAGATGCATGAATATGCTGAAAACGGTTTTGCAGCCCACTGGAAGTATAAAGAGGGTTCAAACAGCAGAGATGAAAATTTTGACCAGAAACTACAGTGGATAAAACAGTTGCTTGATGTTCAAAACGATTTTAATGACGAGGAGGAATTTGTTCAGGCACTTAAAATTGATATGTTTACCGACCAGGTGTTTGTATTTTCACCAAAAGGCGATGTATACAGCTTTCCATCAGGTTCAACTCCGGTAGACTTTGCCTTTAGCATTCACAGTGCAGTTGGTTACAAAATGCAAGGTGCCCGAATTAACGGAAAAATTGTTAACCTTGACCAACCGCTTCAAAATGGTGATATTGTAGAAATAATCACCTCGTCAAATGTCCACGGACCAAGTCGTGACTGGCTTAAAATTATTAAAACTGCTCAGGCACGAAACAAAATCAACGCCTGGTACAAAAAAGAAAACAGAGCCGAAAACATTATAAAAGGCAAAGAAGCGCTTGAGCGTGAAATCAAAAAGGAAAATCCCGAACTTCAGGAATTGCTGACAGATGAATATGTACAAAAAATCATTAAGCGATACGGATACGGGTCTAGCGATGACTTGTACGCAAACATTGGTTACGGCGGTATACAAATTGCAAATATTATAAGCAAGCTTAAAGATGAATATAAAAAGAAGCATGAAAAAGACCAGATAAAAAACATTTTAAATATTACTACTCCCCTTCCCGAAGCAAGTAAAGTTCTATCTGGTAATTCAAACGGTATAATAGTAAAAGGCGTTGATAACTGCCTTATCAGATATTCAAAATGCTGTAACCCTGTGCCCGGTGACAAAATAATTGGATACATTACACGCGGAAGAGGTGTTTCGGTTCATAGACAAGACTGCGTAAATGTAGCAGCATATATAAGCGATCCTGAGGAAAAGCAACGACTTATTGATATATCATGGGCACAAAGCAATACAAGCAACTTTACTGCAAATCTTAAGCTTGTATGTAATGACAGAACAGGTATTGTTGTTGAAGTTGTTAATCTCATTAACGATTCAAAAATTATGCTTACAGCAGTAAACGGCCGTGCGGCAAAAGGCAATGTTTGTATGATTGATGTTACTGTAGCGGTAAACAATGCAGATGAACTTGAAAAAATCATCAACAAGCTTCGCATAATACCTGACGTTATTGAAGTTACCAGATATTAGGTGAAATATTATGTATGTAAACAAACTTGTTGTAGGCGCACTTGCAACCAACTGCTATATAATAGCAAACAATAACACAAAAAGCTGCGCTGTTATTGACCCCGGTGATGACAGTAAAAAAATTATGAACATAATTGAGTCAGAGGGTTTTAAGCTTGAAAAAATTCTTATAACACACTCGCACGTAGACCACATATGTGCAGCAGATGAATTAAAAAGTGCTTCGGGTGCCTGCATTGTAATAAGCAGTACTGATGGTGCAATATTTGGCAATGATGCCATAACTTTGTGCAACGCATTTGGAGCCTGTGCACCAAAATCAAAACCTGATGTTTTTGTTGATGACGGCGATTTAATAGAGGTTGCAGGATTTGCTGCACGTGTTATAGCAACGCCTGGGCACACTCCCGGCAGTGTATGCTTTTATTTTGAAAGTGAAAGCATTTTATTTTCGGGAGATACCCTTTTTTATGAGTCAATAGGCAGGACAGATTTTCCGGGTGGCAGCTTTAATAGCATTTTACAGTCTATCAAAGACAAATTATTCACCCTGCCTCCTGATACAAAGGTGTATCCAGGCCACAACGGAGATACCACTATTATACACGAAAAAGAGAGTAATTTTTATATCTGATTATGAAACTGATTATCAACAATCAAAAATTTGAGCATCTTACAAGAGAAATAATAACTGCATATTATCCAAAGCTTAAAATTGAAACCGTAAATTTTATACCTCAAAATGATGATTATGTATTTGTAGATGTTTGTGACAACAAAAATTTACATACATATTACGCAAAAGTATGTATTGCAGGTACCCAAATAAGTGACACCTGCTATGCCGATTGCGAAAACAAACTTTTTATATCAAAATTGCTCAGCGGTATTCTAAAAAAAATTAGCGGTTTGGATTTACCATGGGGCATCTTAACAGGCATACGACCAGCAAAAATGGTAAGGGAACTTGTTAACTCGGGTATGAATTACAATGATATATACAACTTGTTTGTAAAAGAGTATGATGTTCACCCTGATAAAGCGACGCTTGCAATTAATGTTGCAAAGAGAGAGGCTCAACTTATTTCGGGTATGGACAAAAATGCAATCAGCTTGTACATAGGAATACCATTTTGCCCTACCAGATGCTTGTATTGTTCGTTTACGTCGCAGTCAATTAAATTTTCCAACACACTTGTACAGCCGTATATGCAAGCACTGTTTAAGGAAATAGACTTTATAAAAGATTACATTAACAATTCAAAAATCCCTGTAGAAACAATATACATCGGCGGCGGAACACCAACAGCTCTTGACGAATACAACTTGGCGATGTTGTGCAACAAACTATCAGAATCTTTTGATATTAAAAACATAAAAGAATTTACTGTTGAAGCCGGAAGACCAGACACAATCACCCGCAATAAACTTGGTATACTTAAAGATAGCTGTGTTTCACGCATCAGTATAAATCCACAAACTATGAATGCAAAAACGCTTGAGCTTATAGGACGACGACACACGCCCTATGACATAATTAATTGTTATGATATGGCCCGCACTTTAGGCTTTAATCATATTAATGCCGATTTAATTGCAGGACTTCCGGGTGAATCACTTGAGGATTTTGAATATACACTGGAGCAAATCAAAAAGCTTGCACCCGAAAGTGTTACCGTTCATACAATGTCTGTAAAGCACGGTTCGTATTTAGATATGAATTACAGTATGTACACCCCCACAGCAACAACTACCGTAAACAATATGTTGTTAAATGCCAATTCAATGCTGACTTCAATTGGCAAAGCTCCATACTATTTGTACAGGCAAAAAAATATGCTTGGCAACCTGGAAAATGTTGGTTACTGCAGCCAAGGAAATGAGTGCCTTTACAACATATATATTATGGAAGAGGTTCAGTCAATCATTTCGCTCGGTGCAGGCGGTTCTACAAAAATTGTAACTGGTAATAACATTGAACGAGTGTTTAATGTAAAAGAGGTGTCTGAATACATTAAGCGTATAGACGAAATGATAAACAGAAAAAAGCAATTACTAGTTATTTAAATACAACTCTTGCAACAACACCAATATCTTGTACTGTTATATTTCCATTGTTAAGTGTTGCGGTAATATTGTCAGAAAATCCTTCGGCAGTTACCGCAACTTTTTTGTTGGAATTGTTTAAGATTTCTATAACGCTTTGTAGCTTAATTTCAACACGCTTTTTTTGCAAGTCAAAATTATCGTAAACTTCACCATTAACAAGTATTTTAATATCTTCACACGGCTGCCCTTGAGTCATACACAATGTAACATACCCCGTTTGCGGCTCGTACTGCGAATTTACCGCTACTACCCCGTCAAGTGTGTCAATATTTGTCAGGTAAGTTCTTAAACTGTTGCTGCTTAAGCATATTTGCGAAATCACAACCACAAATGCAAGTGATGCAACCAAAAGCTTAACGGTTGATATTGATTTTATCTTGTCAAACAAAAAACGCATAAAATATTTCATAAGTGCATTGCACCTCCTTGAATATTTTATGCGTAATTTTATGCATTAATACCCGCAACATAACCTGTTGAAAAAGCAATCTGCAAATTAAAGCCACCTGTATATGCATCAACATCAATCACTTCTCCTGCAAAGTAAACGCCGCTTGCAAGCTTTGATTCCATAGTTGAAGGATTAATTTCTTTAACACTTACCCCGCCTGATGTAACAATTGCCTCGGCAACAGGTCTAAATTTTTTAACTGTAAATGTAAGATTTTTAAGTAATTGTACAAAATACAACCTTTGTTCTTTTGTAATTTCGTTAACCTTTGTATGAGCGTCTATGCCCGATAGTTTAACAATTACAGGTATCATTTTTTTGGGGAGCAAATTATCAAGAGCATTGACAAAGTCTTTGTTTTTTGCCTCATCAAAATCTCTTAAAACACGTTTGTCAAGGGTTTTAAGATCAAGTGCAGGCTTTAAGTCAATTGACAGCTTGTATTTATCCAAATCAACATTCTTAATATGTGAGCTTGCACTAAGTATTATTGGGCCGCTTGCACCAAAATGGGTAAACAGCATTTCGCCAAAGTCATCGTAAATTTTTTTGTTATCCTTATAAACCGTGACAGCAACATTTTTTAGCGAAAGTCCCATTAGCTCTTTTACATGGCTTTCGCATAGCTCAAGCGGCACTAGTGATGGCTTAATTTGTGTAACGGTGTGGCCAAGCTTTGTTGCAAGCTTATATCCATCACCTGTGGAGCCTGTAAGTGGATAGCTTACACCCCCCGTTGCAATAATTACCGAATCGCACTCAATTACTTTATTGTCCGACATAACAATATGTTTTTTACCATTACCGAGCAATTTAATATCGGTAACTCTGCCATTGTACACTTTTACGCCATAATTTGCCATAAGATGCTTTAGTGCATTTAAAACATCTTTAGCCTTATCGCTTACAGGAAATACCCTCTCTCCTCTTTCGACCTTTGTTTTAACACCAAGCTTTTGTAAAAGGTTAACAAGGTTTTCGTTTGTAAAGGTATAAAAAGCACTGTACAAAAAATTGCCGTTTGTAGGTACATTTTTTATAAATTCGTCGATGGGAGCATTGTTTGTTACATTACATCTGCCCTTACCTGTAATAAGCAATTTTTTACCGAGTGTATTGTTTTTTTCGATCAAAACTACCTTGTTTCCGTTTTTTGCAGCAGCAGAAGCCGCCATCATTCCTGCAGGTCCTCCGCCAATAACAGCAACAATTTTACTCATAATTGCACCCTTCTGTTAGTCATCAAAATGTTTTTGCTCATAAACCTCATAATCAACCCATATTTTTTCTAAATCAGAAAAAGTTTTGGAAATTTTTTGCTTATGTCTGATTACCATAGCAACAACCAGTGCATTACAAAGCGAAAGCGGAGCTACCAGCGAATCAACAAAGTTTGTCATATCAGAGTCAGCAACAAGTGAATATGTGGCATACGAAGTGATTGGTGCCTTTATACTGTCGGTAATTGCAATTACCTTGCTGCCTTTGCTCTCAGCATATTTAACTGCGTTCATCGTTCTCACTGAATACCTTGGGTAGCTTATTGCAATAACAACATCATCCTTATTTACCCTATATATCTGCTCAAAGGTTTCGCTTGCAGAGTTTGATGCTATTGTTTTTACATTGTCCGATATCATATTAAGGTAAAACCCTAAAAATGATGCTATTGACGAACAGGTACGTGCACCTAAAATATATATTTTTTTTGCATTACTGATTGCATCAACTGCAGCTATAAAATCATCGTTGTCAATCATTTCCATGGTTTGCTTTAGTTTATCAATATCAGACTGCATTACAGAGTGCAAAATATTTTTTTCCTCCATTTTGGAGGATGTAATTTCCATACGCTGTACAGTGGTAAGCTTGTTTTTTATTAGTTGCCTGAGTGCATCCTGAAATTCGGGAAATCCTTCAAAACCAAGCTCACATGCAAACCTTACAACAGTTGATTCACTCACACCAACCTCGATGGCTATTTTTGATGCAGTCATAAAAGCCGATTTGTCATAATGTTTTAAAATATATTGGGCAATTTTTTTGTGACCCTTGCTTAAATCAGGTATTTTGTTTTGTAAAGTATTAAGAAGATTGTTATCTTTCATAATCATAGTTTACCTTTCAGTCAGATATAATCACATAACGACATGTTTATATATCAAATAGTGTAAAAAGCCTCTTCCAACAAAGAAAGAGGCTTTTGGTACTAAAACTTTTATACTACAATATATAAAAATTCCTTATTACGCTTTAACTACATTTGCTGCCTGAGGGCCTTTTGCGCCATCAATAACATCAAATTCTACACTTTCGCCTTCCTGAAGTGTTTTGTAACCCTCCATTGTTATAGCTGAAAAGTGAACAAAAACGTCCTTGCCGTCTTCACCTTCAATAAAACCATAACCTTTTTCTGCATTAAACCATTTAACTGTACCTTTCTGCATTGCTGTGTACCTCCTAAAATCACGATGGCTGCTTAATTTTGCTACCAACTTTTATATATTGACAATTATATATGTCTATATACATACTTTACCACATTGTGCAAATATTGTCAATATTTTTTTGCAACAAAATATACCCTTTCTTCGTCAAAATTCGGCTTGTCAACTGACATATCACCATACATTGCAACAAGCTTAAGACCGCTTTTTAAAATAGAATTTTCAATTTCCTCGGTTGTGTATGCGCGTTCAAAATGCTGTTCGGTTATTCTTTGATATTCGCCATCATCTTTTTTAACAAAAAAATTGAGATAAAACTCACATATTTTTCCGTCAAAATTATTTTCCCAGCTGTAAAACAAGCATTCATCTTCAAAGTTATATATATTATCTGCAAGTATATTTTCAAATTTATACATAGTATTTACATCAAATATAACAATTCCGCCATCATTAAGATAATTATTGCAAAGGGCAAAAAATTTGTCAAGCTCACCATCATCGGTAAGATAGTTAACACTGTCGAGCAGACACAATATTACATCAACAGTGCCATACAATTCAAAATTTGTCATATCCTGATTAAGATACAGTATGTTCTTGTCCCCGCTTTTTTCACTCGCAACATTTAGCATATCACCTGAGGCATCAATACCAATCATATCGTATCCACGGTCACACAAAATATTACACACTGTGCCCGTACCGCATCCAACATCAGCAATCAGTTCGGGTTTGTTTTTTAAATGCAAATCAAAAAGCTTTTCAATATAGTCAACCCTGCTTTTATAATTAACATCGTTTGTTAATTTGTCGTATAAATAAGCAAAATCCTTATACTTTTCCATATTATTTATCTCCCAATTGGCAAATAACACTGTCATATCCGCCGTGACCATAATCAAGTGCTCTCTTTACACGGCAAATTGTTGCAGAGCTTGCACCTGTTTTTTGAGCAATTTCCGAATATACCAAACCCTCACGCAAAAGCTGTGCCACCTTAAGTCGCTGTGACATGGATTTAATTTCGCTCACTGTGCACAAATCAAGCAAAACGGACATAAACTGTGACTCATCTGTTATGCAGGCAAGTGCTGATGCAAGGTTGTTTATTAATTTATCATTAGCAAAATTATTCATTTAAACAACTCCGATAATAATTATATTTTTGTAAGTTTGGCAAAAGATGCCATAATTGTTCGTGTGCCCACATTGTCAAAGGATATTTCAAGCTGATAATCGCCATTTTTTGGAAGTACAGACAATATAAGTCCTTCACCAAATTTTTTGTGCTTTACCCTGTCGCCTTTTTTGTACTCATCGGTTGATACATTGTCATTAGCTCTTTTAAGATTATATGTGTTCATAATACTGTCAAGAGATTGCTTTTTATTTGAACCCTGAAAAGATATATAACCAACATCGCAATTATTGTTGCTATAACCCAAATAAGCAGATCTTGATGGAGATTTTTGCTTAGGATTTTCAATATCAAGATACTTATCATCAATCTCCGAAACAAATTTGCTTATCATTCGTGCTTCTGTTTTGCCGTACAATGTACGCAATCTTGCCCATGTCATAAATAACTTTGTTTTTGCTCTTGTAATGCCCACATAGCACAAACGCCGTTCTTCCTCAAGGCCTCCATCCTCCATTTCGGACATAAGGCTCGGAAAAAGTCCATACTCCATACCACACATAAACACAACAGGAAACTCAAGACCTTTTGCACTATGTAATGTCATAAGTACAACTGCATCCTGCTCATTATCATAATTATCAACATCCGAAACAAGCGAAAGATTGTCAAGAAATCCCGAAAACGAATGTTGTTCCACACCATCCTCGTATTCTTTTGCTTTTGATTTAAGTTCGTCAATATTTTCTATTCTTCCAATTGCTTCGTAAGGGTTTTCGTTCCTAAGCGATTCAACATATGATGTTTTTTGCAAAAGCTTGTCAATCAATTCAACAATAGAAATTTTGTCAATATCATTTCTTAACTGCTCAATCATCATAACAAACTCAGCAATTTTACCGTATGACCTGCCTATTGCATCAGCATATGAGCTATCGGTAATTATTTCGTACATACTTTTACCCACGCTTTGGGCAAGGAGTAAAATTTTATTTACAGTTGAATCGCCAATACCTCTTTTTGGCACATTAATAATACGGGTAAGATTTGCATCATCTTTAGGATTGTTAATAAGTCTTAAATATGACAAAATATCTTTTATTTCTCTGCGGTCATAAAATCTTAAGCCTGCCAAAATTCTGTACGGACAAGTAAAGTTTTCTTCAAATGCACGGGTTTGCGCATTTGTCCTGTAAAGCACTGCAAAATCACTATATTTGTATTTGCCGCTTGCAACCATACCTTCAATTGTATTATTTATAAATTGTGCTTCGCCAATTTGATCTTCTAGTGAGCGTACAACAATCTTTTCACCCTGTCCAAAATCTGTCCAGAGTTTTTTTGCCTTGCGGTTAACATTGTTGCTTATAACATCATTGGCAGCACTTAAAATGTTTTGTGTAGAGCGATAATTTTGTTCAAGCTTTACCACAATACAATCAGGAAATTGCTTTTCAAAATCAAGTATATTTGTAATATCAGCACCCCTAAACTTGTATATACTTTGGTCATCATCGCCAACAACGCACAAATTTCGATGCTTTTGGGCAAGCATTGTAACCATTCGGTACTGAATATTATTTGTATCCTGATACTCATCAACAAGAATATACTTAAATTTATTTTGATAGTATTCAAGCACATCAGGGCACTTTTCAAACAATTCCACAGTTTTGCACAAAAGGTCATCAAAATCAAGAGAATTGTTTTCTTTTAATCGCCGTTGATACGAGGCGTATAATTTTGCAAAAGATTGTGAGCGATAATTGCCGTCATTATTTTTTGCATATTCCTCAGGTGAAATGCCTTTGTTTTTACAGTCAGAAATCACATACAAAACAGACTTAACAGGAAACATATCCTCAGACAAATTACAAGCTTTTATAACATCCTTTACAAGTCTTTTTTGATCTGAAGTGTCATAAATATTAAAATTTACATCATATCCAAGCTTATCTATATCTTTTCGCAATATACGCAAACAAGCCGAATGAAATGTTTTAATCCACATATCTCCCGCACTTTCGGGTACAAGGGCACTTATGCGTTCCTGCATTTCGGCAGCCGCCTTATTTGTAAAAGTAATGGCAAGTATTTGCCACGGTCTTGCTTTGTGCTGCTCAAGTATGTAGGCAATTCGCCTTGTAAGCACAGTGGTTTTACCGCTCCCTGCTCCCGAAAGCACAAGAAGCGGTCCGTCGGTGCACATTACTGCCTGCTTTTGCATATTATTTAATCCGTTTAATAATTGTGCCATAATTTAACCTCTGTTTAATATTTCAAGCTCAACAAATTGCCAAAATTCTTCTTTTCCAACACCTGTAACAGTAGAAAATGGTATAATTATATCGTTATCATCAAGCTCAAGTTCTCTGATAATTGTCATAATATTACTCTGCTGCTCACTTTTTTTCAGCTTGTCAAATTTTGTTGCAACAACAACGCATCTTTGACATACATTCTTAATAAAATTAATCATTATTTTATCATCCGCTGTCGGTTTATGCCTGCTGTCCACAAGCAAAATTACCTGCATAAGATTTTCCCTTGTGTTAAGATATTCATCTATCATAATACCCCATTTTTTCTTTTCCTGAGGCGAAACCCTTGCAAAACCGTAGCCTGGCAAATCAACAATATTCATAGTTTTGTCAATATTATAAAAATTAATTGTGGCAGTTTTGCCTGGCTTTGCACTGACTCTTGCAAGGCTTTTACGGTTAAGAATTTTGTTTATAAGTGATGACTTTCCAACATTTGAGCGCCCCGCAAACGCAATTTCAGGCAATTTGTTATCAGGGTACTGCGCTCTTTTTACAGCTGATATAAGCAATTCAACATTATTTAAATTCATATTTAAGTTCTCCCTAAATCAGTCATTATACAATGCATTATCAAGAACAGTTTTCATACCATCGGCAACAACAAAATCCAGTTTTTCTCTTACCTCTTTTGGTATGTCGTCAATATCTCTCTTATTATCCTTTGGAATAATTACTTTTGTTATACCTGCCCTGTATGCAGCAAGACATTTTTCTTTTAATCCGCCGATTGGCAAAATTTTACCTGTAACAGTAATTTCACCTGTCATAGCTATGTCATTGCGGACAGGCTTTCCTGTAAGGGTTGATACAAGCGAAGTTGTTATAGTAATACCTGCACTTGGCCCGTCTTTTGGTACAGCACCCTCGGGGACATGAATGTGTATGTCAGATGTTTTGTTAAAATCAGGCTTAATGCCATACTCACCACTGTTTGCACGAATATAGCTAATTGCAGTTTTTGCAGATTCTTTCATTACATCGCCAAGCTGACCTGTGAGCTCTAAAGCACCATTTCCGTCCATAACACAGGATTCTACAAACAAAACATCACCGCCGTACTGAGTCCAAGCAAGTCCTGTTGATACACCAACCTGATGTTTATTGCTTATAGCAGGCTCTGTAAATACTTTTTTGCCAAGAAATTTTTCTAAATTTCTTGACGAAACAGTAACACTTTTTTTGCCATCAACCATAATCATAGTTGCAACTTTGCGCATAATTTTTTCAATGTGGCGCTCAAGTGAACGAACTCCTGATTCTTTTGTATATCCGTTAATTACAGAAATAATTACACCATCAGCAAATTTAAGCATTGATTTTTTAATATTGTGCATTTTAAGCTGTTTTGGAATAATGTAATTAAGTGCAATGTGCTCTTTTTCAATATCGGTATATCCCGAAAGCTCAATTACCTCCATTCTATCAAGTAGAGGGCTGTCAATTGTATCAAGAGTGTTTGCTGTTGTAACAAAAAGCACATCAGACAAATCATATTCAAGCTCAATATAATGATCGCGGAATGTGTGATTTTGTTCGCTGTCAAGCACCTCTAAAAGAGCAGATGCAGGGTCACCCTTGTAATCTGACGAGAGTTTGTCTATTTCATCAAGAAGTATCAAGGGGTTTGATGTTTTTGCCTGCTTTAGTGCAGTTATAATTCTGCCGGGCATTGCACCAATATATGTTTTGCGGTGTCCGCGTATTTCGGCTTCGTCACGTATGCCGCCAAGAGAGAGCCTAACATATTCTCTTCCAAGAGCATTTGCAATGGATTTTGCAACCGATGTTTTACCAACTCCAGGAGGTCCCACAAGGCACAAAATAGGTGATTTTTTGCCTCCCGAAAGCTTTCGCACTGCCATAAATTCCAAAATGCGTTGTTTAACCTTTTCGAGTCCATAATGGTCATTTTCCAAAATTTCTTTTGCTTTGGCAAGGTCATCATTTTCGCAAGTTTTACAGCTCCACGGAATATCTGTAAGCCATGTTACATAATCTCTGATTACTGCAGCTTCGGGATTGTTGCTTTGCATTTTAACAAGCTTTGAAAGCTCTTTTTGAGCCTTTTTAACTACATAATCAGGAGCATTAATCTGTTTAAGCCTGCTCACAAATTGTGCAATTTCTTCATCAACACCATCGGCTTGCCCAAGTTCCTCGTGTATTACCTTTAACTGCTCACGAAGGTAATATTCCTTTTGGTTTTTGTCAATTTTGTGTTTTACTTTTTTGTCGATATCGTTGCTAATGTGTGAATTAGAAATCTCTTTAGAAATAACATCAATAAGCATTTTAAGCCTGTTAATTAAATCAAGCTCACAAAGCAAATCCATTTTATCATCTGCAGATGATGGTATTGCAGCACAAACCACATCAGCAAAATGCTCAGGATCCTCTTCATCCATAAACAAATTCATAGATTCTCTTGTGATTTTGCCCGAAGCACTATATAGCTCAACACACATCGATTTAATTTGACGAACATATGCATTTGCTGTAACACTATCCTCATCAGTCATTGGCCCTGACAAACGGCTCTCAAGCACGGAGCACTCAATATGAGGCTCTGTTAAAGTAAACTCGAGCACCTGACCTCTTGATACACCTTCTACAAGGACACGCATATCGTTGTCGGACAACCGAAGCACTTGTTTTACTCTTGCAACCGTTCCTACATCAAACAAATCATCGGGTTGCGGATATTCAACATCAGGATCACATTGAGGCAACAAAAAAACAAGTTGATTTTCAACCATACATTTATCTATTGCAGCGATGGATTTATCCCTGCCTACATCAAAGTGTATAATCATATCGGGAAAGACAGGCAAACCGCGAAGCGGAAGAACCGGCAAAATGTGTATTTTTTGATTTAATTTATCTTTTGACATGTTTGTAAAAACCTTTCCAACATTGTAATTACTGTTTAATTAATATACATAAATAATTATACTATTTTTATCGCTATTTTTCAACAATTTTAATTAAAAAAATTATTCCTGTATTTCCATCTAAATTTATTTACTAATACAAAAAAGAGGCAATTAAGCCTCTTTTTTGTATAACTTATTTATTAAAATTGTCAAGCAAATCCAAAACAAAAGCAACATCTTTTTTAAGTATGATAAATTGGCATTTGCCATCTTTGTATACTGCATAATTTCTGTCATTATAATCTACAAATTCAGCCTTTGTAACAGTACCGTTTGCCATACAATACTCTATAGTAACTGCAGGTTTTGCGTATGTTGCGTCATTGCAAAAATCCGAAACCACAAGGCCTATAACGCTAGAATACAAAGTCTGTTTGTAATCATCTTCGCTAACCTCTTTGTTGTTAAAATAATATTTATCGTTTGAAGATGATAATTTGTACTCTTTGCTTCCCTTTGTGACATTTATATATGCAACATCATCAACACCAACAAGATTTACAAATTTGTTTATAAGCAAAAACGGGTCAATATCCACAAAAGAAAATCCGTCCTTACCAGCTGTGTAAACTGTGGTATCATCATCCAAAGCAACATAATACTCATTTTGATTGGAAAGTCCTAGTTTGATTTTTTGAACAGTATTATCTGTATTAGTAATTGTTACTGTAGCATATGGCTTATCAAGACCATAATCAGAAAGATTGCCCCTATCACTTACAAACTCGTTTATAAAGATGTTTGGCAATACCTCCATAACATATGTTGACAGTCTTGAATTATCAATTGTATGATACGATGGCGAGGTCATTTCCCAAGTTGCAATGTTATGGCCGTTAATAACTATAGGATTATCCATCAACCTAACATCAAGCAAGCTGTTTTGCTTTTCAACTTTTACTGCGCAAACTGTTTCAACATTCACATTAAAATCGGGTATTTCACGATATGATAATGTGCCGTCAAAAATCGAATTAAAAGTACTTGCATAAATTGTATAAACTGTATCAGAATCTGCACTTTTAAAATAATATGCGTCACCTGTTGCAGTTGCATTACCGCCGTAAAATGTTTTGGTTTGATTTGCAAAGGTTGCGTTAAGTGTATACAATGGGGTTGTAAGACCATATTTTTGGAGGTCCTGCGCATTTTGTTCAACAATACTTTTAGCAGTAATAGAGGATACTGTTGAAGCAAGTGTTGTGATTTTGTATCTTTTTACTTTATTGCTGTTAATGCCTTTAATATACCATTGTGACTCAGTATCTTTTAAAAAGTTTATACTCTCTTTGGGCGTAACAACATTAATATGTGTAAGCAACTCCAAATCGCCTTCAAAAACTTTAATTAGCTGTGTAACATCATTGGTGTTGTCATCAGGCATGTCTGGACCGCTCCACAAAAACACAAACGCAGTGAGTGCACAAAGCATCGCAATTACCAAAACAAGAATTACAATGTTTTTTTTGTTTGTCATAGATGTCTCCTCCGCATCCAAACTACAAGGCCTGTTATAAGGAAAGCAAGCGGTATAACAATTACAGTGAGTGCGCCAAAAATGAGCCCCCACAAAGCAGATATTGCAATATATGGAGTGCTTACATCTTTAGCTCTGATGTAAATATTTGTTTGATTATCGGTAAGCGAAGCAATTGTGTTCATATAAAAATCATTGTTTGCAAAATTTGATGTTATAAGTGACTGCTGAATAAATTGAATGCTACCCGAAACAAACATTTTTGCACTTTTGTTGTCATTAAGCTGTTTTTCGAGAATAACGGCAAGATTTGATTTTTCAACAAAATCATTTGCACCTGCACTTATTTGACCGTCTGTAACCACTTCGTTAACATCAGATTTAACAATAGCC
This sequence comes from Clostridia bacterium, assembly GCA_045538875.1. GTDB lineage: Bacteria > Bacillota > Clostridia > UMGS1810 > UMGS1810 > RGIG4708. The sequence continues at coordinate 99,051 of JAZQEG010000010.1, read as the reverse complement.
TTATCGCTGGTTGTAACAAGCACCTGCTCGATTATATAGGGATTTGAGTTGTCATTAATTCCTCTGCTTGTTGGATAAAGAAGCATCATATTACCAGCTTTTAAATCAGAGGTTACATCACTTTCAACCATTTCGGGTATAAGAAACAGCTGACTCTGATAATAATTGTTTTTATTTGTTTCCGCAATGTACCCCGGCTTAAATTCAACACCCCATTCTGCAAGGTAGCTATACAAATTATCAAGCTTTGCAATGGTTGGTGCCATAAGCACCTGAATGGAATTTCCGCCATCTAAAAATAAATCAATTTTTTCTATTTCGGAAGCATCAAAGTCTTTTTCAGGTGTTGTAACAATAAGCATATTTACATCATGAGGAATATCATCTGTTAAAAGATTTACACTTTCAACAACATATCCCTCATCTTTAAGCAGGCCTTCAAAATACGAAGCCGAGGCAATTTCACCATGGCCTTCAACAACACCAACTTTTGTTGTTTTGTCGCTTATAACATACATAATTGCAGATGTAAACAGCTTTTCTGCACTGATATATTCAACGGAGCCTGTAGAATCAATAGAAATTGCATCATTCAAATCAACAATTTTATGTCGTTTGTCCGATTCAAAAATTACAGAATAAATGCTTACACTTTCACCTGTATTTGCATATTTTTGCACAAATTCAGGATTTTTTTCGGTATCAATTACCTGATAATTAATGTTTGATGACATTTTAGAATACTTTTCTATAATTTCACGCAGTTGATTAACTATACTGCTTGACTCATCATCTGGAATAAGTGAATATACATTAATTTTACTATCAAGATTTGCAAGTGTATCCTTTGTAGCGTCAGAAAATGACAAAATATTATCTTTTGTCATATCAATTTTTAAATTAACTTTTGAAGCAACAGCACCCACAAGTACATTTACAATAATTATTGCAACAATAAGCAGGCAGGTTATTATTCCGGCTGTAGCCATATAATTATTAGATTTTTTCATAATAGCCCCTCCTACTTAATCCATCTTCGTTTTTCTATTTGTGCAACTGTCAAAATTACAAATACCGCAACAACGCTTACAAAATAAACAATGTGCTCAACATTTACAATTCCCACTGCAAAATCAGTAAATCTTGCTGTAATCGAAATTGCATTTGCAACTGTTGTAATAACAGCATTTGATGCAGATGCCGATATCCAGTCCATAAGATAAACAACAAATAATGCTCCAAAAGAAGCAATTGCGGAAATTAAAAGATTTTCTGTTAAGGACGAAATAAATATGCCAATCGAAATAAACGACGCCCCCATAAGGAAAAATCCTAAATAATTACCAATTATTGAGCTCCATGCCATATCAGTATACAAGCTTAAAATTAAAGGATATATTACTGTAATTGCAAGTGCAATAGCAAATACGCAAAGTGCTGCAAATAGCTTTCCAAGCACTATTGATGATACTTTAATGGGGCTTGTAAACAATAGCTGATCGGTCTTTTTGTTTTTTTCTTCTGCAAAGGAACGCATAGTAAGTACAGGAATAAGCAAAACAAGCAACAATATTATGTTAGAAAATACATAACTGATTTCCCCAACACCATAAACAAGGTTGTTAATAAAGAAAAACAATGCTGATACAAGCAAAAACACTGCAATGAAAACATATCCAAGCGGTGAAGCAAAATATGATTTCATTTCCTTTTTGAATATTGCTTTCATTTAGTTTTCCTCCTTACTATCAATTTCAACTGTTGTTTGCGATAAAGTGTCATCTTGCAATGAATTTTCATATGGTTCGTCATTATTAAGCTCTGTGTCCTGCTGCTCAAATTCATTTTCAACAAGCATCATATCTTCTTCGGTAATCTGCAAAAAAATATCTTCTAGGCTCATATCCATTGCTTTAATCATAAGTATAGGCAGATTATTTTTGGAAAGTGAGGCAAAAAGCTCAGTTCTCACATCACAATCTTTTTGCGATTCGACAATATAATCATAAGAGCCTTGCTCTTTTTGACCAAGTGATTCAATATACTCTACACCCGAAACACCAGATATAACAGATTCGATAACAGATTTTTCACCACTTACCCTGATTACAAACTTATTGTCATTTGTAAGCTTTTTAGAAAGATTTTCGGGTGTATCTTCTGCAACAATTTTGCCCTTATTAATAATGATAACTCTGTCACATATTGCACTCACCTCAGGTAAAATATGCGAGCTCAAAATAATTGTTCTATTTCTGCCAAGTTCGCATATAACATTTCGTATTTCGTTAATCTGCTTTGGGTCAAGGCCAACAGTCGGTTCATCTAAAATAAGTATCTGCGGGTCGCCTATAAGTGCCTGTGCAATGCCAACACGCTGTTTATATCCCTTTGAAAGATTTTTAATAAGCCTAAATGCAACATCACTAATCCCAACTGTTTTAAGAATTGATGCAATATGTTCTTTTTTGGGTTGCTCAGCCTTTTTTATGTCATATACAAAATCGAGATATTCATTTACGGTCATATCGCTATAAAGAGGCGGAATTTCAGGCAGATATCCAATCATTTTTCGACATGCCATAGAATCGGTGACATTGTCGTGACCATCAATTTGAACTGTACCGCTTGTGGCTGATATATACCCTGTAATAATATTCATTGTGGTAGATTTGCCTGCACCGTTAGGTCCGAGAAATCCTAGAATTTCGCCCGATTTAACAGTAAACGAAACATTGTCAAGAGCAACTCCGTTACCATACTTTTTTGTAAGATTTTTAATTTCAATCATATACAAATCGCACTTCCTTTCGATAAATTTCCTCTGCAAAACTGCAGAGGAAACATCATAGTTTAATGTTATCACATATTAAGCTTAAATGTGTTAATAAAGTATTAACAATTATTCTTCCTGCTTTGTGATATTTATTGCAAGTTCATCAAGCTGTTTGTCATCAACAAATCCCGGAGCACCGCTCATAAGTTCACATGCATTTTGAACTTTTGGAAATGCCATTACATCTCTAATAGAATCACAACCGACAAGTAGCATTATGAGTCTGTCAAAGCCATATGCCATGCCCCCGTGCGGAGGAGCACCATACTTAAATGCATCAAGCAAAAATCCAAATCTTTCCCATGCCTCTTCATTTGAAAGACCTATAACTCCAAACATCTTTTCCTGAAGCTCGGTATTATATATACGCATACTGCCACCGCCAAGCTCTACACCATTTAAAATAATGTCGTAAGCTTTGGCTCTTACTTTGCCAGGGTCAGAGTCAAGATACTCAATATCTTCATCCTTAGGTGCCGTAAATGGATGATGCATAGCAACATATCTGTTTTCTTCTTCATCAAATTCAAGAAGCGGGAAGTCTGTAACCCAAAGGAAGTTAAATTTGTTTTCATCAATCAAACCGTTTTGCTTTGCAACCTCAATTCTGAGTGCACCAAGCGAATCAAATACAACCTTGTTTTTATCGGCAACAATAAGTATAAGGTCATTAACATCTGCCTGCATTTTGTAAAGTATGCCGTTCATTTGTTGCTCATTCATAAATTTTGCAATCGGTGACTGAATTCCGTCTGCATTTACTTTAATCCATGCAAGCCCCTTTGCCCTGTATGTTTTAATAAACTCCTGTAGCGAGTCAATGTTTTTGCGTGAAATTTTGTCTGCAAGATTTTTTGCATTAATAGCCCGTACAGAGCCGCCGTCTTCAATTGCACCGGTAAACACCTTAAAGTCACAGCCTGCTACAACATCCGAAATATCAACAAGCTCAAGGCCAAAACGCGTATCGGGCTTGTCCGAGCCAAATCTATCCATAGCCTCACTAAATGGCATCCTTAAAAATGGTGTTTGAATGTCGATATTTTTAGTTTCTTTAAAGATTTTTGCAACAAGTTGTTCATTAAGTGTAATAACATCATCCATATCCACAAATGACAATTCTTCATCTATCTGTGTAAACTCGGGCTGACGGTCTGCACGCAAATCTTCATCACGAAAGCATTTTGCTATTTGAAAATATCTGTCCATACCCGAAATCATAAGAAGCTGTTTGTATATCTGTGGCGACTGAGGAAGTGCATAAAACTTACCAGGGTGTACACGGCTTGGCACAAGATAATCTCTCGCGCCCTCAGGAGTGCTTTTCATAAGAATAGGTGTTTCTATTTCGTAAAATCCGTTGTCTGCAAAAAAGTTGCGTACTATCTGTGCAACTTTGCTCCTAAGAATGAGCCTGCGCTGCATATCAGGGCGGCGAAGGTCAAGGTATCGGTGTTTAAGGCGCAGCTCCTCTTTTACATTGCTGTTTTCCTCAATGTAAAAAGGTGGTGTCTGTGCTTTTGACAAAATGCGGAGCTCTTTTGCAATTACTTCAATATCTCCTGTTGCCATATTTTTGTTGACAACAGCTTCATCTCTTTTGGCAACTGTACCTACTACAACAAGCACATATTCATCACGCACTTTTGCTGCCTTTTCGTACATTTTTTGGTCATCGGTATTAAATACGCACTGCACAATACCAGATACATCTCTCAAATTTATAAATATAAGTCCGCCAAGATTTCGTACTGAATTTGTAAATCCCATAAGGACAACTTGCTCACCCACATTTTGTTTACCAAGCTGGGCACATTTGTGTGTGCGTTTTAGCCCTTGCATTGTTTCAAACATATTAATTTCCATTATGCTTTATCCTCCTGATTTATGTGGTCAATTATACTTTTTGCTTCAATTTGTACAAAAGTTTCGCTGCCATCAAGCATTTTTTTGATTTTGCACTCATTTGACAAAATTTCATCATCGCCAAGAACAATAGTATATTCGGCATTTATTTTGTTAGCATACTTAAGCTGTGCCTTAACACTTTTGCCAAGATGGTCAGTTTCAACACTAATACCACCAAGCCTGAGCTGATGCGCAAGCTTGTGTGCATAAATTCCGTTGTCCAAACCAATATTGCCTATATAAAGCTTAACATTGCTGTTATTTGGTATTTGTATGCCCTGCTCTTCCATTGTCAAAAGGAGTCTTTCCATACCAAGTGCAAATCCGCATGCAGGTGTGGCATTTCCGCCAAGCTCTTCAACCAATCCGTCATATCTTCCGCCGCCGCAAATTGTATTGTTTGAATTTTTGTTTTGCGCTATTATTTCAAAAACAGTTTTTGTGTAATAATCAAGGCCTCGAACGATATACGGGTCGATTGAATATTCAATGCCGACAGCTTCAAGATGTTTTTTTACCTGTTCAAAATGCTCGCTACACTCGTTGCAAATGTGGTCAATCAAAAGTGGAGCATCTTTAACTATATCTTTACATATACTGCTCTTACAATCAAGAATACGCATTGGATTTCGGTCAAATCGGCTCTTACAGGTATCACAAAGGTTGTCATAGTTGCTTTTTAAATAGTCTTTTAGCTTTTTGTTATATTCGCTTCGGCACTTAGGGCAACCAATACTGTTGATATTAAGTGTAAGGCCCTTAAGTCCTAGTCGGTCATACAGCGTCAGGGCAAGCTCCATAATTTCGGCATCGGCAGAGGGAGCACCCGAACCAAAATATTCAATACCAAACTGATGAAACTCTCTCATTCTGCCTGCCTGAGGTTTTTCGTATCTGTAACAGCTTGTAAGATAATATGTTTTAATAGGCATTGGATTGTTAAAAAGGCCATGTTCAATAAAAAGCCTTACTGCTCCTGCTGTACCCTCAGGTCTGAGTGTAATGCTTCTGTCACCTTTATCATTAAATGTATACATTTCCTTTTCAACAACGTCTGTTGTATCACCAACACCGCGTGCAAACAATTCGGTATGTTCAAACACTGGTGTGCGTATTTCGTTTACACCAAACTGTTGTGTAATCTCTCTCATTTTTTGCTCAATATATTGCCATTTATAAGAGTTTTCAGGGGTAACATCCATAGTTCCCTTTGGTGCTTTTATAATCATAGGTATTCCTCCTTATCTGTCACATCAAAAATACACAAATATACATTATCTATTTTACTCCCAACAGTGCAAAAAGTCAAGGTTTTTGACACAATTGCCATAATACAAAAAGGGACTTTTAACAAGTCCCTTTAAAATATGTTTTTTCTCTTTTCAAGCACCTTTATTAAATACATTCCAAATAATCCGCATGAAATTGCTTCACCAATAAAAATGGTTAATGCAACATACCAAAAATTTAGTTTTGTACCAGATGTTACCATAATCACAACAGGTATAATAACAGTGTTAGCAATAATTGGCGGTATTGGTGCGGCATACTTGTGTTTTTTTAGCGCATAAGTACCCAATGCACCTATCAATGTAGCAAGGCTGCCAAACACAACATCAATAACCGGGCAACCAGTAACTATGTTGGATAGCATACACCCCACAAACAATCCGGGCACTGCCGAAAATGTAAAATACGGAAGCACCGTAAGTGCTTCGCTTATGCGTACCTGAATGGCTCCGTTTGCCAGACCAAAAGCGTTGGTGATGTACGTCAAAACAATGTAAACAGCCGCAACAATTGCAGAGTGCGTAATAAATCTGGTTTTCATAAAAAAATCTCCTTAGTTTTAATTATAGTGAGGATGGTTTCGAACTCACTTTGTTACTTATTCAATTGTTGACAGGACTTCCTTTTCGAGCTCTCCATATGCAATTTTGCCTACTTTTGTAGTGGGTAGCGATGTACGGAACTCTATATCATAAGGCATTGCGTATTTTGCAATATGCTTTTTACAATACTCAATCAAATTTTGTCGTGTATCATCATTTGGCTCATACCCGTCGTTAAGCACAATAAATGCTTTGATTTTTTGAATTTTATATTTATCGGGGACTCCAATTACACAACTCATAAATACTGATTGGTGATTGTTAAGTATATTTTCAATGTGCGACGGATACACATTGTAACCGCTTGTTATAATCATTCTTTTAATGCGTTGTTTAAAATAAACATATCCGTCTGCATCCATATATCCTAGGTCACCTGTGCGAAGCCACACAAGTCCATCTTCGTGCATTTCGAGTGTATTTGCAGTTTCTTCTTCGTGGTTGAGATACCCCTTCATAACTGTAGGACCCGAAATGCAGATTTCACCAAACTGACCATATTCAGCTTCCTTGGTGGTACCAAGCTCACATATTTTATAGTATGTATCGGGGAACGGCAAACCAATGCTTCCTTCCCTCTCGTTAATATATGGTGTAAGGCAGCTTGCAGTAACACACTCGGTTGTACCATAGCCCTCTCTTATGCGTGTTGGCGAACCGTTATCAGCAAGAAATTTGTCAAACTTTTTCTTTAAATCTACAGGAAGCGAATCACCGCCCGAAAATACACCTTTTAAAAACGAAAGGTCTACTCCGCGTAGCATATCATTTGAGCATATCGCTTCAAACAAAGTTGGTACACCTGCAATAAAGTTAGGCTTTTGGGTTTTAATTAGCTTGCAATACTCCTTTGCATTAAATTGAGGCACAAGTATTGAACGGCCTCCCACTGCAAGCAATGTATGCACACATACGCCAAGCCCAAATCCATGAAACATTGGCATTGCAGCAAGCATACTCATATTAGAAACATCATAATGGCTCATTTCGACCGTTTGAAATGCAAGACAATTAAAATTGCGGTTGGTAAGTTCAACGCCCTTTGAAACACCGGTAGTACCGCCCGAAAACAATATAACTGCAGTATCATCCAAATCCATTTTGTGTTTATAGCTGCCCGCAAAAGATTTACCCTGCAAAATAAAATCATTCCACGAAATTACAGTACTATTATACTGCGGTTTTTCGATTTTTCTGCCCTTTGTAAGCTTAAACCCAATACTCATTATAGCAGACAGCTCATCAGAAATACTTGATACAACAAGCTTTTCGAGTTTGTATCTTTTGTCAACCTGCATCAGCTTATTATAAAACATATCAAGAGTAACTACAATTCTTGAATCCGTTTCCTTAAGATAATATATAATTTCCTCCTCTGATGAAAGCGGATGTATAACACTAACAGTTGCACCAATCATATTAAGAGCATACAGTGCATAAACATTTTGAGGCACATTAGGCATACATAGTGTAACACAGTTGCCTTGTTTAACACCAATTTTGGCAAAAGCTTTTGCACATTTTTGTATCATATCGGCAAGCATACAATATTTGATGTTGCGTCCCATAAACGAAAGTGCAATTCCCTCAGGTTTTAACGATGCAACATTAAGTACCTGCTGGCTCATTGTTGTTTGGGGATATTCAAGATTAAACTTTACATCACCATAATTTTTAATCCATGGAGTATTTACGCTCATTTAGTTGTCCTCCCAATCAAAATCCATCTCTGTTCCGATTGGCAAATCAAGAATTTGAGGATTTTGTAATATCTTTTGTAATAATTTTATGCTTTTTGCAAAGTAAAATCCGTCAGCAATGCGTTCATCAACCGTAACACCAAGATTAAGTGCAGGTTTCATTTGGTATGTACCGTCATCATTAAAAAACGGCTGTTTTTTCATTTCGCCGATAATCACAAAAAGTGAATTTGTGCTCCAGTTAGCAAGATGGTGATAGTCTGCGCTCATTTTGATGCTGCCAAGGTTGGAAATAAATACCGATGAAGAATATGGGTCAATCGGTCGAAATATTTTTGGCATTCTTCCGTAAAAGCTCATTTTATGAAGCACACTAAACAAAATTCTTAGCATAAATCTTGGGAGTTTTGCAATAATGTCAATTTCATTTGTGGTGGCATCTTTTTGAGAGTGCTTTCTTATTTTGTAAACCTCGCCGCATACAAAATTATGTACCTGTTCTATAGGCGAAACATCGCTTTCTCTGTTATACTTAAAAATCAAAATTGATTCGTCTGCTTTTTCTTCCATTTTGTTTTTTGCAACAAAGGTAAAAGACAAATCCTTTCGCTCATATAGCCTGTAACCAGATAAAAAATAATTAAGCCTTGGTTTAAAATAAATAAGCTTTGCAATTGCAGCCATTATTACATGAAAAACTGTATACTTATGCTCAGGGTTTTGAGCATTTTTGTTGTCAACATAGTTTACAACCTCTGTCATATCAAGCATATAATCAAGCATACATTCGTTGTCGGTACGATTGGGCATAAGGTACGGCATAATTTTGTGCATAGAACTGATATCAGATATATAATATCCGTCATAACGGTCTTTTTTGTTTTTCTTTTGTTGGTTTGACATAAATACCCCCATATTAATTATCTGTTTGGAACAACAATTTTAACTGCATTATTAATACCTTTCATATCAATAATGTTGCATCCCCTCATATATTCGCCATCAATTGTCCAGTTGGTGTTTTTGTCGGCATAAATTTTTGCACTTGATGCAGAATGAAACGTAATCATTTCTGTATTGTATTCACGCGTGTTGAGGGCTACAATAATAGCATTTAAATCCATAATATTTTTTGGCATTTTTATAAGCAATATTTCAAACAAGCCATCGTTAAGGTCAACAGAATCAGGATCAAGTGTAAGCAGTCCTCCAACAGAGGTAGAATTACACACAGCAGCAAAAACATAATCGTCTTCATAAACCTTGCCGTCAAATTCAAATTTGAGATGATGACTTTTAACCGATGTCAAATCCTTAATGCCTTCGAGTACATAAGCAAGATGTCCATACATATTTTTTACATTTTGCGGTGTAGAATATGATGCCTTTGTAAACAAACCGCAAGATGCAATATACGAAAAATATCTGTCATTAAATTTGCCAATATCAATGTTTACAATGTTGCCTGTCATAATATCCTCTGCAGCTTCCAAAACCTTTTTGCTCAGCTTGAGGCTGTTTGCAAAATCATTGGTACTGCCCGCAGGGATATATCCTATGGCCTTGGTGCATTTTAATTCAATAACAGCTTCCACTATCTGATTAAATGTACCGTCGCCGCCTATGCATACAATCAAATCACTGTCATTTTGATATTTTTTTACATATTTAAAAGCATCATTGCCGTCGGTTGTAACACACACTGTACTCTCATAGCCATAATGCTTAAATAACACCAAAATATCAGTCAAATATTTATTTGCCTTTTTCATTCCTGCATTAGGATTTAAAATCAACAACAAATTTTTCATATAGTTTACCTCTGTAAATTAAACATTTTTACTAATTTACCCTGATTAATAAATTATATCAGTTTAAAATTAAAAAGTCAACAAAACCGATACATCATATACAAATACAGCAAAAAACATCGGCAAAATAATTTGCCGATGTTTTAATTAAAGCTTTGCTCTTATAATTTTACCGCTTGTGGTTTTAGGCAGACTTTCCTTAAACTCAACAATTCGCGGATATTTGTATGGTGCTGTGTTCTTTTTAACGTAATTTTGAATTTCAAGCTTAAGCTCTTCACTTGGAGCTGTGCCTTTTGTAAGCACTATGCTAGCTTTAACAACCTGACCTCTTACAGGGTCGGGAGCCGGAGATACACCACATTCTACTACATATGGAAGCTCCATAATAACACTTTCAATTTCAAAAGGTCCTATTCTGTAACCCGACGATTTTATAACATCATCTACCCTGCCAACATAATAGTAAAATCCATCTTCATCACGGTAAGCAACATCACCTGTGTGATACAATCCATCATGCCATACCTCAGCAGTTTTTTGCTCATCTCTGTAATAGCCTTTAAACAATCCGCAAGGTACTCGCTCGGAGGTCCGAATAACAATTTCACCATTTTCGCCTGTTTTGACGCTTTTGCCATCAGGGTCAACTATGTCTACATCATATAGCGGTACAGGCTTGCCCATAGCGCCAAGCTTAAATTCCCTGCCATAAAGGTTACCAATAACACAAGTTGTTTCTGTCTGGCCAAAGCCTTCCATAACTTTTACATCCAAAAGCTTTTCTATCTGACGGAATACTTCAGGGTTAAGTGCTTCACCTGCTGTTGTAGCATGTGAAATAGATGACATATCGTACTTGCTTATATCCTCTTTAATGAGCATACGGAGCATTGTAGGCGGTGCACAAAAAGTAGTTATATGATATTTTTCAAACATCGGTAAAATATCTGCCGCCTCAAACTTATCAAAGTCATATACAAAAATACCTGCTTCGCAAAGCCACTGGCCATATATTTTGCCCCATGCGGCTTTTGCCCAACCCGTGTCGGAAATTGTAAGATGCAACCCGTCAGGGTCAACACAATGCCAGTAGTTTGCTGTATGAAAATGACCAAGAGCATATTTGTAACTGTGAAGTGCCATTTTAGGATTGCCTGTTGTACCCGATGTAAAATACAAAAGCATATCATCATCACCGCAAGGAGCATCATCACTACGCTCATATACACCCGAAAATCTTGCAACCTCTTCATCAAAATTATGCCATCCGTCTTTTGAACCATTTACTATAATTTTGTTTACAAGCTCATCACAGCCTCTAGCACCCAAATCTGCCTCATCGGACATTACTCCCTGAGCACTGCAAATAATGGTGCTTATGCTTGCAGCCTTAAAACGATAATTATAATCGTGTGCCTTTAAAAGATTTGATGCAGGAATTGCAATAGCACCTATTTTGTGAAGTGCAAGTATAGCTATCCAAAACTGATAATTACGACGAAGTACAAGCATTACTTTATCACCGCGTTTGATACCGAGTGATACAAAATAATTTGCACATCTTGCAGATTCATTTTTAAGGTCCATAAATGTAAAGGTTTTTTCGTTGTGGTCCTTATCGAGGTGAACCATAGCAACCTTATCGGGTTGCTTGTTTGCAATTGCATCAATTACATCATATGCAAAGTTAAATTTGTTTTCATTTTTAAAGTTAATTGTTTCAAGAGAGCCATTTTCATCCTCAGTAACTTCAATAAAGTTTTGCCATACACGCTCGGTATGATTTACGGCCTTTGTAGCTTTCTTTTTAACTTTATATTTATTGTCGTTAATTGCTTCGGCTCCCATACCGCCTTGAAGTACTATGGCATAAAATTCCATATCCTCGCCACCAACGGCAATCATTCCGTGAGGTGTTGAACTGTCGTAATATATGGAGTCGCCTGCAGTAAGAATTTCGGTATGGCCGCCAATTTGGATTTTCATAGTACCGCTTATTACAAGGTCAAGCTCTTGACCTTCGTGAGTAGTGAGCTCAATTTCCTTGCGTTCGGCATTTTCATCATACCTACACTTAACATAAAGAGGTTCGGACACTCTGTCTTTAAAGTCTGATGCAAGGCTGTAATACACCATTCCGTGAGCCTTTTGAATTTGTGTGCCATTTCCTTTTTTTGTTACAGTATAGGATTTAAGCTTAGGGCTGCTGCCTTCAATAAGGTCGGTAACATTAATTTTAAACGCCAAAGCACATCTGTAAATAAAAGCAAAGCTAAGGTCGTGTGTGCCCTCTTCACAAGCGGCATATTCTTCCACAGACACACCGGTGAGTTTAGCCATAGTAATTTTTGAAATACCTTCGATATGACGAAGCTCTTTAATTCTGGAAGCTACCTCGCCTATTTTAAGGTCGAGTCCTGTCATTTGTCCATCCATGAATTTTCATCCTTTCACAGTAATAAAAAAGTCCCAAAGATTGTATAATCTTTGAGACGAGTTAACAATAATACCCGCGGTACCACTCAAATTGCACCGAAATTACTCCGATACCACTTTTAAGCTCTGACAAGCCCTATGCACTGACGCAGCACTCTCGAAAAGGTTCTACTTACCAAGCGGCTTTCTTCCTTTCAACTCAGGAACTACAAACATACGATACCCACCGAGTAACTTGCACCAAACGTTACCTCTCTTAGCGGCATTTACCGAAGCCCTTTCCGTCATCGTTTTTATACACGAAAAATTATACCATTAACAAAAAATTTTGTCAAGACTTTTATTTTTTACTTAAAATATACTGAGCTTAAGCTCTTTGCTTAATAACTCCATCCCTTTTAATGATGCAATGCTGTTACCCTTGTCATCAAGAGATGGCGAATACATTGCTATACCCATTTTACAGGGAATAACTCCCATTATTCCGCCGCCGACACCACTCTTTGCGGGAAAGCCCACATTGATTGCAAATTCGCCCGAGCCGTTGTACATACCGCAAGTCATTAAAACGGCATTTACAAATTTTGCATATTCTATGTCAAACAGTTGTTTGCCGCTTTGAGTGTCCTTGCCGTGATTTGCAAGCACAAAGGCAATATGTGCAAGGTCCAAACAATTAACCTTTATTGAGCATGCCTTAAAGTAGCAGTCTATCACCTGCTCAATGTCGTCATCAATCATATCATATGCCTTAAGCATATATGCCAAGGCTCTGTTTTTGTTACCTGTAGATTTTTCAGAAAGGTACACATCATTATCAATTTCAAGGTTTGGATTACCTGCCAATTTTCGTGTCATATCAAGAAGACGCAAAAATTTTTCTTCATATGTACTTCCGTCAATAAGAGTGCAAAGTGCAATTGCACCTGTGTTAATCATTGGGTTAATATGGTCACTCCTGAGCGCCTGGTCACTATAGTTAAACGCATCAAATGGCTTGCCTGTTGCTTCAACACCAACCAAATTGCGAACGCTATCCATTCCTTTGTCAATCAATGCCTGCAATAATATAATAGGTTTTACTATACTTTGCATTGTAAAATTTACTTTAAAATCGCCTGCAAAGTTAATACTATCGGCATCTGTCATAACAGCTATGCCAAATTTGCTTGCGTCAACTTTTGCAAGCTCAGGTATGTAATTTGCAACTTTACCGCATCCCACATATTTATAACAATCATTTAAAATTTTGTTAAGTAGATTATCCATTATAATACTCCAAATATTATTTTTTAAAATTACATAATCAGTGAACGATGTAGCCAATGTGCAACTAACTACAAATGAATAATTGTGGTTGAAAATCGCTACAAGTAATTTTCTTCGTTAATTTTTTATTATTCGATATTCATCAGCATAGCGACTTAATTATTAATTAAAATTTTGTAAATTGTACAAAACACTTAAACGGTTTGAATGCCAAATATTTTTAATGAATTGACAACTTGCCAAATTCATCATATCACAAATAAGTATATAAATCAATAAAAAAACAGACATTCTTCGTTTTTTGAAAAATGTCTGTTGAGGTAATCATTTTGTGAAATCTGCTTTAAACAGCATCACTCCACCTATAAGCATTACAAGAGCTACATATTTATTCCATCCAAATGAAATTTTTTGGCTATCCATAATTCCAAAAGCATCAATAATCGCAGCTACTAGTAATTGGGATATTAAAATTGTAGACACCGCAAGTGCAGGACTTAAATTTTTCATACTGAGCATTACAGTTATTGTAATAAACAGTCCCAGAATACCTCCGAGTAAATATAATTTGTTAACTTCTTTAATATTTGCCCAGTTTCCGTTTTTTAAAAACAACAATGCAATAACCGATGCAGCAAAAGCTGTCCCTTGTACCAATGCATTTGACTCATACAAGCCTATTTTACTGCTAAGTCTGGTATTCATAACACCCTGTATGCTCATCAGTGCTCCTGCAACAGATGCAAAAATGTATCCCACCAAATCACCTCGGTAGTATTATTACCATATTAAATTATTTCATACAATAATTCATATACAATATTGTTTAAAATTTCATAATCAATATTTGGTTTGATTTTTTCATTAAATTTTTCTCTTATTTTAAACAAGTCCTCAAAATACATTTTGGATACAGACATAATTTTTTTATATCTTAAGCTAATATCTTCCAGCTTTTCCTTATACAATTCATCAGTACCCGAAAGGCCGCTGTTGAGGTAAAAATCAAGTATTTCATCTGTATCACCATCAGGAAACTTTTCGTGAGGCAATGTAGAATCAAATATACAAACACTAAGCTCACGGCATACTACCATATCAAGACTTTTACTATCAAATCCGCAGTGATATATTTCAACACAGTAGCCTTTGTCTGTCAGTGCTTTTGCAAATTTTTTTAAAAATGTTGACTTGCCAGTGCCTGGTCTGCCCTTTATAAAGTATCTTTTTTTAATATCTTTTGTGATTTCATCTATATAATTAATGTTACCGTCAAAAAACACAGTCCCAAAAAAGCGTTCAAATATAATTGCCTTTTTGTCAGCATTGTTTTTAGGTACAATATTTTCAATAACTGAACTGCAATATTTATCGAGCAAATCAAAATCCATATTATTAATATATACTCTCTCCCATTCGTCATGAATGTCTTTAGCTCCTGAATATACGCAAAAAACCGAATTCATCTTTTGGCTGATTTGTTCTGATATGTCATAAGCTTCATAAACAAGCTGGTTATACTTTTTCTTTTTTATGCCTGAGTCGATATCTACAAGGATACATCTATTATTTAAACACATCAATTCACTGTCTAAAACCGCAATTTTTTTGTCACGGATTATAAATCCGTCAAACAAATTTGCTATATTTGGGTTGCATATAAGCTCAACATTTTTACAATGTTCCTGTATATATGCAC
Source organism: Clostridia bacterium (assembly GCA_045538875.1). Lineage (GTDB taxonomy): Bacteria > Bacillota > Clostridia > UMGS1810 > UMGS1810 > RGIG4708. Next base: position 83,497 of record JAZQEG010000010.1, on the reverse strand, counting down.
ACAATCTGGATATAAATATGGATTTTAAGTAATCAAATTCAGACTGTATCAGATATATTTTATCTATACCATTCAAATTACTTTGTAAAAAGTTTACTTCGCCTGTACATGTATTTGCCCGAATAAAATATTTCATATGTTGCCCTCCTTTTATTTGGATCACAACATATTATATGCAAATTACAATGTTTTAGCGACAAAAAATCGGTATAACCATTACTGGTTATACCGATTTAATATTATCTGTTTAATAAAACTTCGTTTTCGTATTTTTTAATTTCTTCAAACCACGAGGCATCAGATGCAACACCGCATTCATCGCAATACATTGCCCATACATCTCCAAAAGGAAGTGTCTTAATTTCCTCGCTAATTACCATAAGCTCGGTAAATTGACCATTATCCTGAAGCTTTTTGAGCTGTTCATTTGGTGTCAGCATTGCCTGCAAAAGCGCTTTTTGCCAGCTTCTAAAGCCTACTGTCCATGCAGAAATCCTGTTTATGCTGGCATCAAAGTAGTCAAGAGCCATATATACTCTGTCAAGTCCGTCATTGCGGATAATTTCTTTTGCCATTTCTTTTGTTTCATCATCAAAAATAACAACATGGTCACTGTCCCATCTTATTGGGCGGGTAATATGAAGTGCAATTTCAGGGAAAAATGCCAAAAGTGCAGGAATTTTGTCAGACACAACCTCTGTTGGATGATAATGTCCGTTATCCATAAGCGGCAAACATCCGTCGTGAGTTGCTGCAAATGAGAGTGAAAACTCTGCTGAGCCTACAGTATAAGCCTCAACACCAATACCAAACACCTTTGATTCAACACAAGGCTTAACAAGATTTTTGTCAAAAGGCTCAGACAAAATCTGTTCGATAGAATCTTTATATCTCATTCTTGGGCCGAGTCTGTCAGCGGGGATGTCTTTAAAGCCATCACCTGTCCAAATGTTCATTACACATGGAACACCTGTTTCTTTTGCAAAATACTCAGAAATTCTGATACATGCCTTACCATGTTCTATCCAGAACTTTCTTATATCTTCATCAGGGTGAGCAAGTGTGAGTCCGTCATTGGCTTTTTCATGAGAGAAAAATGTGGGGTTAAAGTCAATACCCATATTTCTTTCTTTAGCAAAATCAACCCATTTTTTAAAGTGTTTTGGTTCAAGCTTGTCTCTGTCAACATAACCATCTTCAAATATTGCATAGCAAGCGTGCAAATTAAGCTTTTTTTTGCCGGGCATAAGACTCATAGCCTTATCCATATCCTGCATCAACTGCTCAGGTGTTTTTGCTTTGCCAGGATAGTTACCGGTTGTCTGAATACCGCCGGTAAGTGGGCCATCGTGATCAAAGCCAGTAACATCATCACCCTGCCAGCAGTGAAGTGAAACAGGAATTTCTTTTAGTTTTGAAATTACGCTGTCGGTGTCAACGCCATAGCGAGCGTATATTTTTTTTGCTTCATCATACCTCTGTTTTACTGTCATTTTAATTTTTCCCCCAAAGTATATTTTATTTAATTAATTCATTTACAGCAGCTATAAATTCATCTATTTTAGCTATTGCCTTTTCGTTTGAATGTTCGCATACACCGTAATAAAATTTAATTTTTGGTTCTGTTCCTGACGGACGGATTGCAATCCATGCATTTGATTCAAGATTAAATCTCAAAACATTTGATTTTGGCAAATCAAGAGGTTTAACCTGCCCTGTGTGTACATCTGTAATTGTGCTATTTTTAACATCCCATACATCTAAAACCTTTGTACCCGCAATTTCCTTAATAGGATTTAGGCGGAAGTTTTCCATAATAGCATCAATTTTTGCACTGCCGTCAATACCTTCAAGCACAACAGATTTTGTAGATTCAAGGTAGTAGCCGTATTTTTTATAAAGAGATTCAAGACCTTCATATAAAGTCATACCCTGCATTTTGTAATCTGCTGCCATTTGTGAAATAAGCATTGCAGCAACAACTGCGTCTTTATCTCTTGCGTATGTACCTGCAAGGTATCCATAGCTCTCTTCAAATCCAAAAAGATACTCTTTGTAATAGTTGTTTTGTTCAAAATCTTTAATTTTTTCACCAATAAATTTAAACCCTGTAAGTACATCAATTACACTAGCACCATAATCCTCAACAATTGGATACAGCATAGATGTAGTTACAATTGTTTTGATAATTACCGCTTTATCCGACAATGTACCGCTTTGCTTTTTGTTTCGCAGTATAAACTCTGTAAGGAGCACACCTATCTGATTGCCGTTAAGTGTAATATATTCTCCATCATTTGTTTTAATTACAACGCCAATTCGGTCACTGTCAGGATCTGTTGCAAAAATAATATCTGCCGGCTCTTTTTTAGCCATATCTATAGCATATTTAAAACCGTCTTTATCCTCAGGATTAGGTGATTTTACTGTTGAAAAATCAGGATCAGGCAGCTCCTGTTCCTTAACAATTCGCACATTTTTAGCGCCAATCATTTCAAGAATACGGCGCACAAGTTTGTTGCCTGTACCATGAAATGGTGAATATATGATAGAAAAATTATCGCCAAGCTCTGAAATGGCTTTTTCGTTAATTGACTGCTTGTAAACCTCATTTAGATAAGCGTCGTCTATTTCTTTGCCAACAATTGTAATAAGCCCTGCATCCTTGGCAGCCTGTTCGTCCATGACCTTTACATCTTCAAATATGTCAAGCTTGTCAATAATTGCTGTTACATAATCCGAAGATTCGGGTGGGAGCTGACATCCGTCATCGCCATATGCTTTATATCCGTTGTACTCCTTTGGATTGTGACTTGCTGTTACAACTATGCCTCTTGCAGTTTTTAAATGCCTTACGGCAAATGAGAGCTCTGGTGTTGGGCGAAGCTCATCAAACACATATGCTTTAATTCCGTTTGCTGCAATAACCTTTGCACTTTCCATAGCAAACACATCTGATTTGTGCCTGCAGTCATATGCAATTACAACACCTGCTTCCATTGCAGACTTGCCTGCTTTTTTTATTTCCTCACACAAGCCCTGAGTAGCCTTACGAACAGTGTAAATGTTCATTCTGTTACTGCCTGCCGCAATTGTGCTTCTAAGACCTGCAGTACCAAACTCTAAGTCTTTGTAAAATCTTTCTTTAATTTCATTTTCATCATTAGCAATGTTTCTTAACTCTTGTTTTGTCTGTTCGTCCACAACAGGACTGGTAAGCCATTTTTGATATACATCCATATAATTCATATTGCTAACCCCCAAAAATAATTAAGTGTCAAATTTAAAACCATATGAGGTTCCACTTTATGACCTAATATTATTATACTATATAAAATTTTTAAATTCAATAGAAAAAAGCTTAATTATTATTGAATTATTAAAATTTATGTGTTATAATTTAATAAAGAAATGTTATTTAATTTTAATATCTTTATAAAACCTGCTTTTAACAATATATAACCGATATAGGTTTATATACACATCAATTACAAAGGGGTTGATTTTATGACAATCAATATTAATGGCAGAAAAATCGAGGTAACCGAAGGCTTGAAATCCTACATTGACAAAAAGATTTCTAAACTTGACAGGTACTTTGGTGAAACAGCGGTTGCAAATGTCACTATATCTGTTCAAAAAGATCATCACATTGTAGAGGTTACAATTTTTGAAAACAGCATGATATACAGAGCAGAAGTTTCTAATGACGATATGTATGCTGCAATTGATAAGGTTGAAGATGTGCTTGAGCGTCAAATACGCAAACAGCGCACAAAAATTGAAAAAAAGCTTAAAACCGATGCATTTGCAGATAATGAAACCACAGAGTACATTGAGGAGGATGAATATAAAATTGTTAAAAAGAAGGTTTATACTGCAAAACCTATGACTCCTGAGGATGCGGTACTTCAAATGAACCTTTTGGGTCATAACTTTTATATATTCTCAAATATCGAAACAAATGACAAAAATGTTATATACAAACGAAAAGACGGAAATTATGGTCTTATAGAGCTTGCATAATAACATCAAAGCATCCAAAGCCAATATGGCTTTGGATGCTTTTTTATGCAATTAAATCAGTCTGTCTGATTTTTGGGATTAACAATATCACGCCAGTCAAGGTCGCCTCGTTCCAAACCGTGTATTAACACCTCTGCTGTTGCAACATTTGTTGCAAGAGGGATATTATGTATATCACACAATTTCATTATAGAAGTAGCCTCAGGTTCAAACGACATCTGCGTAAGGGGATCCCTGAAAAACAAAACTAAATCTATTTCGTTATATGCAATTCGTGCACCAATTTGCTGGTCACCGCCCTGAGTGCCTGATAAAAACTTGTGAACCTTAAGCCCAGTTGCATCAACAATAAGGCTGCCTGTTGTGCCAGTTGCTATAAGATTATGTTTTTTAAAAATGCCTTTATAGGCTATACAAAACTGAACCATAAGTTCCTTTTTTTTGTCATGTGCTATTAATGCTATGTTCATTGCCGACTACCTCCTGCTAAATAGTTTTTTGGTTTTGTTGGGTGTACAAAAATCAATAGCGCAAACGTAACTGCCGCTCAGCCGCTGCGATATATTTTCAAATGCGCTAAAACACTTGTTTTGCGATGCATTTGTATTTTTGTTAAAATATGCATAATCGTATGGAACAAAGCCAATAGGCTCAGTGCCACACAAATCACATATGTCGTCCACATTCATATGAAGTCCTGATTGAATCAATTCAGCGTCTATTTTATTAATTATAAGATATTTTTTTCTGTTTTGCAAGTCATAACACAATTTTTCTGCACATCGGACACTTGCAGCATCACAATTTGTAACTACAATAGTTTTTGTAAACTCATCATAATTGCTTTGTGTATACGGCATATCCAGCAACACAAAATCAAAGCAAGCACAATTTTGATATATCAAATCCAGTGCCTTTTGTATGTCACCTACTTCGCTCGTTTGACTGCATGGCAAAAAAAACAAATTATCGTTGACTTTTTTGAGTGCATCCTCAAAACTGCATGAGCCCTCACAAACATCATTAATGTCAAATACAAATGAATCTTCACAATTAACATATATATCAAGTGTACGTCTTTTAAAGTGCATATCAACTGCAAGACAACTGTAACCTGCTTTTGACATAGCGATTGCGGTTTGAACCAACATTTGCGAAGTACCCACGCCGCCTTTTGAAGATGTAAAACATATAAATTCCATACTATTCACCAATTATTTTATAAGCATATTTTTAATTTCAGAATCCTTATCGGGCTGCTCATTTTCGCCATATAAGTCAAAATACTTTTCGTAAACAGCTTTTGCAATAGGCGCAAGTGCTGCACCAGAGCCCGCGTTTTCTACTACTATTGCAACAGAAATCTGAGGTTCTTTGTAGGGAGCATATGAAGCAAACACACCATTTGCCGAGCCCTTTGAAACCTGAGCCGAACCCGTTTTGCTGCATACCTCTATCGGAAAATCAGCAAATATAGAGGCCGTACCATCAATATCTGAAACCATTCTCATACCATGTGTTACAGCAGCATGAGTTTTTTCGCTCATATTAACCTCGTTAATTACTATTGGTTGCTCATTAACAATAAAATCGCCTGTGTATACATCCCTGATGTTTTTTGTAAGATGTGGTTTGTAGCGGGTACCGCCGTTTGCTACCGTAGCAATGTAATTGGAAATCTGAATAGGTGTAAACAGATTGTACGACTGCCCTATTGCCATTTGCAAATTGTCACCGGGATACCATTGTGTTTCAAAATTGAGCTGTTTGTACTCAGAATTTGCAAGTACTCCCTTTGATTCACCGTCAAGTTCAATACCCGAAAGTTCGCCCAAACCAAACTCCTTACCATATTTGTACATCTTTTCGTATCCAAGGCGTTTGCCTATTTCGTAAAAATAATAGTTACAGGAGTTTTGTATTGCTGTTTCAACAGTCATTGACTTATGTGTAGTGTGCTGATCTGTCCAAATCCAGCAATTAAACTTTTGATCATAATAATCATATACGCCATCACAATTAATAACTTCGTTTGTGCTCATTTGCTGCTCCTCAAGGCCAGCAATTGCAGTAAGTATTTTAAACACCGAGCCGGGAGCATACACACCGCTGATTGCTCTGTTCAAAAATGGTGTCAGTTCGCTCGAAGCAAGAGTTTCGTAATCATCTTCAAACGTGATAATATTATATGTGGGATATGTTGCCATTGCAAGCACCTCACCCGAGTTTACATCGGTAACAACAACTGCCCCGCCTCTAGCATCGGCGCCTGCTTTATTATCTTTATTTTGGCCATTTCTTTTAATATTTGCAATAGTATTTTTTAATGCGTCCTCTGCAGTTTTCTGAAGTTCAATATCTATTGTCAAAACAACATTGTTGCCTACTTTTGCAGGTATATCATTACTTTCATATCCTGTTGATGAATCAAGGCTTCTTGACGTATTTTTAAGGCCGTTCACACCCTTTAAATACTTTTCAAGACTTTTTTCGAGTCCGTCTTTACCTATAAGGTCATTCATACCGTAGTCCTCGGTATCTTTTAAAGCCTCGTATTCTTCTTTATAAATAATACCAACTCTGCCAAGTATATGCGATGCCACCCCTTCATAGTGATACTTACGCATTGGTCTTGTGGTAATTTTGACATTTTTGTATGTTTCGTTACTTTCTTCTATATGTGTAACAACATCAAGTGACACATCCTGTGCAAGAGTAAATGGTGTAGATGCACTAAACCCCCTATTTTCCATTTCGTATCTTATACCTACTATTTTACGTAAATCTAAATTGGAATATCTGTCCTCAATATCATATTTTTTAGCAAGAAGCTTAACACAATCAAGCCCTGTGGCAGTATCAGGAGCTTCAATTTTCTTTTTAAAATCAATAATTTTTTGTTCTCTTTGCTCACCTTTGTATGCGGTATACAAAAAATCAAAGTTTTCTTTTGAAACGGGAAGTGTGTCAGTGTATTTTTCGCCGTAACTATCCAGCAAATCAACTGTTTTAAGGATAATATCATTTAAACGGTCATAAGTTATATCTGCTTTGCTTATCTCTACAGAAAAACCCTGCTTGTTTGTAACAAGAGGTTTTCCGTTTCTATCCATAATTATTCCGCGCGGAGCTTCTATCACTTCCTGAGATACAAGTCTGTTTTCGGACTGTTCGCGGTAACTTTCACCCATTACAATTTGCAGTTTAAACAGTCGAAATGCAATAGCGCAAAACAGAAGAATAACAATAATATTCAAAATAAATCTTTTGTTTTTAAATATATATGTCACAATTAAAAACTCCTAATTTCATCTTCTGCAAGATATTTTGCCCAAAACATCAGCAAAAAAGCAATAATCATATTGTAAATGCCCTCAACAAAAATAACATAAAAAATATGTCCGGCATTAACCTTATCAAACATAAAATAAAGTACAAAGCTGTACACACCCTCATAAATTAGTGTTGCAATTGCAGTGCCTAAAACAACAGTAATCACATTGCTTTTTATATAATCTGAGCTTACAACTGAATAAACAAGTGCCACAAACATCATAATTAGTGCCGAAAAACCAATGTTTTGTGTTTGAATTATATCCATGACAAAACCTGATACTATGGCAAACACAGTTGCCTTTGAAGGCTCCGAATACATACTGTAGCAAACAACAAATGTCAAAACGAGATTTGGGATTATATGTAAAATCTCAAAATTTTTAAAAATTGTTGACTGCAACACAATTAATATTAACAGTGTAAGGTAGGTAAACAAATTTTTCATTATATTGCCTTTCAATATGTTAGCCGTTTGAGGTGTTTTAAAATTACTCTTTTTAGGCTAATTGTTTTTTATAATCAAAACCTCATCAACATCATAAAAATCAACACCTGGTTCAATTATAGCCTCGCGTGACAGCCCCGATACATCGTCGTTGAGTTGTGCCACCTTGCCTATATAAAGACCGCGAGGGTAAATACCACCATTGCCCGAAGTAACAACATAATCACCAATTTCTACATTGGTATCTTTAATAAGATAGTTCATAACACACTTGCTGTCTGATGAAAGAGCTAAATCACCATTAACAACAGCATTAACATTTAGCCTTGTAATAGTTGCTCCAACAGATGATGTGCTGTCTATTATTGATACAACTCTCGCCCATGTTCTGCCAACATCGCTTACATGCCCAACCAAACCATTTACAGTAATTACAGCACAATTTTTTTCTACTCCATCTACAAGACCTTTGTCTATTGTAAATGTTTTAGACCAGTTTGTCATATCTGATGAAGTAATATCTGCAGCTATATATTCAAATTCGGTATTTTTTTGCTTTAATTCAAGCATTTGCCTCAAGCGGTCATTTTCCATAGCATAATCGTCGTTTTTTCTTATTGTATCCTCAAGGGCAGCAATGCGTTCCTTAAGCAGCTCATTTTCACGCACATAGTTTTTGTTTGAGCGCAGCATTGCAAAAAAGTCACCCACACCGTCATATATGCCAACTGCTACCTTTTGAAAAGGAGAAATAATAAAATTAACGGTATCGCTTATTACAGGTATTTTGGCACCTGTAACTGAGGAAACTGCAATAATTACAACAATTACAAAAGCAACAGCAGCTATAATTATTTTAAATTTATTTTTTTCAAAAAAATACATAAACAATTATCCTCTTCTTGCGTTAATCATAACATTTCGATGCTGTTCCATCTGCTCAAGCACTGCACCGCAGCCAAGTGCAACACAATCAAGCGGATTTTCGGCAATATTTACATCCATGCCGGTTTGCTCGGTAATGAGCCTGTCAAGGCCACGCAGCAATGCACCGCCGCCTGTAAGAGTAATGCCTCTGTCCATAATATCTGCAGCAAGCTCGGGAGGTGTAATTTCGAGAGTTGATTTAATTGCAGAAACAAGCTGCTCAACAGGTTCCTTTAGTGCGTTAACAATATCTGTGGTTGACACACGGATATTTTTGGGCAGCCCTGTTAAAAGGTCTCTGCCGCTTACTTCCTCAAATGCATCTTCTATTGTTTCGTATGCAGAGCCAATATCAATTTTTAATTTTTCAGCAGAGCGCTCACCTGTCATAAGGTTAAACTTCTTTTTGATGTAATTAATTATTGCATCGTCAAAATCATCTCCTGCAATACGGAGCGATTTGCTGGCAACTATGCCTCCAAGCGAAATAACAGCCACCTCGCTTGTGCCTCCGCCTATATCAACAACCATACTGCCCGTTGCTTCCTCTACAGGCAATCCTGCGCCAATTGCTGCTGCCATTGGCTCTTCAATAATATATACTTCTTTTGCTCCTGCATTAAGTGTACCATCCTCAACGGCGCGTTTTTCTACCTCGGTTACACCTGAAGGAACACAAACAATTACACGCGGTTTTAAAAATCCATGTGACTGATTTGCCTTGCCGATAAAATATTTAAGCATAGCCTGTGTAACGTCAAAATCAGCAATAACACCATCTTTGAGCGGTCTGATTGCAACTATGTTGCCAGGAGTTCTGCCAAGCATTTCTTTTGCGGCATTACCAACCTGCAACACCTCTCCGGTATTTTTGTTTATGGCAACAACGCTTGGTTCGTTAACCACAATACCCTTTGATTTAACATATACCAGGGTGTTTGCAGTTCCAAGGTCAATACCGATATCTCTTCTTGTCATAATATCATTCCTTTACAAATATTAAAATTCATTAATAATACTGTTAAGCCTGCACACAGGCAGCCCTACTATGTTAAAATAATCCCCTTCAATTTTGCTCACAAAAACACCAGCATACTCTTGTATTCCGTAGCTTCCTGCTTTATCAAAGGGCTTATAATTGTCAACATAATACTCTATTTCGCCATCTGTTAATTGTCTGAAATATACCGATGTTTTTTCAAAGGCAGCAACACATTTTGCATCATTGCTGCGTGCAACACAAACACCTGTATACACATAATGAACATTGCCCGAAAGCTTTTTAAGCATACATATAGCATCTTGCCTGTCTTTTGGCTTTCCAAGTACCTCATTATCAAAAACAACTACGGTATCGGCTCCTATAACCAATGTGTCTTTGTCAACTTTTTTTACAACAGACAATGCCTTAAACATTGCAAGTTCCTGTACATACAACTGTGGCTCAAGCTGTTTGGAAATAGTGCTTTCGTCAAAATCAGACTGTACAACTTCAAATTGAATGCCAATGTTTAAAAGCAATTCCTTTCTTCGTGGTGATTTTGATGCCAAAACATATTTATACATCAGTTAACACCCGTAGAGCCAAACCCGCCTGCTCCTCTTTCGGTTTGTTCAAGCTCATCAACCTCACAAAGCTCAGCAATTGCAACAGGCAAAATAACAAGCTGAGCAACTCTTTCGCCATTTTTAACAACAAATGGCTCGTTGCCAAGGTTAATAAGGCCAACCTTAATCTCTCCAGTGTAATCGCTATCAACAACGCCTACACCATTAGCAAGGCACAAGCCTTTTTTTACAGACAATCCACTGCGTGCAAATATAAAAGCGCCGTAATCTGCATTTGGCAGCTTTATTGCAATACCAGTAGGTATAAGAGCTCGCTCCATTGGCTTAATTACAACATCTTCACTGATGCATGCAGACAAATCCATACCTGCTGCACCCTTTGTTGCATAAAAAGGTTTTTTCTTTTCCTTATTATGCTCTAAATACTTGATTTTGATTTTGATATTATTCATTTATAAAACTCCTCTGTAATAATGTCCTCTTGTAAAAGTACCTTCCGGCATTTTTGTTCCAGCTTTAAAACACTGGGCTATTTGTTTTATTTGCTCAGGTGTTTCATCAACAAAATCAAACCTCAGCCACGATGCATTTATACTTGTTAATTCGTCAATTTTGTCGCCCATATACACAGGCACACTGTTATATATGATGTTTGTGCAAGTTTGCTTGTTTGAATAAAATGGAAAATACACACCTTTTCTGTCTTTAATATAATGTGTTTGCCCGTCACAATTGCATTTTCCATTTAATGATTTAATAATACAATTTTTTACCGTCATAAGTTGTATTTTGCCATATACCAAAATTTCGCTTTGCAAGTGCGCAACACAATCGGCAAGCTGCCTGATGTTTAACTCAGGTGACAAACACACCCCTTTAAATCCAAGCTCACAGAGTAATTGTTGCGACATAGAATTAAATATATTCATAGTGTAATTTGCATAAAGCTTTTTGTTCAAAAAAGGCTCTATTTGAGATATGTTTGATATACACACCGACTCAAGCTCACATTGCATACAACTTTTTATATAACTATCGCTCGCTACATTAGGCAGCATAAGGCAAAAAACATCTGCATTTTTATCAAAAAAATGCTTGTCCTCTTTATAAACCTCAAAGCTGATGTATATTTTTTCAAACCCAAGCTGATACGCAGCCTTTGCCTGACTAAAGGTTTTAACAGATGCGCTTTTTTTGCAGCTTAATTTGACCGAATTTGATTTTTTGTAGTCGTATGGAATAATGTTGATTGGTTTGTGCGGCTTAGTAATTATTTTTTCAAGCTGCTCTAATGCCTTTCGCCTTAGCTCATTAATTGTTTTAATGGGGATATTGATTGCATCGTCAATATCGCACGTAATATTTGCTATTTTAAATGCACTCGAACCTGTTTTTGTAACCTGCATGGCTATACGCTCAGCAGATGTAGCTGTTTTAACAGCTGATTCAACCGGTTCATCGCCAAATATTTTAATGGTATTTTCGCCGTGTTTTAAAATTATATACGGCTTTGAGCCGAGTTTTACATTTACATATGCATCAATATAAATATATCTTTTTGTATTAATAAGCTGTTGTGCCAGGCGGTGAACATTGTCCTTAATATCGCGGTACACATTGTCATTGTGACTGTGCATATTAAGCATTTGTGCACCCGTATCGTTATACAAATACCCTTTTGTAAAACCACTGCGCGAAAATATGTTTTGCAAAAGTCTGATATCATCCTGCTCAACATATCCGCCGCTGCGGTATTTGTTATACAACGCAGTTACAATTGCAACATATTCGCTACTTTTCATTCTGCCTTCAATTTTTAGTGAAGCAACACCTATTTTTTTCAATTTGTCAATTTCATCAATTGTGCATAAATCCTTAAGGCTCAAATAATATTTTGGCGATGCATCAAGTTCGTTTTTATCCTTGTCGCAAATTGTATAAGGCAAACGGCAAGGCTGTGCACAAGCACCTCTGTTACCGCTCCTTGCTCCTATTAAAGATGACATAAGGCATTGGCCCGAATAACAAAAGCACAAAGCACCGTGTGCAAACACCTCAATTTCTATATCAGACCCGTCAACTATACTCTGTATTTGTTCAAAAGACAATTCACGCGAAACAACAACTCTTTCAAATCCTAATTTTTTAACAAAACGGGCACCATACAAATTGTGAATAGTCATTTGTGTACTTGCGTGAATACGCATCTGCGGAAAATACCGTCTTAGCATATACACAATACCCAAATCCTGAACTATAAGAGCATCAACACCAGCATCACAACAAAATTTAACAAATAAGTACACATCTTTAAGCTCACTCTCGTGTATCAAAGTGTTAAGTGCCACATATACTTTAACTCCATACAAATGCGCATACTTAACAGCCTGTTCAATTTGTTCATTTGTAAAATTAACTGCACTCTTTCGGGCACTAAAGTGACTTCCGCCAATATAAACTGCATCGGCACCATTGTTAACTGCACATTTAAATGATTCAAATTCGCCTGCAGGAGATAAAATTTCGATATTGTTCATTTATAGTTACCTTGCGTCTAGTTTTTTTGTGAAAGACGAATACGAAGATTTGCAACCTGATCTTTAAGATTTGCTATTTCCTCTTTTAAAAAGGCATTTTCCTCGGCAATGCCTTTAAACTTGCTGCCTGCTGATGCATATTTACTTGCTTCGCTCTTTTGGTTATCAAGCTGCTCTTTTAATTTTATGTTTTCATCACACATATTGCAGCAAGCAAGCACGGCAATCTGCAATGGTTTGAGCAATGGGTTTTTTGCAACCTCTCTCATTGCCTTGTCAACATTAAAGGCAACATTGTTAATATATTCTTCAGATTCACTTCCGCACAGTATATAATCTGTGCCATATATTCTTACTGTGACCCTTGAATTATTGCTCATACTAACACCTCACAAAATTTATTATTAAAAATAGTCAAAAAATCCTATTTTCACTTATACATTATTTATTATACAACATATTTTTAAAAAATAATAGTATTTTTTGTAAAAAATATGTAAACTTTTAAATTTTTTTGTTGCATTGTAATATTTGTTACAAATAGACAAATCAAAAGTATTGTATTTTAAATTTAAAAGTGATAAAATATTTTTATTAAAAAACATTTGTGAAAGGATTTTATTGTATGAAAAATAATATTGCCTGGGAAAAAGAAAACAAAAAAGAAGTATTAGATTTTTGTGACAAATATATTGAATATTTAAACCATTCAAAAACAGAAAGACTTTGTACAACCGAAAGTGAAAACATTGCAATCAAAGCAGGTTTTGTAAATATCGAAAGCAAACAAAAGCTTGCAGCAGGCGATAAAGTGTATAAAATCAACAGAGGCAAAAACATTGTTCTTGCTGTTATTGGAAGTGAGGATATGTTAAACGGGTCAAACATAATTGCCTCACACATTGACAGCCCGCGACTCGATTTAAAGCCAAATCCGCTTTATGAAGACTCAAATCTTGCGCTTTTTAAAACACACTATTACGGCGGAATCAAAAAATATCAGTGGACTGCTATTCCGTTGTCACTTATAGGTGTTGTTGTAAAAGAAGATGGTGAAGTAATTAATGTAAACATCGGCGAAGATGACTGCGACCCCAAATTTACAATTACCGACCTTCTGCCGCACCTTGCTCAGGAACAGATGAACCAGACAGCAAGCAAACTTATTAACGGTGAAGACTTAAATATACTCATAGGTTCTATTCCATCTGATTGTGAAAAATCAAAATTTAAGCAAACTATTGTTGACATTTTAAAACAAAAATATAATATCGAAGAGGATGATTTTGTCAGCTCAGAGCTTGAAATTGTGCCTTCGTTTAAAGCATGTACAATTGGTCTTGATATGTCTATGGTAGGTGCTTACGGTCAGGATGACAGAGTTTGTGCCTATACATCACTTATGGCAATTTGCCAAACAACAAATCCTCTGCGCACAAGCATTTGCCTGCTAGCCGACAAAGAAGAAACGGGCAGTGACGGCAACACAGGAATACAAAGCAGATTTTTTGAAAACTTTATTAGTGAATTGATTTTAAAAACAAAAAATGAGTACAATGACATTTATTTGCAAAAAACTCTTACAAATTCCATGTGCTTATCATCAGACGTAACCGCTGCGGTAGATCCAACATACAAAAGCGTTAATGAAGAAAACAACAGCGCATTTATGGGTTGCGGTGTAGCATTTTGCAAATATACTGGTGCACGCGGAAAAAGCTCTACATCCGATGCCAATGCCGAATTTGTTGCAAAAATGCGTTCTGTATTTAACAAAGCAAATGTAATATGGCAGATTTGTGAGCTTGGCAAGGTAGACCAAGGCGGCGGAGGAACGGTTGCAAAATATATTGCAAATCTTAATGTTGACACAATCGATGTTGGTGTACCTCTCCTTTCGATGCATGCACCTTTTGAAATTGCAAGCAAAGTAGATATTTACAGTGCTTACAAAGGTTATGTTGCATTTTTTAAATCATAATTTTGTTAGTAAAAAATTACCTGTTTATTATTTTGGTATGTGCATAAATTATACTTGTACCAAATAACAAGGAGGTGATTTTAATGGCATCTAAAAAACATGTTGTTCCAGAAGCTAAAGAAGCTATGAACAGATTTAAAATGGAAGCAGCAAGCGAAGTTGGTGTAAACCTTAAAAATGGTTACAATGGTGATTTAACATCAAAACAGGCTGGTTCTATTGGTGGACAGATGGTAAAAAAGATTTGCCCCGAACGAAATAAGAGTTTTGACAGAAATTATAGGTGGCTTGACGGACACTTGAAAACTATTTCTTATACCTATACAGTAACCGCATAAATATATTGCGCATGGCGATAAAATTGCTGTGCGTAATATTTTTTAGAAATTTAAAATTTGTTGTTGTATTTTACTTAAAATTATGATACAATAATTACAACAGATAATAAAGGAGGTTTTTATATGCCAAATATCAGACCTGTTTCAGATTTAAGAAATTACGCAGAGGTATTAAAAGAAATTTCATTTGACGAGCCGGTATTTCTTACAAAGAACGGCAGAGGTCGTTATGCCATTGTCGATATGGAAGAATACGAAAAAACAAAAGCAATTATTAAACTTATGGGGAAACTTGCCGAAGCCGAAAAATCCGTAAAAGAAAACGGCTGGTTATCTAATGACGATGTGAAAGCTGCTTTGGGGGTATAATGATGAAAATACGAGTTACCCCTACTGCATTAAATGACTTAAAAGAAATCAAGTCTTATATCGAAAATGATTTATCAAACCCAATAGCTGCTAACAATGTAATTAAACGCATAATTGACGATTATAGCCGTTTAGAGATTTCTCCCCATATGGGACCGTCATTATCTACCAAAGTACCTTTTGATACAGATTACCGCTTTATCGTCAGCGGAAATTATCTTGTATTCTACAAAGCTGATGACGAATATGTTTCAATTTATCGTATCTTGTATGGCCGCCGTGATTATCTTAAAATTATATTTGATGATATCGAATTAAACGACGAAGAATAAACGAACACCCTCAAGGATTGATTTTCCCTGAGGGTGTTTTTGTCTTACCATTTATGTTTACATTTTTTACATTCATATTGCTTCCCGATTTTTGATGAAGCCAAACCAACCATACCTACTGAAACAGCTCTGTTTAGTGTAGATATAATTTGTGTATTTGTGCTACCACACATAGGACATTTAGGATGCTTTAATGCTTCTTCTGCTTTCAATCTTTCGTTCTCGGCTTTTATATTTGCCATCCTAATGTCTACAAGTCTTTGATACTCTTCAACGCTTTTTGAAGCAATCTTAATATCGTTCTCCATTTGTTCAACAGAACCATTAGTAAGTATTAACATTCCCCAACCACCGACAGCACATACCAAAGATAATAAAATTAATAGTCCCAAAGAACCTTCTTCACTAGCAGAAAATGACCAAATACAGATGATTGTCCAGGCTATTGACCAGACAACACCCCAAGCCTTACTTTTTATCTCTGATTTTTTCCGTTCTTCTAAACATTTTATCAGATTATCTTTTTTCGCTTGTGCTTCCGCTAATTGTCGTTGTTCCTCTGCCAATTTTTCTTCTTCAATTTTTCGTGCTTCTTCTGGATGTTCTCTCAAATATTTTTCTCTTTCTAGTCTTTTTTCTTCTTCCAATCGCGCCGCTTCTTTTTCTTTTTCAAAAGGTTCCGTAATCACAGCAAGATGTTCTCTAGAAACAACTGGCTTATCATAATAGTGATCCTTTGGTTCTTCCTTGCCAAGTGTCATTCCTAAATCGCACCAGAAAATTGTTTTACCATTTTTATCTTGTAAGTAAACTTGTATATTGTTATGAGAAAATGGGATAGTTATCTGCCGAGCTTCTTCTAATGTTAAATCACAGGCTATATTCATAAGACCGCCTTTATCAATGAACCATTGAGTTTCTTCTTCTGTATAGCCAAGAACTTCGGGGAAAAATTTCTTTACAAGATCGGTTTCGCTTTCTCTAAAAATTGGATAATACAGTTTGTATTCGTGTTTTTCAACTTCATTTTCAATAGGGTAGCCGCAATTAGGACAAGCTGGTGCTCTATCTGAGACTTCCTTTCCGCATTCCGGACATTTAATTAGTGCCATATGTATTCCTCCTCTATTAGTAACTTTGATATGTACTTTTTGATTTAATTATTGAAATTGGTTCTTCGTGGTTAAACGAAACATTTTCATAATACCCATATGCATTAAGCAAATTAAGAATATCATTGATAGAAACTTTTGAACTCGGTCCCAAATGTATTTCTTTTATTACGTCTTTTTTGATTTCGGAAAAACTTAATGGAATATACGAAATAATTCTATTTTTGCTTACTCTAAATTCGGGTTTTAGAAATTGAAATTTATCGTGATAGGTAATCTTTTGGTGTGCCGGAGAAGAGTAATGAACAACTCGCCATTCTTTTTCACTATAAAACCCTGGGTTTTTATATTTCAAAAATTGCAAAGTGTAGTCTTGGAAAAATTCAACAGCAACATGCATTACGGATTTTCTATTAAACTTGCTCATTATCTCTTCTGTAATTTTATTTACAAACTTATCTTGTTCTTTTTCATTATATACTATTTTGCTAAACTCTAACCCAAAGCAATCGTTTAATTTGTTTAATTGTTCTTTTGAGAACCCTATTGCTACACCTCTTCCGTCGTCAGCATATCTAGTCCATTGTGTTAGATCGTCACTGTCTTCCGAAAAGCAACCAACAAAAAATGTACCTGTCCTTAATGTATCTTGATCATAATATTTATCCCAAATTTCACATGCCTTTTTGT
Organism: Clostridia bacterium; assembly: GCA_045538875.1. Taxonomy (GTDB): domain Bacteria; phylum Bacillota; class Clostridia; order UMGS1810; family UMGS1810; genus RGIG4708. The sequence continues at coordinate 65,835 of JAZQEG010000010.1, read as the reverse complement.
CAAGGCTTGTTAATTGTTCTCTTATTTTATTATTTACCTTATCTTTGACCCATTTTTCCTCGGCAAAGTCATTCATTTTACGATAATCGGACAACCATATAGAAGATGTCCGTATAATATTGACCAATGCTTCTATGCTGCAATAATGGTAAACTAAATCCGTATTTTTATTCATATTGGCTCCTATATAAATTTTCTTTATATAATTATAGCATATATTTCCATATTCTACAACAAATAAATCAAAAATAGCGGATAATATGTCAAAAATCAGCAGTTTGTATAACTACTTTTTTCTTTTTCTGTGCGTATTCATATGCTATTCTTGTTCCGCTTTTGGGTTGATAAGGAAATATATCACGCCGGCTGTTCTTCCTTGTTGGCGGTGCGTAACCCTCGATGTAATACACAATGCAGATATCCGACATGTCTATCATTTCATAGTTACGTTCAACATACACCGCCTTGCCGCCGTTGACGGCACGCTCTGAGTAATAGGTTTCGTCACAGGATCCCAAAAGGTATTTTTCATAGCTGTCGTTTATGTATTGATATTCTGCGCGGATGTATATGCGGTGTATATGTGGGTGCCTTTCTTTAAGTTCCGCAACTACCTCACGGCACAGGCGGTCAAAGTCGCTTCGGCTACCAAATAGGAAAACACTTACATCATTATATATAATAAGTTCCTCGATAATTTTATACAGTCGCTTCCGCAACTGCTCCGTGTCCGTGTCTGCTAACTTCCTATGCCCGAAGAAACAACAGGTCTTTTTTTCTTCCATGCCATACCTCGCTAATAAAAAAAGTGCGTAACCCCGAAGAGCCACGCACCAAAAAACGCCGTCTCTTTCAAAGGTTACCACACACTTTTTTACCATATGCACTTGAACAACAAGGATAGGTGAAAGAAGAACAACGCTTTTTACAAAATTAGCGTCGTCCTTGTGTTCAAGAATTATACATATGGGCATAGGTATGCCGTAATATTTGCATATTAAATTATTGGTAAAAAAGATGTGGTGCATTTATTATACACCAAATGTTCTAAAATTACAAGTAAAATTAAAAAAATCCGTTCCGGATTGACCCGAAACAGATGATTTTCTACATATTATATGGTTTTCTCGGTACCGTGGCTTGACTGCTCGCTCCCAAGAACACCTCCAAATTTTATAATATTGCAATATCATTTCTTATTTTTACAATATCATTACAACGCTTTTGTGTATATTGAGAAAAATCAAAATTCATGCTATAATAAAAAATGTCGAAAATAAACACAATTATATCATAGGTTACAATATGAGTATAACAGATGTTTTCCCTATTGTCAATAGTGTTTTTTAATTTTTTCAATAGGTCGACTAAAAAATGTGAGTGTTTAACAGTGTACTATCAAAATCTACAGTTTAGGCTTGAAACACATGGGAACAGAACATGTGAGCTTTTTAGTGGACAAAAAACGGTATATTTAGATGTAGCCTTTCAAGGTTATGCGTTGAAAACTCAATAAAAAATACGGTCTGCCCTTTTCTTCTTTAAGGGTTGATTAGATTGGGGGTGAAAAAAGTGAGAGCTACCGTGCTTGCTAAGAAGAAAATTTCATTTACCAATGATATGGGTAAGGAGATTAATGGAGTTTCAGTTTGGCTTGGTTTTGATGCTGCTGATGAAATGAATGGTCTTGAAGGTATTGAAGGAATGTATGTGGAAAAGGCTTTTATTTCTCCTGCTGTTGCTAATTATAAGGATATCGTTGTCGGATCTGAGACTGATGTAACTTATAATAGTAAAGGTAAAATTATTGGTTTGAATTAATCTTCTTGATTTGGCGGTGGTGGTGGCGGTCTTATTCTTGGGGTGACTGCTCCGGTAGTTGCCCCTACAAAATATTTTGAATAGGGGTGTTCACTATGTTAGAATGCTTTTTAATGATTGTATTGTCTTTGGCTATGTTTGCCGCTTGTGCTTGGGTAGAAATACTCTTTTGCAAAGCAAGGGGTATCACAGTCAAGGAAGATATGCACAACACTTGGGTTGCCTTTCGTTCTTTCTGCAAAGACACAAAAGCAATTCTCAGCGGTTGGGTATTGGTTGCATACACAGACTTTTGCGATGCTCTCGAAATGTTTCGTCGCAACCGCAGACCCCGACACATATTTGATTATAGTTTAGAGTGCGACTTTAGGGCGGTGCTGAAACAATATGCTTTCAACTCCTTTGAGCCGTACATAAATGTAATATACACGCCGATTCCGTCGGTCATACAAGTAGGCTTTATTACTCAAAAGGCTGCTACTGACGAAATCGCCATAGAAGTTATGGAGCATATAGTGTCAAAGTTCAGGCATTATCAAACAGCGTGCAATTTATCAATGCAATTCTTTCCGTACTATTATATACAAAATACGGAAGTCTGTATTTTCATAATCTACTGTGAATATCAGCAGGAGCTCGCTGAATTCTACAAAATTGTAAATTCAGTTGTGATGTCGAGAACAGACGGCTCTTTCGGAACGCTGAAGGAATGCAACATTCCCAAAAGTAACGGCAATGACCTCATACTTGGCTACTCTGCAAAGAAATGGAATGACGGCGGTATCGTGTCGCCATATATATTAGAATGTAAGAAAGATCCTCACGCTCTTTTTGCGGGTCCTTCCGGAAGTTCCAAGACTTGTACTGTTCAGCTTCTTGTTCGTCAGCTTATGTATCAAAAGAAAGATATAGTAATTGCTGATTTCAAGGCTGGGAAAGATTGGGATAATATATTCCACGCCGACAGATACGGCGAATATACAGATTGTGACAGAATTATTGATGAGTTTTATAATTCATTTATAGAAACAATCAAGAATAAGCAGTATCGTGAAAGATACCTCATTTGTGACGAATTCGGGAGCTATGTTTTATCTAAGGACAGCAAAGAAAAAAAGGCTCTTATGGAAAAAATCAGTCATATTGCTTTTATGGGAAGGAGTTTCGGTTTTCACTTGATTTTAATAAATCAACAGTTTAACGCTGACATTCTCCCTACTGCTATCCGTGAACAGTTTGCTACAAGGGTTCACATGGGCAATCGTATCTATACAGAAACGGCGACGATGCTCTTTCCTAATGTATCCATTGACAAAAGCATCCGCTTACCTAACTACCACGGCTATATAGCCACTCCACAAACAGATGTAGATATAATTGTAATACCGGAGCTTTCAAATGTTAAACAGCTAAAAAAAGAACTACAAGCTCTCGGTAAAAAATACTATGATTGACAACAAACGGCACGCACGCTGACGAAGTCAGCGGCGGTGCCGCTGGCTTAAGGTTATTATTACCCTTAAGCCAACCCATGAAGTTGACGGGTTATAATTGATTATACAACAAAATTAAGCGCTACACAAATGTAGCAGAAAGTGAGGCTAATAATGTCAAATAAAATTAAATTAGAAAGACAAAAGGTGTTTTGCAAGTATTGTGGTAAGGAAATGACGGCAGAAAATGAATGCAATTTTCATTTATTGCCTTATAATGATTCAAAGGCTGAAGTCTGCTGTAAGGACTGCATATCCAATGTTGATGAGATTGGGTTTTTAATTCCAGAAGCAAGAAGTCTGCGTTTGCATTTTGGTTTTGAAGGAATAAATGGTATTGATTATCCATATCAAGAGCCAAAAGGACTAACAGAAGAAGAATTTGATGCTCTTGAATTTGAGCATGAGGAAAGAATAATTGAGTACGCAACTCGTGACCGCTCTTATATGGATGATTGGGGTGACGATGATGAAACAGAAGAAAGATAGTCAGTCAAGAAAGTGGTTTATAACAATCAATAATCCACAGACAAAAGGCGTAGATGCAGACTTTTTAAAAAGTAAAGCAATGTCTTTTAAGGGTGTTGTGTATTTTTGCTTTGCTTTAGAGCGAGGCTTAAATACGCACACAGAACATTATCACCTTTTTATACAGTTCACTACGAGCCGAAAATTTTCTACAATGTCCAGGGCTTTTTCTATGGCTAATATACAGCCTTGTCAAGGAAGTGCAGAAGAAAACAGAACATATATATTAAAAGAAGGCAAGTTCAAAGATAGTGATAAGGCAGAAACAAAAATTGACGGCACTTTCTACGAGTGGGGTTCGCTCATTCCTGAAAGGCCTGGAGCAAGGACTGATCTATCAGTTATGCTTGATATGATAACTAACGGCGAAGATACGATGTCTATTATCAATTCAAATCCGGCGTTCATAAGGTACATATCACACATAGAGAAAATTCGCTCAACTCTCGAAAAGCAGACTTTCTCAAAAACTGTGAGAACTCTCGAAACGATTTATCTCTTCGGGGCTTCTTCTTCGGCAAGATTACAATTTCTTTTTGACAAGTATGGTATCGAAGCAGTTCACAGGGTTACTTCATATCAGCCACTAAGATTTGATTCCTACTCTGCCGAGGATATCGTCTGTTTCGACAACTTCAACAGCAGTATTCCAATCACGGATATGCTAACACTATACTTAAGCGGCATGCCTTTGATGATGCAATCGCGTTACAGCGATAAGGCTGCTCTTTACACAACGGCGGTTATAAGCAGTCGCTATCCGCCAGAAGACCAATACTTTACTGAAGATAGAGAAGACCGTCAAGACTTCCTCGACAGGCTCGATACTATCATACAACTGAATGCTGACGGTTCCGTCAGTACATACACTAACAAACAATACTTTGACCCTGAAAGGCTTACCAAAAACACGGACAGCCCTTTTCAGTAAAACAACAGAAAGAAGAAAGAAGAATATTACCACTGATGAAAGGAAATACTAATCTTTAACAAGAGGTGATTTCCTATTGGATAATTTAAATGTGTCTGCAAAGCAGATAATGTTAAACTATTTTAATAATGTGCTTTTTGATAAAGGCATCATTACTGAAAAAGAGAAAAATAAAATGGTAAATATAATTTATAAGGATTGTCAAAAAAGTGCAGATAAGAAAAATAAAAGCAATCTTTAAAAAAGGTTGCTTTTTATTTTCTTGCATGATACAATAAACATATAGATAATGATACAACGAAACTTTGAAAAGAGGTGCAGAGTATGGATTTACATACAATTAGACAAGAATTAGCAAAGCAAAAGACTATTTATGAGTTGCCTTTAAAAGTAACCTTTTACGCAAGAGTTTCAACAGAAAAAGATGTTCAGTTGAATTCGCTTGATAATCAAATTTCATATTTTACAAATTATATACAAGAAAACACTAGTTGGACTTATGTTCCGGGATATATCGACGAGGGACTAACTGCTATCACGACTAAAAAGCGTGAAAACTTTAACACTATGATTGAGGATGGAATAGCGGGAAAGTTCAATTTAATTGTCACAAAAGAAATCACAAGATTTGCTAGAAATACATTAGACAGTATAGGCTATACAAGACAACTACTGAATAATAATGTTGGTGTCTTATTCCTTAATGATAATATACTTACATTTGACCCTGATAGCGAATTGAGATTGACTATAATGAGTGGTATTGCACAAGACGAAAGCAGAAAGCTGTCGGGGCGTGTATCGTTTGGGCATCAAGAGGCAATAAAAAAGCATGTCGTGCTTGGCAACAGTCGTATTTTTGGTTACAAGAAAAAAGACAAGAAACTTATTATTGATGAAGAACAAGCTCCTATGGTGCGTGAACTGTTTGAATTGTATGCGACTGATCAGTACAGTATGAAACAGATTGAGGATATTTTTTGGGAAAAGGGTTATAGAAATTATAACGGGAATAAGATTTCTCACAGTACAATGTCAAACACAATTTCTAATGCTAAATACAAAGGTTACTATGTAGGTAACAAAGTAAAAGTCATAGATATGTTTACCAAAAAGCAGAAGTTTCTACCGCCTGAAGAATGGGTAATGTTTAAAGACGAGACAGGCGATATCGTCCCTGCTATCGTTACCGAGGAACTTTGGGAACAAGCAAACGAAGTCTTACGCCGTAGAAGTAAAGATGTAAAAGATAGACAAAATCAATGTAATCATTCCAATCTGCTTACCGGTAAAATATATTGTACTTGTTGCGGTACTTCATACTACCGCCGTGAAAGTAAAGACAAGCAAGGTAACGCAAACAGTAAATGGGTGTGTAGTGGGAAAATCAAAAATGGTGCTGACTCTTGCGATTCATTCGCTATTTATGAAGAAGAAATTAAGCCTATCTTGTATGATGTTTTCCGCGAGACTTCACATATTGCTGAAGATTTGGTCGAACACTACATTGAACTTTACAAAAGCATAGATACAGATAAAGAACTTGCTAAAAAGATTGAAAACCTCAAAAGTGGCATAGAACTTGAAAAGAAGAAAAAAAGCAAACTTCTTGGTTATAACGCAAGCGGTGATATGTCGGACAAAGAATATTTGCAACTCAACAGAGAATGTGACAAAGCAATAGTAGATATGGAAGTCGAACTCGCCGAGCTTTACGAACAGCAAAGCGACAAAGAAGATTTTAAGAAACATATCTCTACAATACGCTCCGTACTCCGTGCGGCTGAGCGTGACGCTGCTGACGGCATTATCACAAAAGAGTTTGCAAATAAGTATATAGACAAGATTTTCGTTACGCCTGACGGCGATACCTTAAAAATTGAAATCAAGATTTTCACAGGTGAAATCTGTGAAAGGTATCTTTCTAATTTAAGAAGTCGTTCGGGTCAAATGAGTAAAAATATGATTAAAAAATATGAATCTGACATCTCTAACAATCAGTAATTGAATCTGTAAAAGCAGCCTGATTAATTATATACTAATATAATCAATCAGGTTGCTTATTTTTTAAAGTGTAACAAAAACAATTTGTTGCACCAAAACGAAAGGATGTGTTTACATTGACATTTAAAAGTATTATAGTTGCATTATCTCTTGTATTAGCATTGTCATTTACAGGTTGCGGTGGCAACAATAATGGCGCAAACACTGGTAATGGAAGTAATGGAACTGGAAATAGCACAAACAACAGCCAGTCAACAACAGATGATGGAAATAAGGATATGCAAAGTGCAACCGATGATATGAAAAACGCAGCAGATACCACAATGGACAATATGCAAAAAGCCGTTGATGATATGATGGGCAATAATAACTCTAATAAATAATAATAAAATCCGATGGCTTATCCATCGGATTTTTTGCTTTACTTTTTGATTAAAATATAGTAAATTATATATATAGATAATTATTGACTAATCAAGTATTTATTAAGTTATCGAGAGGATTGTTAATATGAAAACTACAACAAAATTTGTATGTCAGGAATGTGGTTATTCATCACCAAAATGGCTTGGCAAATGCCCAGGATGCTCCAGCTGGAATACTCTTGTAGAGGAAACCGACATTTTGCCAACAAAATTTAGCATAACTTCGGACAGCAGCGAAAACGCAACCCCTAAAAAGCTGGCAGACATTACCACAACAAACGAGCTTAGATTTAAAACTCACTCAAAAGAGCTAGACAGAGTGCTTGGAGGCGGAATTGTTCATGGCTCTTTGGTGTTGGTCGGAGGCGACCCTGGAATTGGAAAATCAACACTTCTGCTGCAGATATGCAACTCTCTGGGCGAATACGGCACTGTATTTTATGTGACGGGTGAAGAATCGGAGAGTCAGATAAAAATGCGTGCCGACAGGCTTAATATTGTAACACAAAATCTTTTGTTGATAAGTGAAACAAATCTTGACAACATAATTGTACAAGCAAAAAAAATCAAGCCCAAAATTATGATAATTGACTCTATACAAACAATTTTTAAAAGTGACATATCTTCTGCCCCAGGAAGTGTAGGTCAGGTACGCGAAGCAACTCACTTTCTTTTACGCCTTGCAAAAGAAAATGACATTGCCATTTTTATTGTAGGCCATGTTACAAAAGAAGGCAGCATTGCAGGCCCAAAAGTACTCGAGCATATGGTTGACTGCGTTTTGTACTTTGAAGGCGAAAGGCATCAATCATATAGGATACTGCGCACTGTAAAAAACAGATTTGGATCCACAAACGAAATTGGCGTATTTGAAATGACTGACACAGGCCTTGAAGATGTTGAAAACCCATCAAAGATGCTCCTTGAAGAACGTCCAGACGGAGTGTCAGGCTCTACTGTGGTTTGTACAATGGAGGGTACACGCCCTGTTATGGCTGAGGTTCAGGCTCTTTCGTCCCCTACCGGTTTTGGCAATCCCCGACGAATGACACAAGGTATAGATTTAAACAGAGCAATTTTGCTTGTTGCAATACTCGAAAAAAAGTTAAACTACAGTATGCAAAGCCTTGATGTATACATAAATGTTGTGGGCGGTCTTAAAATTAACGAGCCTGCAACAGACCTTGCCGTTATGACTGCAATTGCTTCAAATTATAAAAATTTTGTTATAGATAAGCACACAATAATTCTTGGAGAGGTTGGACTTACTGGCGAAGTTCGTGCAATCAGTTATGCCGATCGGAGAATTAACGAAGCAAAAAAACTTGGCTTTACAAAATGCATAGTACCAAAGGGTAATATGCAGTCGTTAAAAAGCATAAAAGATATGGAAATTATTCCTGTTTCTTGCGTAAAAGAGGCACTGCAAATCCTTTCAAAATAAATATCTACAAATATCACACAAATTTTAAAAAATGCGGTATCTGTAAAAATACAGATACCGCATAAAATTATTTATTCCATTGTACTATGATTGCCATCAAGTTGTACGAGTAATTCATCAACAAACAGTTGTTTTGCTCATCATTATATCTAAACATTTGCTATCTGAATTATGTACATATTATTTTTGATTTAATGTACCAAGACTTGCAGATTTAAGATATTCATTTATAAAACCATCAAGGTCTCCGTCCATAACAGCGTTAATATTACCCATTTCGTAGTTGGTTCGGTGGTCCTTAACAAGATTGTACGGATGAAAAACATAAGACCTTATCTGACTTCCCCATCCGATTTCTTTTTGCTCGCCCTTGATATCGGCGATTTTTTCCATATTTTCTCTTTCTTTAATTTCCATAAGCTTTGAGTACAGCATTTTCATTGCCATATCCTTGTTTTGATGCTGCGAACGTTCGTTTTGGCATGCAACAACAATACCCGTTGGCTCATGGGTAATTCGTATAGCAGACGAGGTCTTGTTAACATGCTGACCTCCTGCACCGCTTGCCCTAAAAGTGTCAATTCTCAAATCATCAGGGTTTATGTCAATTTCTATATCATCATTAAACTCAGGCATTACATCAGCCGATGCAAAAGATGTATGACGTCTGCCAGACGAATCAAATGGAGATATTCTAACCAGACGGTGTACTCCTTTTTCGGCTTTTAGATAACCATAAGCATTGTCACCCGATATTAAAATTGTAACACTTTTTACGCCTGCATCATCACCAGGGAGCATATCCATAGTTGTAACTGTAAAATTACGCCTTTCTGCCCATCTTGTATACATTCTGAGCAGCATTTCGGTCCAGTCCTGAGCCTCGGTGCCGCCTGCACCTGCATGGAGCGACAAAATTGCATTGTTGGCATCATACTCACCCGACAAAAGAGTTTCAAGTGTCATACTTTCGAGCTCAGACTTAATTTGAGCAACTGACGCTGTTACATCATCAAGCATAGACTCGTCATCTTCTTCGTTTGCCATATCAATGAGCACTAAAGTGTCCTCATAAAGACTTTCAAAGCTTGTAAAACGCTCTACTTTTGTTTTTAAAGTTTTTGATTTTTGCAGTACTTTTTGGCTTTTTGACATATCATCAAAAAATCCCGGCTGCGAAGCCTGATTGTCAAGGTCTTCTATTTGTGCATTGAGTCCTGCAATGTCAAAGTGAATCCCTCAAATCATTAATACTGTCAGTTAAATTTAATAGTTCAATTTTGTATTCGTCATACTGTAACAATATTATTCACCTCTTTACTATTGTTTAAATATTTTTACTGACCGCAGCATTTTTTGTATTTTTTGCCGGAGCCGCATGGACAAGGGTCATTTCGGCCTATCTTTTGCGAAGCACGCACAACAGGCTTTTTGGCAGCACTAGAGCTGTCGCCGTGAGTTTGTGTTACGGGCTTTGCAACCTGCTCTCGCTCAACAGTAGAACTAGTTTGTAATCTAAATATAAATTTTACCAAATCTTCGTTTATAGAGTCAAGCATGGCTTCGTACATTGCATAGCCTTCTTCTTTATATTCTATAACAGGGTCCCTCTGGCCGTATGCCCTAAGTCCAATACCTTTTCGGAGCTGGTCCATATCGTCTATATGATCGATCCACTTGTTGTCAACCACTCTTAAAAGAAGTATTCGTTCAATTTCACGCATTTGGTCATAACCAAACATTTCTTCTTTTTGCTGATATATTCTTTCGGCAATATCATAATAATCTTGTTTTATGCCATCCCTTGTAAGGTCTTCAAACATATCACGGGTGTATGATACTTCACCTTTTATGTTGAGCGAGCGCTCCATTGTTTCAACCAGGCCATCAAGGTTCCAGTTGTCTACAATTTTACCGCCTGTATAAAAATCAACTGTGTTTGAAATATACGACTCAATCATTTTTTTGACATTTTGTTTTAAATCCTCGCCATTGAGCACTTTTTGTCGTTCGCCGTATATAACATTTCGCTGCACATTCATAACATCATCAAACTGAAGTACATGCTTTCTTATTTGGAAGTTACGGCCTTCGATGCGTTTTTGTGCATTTTCGATTGCACCCGAAAGCATATTTGCCTCAATAGCATCCTCATCCCCAACGCCAAGTTTGTCTACCATTGCAACAAGCCTGTCGGAGCCAAACAATCGCATAAGGTCATCCTCAAGCGAAATATAAAACCTCGATTCACCAATGTCACCTTGTCGACCTGCACGGCCCCTCAGCTGATTGTCTATGCGTCGCGACTCGTGACGCTCGGTACCTATAATAAACAAACCTCCTGCTTGCTTAACAAGCTCGCGTTCGGCTAATATTTCGGGCTTGATTTGCTCCTTATACTCAGCAAATTTTGCACGTGCTTCAATAACTTGTTCATTATCGGTATCCGCAAAGCCCATAGATTCATTGATTATTTGGTCATCATATCCCATTCTTTTAAGATGCTGCTTTGCTAAATAATCCATATTACCGCCAAGCATTATATCTGTACCACGACCTGCCATGTTGGTGGCAATGGTTACAGCTCCCCTTTTACCTGCCTGCGCAATTATTTCGGCCTCTTTTTCGTGATATTTGGCATTGAGCACCTCGTGTTTTATACCGCGTCTTTTAAGCATAGCGCTTATAAGCTCAGATTTTTCAATAGTAACAGTACCCACAAGCACAGGCTGACCCTTTTGATGACATTGTTCTATTTGTTTTACAACAGCATTAAGCTTGCCTTTTTCTGATTTATACACCGAATCATCGTGGTCAACTCTTATCATTGGCTCATTTGTAGGTATTTCAACGCAATCCAGCTTGTATATTTCCTGAAATTCCGATTCTTCGGTAAGAGCAGTACCCGTCATACCCGAAAGCTTTGAATAAAGGCGGAAAAAGTTTTGGAAGGTAATTGTAGCAAGTGTTTTGCTCTCTCTTGCAACCTCAACACCCTCCTTAGCCTCTATTGCCTGATGCAAGCCTTCGTTGTAGCGTCTGCCTATCATAAGACGCCCTGTAAATTCGTCAACAATAATAACTTCACCGTCTCTTACAACATAGTCACGGTCCTTGTGCATAATGCCATATGCCTTTATAGCCTGATTTATGTGATGAGCAATTGTCATGTTTTCGGCATCGTATAAGTTTTCAATATGAAATGCACTTTCTGCCTTTTTTACACCTTCAGGGGTAAGAGTAACTGTGCGTGCCTTTTCATCAACTATATAGTCTGCCTGAGTGGAATCATCAAATGTTTTTGTATCTTCTTCAACAACTACCTTTTTTTTGAGCGAGCGTGCAAACCTATCGGCAAGAGTATAAAGCTCTGTAGATTTGTCACCCATACCCGAAATTATAAGCGGTGTACGCGCTTCATCAATAAGTATAGAGTCAACCTCGTCCACAATAGCAAAATTGTGGCATTTGCATACCATCTGGTCTTTGTATATAACCATATTATCACGGAGATAATCAAAACCAAGCTCATTGTTTGTAGCATAAGTAATATCGGCATTGTACGCAGCCTTTTTTTCGTCTGGTGTTTGCCCTGGTACAATAAGGCCAACTGTGAGGCCTAAAAATCGATATATTTTGCCCATTTGTTCACTGTCACGGCGAGCAAGATAATCGTTAACTGTTACAACGTGAACTCCCTTGCCTGTAAGGGCATTAAGATAGCAAGGTAATGTGGCAACAAGTGTTTTACCTTCACCTGTTTTCATTTCGGCAATTCTGCCCTGATGTAATATGATACCTCCGATAAGCTGAACATCAAAGTGGCGCATCTCAAGCACACGCTTTGACGCCTCTCTTACAACAGCAAAAGCTTCGGGGAGCAAATCATCGAGTGTTTCGCCGTTTTTGATACGGAGTTTAAATTCGGATGTTTTTTGTTTGAGTTGTATGTCCGAAAGAGCCGATATTTGAGGCTCCAGTTCATTAATTTTTTTGACTAATGGCATAACTCTTTTTATCTCTCTGGATGAATAAGAGCCAAATACCTTTTCAAAAAAACCCATTTATATCAATCCTTTCGCAAGTTTATATACAAATATACTATTTTATATTATAACAAATAATAAATTAATTAACAATACATTTTAAAAAAATAATTGTTTATTTTTATTTAATTTTATGATACAATAGTGTATATAAACTGTTAACAAACAGTTTAGAAAGGCGGTAATGAAAATGATTGGATTTATCGGTGCAATGGATATTGAAGTAAACGGCTTAATTGCACAATTACAAAATAAAACACTTACAAAAATTAGCGGAATTAATTTTTATAGCGGCAGTATGTTTGATAAAGATGTAGTAATTGCCAAATGCGGTGTTGGAAAGGTAAATGCAGCCATATGTGCACAAACAATGATACTTACATACAAGCCCGATGTTGTAATTAACACTGGAGTTGCGGGCTCGCTTAGCCAAAAGCTTGACATATGCGATGTAGCCATAGCTACCGATGTTGTTCAACACGATATGGATACCTCTGCCCTTGGTGACCCTGTTGGCTTTATAAGTGGGATTGACCTTGTAAAAATCCCGTGTGACATAAGGATATCTCAAATGCTTTACAACAGCACTATGCAGCTTGAGGGCATCAACTGCGAGCTTGGTACCATAGCAAGCGGTGATCAATTTTTAAACAGTGATGATGTTAAACAAAAAATTATAAACAATTTTGGTGCAATTGCAGGTGAAATGGAAGGCGCAAGCATAGGTCATGTTGCTTACCTTAACAATGTGCCGTTTTCTATACTTCGGGTTATGTCTGACAATGCATCTGGAAAATCCAATATTGATTTTCCAAAGTTTTGTGAAATTGCAGCACAAAGGTCTATTGAAATATGCAAAAACTTTATTAATATGTTTTAATTTATACTACAAAAAATCACCTTCAAAGCATAAACCTTGAAGGTGATTTTTTACTTGTTATTTATACACAATTTACACTTAAATGTGTATTAACCGCAGCAGCAATCCTCGCGGGTTGGCTCTAAATTTTCAAATGCACATTTTTCGGGTGGGAAAAACTCATCTGTCGGAAAACGCAATTTGTCAAACAAATCGCATGGATTGCTCTCTGTTGATGTTACACATTCATTGTCGGGAATGCAGTAATCAATTACAGGTATTAAAAGCTGTACATCGCGTTCGAGTCGTACAATTGTAAACAAGCCTATTGTTACATACACTTTTTTACCGCAATCGGTATCTACAAGGCAATCATCAAATACTCTGCAAATGTTTGCAGGTACCGATGCAACATCTGTTTCGCCGCAGCAACAGCATTTGTCGCAGCTGTCAAGCACTTTGGCTGCAAGGCATATAGGGTCAACCACTTCTGTGTTTGACAGCATTATAATTTAAAATTTTTTGCACATTATTAAATTTTTCATCACTTATAATACGCAGGTTCTCGTTGTGATTGATAATCCACTCATTTTGAGAAATAGTCTCTCTTGTTCCTGTTAAAAAATCTGTAGTTTGCGTTTTGTTGTTAATTATATCACCTATGTATATGCGGTTACCAAGTATTCTGCGTACAGTCTTAAACTGCCAGCTTTTGCCGCGCTTTGACAATATGTTATTTTTATTTAAATAATCAGCAATTTTCCTAAGTCCAAATCCGTCCTCATACAAATCAAATATTTGTTTTACAATTTTACTCTCAATTTCATCTGCAACAAGATTATACTTTCCGTCATAGTGGTATCCGTAAATGCAACACGGAGTTCTGCCCTGTTTGGCAGCAAGCTTTTTACCAAAAATAATCCTTTTTGACAAATTGTATGACTCTTCCTGAGCTAAAGCAGCAAACATTGTGAGTACAAATTCGGATTCACCAAGTACAGTTTGATTGGCAGACAAAAACCTCACTTCTATCCCAAGTGATTTTAAAAGCCGTATGCCATTTAAAAAATCTACAGTATTTCTTGCAAATCTGCTGATATCTTTTACTAGCAGCATATTAAATTTTTTGTTTTTTGCATTTTCGAGCATATTTAAAAATTCAGGCCTGTTTTTGCAGCTTTTACCGCTTATGCCTCTGTCGGCAAAAATTTTAAATAGTTCATATCCATTTTTTTGAGAGTAGCTTTTAAAAAATTCTGTTTGATTTTTTAGTGAATTAAGTTGCTCATCTGACCCTGTAGAAACTCTGCAATATGCAGCAACAACCATATATACACCTCCATAGGCATTATATGATTGTGTACAAAAAAAATCACAGACAAAATTGTCTGTGATTTTTAATATCAGTTAGAATTGTTATTAAGAAATTCATTAGGGTCGATATCAAAGAAATCAAGCAAGAAATTATATGTATCTTCGTCAAGCGATTGAATTTCTAATAAAAATTCGTCTTTTGTACGCTTTTCCATATCATCAAATATATTCTTTGCATCTAAAATATAACCTGTTCCATGTTCAGCGTAAATGGAAACTTTGTTTATAATAAACAGTTCGTCTTTTAATATAATATCTTTTAAAACTTCAACAACCAAAGCAACGAAGTCGTACTGGTCGTCGCCTTCGTAATAGTCGCCGCCATACATATATCCCTCCAGCGCATCCTTGGCAATGGTAAGATTAGTAACAATCTCTTCATTCGCAGATTTCATTTCATCGGCAACAGGTTCATAAATTCCATATAATGTGATGTTTTCTGTTACTGGTTCGCTAAAATCGTACTCTGTAAAACAATATTTTTCGCAAAACCAACCAACAAACTGATAATATTCAAGATATGGAGTTTCAGGCTCTTCTACACACTCACCCTCTTTAACTGGTTTTGGTGATGGCTTTGCTACATTATCTGTTGCCAATATAGTTTGCGCAAGTTCCGCTGTTCCCCATTCAAAAGTTACGGTATACATTTTAATTTGCGACCATTTTGCATATATAGTTGTGTTTTTTGTTATTGGTGTGCCAAAATCAAATTCTGCAGTGCAAGCAGAATCAGAATACCATCCTGCAAAATTATAACCATCTCTTGTTGGTTCTGCAGGTTCAGATGCATAATCATCTTTACTTACAGTCTGGCTTGAAACTGCAGTACCGCCCATTGAATTAAATGTAACTGTATAGGTTGTGGTAGTATCAGTATCAGTATTTGTATTTTGTTCCCATTTTGCATAAAGTGTAAAGCTTCCTAAAACTGTTTTTGAAAAATCATACACAGTTGTCTTTGCCAAGTCGGTGTACCAATTTACAAAAGTGAAACCAGCTTTGGTTGGGGTTGCAGGCTTTGTAACCTTGGAGCCTTGAGATACAGTCTGATTTGCAACGGTTGAACCACCGTCTGTATTAAAGCTGATTACACAGCTTGGAACCTGCGGTCTGTTGTCGGAGCCACCGCCACCGCCGCCTGTGCTTGGTGTAACAGGTATTGTTGCCTGAGCAAATGAAGCAGTTTTGTTAACAACATCATAGCAAAGTGCAAGTACAACTGCAACCTCGCCTCTTTTAATTGGTACTGTTGCTCTAAAGGTGTTGCCTGCCTCTAACGACATAAGATTTTTAGATGAATTATCTGCAGTGTATGTAGCGCTGTTTGTTAAAACTGCATTTACATATTCAACAGCCCAGCTTTCTACCTCATCAGCAATAGTTGGAGCTGTACCATTAACCTTAAGGTTGTTAATCCTGGTTATAATAGTGCAAAATTCCTGACGGGTAATGTTGTTGTCACCTCTAAAGGTACCATCCTCATATCCCTTAATATAACCTGCTTTTTTAGCAATGAGCACCTGTTCATAGTACCAGTCTGATGCCTTAACATCTGTAAATAATACCTGGTCTTTTTCGGTGTAGTTATACACAAGGTTAATCATTTTGCAAAATTCTGCTCTTGTAATGCCATTTTGCGGTGTAAAGGTACCATCACCGTTACCATTTATTACACCTGCATCCACCAATTTGTATATTGACTTGCCTTCATCAGTAGATTCGTTAACATCTTTAAATGTCATTTTGTGGGTAACAGTTTGCCCTGTTGTTTGTTGAGCAAAAGATGTAAAACCGGTAAGTATCAATGATGCACAAATTAAAATTGCAATTATTTTGTTCATACATTACCTCCATAATTTTGTACTAAACACACCAACAAGTGCCATCTGGCACTTGTTGGCTGATTGCGTGTTAATTCATATATCTGTCAAATGTAGCAGTAGCACCGCCGCCGTTAACTTTGTATTCGTCAATTACCAAACGCTTGTTATCATCAGTGTATGGATTATCAACTCTGATTTTGCTAAGATGTGGTGCCGCTGCGTCAAGTATATCGTCAAGGTCAAATCTGTTGTAATCATCTTTGCCAAACAATACATCTTCCCAGTATTTTGTATCAAACTTACCACTAACCGAACCTGCTTCGATATCTGCAAGCTTGCCAATTACAGCATCAATCTTGCTTTCAAGCTTTTTGTAGATATTATTTACAACATCAACTTTTGCCATAAGCTCGTCAAGAGATACTTTGCCTAAAATTGTTCCATTCTCGTCAAGCTCTTTAATAATTTCGTCAGCCTTGCTGATTGCTTTGTTTATAATATCTTCAAGCTCGCTATTAAGTTTTTCATACTCTTCATCTCTGAGAGCAGCAACTGCGCTTTCGAGTCTGTCGCTGAGTTTTGCAAGTTCATCAAGCGTGTAACCACCTGCTATAACCTCGCCGCCCTCAACTTTGGAAAGTATTGTGCAAACATTGTCTATAACAGTTGTAAGCGCAGGCACTTGCGCACCAAGCTTTTTAAGTGATTCTACCCTGGCAATAACATCTTTAATTGTGTAACTGCCAAATATTAAACCATCCTCATCAAGACCTTCCAAAAGTTGCTGAAGCTTGTTAAACGCTTTTATAATATCATTTGCAATATCATCTCTAAGATTTTCGAGCCCATCAGGTGTATTTGGACCATACCAAAGAACTGCTTTGTCTATAAGCAAGAGATTATTGTACATCAATTCATAATATTCCTTAATAGTCTTGAACTTATATCCGCTGTTAACTTCGGTTACTTCAGCATCATTTTTATCAAAATACTCGATAAATTTAAAGCCCTCAACAAACTGTTTGAGATACTGATTTTCTGTGTAGTAATATGGTGCTACATCTTCAATCTTTTTTACAAGCTTATCGTAAAGCTTTGTATAATAAGTATCTATTAACGAAGCAAAGTCAATCCTCATTGCAAGTGACATTGGATATTCTTCTGAGTAAGTTTCATCAGCAACAATTCCTTTTTCGGCGTTACCAAAAATCTTATCAGAAATAGCTATAATGCCATTATTAAATTCATCACGCGACTTGTTGTAGATATCTTCAAACTTGTCTTTGCCAATCCTGTTGATAAGCTCATATACAGGGCCACCACCAAGAAGTTGAAGTGCTTCATCAAAGGTATAGCCATGAACTGCCTCACCCACTGCCAATGCAAAGTGAATATCGGACTTATCAATATGATATGTTGCCTCTTTATTACTGAAGCATTTAATAAAGTTTTTGTAATAGTCAAGACCTTTAAGCATATTTATTGCTTCGTCAATAAAGTCACTAAGCTGATTAGGATTTTCAGGATCTGGTACTCTAATATCCAATACAAACTTAACTACAGTATCTGTTGTTACTTTTTCGGTAACAAATGTTTTAAATGTGCCATCGTTAGCAAATTTCTCAATGTACTTTTTAAGTTCTTCATCAGCAAGGACTGTTTGTTTGATATAAACTTCGTTTTCTGCAATAAATGTTGAAAGAATATTATAAGTATTATCAGCTTTTGCCTGAGCTTTAATGATTTTGTGCAATTCTGGATTTACTGTAGAATCGTTTACATTATCAACAATGTACGATTTCATTGTATCATAGTAAGTATTGAAAAGATTTGTAATAACAGTTTTGTTATTTACATCAGATACAAAGCCTTTTATAATTCCTTTAAGATTATCATTAAGCGGTTCGTCAACAGCCTTTTCAATCAAGTGAGATTTAAGTGTGCTAACAAAGCCTTCAAGGTCAGTATCGTTCACTGTATCCCACTCATCTTCAGTAAGATTAATATGCTTTTTAATGTAATTGATGATAATTTCATCAATTATAGCAATTACGTCACCATCTGTAATCTGATTTTCAAGATATTCATTAACAACAACTATTACAGCTTCGTCAAGTTGAGTACCATATTCAACAGAAGCACTGCTTTGTGCCTCGATATAGTCATCAATAATTTCAATCATATAATCATTGATTGCTTTGTTGATACCTGTGTTATCGTCGGCATTGAAGTTAGTCAAGGTATCATTGATATACTTTGTAATTTTGCCGTTAACAGTGGTATCATCATCTGAATAGATATAGTCGTCAATTAAATCGCTATACTGATCATCATCTAATGTTGTACCTGCCAAATCTATTACTGCAGCCTTGAATGATGCATTATCCTTGAGCGCATCAATAATTGTTTTGTATCTGTCTTCAACTTTAAGATCCTTAACATTAATCTTTTCAATAATTTTCGCTTTAAAGAGCTTATCAGTTTCAAGATAATCTTCAATTATATGATTATGAGTTTTATCATATGCACGAAGCTCTGCAATAATGGAATCTCTTACCTTAACATCTTCTTCAATTAATCCAATGAGTGACGCCTTATCCTCACCATGAATAAGGTCAATTACCTTGGCTTTAAAAATATCGTTAGACAAAAGAGCATTGATAAATGCAGGCTGTTTAACAGCTTCGTTAATAAATGTTTCTTTGTTTGTGCCAACATTAATAACATTTATAAGGATATCAGGATTTGCAATTATAGCATCAATCACAGCATCTTTTATATCTGATGATGAAAGCGCTGCTTCGAGGAACGCGGTATTTCCTAAAAGTATATTTCTGAAATCATTACTTTCAGCCGCAAGCTGATCCTGGATGTATTTTATAAGTGTATCTCTGTTATCCGCACTCATAACAGCATCTCTTACTACATTGTAACCAACAAGCTCAGCAAGCGTTGGGATACCAATATGGTCAATAAAGGTTTCAAGATGTACTAATTCAACAAGCTGTCTTATTTCGTCCTCAGTGCCTTTTTCAAGAATTGTTGTAAGGTAATTTCTTATTTCTTTTTCTATTTCATCTACAGAAATTACTTGAGAAATCAACATTGAAAATTCAACATTCTGCAAATATCCGTTTTCATCAATAATTCCTTTTGATTTTGGTGCAATTTTATTGAAAATAACATCTTCGATGCTCTTACCATATATTTGCTCAAATCTGTCAAGAGCTATTTTAAGTGTAGGATTGTCTTTATCATACATTGCAATATACATTGCATCTTTAAGTGAATCTACTGCTCTTGTGGCAGAATTGTATGGTGTTCCAAAAGTAAGACCAATCGGAAGTTTGTAACCAAGGATTGTACCATCTACATAAAGCTGTATCTGTTTTGTAACAGCATAAACATCCATATTTGATGTTACTTTTGTATCACCTGTAAATGGAACCCATTTGCTGCCATTGTGATATACAAGATCTGGACGGATGTAATGCTGATAGCCCTCCTGTGCATCATAATATCCGGCTTTGATAAGGTTACGCATACTTGGGCCTGAAGAAACTGTTTCATCCCAAAGCTCGTATCCGATTTTTTGTACGGTACCATCTGCTTCCCTATACAATTGTTTTATATCATCACTGATATAACCATCTTGTGCAAAATCAAATTTACCACCCGAAACAATCTCAAGTTCGCCAACAAATGTTGAATTTTTGGTATCTTTAGGAAGTGCATAAAATTTAACTGTATGCTTTACTGTCGGGTCAACATAAGTCCATTTTGCATAATATGTTTTAGTGTCTATTGCATTTGCAGGAATTTTATATACTCTTTCACCCGAAAAATCACTTTCTTCATACCAACCTGCAAACTGGTGATTATCTTTGGTAATCTGTGTATCTGTAGGAAGAACCAGCTCTTCAGCATATGTATATTTGTCGGTTACACCATTATTATAGTCTGCTGCTATTGTACCCCCATTTGTATCGAGTACAAGATCATACACATTTGGTATCCATTTTGCATAGTATGTCTTGTCACCAGTTTCATTAACAGAAATTTTTTCTACTGGATTGCCTGAGAAATCTGCTTGTTCATACCACCCGCCAAATGTATGACCTGTTTTAGTGATCTGTGAACTTGTAGGAAGAACAAATTCTTTACCTGATGTGTATTTAGCAGGCTCTGTAAATCCAAATGCGTAGGTACCGCCATTTTCAACCAAATCAAGATTATACACTACATCAACAGTCGGTCGTGAACCCGATGGTCTATTACCACCGCCAGGTACAAATGTAGGTGTAAGGTAGGTTGCATATGTGTGCTCAATTACGCCGTTAAACACAGCATCTGTGCGATAGTTGTTAAAGTGAGTTGTGCCATTTACATTTTTAACCACAACACCGCCGCCTGTTGTTACATTTTTGAGAGTAATAATACCGCCTCTTGCAACAAGACGACCTTTAATTGTAACATTTGTAAGGTTAATTTGACTTGTGCCTACACCATCACCAAGTACAAGATCACCATATACAGTAACATTGCTGAGATTAATGTTTTTGTTGTTAATCATTACGCAGTTTTGATTGTATACCGAAGTGTATGTAGTGCCTCTTACTGTAAGATATGTTTTAAAAATATTGTACATAAGCTGAGCAAATTCTTCTCTTGTGATATTTGCTTTTGGTTTTACAGTATTATCCTCATAACCATTAACATATCCATTGGCTATAAGCGTTGCAACATAAGGCTTTGCCCAGTCACTTACGGATGAATAATCCTTAAACTTAGCTATGGAAGAATAATCGGTTGTTTCGAGAACTATTGCACGGGCAATAGCAGTCATAACCTCTTCTCTTGTGATGTCGCTATTAGGACGCAATTTGCCATTGCCGTCGCCCTTAAATGTCTGCATATTAACAGCTTTTTGCATTTCGGTATAAAACCAGTCAGATGTGCTCACATCATTGTATGATGAAATGTCGCCTTTTACCTCCGCACCAAATGCTCTGTTAATAATTGTAGCCATTTCGGCTCTTGTAAGATTAGACGCAGGTTCAATTTTGTTTGCACTTTTACCGTTTAAAAGTCCGTTGTCAACAGAAAAAGTCATTGCAGCCTTTGACCAACCTGTAGGGAAATCTACAAATTGGGATGCATTTGCAGCAAACGCAGGAACCATTGTCAAAAGCATAGCAAATGCTATGAACATTGAAATAATTCGATTAAAGTGTGAATGCTTCATAGTTTGTCCTCCATACAACTTGGCGGATTTTGTAAAATTACATAAACCACCATAATAATATACACATATATTTTATACTTTTTTCACATAAAAGTCAAGTAATTAATGCAATTGTAACATTGTAAATATCAAGAATTTTTGACAAAATACGATCACTTGTCAACACCATACAATACGATATGTTGTCATACACATCTGTGTGTGCCACAGGAAGGTTATTTCGTGACCACAATTGAACATCTGCTTCGTCGAATTTGTATTTTGACATAAATGTTTTTGCATTGCCTTCAGAGCCAAACAAAATTACCTTTTTGTCAAATGTTGCAAGACCTTCAACTACTGTTGGTCTGTTAACACCTGTAAATACATCAAGAGTAATTTTGAAAAAGAATTTTAAATCAACAGTATAATATCCCCTGTTAAACGGAACGGGTTCAACATCAGAGTAAACCCAGATAATTTCGGAGTTTCTGCATTTGATGTTAACGCTTCGGTCAACAATATTCTGTCCGCTTTCGGTAAGGTATACTCTAATGTTTTCTATACATTCTTTATCTCTGCAGGAATCGTATATCTTTCGTGTGTGGATACACACACTGTCAGATGTATCCGAGCAAGGATTGCAACATGGATTGCAATTGCCAAAATTTTTATCGCTCATTATATATTCCTCCAAACCAAGTTTTATTAAACTTCAATATATAATATGAAAAATATATCATATATGTGAAAAAATCCGTTTGATAATTAAAAGTGTTATCAAACGGATTAATTATATTTATTATTTTTTATCTACGTATGCGTTCATATAATGATATGCATATTTGTATCTGTTTGACGCTTTCCAAAAACGATTGCCGGTTTCCTGTGCCCCGTTAAATATAAACCCAAGAATTTTAATACCCGATTGTTTAAATGCTTCAACAGTTTTATCAAGCATATCAAAGCTTGATTGCTCCTGCTTAACAACAATAACCACACCATTGCTTTTTGGTGCAATTATCATTGCATCGGTAACTGTCATTACAGGAGGCGTATCTATAAAAACATAGTCGTACATACTTGAAAGCTTATCAAGCAAAACTCCCATTTCGTCGCTCATCAAAAGCTCTGTAGAATTTGTAGGTATTTCACCAGCCGAAATGCAATCAAGATTTCCTATTACATTTTTTTTGATAACCTCTTCAATAGTATTAAACCCACACAAAACGTTTGATACACCTTTGTCACGTTCAAATTTAAGGTATCTGTGAATACGTGGTTTTCGAAGGTCACAGTCAACCAAAATAACTTTTGCATCCGTTTTGGCAAATGTGTGTGCAATATTAATGCTTGTTGTTGTTTTGCCCTCACCAGGCTCAGAGCTGGTAATTAATATAACTTTACCTTTATCTGTTTTAGGAAGCGAAAACATTATATTTGTTCTGGCGGTTTTATACGCCTCAAGCGTGTTAAATGCAGTATCATCCGATATAATATGAGTGTTTTCAGGTGTTTCGGATACTCTTTTGCTTTTAGTAAAATACTTTATAATATTTATTTTCAACACATTCACCCCCTGATTACGAAATTATTTCGCCAAGTACAGTAATTTTATATCTCGATGCAAGTGCCTCAGCAGAGCGTATTCTTGTGTCAAACAGCTCTATTAAAAACACTATAAGTGCACCAAGCAAAAAGCCCAAACCAACACCCATTACAAGTTTTTTGGAAAAGCCCGGTTTTGATGGAACAGTAGGCATATTAACCTCGTCTATAACCTCTATTGTTCCTCTTTTAAATATACTTGTCATTTTTTGAGGCGAATTATTTATCATACTTTTGCAAATTATATATGCATCCTCAGGCTCATAAGCAGTAACAGCAATTGACAAAAGCTCAGTTTCGTTGATAGAAGAAACACCAACCATACGCGAAAGCTGTTTGTAATCGTATTTGTAGCCTATATCAGCGCTTACCGTTTCCAAAAATGTTCTGCCCAAAAGCACTTCCATATATGTAGTACTTAAAATTCGAGAAGATTCTATCTCATATTGGCTTATGCCATCCTCCGCATAGTCACTTGACGACATACAGTTAATATATATCGAACCTGTTGAAGTGTATGTAGGAGCAACCATAAATGTGTAGTAAAAAAAGCTGAGTATGGTGCAAACTATAATTGTAAGTGTAAATATTTTTTTATAGCCAAAAAACAAAGAAAGCAGTTCTTTAATTGATATGGTTTTTTCTTCGGTATTCATATTTGATACTCCTTAAGCGAAAATTTTACTCAATAATTGTACCATAATACTACATACTGTGTCAATGTTTTAATCTTCCTTTTTTTCAAAAAAAACACACCACTTTGACAAACCAAAGTGATGTGTTAATTTTGTAGGTTAAATTATTTGTTCATTGCTTCTTCGATAGCAACTGCAACTGCAACAGTCATACCAACCATTGGGTTGTTACCTGCGCCGAGTAAGCCCATCATTTCAACATGAGCAGGAACAGATGATGAACCTGCAAACTGAGCATCTGAGTGCATACGACCCATAGTATCTGTCATACCATATGAAGCAGGTCCTGCAGCCATATTGTCAGGATGGAGTGTTCTGCCTGTACCGCCGCCTGATGCAACAGAGAAGTATTTTTTGCCAAGCTCGATACATTCTTTTTTGTATGTACCTGCAACAGGGTGCTGGAATCTTGTTGGGTTGGTTGAGTTACCTGTAATAGATACATCAACACCTTCAAGATGCATAATAGCAACACCTTCTCTAACGTCGTCAGAGCCGTAGCATCTAACCTTTGCTCTTTCACCATCGGAATATGCTTTTTCGCTAACTACTTTAACTTCGCCTGTAGCATAATCAAACTGTGTTTGAACATATGTAAAACCGTTAATTCTTGAAATAATCTGTGCAGCATCTTTGCCAAGACCGTTAAGAATTACACGCAGTGGCTCTTTACGAACTTTGTTTGCACTTTTAGCAATACCTATAGCTCCCTCTGCAGCAGCAAAAGACTCGTGACCTGCGAGGAATGCAAAGCACTTAGTTTCTTCTCTAAGGAGCATAGCGCCGAGGTTACCATGGCCAAGACCAACCTTGCGGTCGTCTGCAACCGAACCTTTAATACAAAAAGCCTGGAGGCCTTCACCAATTACTTCTGCAGCATCTGCAGCAGTTTTGCAACCTTTTTTGATTGCAAGTGCAGCGCCAACTACATATGCCCATGCAGCATTTTCAAAACAGATTGGCTGAATTTCCTTAACAATTGTGTAAGGGTCAATGCCTTTTTCATCGCAAATAGCTTTTGCTTCATCAATTGATGCAATGCCGTTTGCATTAAGTACTGCATTTATATTGTCAATTCTTCTTTCATAACTTTCAAATAATGCCATTGTTTGCTCTCCTCCTTTATTATTTGTGTCTTGGGTCAATGAGTTTTGCAGCATCAGCAACTCTGCCGTACTGGCCTCTTGCTTTTTCAAGAGCTTCGTTAGCATCCATGCCTTTTGCTATCATTTCCATCATTTTGCCGAGGTGTACAAATTTGTAACCGATGATTTCATCATCAGCATCAAGAGCAACTTCGGTAACATAACCTTCTGCCATCTCTAAGTATCTTGGACCTTTTGCAAGTGTACCATACATTGTACCAACCTGGCTGCGAAGGCCTTTACCAAGGTCTTCAAGGCCTGCACCAACAGGGAGTCCGCCTTCTGAAAAAGCGGTTTGTGTTCTACCATATACAATCTGGAGGAACAACTCTCTCATAGCAGTGTTAATTGCATCACACACAAGGTCTGTATTGAGTGCTTCAAGGATTGTTTTGCCAGGCAAAATTTCGGATGCCATAGCAGCAGAGTGTGTCATACCTGAGCAACCAATTGTTTCAACAAGTGCTTCCTGAATAACACCTTCCTTAACATTAAGTGTAAGCTTGCATGTACCCTGCTGTGGAGCACACCAGCCTATACCATGTGTAAGGCCGGAAATATCTTTTATTTCCTTAGACTTAACCCACATACCTTCTTCCGGAATTGGAGCCGGACCGTGGTTTGCGCCTTTTTTAACTACACACATATTTTCAACTTCTGAACTGTAGATCATTTTTCTACCCCTTTCTTATATTATAAACATTGTTAATATTTTATCACATAATGTATGTCATTTTCAAGACAAAATGTCAAATTTTGTTGAATGTGTCCAAGCAATTATGCGATTGTTTATATCATATTCTGCATTGAGTACATACCAGCGCCTTTGCCTGCAACAAATTTTGCTGCTCTTATTGCACCTACTGCAAAAACCTCTTTGCTCATAGCAGTGTGCTTAATTTCGATAATTTCATCGTTGCCTGCAAAAACAACATCGTGCTCGCCTACGATTGTACCGCCGCGAATTGCGTGAATACCAATTTCGTTTTTGCTGCGTTTTTTGCGAACGCAGTGCCTGTCATACACATATTCGGGCTTGTCCTTTAAAACCTCGCTCATTGCATCGGCAATCATAAGAGCTGTGCCGCTTGGTGCATCTACCTTTTGATTGTGATGCTTTTCCAAAATTTCCATATCAAAATCGCCCTCAAGTATTTGCGCAGCCTTTTTAACAAGCTCGACAACAAGGTTAACCCCAAGCGAAAGATTTGCAGTTTTAAATACAGCAACATACTTGCTCAAATTTTGCAAAACATCAATTTGCTCGCTCGCAAGGCCAGTGGTGGCCATAACAAGGCTTGTACCTGTGCTTTTGCAATACTCGACTATCTTGTCCATACTTGCAGGATGAGAAAAGTCGATGACAACATCGGCTTTTCCATCAAATTTTGAAAAATCGTCAACCACGGGGTAATCGTTTTGCTGTATTGTATTTATATCAAAACCGCATACAATTTTAACAGTGTTATCATTGGCAACAAGCCTAGATATTACCTGCCCCATTTTACCGTTGCATCCGCTTAAAATAATTTTTATCATAATGTTCACTACCTATTTTACAATATTATATCAGACCATAATTTTTCATTGCTGTCTCAAGACGATACAAGTTGTTATCACTCATATCGCAAAGAGGAAGCCTTGTTGGCCCAACTTCAAATCCCATCAAATTCATAGCTGCTTTTACAGGGATAGGATTAACCTCGCAAAACAGTGCATTTACAAGGTCAATCATTTCAAGCTGCATATTTAAGCTGCCTTTGTAATCACCATCAAAAAACTTTTGTACCAAATCGTGCGTCTGTTTTGGTGCAACATTTGCAACAACAGATATAACGCCCTTACCGCCAAGCGACATTATGGGCACAATCTGGTCATCATTGCCCGAATATATGTCTATACTGTCACCGCAAAGTGCTGCAACCTGAGCCACCTGTGCAATATTGCCGCTTGCTTCTTTAATGGCAACAATATTATCAATTTCGGACAATGCCTTAACTGTATCGGGAGCAATATTTACTCCTGTACGGCTTGGTACATTGTACAAAATTATAGGAAGACTTGTGCATTTGGCGATGGTTTGGTAATGCTTATAAAGGCCTCTTTGAGTTGTTTTGTTATAGTACGGTGTAACGCTCAGTATTCCGTCAGCACCATACTCTTGTGCTATCTTAGTCATCATTACTGCGTGGTCGGTGTTATTTGAACCCGTACCTGCAATAACCGGAATCCTTCCTGCGCATTTATCTATGGAGTATTTAACTGCTTCGCAATGCTCGCCATCCTCTAAGGTTGGAGCTTCACCGGTTGTTCCGCAAATTACCAAAGCATCGGTGTCGTTTGCAATGTGGTATTCTATCAACTCACCGAGTTTATCAAAGTCAATGTGCTTTCCAGTTTTGTCAAATGGTGTAACAAGTGCTACTGCGCTGCCAAAAAACAATGTAGTTTTCACATAAATACCCCCAATATTAAATTATTGTGCTTCCCAGTATTCAATAACCTTTTGTGCTATTTGTACTGCATTTGCAGCTGCTCCCTTGCGGATGTTATCTGCAACAACCCAGATGTTAACGCCACTGTCTACGCTGTCGTCACGGCGGATACGGCCAACATATGTTTCGTTGGTGCCTGCGGCATCAAGAGCGAGCGGATAAACATTGTTTTCGGGGTCATCTTTAATTATGATGCCAGGTGCATCTGCAAGAACCTTTTTAAGTTCATCCAGGTCAAAATCGTTATAAAATTCAACATTTATAGATTCACTATGGCTGTTAAACACAGGAACTCTTACTGTTGTAGCAGTAATTTTCATATTGTCATCGCCAAGTATTTTTCTTGTTTCGTTAACCATTTTCATTTCTTCCTTAGTGTAGCCGTTAGGAAGGAATGAATCTATATGAGGTAAGCAGTTGCCTGCAATTGGATGCGGGAACTTTTTGGGTGCTTCGCCCTTAAGACCGTTTTCAAGGTCCTGATAGCCTGCAAGACCTGCACCCGAAACAGCTTGATATGTTGAATATACAACTCTTTTAATTTTGTACTTGTCGTGAAGTGGCTTAAGTGCAACCATAGCCTGAATTGTTGAACAGTTAGGGTTAGCAATGATACCTTTGTTCCATTTGATATCCTCAGGGTTAACCTCAGGCACAACGAGCGGAACCTCAGGGTCCATACGCCAAGCGCTTGAGTTGTCTATTACAACACAGCCTTTTGATGCTGCTATTGGCGCAAACTTTTCGCTAGCAGAGCCACCTGCAGACATAAGAACAATATCTATATCCTTGTCAAAAGAATTTTCTGTAAGTTCTTCAATAACGTATTCCTTACCCATAAATGTAATTTTTGAGCCTGCCGAACGGGCAGAAGCCATAAGATAATAATTTTCAACAGGGAGCTTAATTTCTTCAAGTACTTTTAAAAAAGTGCGCCCAACCATTCCTGTTGCGCCAACTACGGCAACATTGTATTTTTTCATAATGAACCTCCAATATGTAATTTATATATGGCAATGCCAAAACTATACTTATTATATAATAACACCAAAGTGCAAATAAGTCAATATTTTATGTTATTTTGACGACATTTTTGCGGGCAAATATTTCAGTAAAGTTAAATTTGTCAATATTTCTTGACTATACGATTGTTTTTTATTATTCTATTAATAGTATATGCATAATACAAGTGAGGTTTACCAATGAAAAGAATAATATGTTTATTTATTGTTATGACATTAGTAATATCCAATATACCTATGACAATCAGTGCAGCAAAACCAGCAACCGACACATTGCGTGTAGGATTGTTTTATGGCTCTACTGCAAAATCAAGCTGTACAATTACATCAGAGAGCGGTTTTTCAATCGGGTTGGAAACTGACAGAAAATATACAGAGCACTATACCCTTGATGACACTTCAATTACAATTACAATGTCAGATGACGGCATTGCATCATTTGCAGACAAACAATTTGACTGCAACAATGGTGTTAGGCTAACCATTATGCCAAAGGGTGACAATTTTGTTTCTACCTATGGTAATTCGTACCGTGGCGGTATACAAATACTCAATGCAGGCGACGGCAAAATGTGTATTATAAATCTTATTAGCGCCGACGAATATGTTTATGGCGTTGTTGGAATGGAAATGAGCGCAAGCTGGCACATTGAGGCACTTAAGGCTCAGGCAGTATGTGCACGCAACTATGCCCTGTCCTCGCTTAACAAGCACAAAAGCTACGGCTTTGACATATGCACCTCAACAGATTGCCAGGTTTATTCGGCAGTTAATGCCGAAAGCGAAGCAACCATTAGAGCAGGAAAGGAAACAGCAGGAAAATATCTTATGTACAATGGTTCGCTTGCAGAAACCTTGTTTTTTTCGTGCAGCGGCGGGCATACTGCTAATGCAAAATATGTATGGGGAAATGAAGTTGCGTATCTCAAAGGAGTAAAAGACCCATACGAAAACCCACAAACAACATCACGATACAACTGGTCATTCACATACACCTGCGATGAAATTAAACAAAGGCTTAGCTCTGTGGGAGTTGATATTGGCGATATTGTTAATGTTTCGGCAACAAGTGATGAACAATCAGGATATGTGTATGAGCTTACAATAACAGGTACAAATGGTACTCACACATACAAAAACGAAAAAACAAGAACCTGGATGGGCTTGGACAAGTTGTACAGTCAGCGTTATACTGT
Organism: Clostridia bacterium; assembly: GCA_045538875.1. Classification (GTDB taxonomy): domain Bacteria; phylum Bacillota; class Clostridia; order UMGS1810; family UMGS1810; genus RGIG4708. Next base: position 35,699 of record JAZQEG010000010.1, on the reverse strand, counting down.
AACTCCTGTTAATCAGGAAAGCAACAAAGTTTATGCCAAATCTTCCCAAAAAACTCAGGTTGTTGAAAATTTTGTTACCATAAGCGGTTCGGGACAATTGTCTAACCTGAGCTATCCAATTGTTGTAAAATCATCAAAAGAAATAAAAACCCTTGATGCAAATGCATATGCATTCCGTTTTGACGGACACGGCTGGGGCCACGGAGTTGGATTGAGCCAGTATGGTGCCAAGGGTATGGCAGAGCAAGGGTTTGATTATGAGGAAATTCTTGAATTTTACTACAAAGGAGCATATCTTGAATAACAATTAAAACAATAAAATGCATCACAACGGAGAAAACTATGAAAACAAGTGACTTTTACTATGATTTGCCTGAGGAGCTTATTGCACAAACTCCACTAAGCGACAGATCTTCTTCAAGACTTTTAAAATTAAATAAACAAACCGGCGAAATATGCCATAGTACATTTAAAAGCATTATTGATGAATTAAATGCGGGCGATTGTCTGGTAGTTAATAACACCAGAGTTATTCCTGCAAGACTCTTTGGCGAAAAAGAAAACACAGGCGGAAAAATAGAATTTTTGCTTTTAAACCGAAAATCAAATGATGAATGGGAAGTTATTTTAAAGCCCGGCAAAAAAGCAAAACCTGGTGCAAGGTTTGTATTTGGTGGCGGAATGCTCACAGCCGAAGTACTTGAAACTATTAACGACGGAAACAGGCTTGTAAAGTTTTATTATGACGGGCTGTGGGAAAATGTGCTCGATGAGCTTGGTCAAATGCCTCTCCCGCCATACATTACTGCTCACCTTGATGACAAAGAAAGATATCAGACCGTATATTCAAAACACAATGGTTCGGCGGCTGCACCAACCGCAGGGTTGCACTTTACCAAAGAGTTGCTTTTGGAAATAGAAAAAAAGGGTGTTAAAATTGCATATGTTACTCTGCATGTTGGACTTGGTACATTTAGGCCTGTTAAGGTTGATGATGTAAAAAATCACAAAATGCATTCGGAATTTTATGTTATTGATGAAAATGCTGCAAATACTATTAACGAAACAAAAAAGCAAGGCGGCAGAATAATATCTGTTGGTACAACTTCTACACGAACTATTGAAACATCGGCAGACGAAAACGGATATGTAACAGCTCAGAGCGGATGGACAGACATATTTATTTATCCGCCCTACAAGTTTAAATGTGTTGACGCACTTATTACAAATTTTCACTTGCCCGAATCCACCCTGTTGATGCTCGTATCGTCGCTTGCAAGTAAGGAATATATAATGAATGCATACAAAGATGCTGTAAACAAAAAATATCGTTTTTTCAGCTTTGGTGACGCGATGTATATATATTAATTATTTTTTGGTAAAGGAATTAATTATGTTTAAACTCATAAAACAAGATGGAAATGCAAGGCGAGGCGAATTTACAACTGTTCATGGTACTATACAAACGCCTGTATTTATGAATGTAGGCACCCTCGCTGCCATAAAAGGAGCAGTATCTACCACCGACCTTAAAGAAATCGGATGTCAGGTTGAACTTTCTAACACATATCATTTGCATGTTCGCCCAGGTGACGATGTGGTTTATAAGTGCGGAGGACTTCACAAGTTTATGAACTGGGACAGACCGATACTTACAGACAGCGGCGGGTTTCAGGTTTTTTCACTTGCAGGACTTCGAAAAATAAAAGAGGAAGGTGTGTACTTTAATTCACATATTGACGGGCGCAAAATTTTTATGGGGCCTGAACAAAGTATGCAAATTCAATCTAACCTTGCATCTACAATTGCTATGGCATTTGACGAATGTGTGGCACTCCCTGCAGACTACAGCTATGCAAAAGCATCTCACGAACGGACTGTGCGCTGGCTTTGCCGTTGCAAAGCCGAAATGCAAAGGCTCAACAGCCTCGAACACACCATAAACAAAAACCAAATGCTGTTTGGTATAAATCAAGGTGCAACATTTGATGACTTAAGAATAGAAAATATGAAGCAAATTACAGAGCTTGACCTTGACGGATATGCAATAGGCGGCCTTGCTGTTGGTGAAACAACAGAGGAAATGTACCACATACTTGATGTTGTTGTCCCCTTTGCACCAAAAAACAAGCCAAGATATCTTATGGGTGTTGGTACTCCTCAAAATATTTTGGAGGCGGTTGACCGCGGCATTGACTTTTTTGACTGCGTAATGCCTAGCCGAAATGCAAGGCACTGCAACATATTTACCGAAAAAGGCTATATGAGCCTGAAAAATGAAAAGTTTAAAACAGATATGGACCCTATTGACCCAGATTGCGACTGTCCTACCTGCCGCAATTATTCAAAGGCATATATACGCCATTTGTTTAAAGCAAACGAAATGCTTGCCATGAGGCTTTGCGTTATTCACAACTTGTATTTTTACAACAAGCTTACCGAAAACATACGAAAGGCAATTGATGAGGAAAGATTTTGTGAGTTTAAAAAAGAAAAACTCGAAATATACAATACTCGCATTTAATATGCTTGACTTTTTGGTAAATTATAGTTATAATATTTAACATAGTAAATTTAAGGAGGTTTGTGATATGCCAGCAAACACAGCAACAACAGGAAGTATGATTCAATTTGTTATGATGATGGTTGTACTTTTTGCAATTATGTATTTTATGATTATAAGACCACAAAAAAAGAGAGAAAAGCTCACTCAGGAAATGCTAAATGGTCTTGTTGTAGGTGACAAAATTGTTACAATCGGCGGTATTGTAGGTAAAATTACTCAGATTAAAGACGACAATCTTGTTTTGGAAACAGGCTCATCTTCTGAAAAATCTTACATAAAAGTATACCGTTGGTCAGTTAAAGAGGTTTTAAAGCCTGCTGATGCATAATATGCTGATTTTATGAATAGTATTGAATAGGCTCTGCTAAATGCAGAGTCTATTTTTTATATTCGGAGGTAAACATTATGATCAATCAGGCAGAAAACCAAGCTGAAAAATATACTAAAGGCGCAAAAAAATTACTCAAGGGCATTGTTATGTCATATCTGCTCACCTTTATTATGCTTTTTATCTTTTCTATACTAATAACATATACCAGCTTGAGCGAGAGTTTTGCCGATATTATTGTTACCTGCGCAACATATATATCAACTGCCGCCTGCGGATTTTTTGCTGCTTCAAACACTTCAAAAAAAGGCTGGCTTACAGGCAGCATTGCAGGGCTTGCTTACATACTGATACTTTTTGTAATTGCACTGTTAAAGGGTAACTATGTTGTAGGCACAGGTACAATAATTTGTTTAATTATTTCTGCATTAACAGGGGCATTAGGCGGAATAATCGGTATAAATGCAAAAAGAGAATAATTAGTTTTTGATATTGACTTTTTACTTAAAAAGTACTATAATAATACAGTATGAATTTTGAACGATTTTAAGGAGGAACACAAATGAAATCAAAAAGCGTAGCAAAATTCAGCATTGTGCTTGTTGTTATATTGGCGCTTGCCTATATCGCAGCATTTGGGCTCAATGTTGGCGGTTACCAGATTACCTCGGTAATGGATGAAGAACACGGTATCAGAAGAGGCCTAGACCTTGCAGGCGGCTCTTATATTGTTTTTGAAGCTGATACTCAGGAAACTGTTACAGACGAACATATGACATCTATAATAGCTGTACTCCGTAACAGACTTGACAGCCAGGGCTATTATGAAGCTAATGTTTCTAAACAAAATGACAAAAGAGTCAGAGTAGAAATACCTGCTGTTGACAACCCTGATGAAGCAGTTGCAATACTCGGTGCAACAGCAAAGCTCGAATTTGTAGACAAAGACGGTAATGTTGTATTAAACGGAGGCGACCATGTTAAAACTGCAGTTGCTGCATATGAAGCATATGACCAGACAGGAAACAAAGGAAATATAGTTAAGCTTACACTTACAGACGAAGGTGCGCAAAAATTTGCTGAGGCTACTGCTAAAATTTCCACTTATGCAGATGGTGAAAACTACATTGCAATTCAGCTTGACGGAAACATTGTTTCTGCCCCAAGAGTAAGTGAACAAATCAACTCAACCGAATGTATCATTTCGGGTGATTTTGATAACGAAAGTGCAAAAACACTTGCAGGACAAATCCAATCGGGTCAGCTCCCATTTTCGCTCAAGCCTGTAGAAGTGAGAACTATTGGTGCTCAGCTTGGTGAAAAAGCTCTTGAAAACAGCCTCAAGGCTGGATTTATAGGCCTTATACTTGTAATGCTGTTTATGGTTATATTCTACAGAATGTGCGGATTTATTTCGTGTATTTCACTCGTAGGTTATGTAGCAATTGTTGCTCTTATCCTTGGACTTTTAAGAGTTAACCTTACACTTCCGGGTATCGGCGGTATAATTCTTACAATTGGTACTGCAGTTGATGCTAATGTTATTATATTTGAAAGAGTTAAAGAAGAGCTAAAGGTTGGCAAAACTTTAAGAGCATCTGTTGATGCAGGCTTTAACAGAGCATTTACAGCAATACTCGACTCAAACATTACAACAATAATTGCTGCTGTTGTACTCTATCTCTTTGGTACAGGTACAATTAAAGGCTTTGCACTTACACTTGGAATAGGTACAATTGTTAGTATGTTTACAGCAGTATTTGTAACAAGATTCTTGCTCCGTCAGATGATTGGATTTAACATCAAGAATTCTAAATTATACAGTGCTTAAGAAAAGGAGGAGATATACAATGTTTAATATTATCGAAAAAAGAACTATATTCTTTATAATATCTGCAGTTGTAATTATAGCAGGTATTGCAGGTTTCGTTGTAAACGGCGGTTTTAACACTGATATCGACTTCACCGGCGGTACTGAAATTTATGTTAATCTTAATGCTGAATTTGACGAAATGGCTATAAGAGATTCTCTCAAGGATGTTGAGGGTGTTGAAATTTCGTCAGTACAAAAGTCTGACGAAAACGAAGCTATTATAAAAACAAAAGAGCTAACACAGGAGCAAAAAATTGCTGCACAGGATGCTATTAAGGCAGCATTTGAGGGTGCTACAATCCTTTCGGTAGACAATGTCAGTGCTTCTATCGGTGCAGACCTTTGGAGTAATGCTTTAACATCTATTGTTATTGCTGTTATCCTTATGCTCATATATATAACATTTAGATTTGAGCTTTTAACAGGAATTTCTGCAGTGCTTGCTCTTTGCCACGATATGCTTGTAATGCTTAGCGTTTACGCACTTTTTAAAATTCCTGTAAACACAACATTTATTGCGGCTATTTTAACAATTTTGGGTTATTCAATCAACGCAACAATCGTTGTATTTGACAGGATTAGAGAAAACACAAGATTCCTCAAAAAAGAATCTTTTGCAAATGTTGTTAACAAAAGCATCTGGCAGACAATGGCAAGATCAATTAACACATCTGTAACAACACTTATTGTACTTGTTGTACTTTATATCCTCGGAGTTCCTTCTATCAAGGAATTTGCACTTCCTCTCATTGTTGGTGTAATTTGCGGATGCTATTCATCTGTATTCCTTGCAGGTCAGTTCTGGGTATTGTTAAAAGGTAAAGACGCAAAAGTTGTTGCAAAATAATTTTTGTTAATTTAAAAGCATTGCCCTTTTGCATTGGGCAATGCTTTTTTAATAAAATACAAAAGAAAAGGAGATGTAAAAATATGTTATTTACATATGCAATTATTGCCATGCTCTGTTGGAGCGGCAGCGATTTATTCAGCAAAATGGGAACAAAGCTTAGTGACAAATACAGTCACTACAAGGTTGGTATTGCAGTTGGTTTGATAATGGGTATTCATGCTATTTACGAAGTAACCTTTGGTGGCGTACCTTTGTCACTTAATGACATATGGGTATATCTCCCTGCATCAGCACTGTACATACTGTCAATGGTTATAGGTTATGTGGGATTAAGATACATTGAGCTTTCGGTGTCCTCACCTATTTGTAACTGTTCGGGTGCATTTGCACTTATTATGAATATAGCTTACTTTGGCGTTAAATGGGTAGAAGATGAATCTGATGCAATATTTTTAAACGGACCAATTATTTCGGGTGTTGTTTTTATAGTTATAGGTATTATTGCACTTGGTATTGTTGATTATTTTGAAGACACTGAAACAAGAGCATTAAGACAATCTGCATCTAACAGAAAGTACAGCAAAAGCGTGCTTGCAATACTCTTGCCGGTAATGTATTGTGTGCTCGATTCGCTTGGAACATTTGTTGACACAATTATTGCCGACAACTACTGCACAGCGCTTGAACAAGGTGGTATGGTTGCCGAGCAAGCTGAGCTATTATGCGGTGATGTTTTAAACACAGCTTATGAATTTACATGGCTGTTTATGGCAGTAATTTTTGCTGTATATGTATTTGTTATAAAAAGAGAAAAAATTGACTTTAAATTTGACGGAATTAAAACAATCGGCGGTATATGCGAAACTGTAGGTCAGGTATTTTATATGATGGTTGTTGTATCAGAATACAAGGTTGGTCTTGTAATAATTTCTGCTTATTGTGCAGTGTCATTTATCTGGAGCAGATTGTTCCTTAAGGAAAAGCTCTCTGTAAAACATTACCTTGCACTTGCGGCAGTATTTGCAGGTATATTTATACTTGGTTTTTATGATGTTTAATATATAAGAGTTTAAACGGTTGTAATTTTATTACAGCCGTTTAAATTACACTTTTATAAGGAGGAACTTTATATGAAAGCATTAATTACAGGAGCAAGCTCGGGTTTGGGATACGATATGGCGCATATATTATCCAAAAAAGGCTATGATATAATTGCCGTAGCAAGAAGGCTGGATAAGCTTGAACAACTCAAAAATGAGCTTAAAACAAATGTAGAAATTGTTTGCTGTGATGTAACAGATGTTGAGCAGATAAAAAAGCTTGCCGATTATGCAAGCGAGATTGATGTACTCATTAACAATGCAGGGTTTGGTGTGTTTGGCGAATTTTGCTCAACCGATTTGGACACAGAGCTTAAAATGCTTGACACAAATGTGCGTGCAGTGCATATTATAACAAAATTGTTTGTGCAAGAGTTTAAAAAGCGTAACAGTGGATATATTTTAAATGTTGCTTCACTTGCCGCATTTTTTCCGGGGCCTCTTTTTGCTGCGTACTACGCATCAAAATCATATGTGCTCCGCTTGACTCAATCTATTAGCGAAGAATTGCGTCAATCAAAAAGCAACGTACACATAAGCGTGCTTTGCCCGGGTCCCGTACATACAGAATTTAGTAAAGTTGCAAAGGTCAATTTTGATACCTGTACCGAAAAGATAGGCAAAAGCATTGTGCTTACAAGTAAGGATGTTGCACAGTATGCAATTAAAAAAATGTTTGAGGGCAAACAAGTAATTGTACCGGGAATAATTATGAAAACTGCCGTATTTTTACGCCATATCCTATCAGACAAAATGCTTGCAAAAGCAGTATACCTTATTCAAAGCAAAAAATTTGTTATAAAATAATTTTAATCGGGTGTAAAAATCCATAGGGTTTTTTACACCCGATTTTATTTAAGGCTAAAAAAAACTTCCTTTTGTGTTGAAAAGCTTTTTATCAGCTTTTTAAATCAGCTTTTTGTTAGTTACATTTACCGTTGCAGCTGTCATTGCCCATATAAAATTTGTTTTTTTGGGTAAGTTTATCCTGAAGCTGTGTTACCGCTTCGCCAAAACGCTGATAATGAACAATTTCGCGTTCACGGAGGAACTTGATTACATCATTTACATCAGGGTCATCGGACATACGAAGTATATTGTTGTAAGTTGCCCTCGCCTTTTGCTCAGCAGCAAGGTCCTCATTAAGGTCGGCAATTGGGTCGCCCGACACAGCAATATATGCAGCAGTAAAAGGCTCACCGCTTGTGTTTGCAGGGTAAATGCCTGTTGAGTGGTTCATAAAATAGTTGTCAAAACCGCTTTCCTTAACATCAGGCACATCAATACCTCGTGTCAGCTGATACACAATGGCTCCCACCATCTCGAGGTGTGCGAGCTCTTCCGTGCCAATGTCTGTTAACAATCCCCGAAGCTGATTGTCGGGCATAGTGTAGCGCTGACTGAGATATCTGAGAGATGCTGAAAGTTCACCATCAGGGCCACCGTACTGGCTTATTACATATCTTGCAAGCTGCGGATTTGGATTTTTTATCTTTACAGGGTACATTAACTTTCTGTCATATTCCCACATAATTAAACCTCCTTATTTTTTGCCCAAGGCCACTCATAGCAGGTGTCTGCCCATTTAAAAGGCGTATCACACGGAGAGTTTGCTGCTCTGAGCGGACCATAAGCGTTTTCATAATCCTGTCTTAAACTTGCAACCGTTGCGTTAAGCTTAGTGTAAAGTTCAAGTGCCTCTGCACAATCAGGATGTGTGTCAAGGTAAAGCTGCAAGTCATATGCAGCAAAAGATGCCTGCTGAATTTGACACATAAGTTCATCTTTTGAATTGTTGTTATATCGCCTAGCAATATTTTCGGTCATATTGTCTATACAATATGGCGTATTGGGATAATACATATATTTCACTCCTTATGTTATTTAAACGGATTCATTATTGCATTATTTTTGTAGCATTCAAACGGAATATATAAATCTTTAAAAATTGTTCCATGACACAATGCGTCTTGCACGGACATTATATTTTCAAATTTTTGCTCTTTTACAGATGCTGTTAAATAACGCATATTTTCTTTACATTCATAGTTGTTGTTTTTCATAAAAACACCTCCCCTTATCATAATATTCTCATAGCAATATTTAGTTACATCGACTTATTTTGACATATTGATTATTAAGGCTTTTTGTGGTATAATATAGCTTGATTTAGACTTCAAAAGCGATAACAAATATAAGTACAAACTAATGTTTTAAAACAAATTATTTTGAGGTAATAACAATGACACAATACATACCACAATATTATAACAATTTTAAATGCATATCTGACAAATGCAAAAACAACTGCTGCATCGGCTGGGAAATAGATATTGATAAAAATACATATGACAAATACAAAAATATAAAAGGCCAATTTGGCAAAAGGCTGATGCAAAACATAAAATACGAAAATGGTGTACCTTGCTTTATGCTTAAAAATGAACGTTGTCCGTTTTTGAATGAAAATAATATGTGTGACATAATAATAAATTTAGGTAGCGAAGCATTATGCGAAATTTGCGATCAGCATCCAAGATTTCATAATTATTATGAAAGCAGGATTGAAAGTGGCATAGGGCTTTGCTGCGAAGAAGCAGCAAGGGTAATTATGACAAATAACAAAAGCTTTGAACTAAAAACAAAATATGGTGATGGATTAAGCTTAACTGATGAGGAAAAATTTTGGTTTGACTGCCGCACAAAACTGTTTAAAACAGCGTGCAATAGAGATATAATCATAAAGGAAAGACTAGAGCAACTAATATCCTTTTGTAAAATAAAACATGATGTTTTTGATTGCAGCAGTTGGATAGAGTTTTATTTGTTGCTTGAACGATTGGACAAAGAGTGGACCGATGTTTTGCACAGAGCATTTAAACATTTAAACAAAACTGACATATGGTATTTAATGGATAAATATAGCCTTGCTGCAGAGCAGCTTGTTATATACTTTTTGTACAGATACACGCCAAAAGCAGTATATGAAAACCTTGGCGCCCAATGGATTATGTTTGCAGTGCTAAGTTGTTATATGATTTTTGTAATTGCAGCTGCCACGGGAGCAAAATCCATTGATGATATATGCAACATTGCAAGAATGTATTCTGCTGAAATTGAATATTCGGATGAAAATATTAATATGATTTTTAATAAATTAGCCAATTAAAAAAAGAACTGAAATTTTTTCAGTTCTTTTTAATTACAATACTTTATTTAAAAAGTCAATGGTTCGTGGATGCTGAGGATTTGAAAAAATCTGATCAGGTGTACCCTCTTCGAGAATTTTGCCTTCATCAATAAATATAACTCTGTCGGCAACCTCACGCGCAAAGCCCATCTCGTGAGTAACCACAACCATTGTCATACCTGCCTTTGCAAGATCTTTCATTACTGTTAAAACTTCGCCAACCATTTCGGGGTCAAGTGCGGATGTGGGTTCGTCAAAAAGCATAATATCGGGGTTCATAGCAAGGGCTCTTGCTATTGCCACACGCTGCTTTTGCCCGCCCGAAAGCTGTGATGGGTAGCTCTGCGCTTTATCGGTAAGGCCAACCATTTCGAGCAGCCTCATTGCTTCATTTTGAGCATCTTCCTTAGTAGCCTTTTTTAAATCAACAGGCGCAAGCATAAGGTTTTTTAGCACATTCATATTTGCAAAAAGGTTAAAGTGCTGAAACACCATTCCAATATTTTCACGAACTTTATTTATGTTGATTTTTTTGTCATCAATGTGGTATCCGTCTACTATAATTTCACCGCTTGTGATGGTTTCGAGTCGGTTAAGGCACCTTAAAAAAGTAGATTTACCGCTGCCCGAGGGACCGATAATACATACAACTTCGCCTTCGTATATATCGGTTGATATGCCCTGCAAAACTTTAATGCTTCCAAAATTTTTATTAAGCTTGGAAACATGAATTTTTACATTATTATAATTTGCCACGGTTTAATCTCCTTTCTAATGCATTTGCAACCTGCTGCAATGCAAGAATTACAACGAGATACATAACTGCAACTATTGCCCAAACCTCAAAAGATTTAAATGTAATTGCTATAACATTTTGTGCTTTGTTAACCAATTCGGGAAAACCAATAACCGAAAGGATTGATGTATCCTTAAGTGTTATGATAAACTGATTAACTATACTTGGAATCATATTTTTAATTGCCTGTGGCAGCACAACACGGAACATTGATCTCCAGTAGCCAAGGCCAAGGCTTCGAGCAGCTTCCATCTGACCGGGGTCAATCGCCTGTATACCTGCACGAATAATTTCGGACATATATGCACCACAGTTAAGTGCAAGACAAACTGTACCAGCCTGAAGTGCAGTGAGCACACTCTTAATACCAAATATAGATTTTAAACCATATGGCACACCGTAAAACACAAAAAATGCAAGAACAATCATTGGTACGCCACGAATGATATTAACATATACTTTAGCAATCAGGTTGGAAATTTTGTTGTTTACTACGCTGGATAAGCCGAAGATTATTCCCAGTATACATCCAAAAAACAAACCGAATAATGCCAGCAAAAGAGTTTGACCCATAGCTGTTATGAGCATCACACCGTATGTATTTATAATTTGGCTCATAGAGCGAATTTCCTCCTATACATTCTGCAAGGGCAACGGGACTTCCCGATGCCCTTACAGTTAATTGTGTATTATTACAACTTATTAACCAAGATATTTTGCGATGATTTCATCGTATTTTCCGTTTTCACGGATGTTTTTAAGTCCTGCATTGAATTTGTCTACAAGTTCCTGTTTTTCAGCATCAAATATAGCAAAGCCATACTGAGCAGGTTCATTTTCGGTACCGTCTACATATTTCATATCAAGTTCGCCTGTTTTGATGTTGTACTTAAGAATTGGAGTATCATCGAGGCAAGCGTCAACCTGACCGCCCATTACAGCCTGATACATATCAGGTGATGTAGAAAATGTAACAACTTCAAAGCCATACTGACCTTTGATGCTTTCAGCATACTGGTTGCTCATTGTACCATTTTTAACAGCAACTTTTTTGCCGGCAAGGTCTGCAAAACCTGTAATTGCAGAATCTTTTGCAACTGCCATACCCTGTGTTGCATCATAGTAACCATCGGAGAATACCCAGCCGCTTGCTTTACGCTCATCTGTGATTGAAGCACCTGCAATCATACCGTCAGCCTGACCTGCCTGACATGCAGCAATTGCAGCGTCCCAACCTACATACTGAAGGTCGTATGTAAAGCCCTGATCCTCAGCTATAGCTGCTAAGATATCCATATCTATACCAACAATGTTTCCGTCTGCATCCTGAAATTCAAAAGGACTAAAGCCCTTATCGGTTGCAATAACATAATCTGCACTTTGTTGATTGCCGCAAGCTGCAAAGCTTAAGCACAATACAACTGCAAGCATTAAACACAAAAACTTTTTCATAATAACTTCCTCCTAAAAAATATAATACACAAAAATATTTTACTACAAAATAAATTATGTGTCAATGTTTTTTAAACAAGTTTGACATAATTTTCATAATTTAAAAAATATAATATTTGTCTGCGAATAAAATATTTATTACAGATAAAAATAACCTTATTAATATATGAGAGGTTATTAAAATGTATCTAGCACTATTTTTAATTGGCGGTGCAGCTTACAATGTACTTGAGTATTTTTGGCGCGGATACTCTCACTGGACAATGGCAATTGACGGCGGTATATGCCTTGTTGGTATATTTGCCATTTGTACAAAAACAGAGCTTAATTTTATATACAAGGTGCTTTTAAGTGCATGCCTTATTACAACAGTTGAATTTGTATCAGGGCTTGTTATAAACAAATATTTTAAACTCAATGTGTGGGATTACTCTGATGTACCATACAACATACTTGGTCAGATATGCCCAAGATATATGCTTTTGTGGGTTGCACTGTGTGTGCCTGTTGTTGCGGTAATTGACATTATGTACAGTTTAGCCGAAAGATAGTAATCAGGCTAAACTCCTGACAAATCAAATTGTGGCACATATCTTTTGGACGCACACTTACCATCTTGCACAAATGCATTAAAAAGCCCAAGCTCAAGTGCAAAATCAACAACCTTTTGATATTCCTTTTTGGTAATTTTGCGATTGATTTCGGGATGTTTTGACAAATCAGTGCATGGTGTGTACTGGCTCATTATGCTAATGTAAATATCTTTGCCGTATGTATCTAAAAGATATTTAATAACCTTTTTTGAATTGAGTATATTATTTGGCAAAACCAGGTGTCTGACAATGACACCTTTTGTTATATATCCATTTTCAAATTGAGGTTTGCCGCTTACCTTGTACATATGCTCTATTGCCAACATTGCAGCTTGTGGATAATCCTTAGCAAAAGAATATTTTTTTGCAATGTGCTCATCAAAATACTTAAAATCAGGCAAATACACATCTACAAGCCCGTCAAGCATTTTTAGCGAATCAACATTTACATACGAAGATGTGTTTAAAATAACAGGAATATCAAGACCGTTGTGTTTTGCCAGTGTGAGTGCTTTTGCAATTTGTGGTATATAGTGGTCGCCCGTTACAAGATTGATGTTTGCAGCGCCTTTGCTTTTTAGCTCAAAAAAAATATCATTAAGACGCTCGATTGTAATATGCTTACCTATTGTGCCATTGGAAATATTGCTGTTTTGACAATACACGCAATGAAGGCTGCAACCCGAAAAGAAAACTGCCCCCGAGCCTTTGCTGCCGCTGATACACGGCTCCTCCCACATATGAAGTCCTGCTCTGGCTACCTTAATAACATTTGAACAGTTACATATACCCTTTTTTATACTTCTGTCAATGCCGCAGCTATGCGGACACAAATTACAATTTTTCATATTTATCACCATACTGATAATTATATATTAACTTTAGAGTATAAGTCAATTGTTTAAAAAAAGTTGACATAGTTTTAAAAAAGTTGTATAATAACATTTGAACAATTGTTCAAATATAGGTGGTGATATTTTGACACAAAATTTATTAAATGAGCTTCCAAAGGAAGAGCTGTTGTACGACCTTGCAGAATTGTTTAAAGTGTTTGGCGACAGTACACGAATTAAAATTTTGTATGTTTTGTTTGAATCGGAAATGCGTGTGTGCGACATATCCGAAACGCTCAATATGACAGTATCGGCAATTTCGCATCAGCTTAAAATTTTAAAACATGCAAAACTTGTAAAATTTAGAAAAAGCGGTAAAAATGTAATATATTCTCTTGCCGATGACCATGTAAGGACAATTGTTGGGCAAGGTATGGACCATATTACAGAATAATTTATTTTTAGGAGATGTTATTATGAAAAAAATAATAAAAATTGAAAATTTGTGTTGCCCCAACTGCTCTGCAAAGGTTGAATCAGGTATCAAAAAGCTCGACGGAGTTAACTCATGCGTGGTAAGCTTTCTTGCACAAAAAATAATACTTGATGCAGATGATGCCAAAATTGATGAAATTTGCAAAAAAATAACAGAAATTGCAAAATCTGTTGAACCTGATGTACAGCTCACATTTTGATACAAGGAGCGACCTGTAATGAGCAAAAGTCAAAAAAACAGTGTGAGGCTTATTGTGGCAACAGCAATACTTTTTACTTTATGTATTGCTGTTTCGCCTTACGCAAACGGCATTACAAAAATACTGCTTTTTTTTATTCCGTATATTACAATAGGAGCAAAAGTATTTTACAAATCTTTTATAAGGCTTAAAAACAAGGATTTTCTTGACGAAAATTTTTTAATGACAATTGCAAGCCTTGGAGCATTTATACTTGGCGAGTATGTTGAGGGTGTTGCAGTGTTGCTTTTTTACGCCGTTGGCCAGCTGTTTGAAAGTATGGCTGTGGGCAAAAGCAGAAAATCTATAAGTGAGCTTATGGACATAAGCCCCGAGTATGCAAATGTAGAGCGTGATGGAAACATAGTAACAGTTGCCCCGAGTGAAGTAAAGGTTGGCGATGTTATTGTTATAAAACCAGGCGAGCGCGTGCCTCTTGACGGAATTGTTAAAGATGGTGCATCAACACTTGACACAACTTCATTAACTGGCGAATCAAAGCCTCAAAAAGCAGGCGTGGGCGACAATATTTTTAGCGGATGCATTAACATAAGCGGAGTGCTTAAAGTAAAGGTAACAAAAGGGTACTGCGACTCTACTGTTGCAAAAATATTAGAGCTTGTAGAAAGCTCTGCCCTTGCCAAATCAAAGTCGGAAAACTTTATTTCAAAATTTGCAAAATACTACACACCAATAGTTGTTGGTGTTGCCGTTTTAATTGCATTTGTGCCTCCTCTTTTTGCAGGCGAGCTTGCAAGATGGATTGCAAAAGCTCTGATATTTTTGGTGGTTTCGTGCCCATGTGCTCTGGTTATCAGCGTGCCGCTTACTTTTTTTGCAGGTATAGGCGCAAGCTCCAAAGCAGGCATACTCATTAAAGGAAGTACATATATAGAAAGGCTGGCAAACACAGGCACGGTTGTTTTTGACAAAACAGGTACACTCACAAAAGGCACTTTTGAGGTTGTACAGGTAAACTGCAAGGGTATGGAACAAGCACAGCTGCTTGAGCTTGCAGCAAAGGTTGAAATTTTTAGTGACCACCCTATTGCATTGTCGATTAAAAACGCATACAAAAATGCAATTGATACATCTGATGTAACGGGCGTAACCGAAATTGCAGGATGCGGAATAAGTGCATATGTTAATGGTGACCAAATACTTGCAGGCAACCAAAAACTTATGGATAAATACGCAGTACCATATGAGATAAATAACAGCGGAACAGTTGTTTACATAGCAAAAAACGGCGTGTATAAAGGAAATATTGTTATTAGCGATACTGTAAAGAGCAAGGCCAAAAGCGCAATATGTATGCTTAAGCAAAATGGTGTGCAAAAAACCGTTATGCTTACAGGTGACAAAAAAGATGTTGCCCAAAAAATTGCCGAGCAAATTGGAATTGACGAATATAAAAGCGACTTGTTTCCTCATGACAAAGTGGAGCAATTGCAAAAATATATAAAAAGCTCCAAAAAAACTGTTGTTTTTGCAGGTGACGGCATTAACGATGCCCCTGTACTTACAAGAGCTGATGTGGGCATTGCAATGGGTGCAATTGGCTCTGACAGTGCAATTGAAGCGGCAGATGTTGTACTTATGGACGACAATTTGCAAAAAATACCTCTTGCAATAAAATTGAGCAAAAAAGTAATGGCAATTGTAAGGCAAAATATTGTGTTTTCAATAGCTATTAAAATGCTTGTGATGGTACTTTCGGTATTTGGATACGCAAATATGTGGGTTGCAGTGTTTGCCGATGTAGGAGTATCTGTAATTGCAATATTAAATGCCATGAGAGCATTAAAAATTAAAGGATAGTTGACTCACATTCAACTATCCTTTAATTTTGTTTGCGCACTATTTTGTACTCATCATAAAAGCTATAATACGGGCATGAATTTCGTGTGATGCCATACATACCGAAAGCATCATCCTGGTCAATGTTGATTGTACACATATAGCAATCATACTGGTCATCGTAATCATAGTAGGCACAGCTTTCGCACTGTGTAATTTTTTCATCTGACATTGTTTTCACTCCCTTTTTGCCATATTATATCACTAATGGTTGAATTCGTCAATTTAAATGTTGCATTTAGTAAATATTGTGATATAATATATTATGTATGTTTATGTATATTTTTTGTTTACGGAGTGACACACGGTGGTTAAAAATATAAATGGATTAAATATAAATTATTTTGAAAAAGGCGAAGGGCCTCTTGTTGTGCTATTGCACGGATGGGGCTCAAACATATCGCTTTTTACAAGTATGACAGAGGTACTTTGCAAAAAATACAAAGTGGTTGCTATGGATATGCCAGGATTTGGAGGCAGTGATGAACCCAAGCAAATTTGGAGTGTTGATAACTACACCGATTTTGTAATTGACTTTGTAAAGGATTACAATGCAGATGAAGTTGTGTTTTTGGGTCATTCATTTGGCGGGAGAGTTATTATTAAAATGTTTGAGCGCGAAAGCCTGCCATTTAAAATTTCAAAATTAATTTTAACAGGCAGTGCGGGAATTGTACCTCAAAAAACGCCAAAGCAAATTAGACGGCAAAAAATATATAAAATGACAAAAAAGATATATTCATCGCCTGTGTTTGCAAAAATTTTTCCAAATGCGGTTGAAAATTTGCGTAAAAAGCACGGCTCGGCAGACTACAATGCTGCGTCACCTGTTATGAGGCAGATACTTGTTAAGGTTGTAAATGAGGATTTGTCACACATATTTGCAAAGGTTACACCTTCTACCCTGCTTATTTGGGGCAAAAATGATACTGCTACGCCATTAACTGACGGAAAAGCTATGGAAAAAGCCATGCCAAACGCCGCACTGGTTGTGCTGCAAAACAGCGGACATTATGCATTTCTTGACGAGATGTTTGCATTTAACAAAATTATTGCTTCGTTTATGAACATATAAAGGACGGTTAATCTATGATAGCTATTACTGTTATAAATATTATCATAATACTTACTGCCTATGGGTTAAGCTGCATTTCGCAGCTGCATATGTTTCAGCTTAATTCGTATCAGCTCAAATCCCATATATATCGTTTAAAAGATAATATCACACGAATTGCACCTAATATTATTTTTCCTGCAATTTCACTTATAACCATTTTGTTTAAAGGGTTAACTGCGGTTTTGGCTTTAACCATTATATTTGCAGCAGCCCTTGTTGCAACACTTCCAAAAAAGGCAAAAAAGCCGCTTGTGTACACTGCACGAGTTAAAAGACAGCTTATTACAACAGGCGTTATTTCTGTTTTGATACTTTTTGCCACTGTAATTGCTTTTGATATATTTGCTGTTAGCTATGCTTTGGTTGCTTTGTATTTTGCGGCACCTTTAATTATTATGCTTTCGGCAATAATTAACAAGCCCGTTGAAAAGCTTGTGAGCAACAGATATATAAACGATGCAAAAAGAATTTTAAACTCTATGCAGAATATGAAAATTATTGGTGTTACAGGAAGCTACGGAAAAACAAGCGTAAAATACTACCTTAACACACTCCTTAAGGCAAAATACAATGTACTTATGACACCCGGTAGCTTTAACACCCCTATGGGTGTTGTGCGAACAGTGCGTGAATATCTTAAAGCAAGCGACGAAATTTTTGTGTGCGAAATGGGTGCACGCCATGTTGGCGACATTAAAGAAATATGCGACATTGTTAACCCGCATGACGGCATAATTACTTCTGTTGGGCCTCAGCACCTTGAAACATTTAAAACACTTGACAACATCAAAAAAACAAAGTTTGAGCTTGCGGACAGTGTGTGTGACAGCGGAAAGCTGTTTGTTAATATGGATGACGACAATATCCGTTCATATATTGGCAGCAGAAGTCACATTGGATACAGTATAAAAAACCCTAGTGATTACAAAGCAGAAAACATTTGGGTATCGGAGCGTGGTACAACATTTACCGTTGTAACAAAAACAAACGAAAAATGCGAATATACAACAAAGCTTATAGGTGAGCACAATGTGCTAAACATAGTTGGAGCAATTGCGGTTGCAAACACATACGGAATTTCGCTCCAAAGCCTTAAACCTCAGGTGCGAAAGCTCGAATGTGTGCCCCACCGGCTTGAGCTTAAGGATAACGGACTTGCCATAATTATTGACGATGCCTACAACTCAAACCCCACAGGTGCCAAGGCAGCTCTTGATGTACTGGGCATATTTGACGGGTTTAGAATACTTGTAACGCCAGGTATGGTAGAGCTTGGCGAAAAGCAAAATGAGCTTAATATGGAATTTGGCAGACAAGCTGCAAAGGTTAGCGACTATATTATACTTGTTGGTAAAAAGCAGACAGAACCCATATATGAGGGCATCAAGCAAAGCGGATATCCTGATGACAAAGTATATATTGCAAGCAACATTAATGAGGCAATAAACAAAGCATACCAAATAAGCAGCGATGGCAAAAAGAAATTTATTCTTTTGGAAAATGATTTACCTGACAATTATTAATAACGGAGGCTATTGTATATGAAAATAAAAGTTGGAGTTTTGTTTGGTGGCAAAAGCACCGAGCACGAAATATCTATTATATCTGCCATTCAGGCAATAAATTATCTTGACAAATCCAAATACGATGTTACACCTATATATATTACAAAAAACAACGAATTTTATATCGGTGACGGTATTGGCGAAATCAAAAATTATACAAAGCTTGATGAATTGCTTAAAAATAGCCAGAGAGTTATACTTACTGCAAACGGCAACAAGGTTGATTTAATAAGATACCCTCTCAAAAAATTTGGCAACAATGTTGTTGGTCATATAGAAGTTGCTTTTCCAATTGTGCATGGCACAAATGTTGAAGATGGTACGCTTGCGGGCTTTTTGTGTATGCTCAACATACCATATGTTGGCTGTGATGTAACTTCATCTGCCGTTGGAATGGATAAATATGTTATGAAAACTGTGCTTAAAGAGAACGGTATCCCTGTGCTTGACTGCCTGCGCTTTACATCTGTCGACTACGATTTTGACACAGATGCAATTGTACAAAAGTGTGAGCAAAAGATTGGATACCCTGTTATAGTTAAGCCTGTTAATCTAGGTTCGAGCATTGGTATTACAAAAGCAAACAGCAAAGATGAGCTTTTGTCGGCACTTGACACTGCCTTTGCTTTTGCAGATGTTATACTTATCGAACGGGCGATTACCGAGCTTAAAGAAATTAACTGTGCTGTGCTTGGCGACTACACAGATGCCCAGGCATCCGAGTGTGAAGAGCCTTTAAATGCTACAAACATATTAAGCTTTGAGGACAAATATATGAGCGGCGGCAAAAGTGCAAAAGGTACAGGCGCAAGCAAAGGTATGGCAAGCCTTGCAAGGCAAATCCCTGCAAACATAAGCAACCAAAAGCGTGACGAAATACGCAAAATGGCTGTTGATGCATTTAAATGCCTTGGCTGCAACGGCGTTACAAGAATTGACTTTATGATTGACAAAGCAACAGACACAGTTTACCTTAACGAAGTAAACACCATACCTGGCTCACTTTCGTTTTACCTATGGGAGCCTGTGGGTTTGCCTTATGCAAAGCTGCTTGACAATATGATTAACCTTGCATTTAAAAGAGAAAGAGAGCAAAGCGAGCTTACCTATTCGTTTGATTCAAATGTACTCGAAGGAGTTAATCTTGGCGGCGCAAAAGGCAGCAAAAGGTAGTTTTGATACACTTTAGCGTGCTAATGTAGTAATAATAGACAAAAAAATTAAAAAAATTTTTAAAAAACTGTTGACATTTAGCAAAAGATATGTTAGTATGTAATCAGAAAGATAAATAAATTGAACGGAGGGATTACCGATGGTTAATTTTAAGTTTGGTTGTGACTATGCTGAAATAAACTGTTGTGCCCTTCTGCCTGATGTTAAGTAGATGCATCAATTAATAGTTTACAACGCATAAGTCATACCGAAAAGGTTGTGATTTGTGCGTTTTTTAATATTAAAAATTCAATAAGAAAGTGGTGATTCCAATGGTAACGCAGCCAGAGTGCTCCGCCAAATCGGAATTTGCCGCAAACTCATTTTAACGATTTATCAGGTATAACTTACTTAAAGTTAAAATTGATTGATAATGAGGCAAAAGCCGATGAGTTAAACATCAAATAAAATGTATGTAAATCCGTTAAATGCAAAATAACATTTGTATTGAGTTTGCAAAATTTGGTTTGACGGCGCATAAAAACAAAAACAAATGTGTAAGGGTGATGCCCTATCAAAACTAATATTGATATTTAAAATGTATGTTTTCGGCAGACAACCGAATAATATCGGCAGACAACCGATTGTAATGTAAAACAGGAACAAAGGTAATTGCGTACAAAACAGCAAAAAGTTATGGTTGACAATTTGCTATTTTGGTTGTATAATGTATAAAGTTGAATATTTATAAAAACCTTGACGAAGACAGTAAGATACTGAAAAAGGTTTTAGCGAGCTGTGGTTGGTGTGAGCACAGTACCAAGTATCAATATCCGAATATCACTTCTGAGTTGCAGGCTGAACATATTAATTAGTAAGCTGAGCCGGTATCTCACCGTTATATGAGAAGCATATGTTGGTATGCCTGTATTATGAGTTAGGAATAGTCCTCGCCCTAAATTACAGGGCGAGGATTTTTTTGTTAATTTTTTGATTGGAGGAATATATACTATGTACAACAAAGTTGACAACAATTTAAACTTTGTTCAAAGAGAAAAGCTTATCAAAGATTTTTGGGCAAAAAATGATATTTTTAAAAAATCTATTGATACCCGCAAAGAGGGCGAAACTTATACATTTTACGACGGCCCTCCTACAGCTAACGGCAAGCCTCATATCGGTCATGTTTTAACACGTGTTATTAAAGATATGATACCGAGATATCGCACAATGAAAGGCTACAAGGTTTTAAGAAAAGCCGGTTGGGATACTCACGGACTGCCTGTTGAACTTGAAGTTGAAAAGCTCTTGGGCCTTGACGGCAAGGAACAGATTGAAGAATATGGCCTTGAGCCTTTTATTAAGCACTGCAAGGAAAGCGTGTGGAAATACAAAGGTATGTGGGAAGATTTTTCGGGTACAGTTGGCTTTTGGGCTGATATGGACGACCCATATGTAACATACCATAATGAATTTATTGAATCAGAGTGGTGGGCTCTTAAGGAAATTTGGAACAAAAAGCTCCTTTACAAAGGCTTTAAAATTGTGCCATACTGCCCAAGATGCGGAACACCTCTCTCCTCCCACGAAGTTGCACAGGGCTACAAAAATGTAAAAGAACGCTCTGCTGTTGTCCGCTTTAAGGTTGTTGGCGAGGATGCATACTTCCTTGCCTGGACAACAACACCATGGACTCTCCCATCAAACGTTGCTCTGTGTGTTAACCCTGAGGATGAATACAACAAAGTAAAAGCTGCTGACGGCTACACATATTATATGGCAAATGCCCTGCTTGACAAGGTGCTTGGAAAGCTTGGCAATGAAGAAACCCCTGCCTACCAGATACTTGAAACATACAAAGGAAGTGACCTTGAGCACAAAGAGTACGAACCACTCTTTGACTTTGTAAAGCCCATATGCGAAAAGCAGCACAAAAAGGGTCACTTTATTACTTGTGATGACTATGTAACTATGTCGGACGGTACAGGTATTGTACACATTGCTCCTGCATTTGGCGAAGATGATGCCAATGTTGGCAGAAAATATGATTTGCCATTTGTTCAGTTTGTTGACAGCAAGGGTGAGCTTACCGACGACACCCCTTATGCAGGTAAATTTGTAAAGGATGCAGACTCTATAATCCTTACCGACCTTGACAAAGCAGGTCTTTTGTTTGATGCTCCAAAATTTGAGCACGATTACCCATTCTGCTGGAGATGTGACACACCACTTATTTACTATGCAAGAGATTCGTGGTTTATCAAAATGACAGAGGTACGAGATGACCTTATCCGCAACAATGATACAATCAACTGGATTCCCGAAAGCATTGGCAAAGGCAGATTTGGTGATTGGCTCAAAAATGTTCAGGACTGGGGTATCAGCCGTAACAGATACTGGGGTACACCTCTTAACATATGGGAATGTGAGTGCGGATGCCGCCATGCAATAGGTTCTATTGCTGAGCTTAAGCAAATGAGCGACAACTGCCCTGACCAAATTGAACTTCACAGACCATGGATAGACGCTGTTACTATTAAATGCCCCGATTGCGGTGGGCAAATGCACAGAGTACCAGAGGTAATAGACTGCTGGTTTGACTCAGGTGCAATGCCTTTTGCACAGTGGCACTATCCATTTGAAAACAAGGAAATTTTTGAAGACAACTTCCCTGCCAACTTTATTAGTGAGGCTGTTGACCAGACAAGAGGATGGTTTTATTCACTACTTGCAGAATCTACGCTGCTGTTTAACAAAGCACCTTACAAAAATGTTATTGTGCTTGGTCACGTTCAGGATGAAAACGGACAAAAAATGTCTAAATCAAAAGGCAATGCAGTAGACCCGTTTGATGCTCTTGAGAGCTACGGCGCTGATGCTATAAGATGGTACTTCTACTCCAACTCTGCCCCATGGCTCCCTAACAGATTTCACGGTGGCGCTGTTACCGAAGGCCAGCGAAAATTCCTCGGTACACTTTGGAACACATATGCATTTTTTGTGCTTTATGCTAATATTGACAAATTTGATGCAACAAAATACACACTTGACTATAGCTCACTTTCGGTAATGGATAAGTGGCTCCTTTCAAAGCTCAACTCACTTATTAAGGAAGTTGATGCAAACCTTGAAAACTACAAAATTACCGAAACAGCAAGAATACTTCAGGAATTTGTCGACCAGCTCAGCAATTGGTATGTACGACGCAGCAGAGAAAGATTTTGGAAAAAGGATATGCCTCAGGACAAAATCAATGCGTATATGACACTGTATACCGCGCTTGTTACACTGTGTAAGCTTGCTGCACCTATGATTCCGTTTATGACTGAGGATATATATCAAAATCTTGTTCGTTCTATCAACAAGGATGCTCCTGAGAGCATACATCTTTGCGACTTCCCTGTTGCAATGGATAACTTTATAGACAAACAGCTTGAAGGATATATGGATAAAGTTCTTGACATAGTTGTACTTGGCAGAGCCTGCCGAAATGCGTCAAACATCAAAAACAGACAGCCAATAGGCACAATGTATGTAAAATGTGAGAGCGAAGCTCTTGATGAATTTTACACTGCAATTATTGCTGATGAGCTCAATGTTAAAAATGTTGCATTTACACAGGATGTAACAGCTTTTACAAGCTATTCGCTTAAGCCTCAACTTAAAACAGTTGGCCCAAAATACGGCAAATTCCTCGGCCAGATTAAAAACATTCTTGCCGAAATTGATGGAAATGCAGCAGTTGACACACTTGATAAAAAGGGATATATTTCATTTGATATTGATGGCACCGAAATCAAGCTCGAAAAAGAAGATTTGCTCATAGACGCCGCTCAGGTTGAGGGCTTTGCTTCCGAATCGGACAGAGGAATTACTGTTGTGCTTGACACAAATCTTACCGATGAGCTTATTGAGGAAGGTTTTGTACGTGAAATAATCAGCAAAATTCAGACAATGCGAAAAGATTCTGACTTTTATGTAATGGATAACATCGAAATTTATGTTAAAGAAAATGAAAAAATAGCTTGTGTAATAAATGCTAATGCTGATACAATTAAAGACGAGGTTCTTGCACTTAATATACATTTTGACAGTGAATGTGACAACTCAAAGGAATGGAACATTAACGGCGAAAAGGTATTAATAGGTGTAACAAAAAAATAACATACAAAAGTGACAGTTGATAAAGCTGTCACTTTTAATGTGGTGTTTCTTTTTGCGACAATGCATTGTATAATTGAATAATTGGAGAGATGATATTTGAACTTACTGTTTAAGCTTTTTATAAAAGATTACAAAAACACATCACACAATGATGTGCGCAACAAATACGGAATACTCAGCAGTGTTACAGGCATTGTGATAAATGTTGTTTTGTTTATAATAAAAGCAATAGCTTCGGTGCTTACCTCATCTATAAGCATAGCTGCAGATGCTTTTAACAACTTATCAGACGCAGGCTCATCAATAATAACCTTTATAGGTTTTCGCCTTGCAGGAAAGCCTGCCGATCACGATCACCCTTTTGGTCACGGCAGAGCCGAATATATATGCTCAATGTTTGTATCAATACTGATATTGTTTATGGGCTTTGAGCTTGCCAAATCGTCAATATCCAAAATAATATCTCCCCAAAGCACAAACCTTGACGCTGTTTCGATTTTAATACTTGTTATATCGTTGCTTGCAAAAGCATGGATGTACTTTTTTAACAAAAAGGTAGGCAAAACCATCAATTCAACCACCATTATTGCTACTGCAAGAGATTGTGTTTCGGATGTGTTTGCCACTTGTGCCATACTGATTTCGCTTTTTATGGAAAAAATGCTTGAAATCAAAATAGACGGTATTGTGGGACTTTTGGTTTCGGTATTTATTTTGTATACAGGTATACAAACTATTAAAGAATCACTCACCCCGCTACTTGGAACTTTACCTGACAGCAAGCTCGTAGACGACATTAAACAAACAATAATGTCACACAGCGAAATATCGGGAATACATGATATGATTATTCACAACTATGGGCCAAACAGGTATATGATGAGTGTACACGCCGAGGTTCCCTGTGATTGTGATATACTTAAGATACATGATACCATTGACATTATAGAAAGGGAAATACTTTCAAAATTCAACTGCAATGCGGTTATTCATATGGACCCTATTGAAACAAATAACGAATATGTAAATTCGGTCAGCAATAAAATTAACAAAATCATCAAATCCATTGATGAAAAATTATCTATGCACGATTTTAGAATGGTAAGCGGCGAAACACATACAAATCTAATTTTTGATGTGGTTGTCCCCTACGATTTTAAAATGAGCTCCAAAGAGCTTATAAATACAATTCAGCAAAAAATATTTGAATTTGACTCTACCTTTTTTGCTGTAATAACACTTGACAAAAACTATGTATAAAAAGGAGAATAAATATTATGGAATCAAAAACACTTGCCTCAATTAATGGCACACCAATTACTCAAAATGATGTAGACTCTATGCTTATGGCAATGGGCCAAAATGGTCAGGCATACAACAACCCTCAAGGCAGAGCTATGATACTTGAACAGCTTATTAACAAAAAGCTTATGCTGCTTGATGCTCAAAAAAATCTTTACGAATATGATGCAGAGTTTAAAGCAGAATTTGATCAGATAAAAGAGGATATGCTTGCTAATTTTGCCATCAAAAAGTGCGTTGAAGCAATATCTGTTACAGATGATGAAGTAAAAGCCGAATACGACAACAATACAGACAAATTTAAAACAGGCGAGTCGGTTGATGCAAGCCATATTCTTGTTGACAGCGAAGAAAAAGCTAATGAATTACTTACAAAAATCAACTCAGGTGAAATTTCGTTTGAGGACTGTGCAAGACAAAACAGCAGTTGTCCATCATCAAGCAACGGCGGAAGCCTTGGTGAGTTTACCAAAGGTCAGATGGTACCCGAATTTGACAATGCATGCTTTACTATGAATGTTGGGGAAATTTCTGGCCCTGTTAAAACACAATTTGGCTATCACCTTATTAAGCTCAACTCCAAAAATGAACCAAAAACATTGTCTTTTGATGAGGTTAAGGACGGACTTAAGCAGCAAATACTTGCCGAAAAAAGACAAAATGCTTTTGAGAGCAAAATTAATCAGCTCAAAATTATGTACCCTGTAGATAAATTTTAATGGTGTATTATGCGACATTTAATTGCAGATAAAAAGTTTTACAAAATGGTGCTGGCAATTGCAGTACCTATTATGATTCAAAATGGTATAACAAATTTTGTCAACCTGCTTGACAATGTAATGGTTGGCCAGATTGGCACTGCTCAAATGAGCGGTGTAGCAATTGTTAATCAAATTTTGTTTGTATTTAACCTATGCGTTTTTGGCGGATGTGCAGGAGCAGGTATTTTTACAGCTCAATATTACGGCATAAAAGACATAAAAGGTGTAAGGGATACCACTAGGTTTAAAATAATTATTTGCGCAGTTTTGCTTTTGTTTGGCATACTTTTTATGACTTTGTTCAGTGATGACCTTATTTCACTGTTTTTACATTCTGACGGTGATACTGCAAATACTGACTTGGCACTTTCCAGTGCAAGAACATATCTATATATAATGCTGATTGGGCTTGTACCATCGGCTATGGTTCAGGTATATGCATCTACCCTTCGTGAAACGGGCGAAACTGTTGTACCCATGAAGGCAGGCGCGATAGCAGTTGTTGTTAACCTTGTGCTCAACTATTTGCTTATTTTTGACCATTTTGGCTACAAAGGCCTTGGGGTTGCCGGTGCTGCTGTTGCAACAGTAATTTCGCGCTTTGTAGAAATTGCTATTATTATATACTGGACCAACAAGCACAAAAACAAGCATCCTTATTTTGAGGGGCTTTTTAAATCTATCAAAATTCCTCTGTCACTCATGAAGGGCATCACCGTTAAAGGCTTGCCAATTCTTGTAAATGAGGCATTGTGGTCGCTTGGAATGTCCATGCTGCTTCAGTGCTATTCCATAAGAGGTTTAAGCGTTGTTGCAGCTGTAAATATTGCAAATGTAATATTTAATGTGTTTAGTATTGTATTTATTGCTCTTGGCGATTCCATAGCAATAATTGTTGGTCAGTTGCTCGGCAAAGGCAAAATGGAAGAGGCAAAAGATACCGACAACAAGCTTATATTTTTTTCTACAAGCATATGCGTAATTATAGGCATTATTGTGTTTTTTGCAGCACCGCTGTTTCCTGCCCTGTATAACACTGAGCCTGAGGTCAAACTGCTTTCAACAACCTTTATACAAATTATAGGCATTTGCCTGCCAATTCATGCATTTTTGCATGCAACATATTTTACAATACGCTCGGGCGGAAAAACAGTTGTTACATTTTTGTTTGACAGCTGTTATATGTGGCTTGTTACAGTATTGCTGGCATTTTGCCTTTCAAGGTATACAAATCTTAATATTGTGACAATTTACTTTATAGTACAAATTTCTGACCTTATAAAAGCCACAATAGGATTTATACTTTTAAAAAAGAATATATGGCTAAACAATATAGTTAACAACATATAAAAGCAGGTGTAAAAAATCTTTTGATTTTTTACACCCCTTTTAATTTTACCTTTGATTTTTTAAAAAATCCGATATTGCCTGCTCAACATCCTTAACTTCCTTTTCAAATGCACTTGCAGGAATACGCAGTGCACCGTTGCCAAGTATAATCATCTGCTCCAAGCCGTCACTTGTTGCAACACGCACAGTATATTGTCCTGCAAGCCTGTGCGAAGCTTTTTCTATATAGCTGTCTGCCGTTTCGGCCTCTTTGGTGTACACAACTTTAACTCCGCTGTGCTCATTAACCGATCCAATATTTCCCTTTACCTTATAAGCATCAAAAACAATCAAAAGTTCGCAACCTTTTACCGCTCTGTAATTTATCAATCTGTTAATCAGCATTGTTCTTGCAAGGTCAATATTTTGTTTTGCAAGTTTTGAAAGGCTGTCCCATGCAAATATAATATTGTACCCATCAACAAGAATATACTCTGGTTTAGTACTATGCACCTTGTTTGCTTTAATATTGTTTTTGCTTTGTGGTTTTACATGTGATGCAGTGGGCAGCTTTGTACGCGGAATATAAGATTTTTGTTTGGGTTTACCATATGTCATTTCAAATATTTTGTTTAGCTCATCATCACCTACATTTGCTATGTCAAAGCTTGGTTTTTTAACAACATTTTCATCAACACTGGTGCTATTTTTGTTAAGTTCGCTTTCAAGATGCATATAATTGTAAACATCCTGCCATTTAACAATCATTGAGGTGCCATGTGAGCAAAACACCGAATCGGCAGTATTGTCAACATCGCTGTCGCAATCGTACCCTATTTGCTCAATTACAGCATCGGTATTACGGCAAGGCTCATAGCCTTTAAATGTAAAACTCACTCTGCCTCTGCCCTTAGAAAAAGATATAATTTCCATTTGATAATCACGAATGTTTGCAACAGGTGCGCAACCCGAAATTGTGCATATATCTCCATCATTTGAGTCAGTACTAAACTCACCACCCATATTGCTTATGTCTGTCATAACTCTGCCCACGCAATCTGACGGAACTGTTATTGTAAAATTATACCAAGGCTCAAGCAATATACTTTTTGCATTTCTGAGCCCGTGCCTTACCGCTCTGTATGTTGCCTGCCTAAAATCACCGCCATCGGTGTGCTTTTGATGAGCCTTGCCCGATGCAAGAGTGATAACCATATCTGTTATGGGGCTTAATGTCAATACACCGTAGTGAGTTTTTTCGGTAAGATGTGTCATAATAAGCCTTTGCCAGTTTATATCGAGCTTGTCATCTCTGCATTTGCTTTTAAACACAAGCCCGCTTCCACGCGGCCCCGGCTCCATAATAAGATGTACCTCAGCATAGTGGCGTAGTGGCTCATAGTGGCCTACACCCTCTACAACATCTTCAATAGTTTCTTTATATACAATACCGCCCTGCTCAAACTCCACATCCATATCAAAGCGGCGTTTTATAACCTGCTTGATTACCTCAATTTGAACCTCTCCCATAAGCTGCATATGAATTTCGCCAAGATGTGAATCCCACACAACATTGAGCTTTGTATCTTCTTCATTGAGCTTTTTGAGTGTAAGAAATGCAGCGCTTGCACTTACACCCTGAGGAAGTACCACTTTGTATGAAAATACAGGCTCTAAAGTAAGGTTTTTTGAGTCTTTTTCGATACCAAGGCCCATACCGCATATCGTTTTGCTAAGCCCTGTGAGTGCACACACCATCCCCTGCTCTGCCACTTGTACGCAATTGTATTTTTCACCCGAATATACTCGAATTTCGTTTATCTTTTCGCTCCAGTTTTCGCCATCGGTACTGCCCAAAATTTCGGTTTTTACTTTGAGTTTGCCGCTTGTTATTTTAATGTGTGTTAAACGGTTACCCTTATCATCCTCGCTGATTTTGTATACCTTGGCACCAAAATTTTCACCAACAGATTTTGCAACTGTATATTTGTCAACAATGTGCAAAAATTCGTTTACACCTGCATTTTTAAGTGCCGAGCCAAACATACACGGAAAAATCTTGCGAGCCGAAATTGCACCGCATATACTGCCTTTTGTTACATCACCGTCAAGGTATTCCTCCATTATGTTTTCATCACACATTGCAAGGCTCTCTTTAAATGCATCGGTATCATCAACTGAAAAGTCAATGCATCCTATGCCAAACTTATTAATTAGCTCTTGCATTATTTGATGTTTTGTTTTAAATTGCAAATCCATTTTATTTACAAAAACAAATGTGGGTATATTGTAACTTTTAAGCAACTTCCAAAGTGTTTCGGTATGACTTTGAATCCCGTCGGTGCCGCTTATTACAACAATTGCATAATCAATAACAGAAAGGGTGCGTTCCATCTCCGAAGAAAAATCCACATGACCAGGAGTGTCAAGCAGTGTAAAGCACGACTCATTGTAACTCATAGTTGCAATTTTGGAAAAAATAGTTATACCTCTTTGCCTCTCTATTGCATCATTATCCAAAAAGCTGTCTTTATGGTCTACTCTGCCAAGCTTTCGTATGTTGCCTGTGCAATAAAGCATTGCCTCCGAAAGAGTAGTTTTGCCTGAGTCAACATGTGCCAAAATTCCCACTGCTATTCTTTTCATACCTGTTCACCTCACAATCTAATATATTTTACAATAAATACACACAAAATGCAACAAAAGGGATGCAAAAATCATTTTGATTTTTGCATCCCCATTAAATTTAGTATGTAACATTTCCGTCAATGTAAACTGGTGTTGTGTATGAACATACAAACACTGCCTCGTCGTCATACTCAATTGCAAACATCATATAAGCAGTTGTTTTGTTTGTTTGCTCATCATAAGTAGCTTTGTATATATCTGCTGCCAAGCAGTCACCCGATGTAACCTGTGTGCTTTTTCTGTTTATATCAACAGTGTACAATCTTGAGTCTTTTGTTGCAATGATCGCATCTTCATCTTCAATTTCGATAACAATGTTATCACCTGAATAATGGTAATCAACAATATATGAATATTTTGTATTGATTTTGGATGATTTATATGTACCATTGAGTGCCGTAACATCTATAACAGGAGTATTGCTTACATTATCCATAACTGCAACAACACTGTAACGCCTTACAACAGCGTCATCCTTTAGGCTGATATAACAAAGAGAACCAACGTTTATATCATCAACGTCATACTTGCCTGCATATACACGGCTGTCATTACTGATATAGCAATAATACTCTGAAGATTTGTTGTTTACATAATATGTAAGCTTTGTCATTTTTTCTTCATTATACAGTGTTTTTGTAACACTAGTTATAACGCACAGTGCCCCTACAACATCCGACATAGTTGTATAATCCTTTACAGTTGATGTATCATTAGCCAAATCATTGTTTATTGGTTTGTTTGTATTTCCATCTTTTATATATTCCACATCAACATTGTGGCTTTTGGCAACACCAAGCAATGTCTTAATATGAAATTTGGTTGTATTAAAATATTCCAGTCTGTAAGGAGCTGCCAATGCTGTTGATGTCATAATACAAAGTGCCAAAATAAAGCAAATTAATTTTTTCACTCATATCACCTCTTTATAATGTTAACATTAATTAACATATATTTCAATTAATAATGTGTGACATTTTATTTCAATTGTGTAACATCAATTACATATACAGTGTTACCAAGTACTTTAAATTTGATATTAAAATTTTGATAATCCATTCCGTAAACTCTGTCGCTGTTGTCCTGATACGAAGGGCGCGGGTCACTTTTGAGTATTTGTATTATAATGTTAAGAGTTTCACTGTCAATAGAGTGGTTGCACTCTATTACAACATTCATATTGTTTTCGCATATACAATCAGTAAATCCCCCTGTGGCGTCACTGTGACTGTCTGTATATGGCAAGTATGGCTTAATATCATATATTGGAGTTCCGTCAACAAGGTCTGCCCCGCTTATGCACAAAACAGGTGCATCCTTGCATTTGTAATCAACTCCAAGCAGTTTTACGCTTGACAATCCTATTGAATTGGGCCTAAAAGGCGAACGTGTAGCAAACACACCCACTCTTTTGTTGCCTCCAAGCCTTGGAGGCCTTACAGTTGGCGACCATTCCCTGTCACTGCACTTGGAAAATTGCCACAACAGCCAAATGTGCGAAAAATCTTCTATACCACGAAAAGCATCGACATTTTTAAATTCATCATATAGCACAACATATCCAACGCTGTCTATAAGTCCTGCCTGACGAGGAACCCCAAATTTTGATTTGTATGCACTTTTTATATAACCAATAGGTTTAATTTTTTTATGCATATTACGCTCCAGTAAATTATAATAATGGTGTAAAAGCCGAACAAAAACGGCAAAGCATTGCAACAAATTTGTTTTGCTTAAAGCCATCCATATCGGCTGAGCATTTAAATATATTGCAAAAATCATTTTTTATGTCGGCAACTGTATCGGTGCCAATCAAAACAACGCCGCATTCATAGTGATGCACAAGGCTTCGATAGTCAAGATTAACTGTTCCCACCACGGCAATCTGGTCATCACACACAATCTGTTTTGAATGAATAAATCCAGGTGTGTATTCAAAAATCTTTACGCCCTTGTCCTGTAACCTCTGGTAATACGAATGAGTTATGGCAAATATTATTTTTTTGTCGGGGATATGCGGAGTAACAATTTTAACATCAACACCGCGTAATGCTGCAGCACACAATGCATTTGTCAATTTGTCATCAATAATAAGATATGGTGTTGTTATCCAGATATATTTATCTGCTCTGTTAATGATACTCAAAATAACATTTTCAGATACGTGCTCTGTGTATGCAGGGCGTGGGCCATCACCAAAAGGAATAACAATTCCCTTTTCATCCGTACAATCCTTGCCACAGCATAAATACGATGTGTAATCATCAGCTTTGCCAAGCTGAGTTGTGTACATATGCACAAACATAGCAGTAACCGCCTTAACGGCATGCCCCTCAATTTTAATTGCACTGTCCTTCCAGTATCCGTCAATACGATTGTTTTTGTTAATATATTCATCTGCTATGTTGGCTCCACCTATAAACGCACACTTACCATCTATAACAGTAATTTTTCGATGGTCCCTGTTGTTGTGTGCCTCCGACACAATCGGTATAAAGGGATGAAACTTTATGCACTTAATGCCCATGCTGCTAAGCCTTGAGTCAAAATTATACTTAAGCGTGCTTACAGAGCCAAGGTCATCGTACATAATACGCACCTCAACACCTTGCTGTATTTTTTGAATAAGCACATCTAGCAAGCAATCCCACATATATCCGCCTGCAATTATAAAATACTCCATAAATATAAATTTTTTGGCACCACTAAGCTCTTTAAGCAAGTCGTCAAAAAACAAACTTCCATCAGCATAAAATTTTGTACTTGTGTTTTTATAAGGCAAATGCAAAGTTGTATTGATTATATAATTGCACAAGCCTGTGTATTTACCAGCATCCTCCAAAATACTATGCCTTTGTGAAATCTCAACCTCAAAGTTTTTTACTATATTGTCGTTAATTTGCAAAAACAGCTTTCGCTGTTTTTTGGACATTCGGTATTCGGAAAATGCAAGATACATTGCAGTACCAAAAAGCGGCAGCAAAAGCACAATTATTATCCATGGAATTTTTGCTTCCACCACCATATTGCGATTTATAATTGATACTATAACCAAAAATGAAACAACACGCATAACCGTATTAAATATAGTGCTGTATTCATTTAAATTTGCCAGCATAACAAAAAAGAGTGCAAGCTGCATTACAATAGCCATGCCAACTACAAAAAGGCGGCTAAATGCTATTTTACGCATTTTTTGTATCATAAGCTTGCACTCCTTTGTTATTTAGTTAAATCATAAGCGAGCAAATTTTGTTTGTTAGCTCAGTAGGATTGCTGATTGAAAGCCCGCTTATAAGCCTTGCCTGAGCATACAAAATCTCAGCATAATCCTGTAGCTTGTCACTGTTTGATGCATGCAAATCCATAAGCTTATTGGCAATTGGATGCTTAGCATTTATTTCGAGCACAATTTCTGCCTTTGGTGCAAACTCACCGTTTGCTCCAGGCATTTTGCTGAGCACCTTTTCCATCTCAGTGGAAATACCACCCTCGCTTGAAAGGCACACAGGATGCTCACCCAATGTATTTGTAAACTTTACAGATGCTACATTATCACCAAGCTTTTGTTTAATCAACTCAAGCAAAGATTTGTTATCTTCGTTTACTTTTTTGATTGCTTGTTTTTCTTCATCTGTGGAAATATCAAGGTTTTCGGCACAAACATTCATAAACTGCTTGCCGCCGTATTCGTGCATCATTGATATTGCAAATTCATCTACCTCTTGGGTAAAATACAATACTTCATAGCCTTTTTTTACAACTGCATCGGTTTGAGGGAGCATTTTTGCACTGTCAACCGATTCGGCACAAGCATAATAAATATTTTTTTGCTCATCTCCCATTGCATCCAAGTAATCCTTGAGTGACACATATTTGTCCTCTTTAGAAGATTTAAACAAAAGCAAATCAGAGAGCAAATCTTTGTTCATACCATAGCTTGTGTATATTCCGTACTTTATTTGCAAGCCAAATTCTGCAAAAAATTCTTCGTAAGCCTGCTTTTCATTTGTCATAAGCTTTGAAAGCTCGTTTTTGATTTTCTTTTCGATATTTTTTGCAATTACCTTGATCTGATGGTCATATTGGAGAGTTTCTCTCGAAATATTAAGCTTAAGGTCAGAGCAATCAACAATACCTTTTACAAAGCTAAAATAATCAGGAAGCAGTGACTCGCAGCACTCAGTAATCATTACACCGCTTGAATAAAGCTGTAATCCCTTTTCAAAGCTCTTGTTGTAGTAATTCATTGGGGCTTTTTTGGGGATATACAAAAGTGCCTCAAACAAAACTGTTCCCTCAGCTTTAAAATGAATAACCTTTAAAGGTTCATTAAAATCGTAAAACTTGTCTTTGTAAAAACAATCATATTCTTCTTTACTGATATCAGATGGATTTTTGTGCCAGATAGGTACCATACTATTGAGTGTTTCAACCTCGGTATACTGTTCATACTTTGGCTCCGAATCATCTTTCGACTCTATTTTTCGGCTTTTGGTCACTTCAGTTTTTATAGGATATCTAATATAGTCAGAATACTTTTTAACAAGATTACGGATTGTGTATTCATCCAAAAACTCACTGTATTTGTCATTTTCAGTGTCCTCTTTGATGTAGAGTACAATTTTTGAACCAATTTCGCTGTAATCACATTCCTTAACAGTATATCCATCAGCGCCCGAAGATTCCCACTTATATGCTGTGTCTGCCTCAACAGAGCGGCTGTAAACCTCTATTTTGTCGCTAACCATAAATGCTGAGTAAAAGCCAACACCAAACTGCCCTATAATATCAATGTTATCATTTGCATTGTCACTGTTGCTTTTAAACTCTCCAGAGCCGCTTTTTGCAATTGTACCAAGGTTGTTTTCAAGCTCTTCATTTGTCATACCGCAGCCATTGTCGGTTATTGTAAGGGTTTTGTTATTTTTGTCGGCGATGATATTTATTTGGTATCCTCCATCGGGTGTAAGCGATGCATTTGTAAGTGCTTTAAAATACCTTTTGTCTATTGCATCACTGGCATTGGATATAAGCTCTCGAAGAAAAATTTCTTTGTGTGTATATACCGAATTTATCATCATATCCAGCATTTTTTTTGATTCTGTTTTAAACTGCTTTTTCAATTTTTTCATCTCCAATATTATTTATATTACTTTTTAAAATATATCAATACAATTAATATTATCACAATTGGTAATTTTAGTCAACATATCGCGACAAAACTTGCCACTGGCAACTTTTGTTTTTCGCTCTATGCCTTCTTAAGGTTCAAATCCTTTTAATCATATTAAAATAGAGTTCATACCTATGGTATGAACTCTATTTTGGTCGGGATAACAGGATTTGAACCTGCGGCCTCTTCGTCCCGAACACGCTCTAAAGCTTGATATATAGCGGTTTTTGCCTTTTTTAGCCCTTTCCGCTACATTTAATATACTCTTTA
>JAZQEG010000009.1:0-142990 GCA_045538875.1 Clostridia bacterium | reverse complement strand
ATGGGTATTTCAAGGGCTTACTCATATAAAATCGTTAAACAACTTAATGACGAATTAGAGAGTAAGGGATATATCATTGTCCCAGGAAGAACCAGCCGACAGTATTTTACCGAAAGATTAGTTTATGGAAAGGGATGTTAGATATGCGTATTTATAAAAGCAGACAGGTTAAATACCAGAGTAAAAAAGGCGAAATGATACGTGTTGATTACAGTTATCAAACTCCAGATGGTGTAACACATAGAAGTTGTAAAAGAGGTTTCTTAAAGGAAATGGATGCTACTCAATGGCAGTTTTTAGAATTACCAAAACTCATTAAAGCACTTTCCTCTGGAGAAGAAATTTTAGAACCAACGCCTGTTATAGAAATAACACAAGTCGCAGAGTCAGGACAAGAACCTATTGAAGAAATTGACCCTATTCAAACAATGACATTTGACGAACTTGTTAAAGAATTCATTGAATTGAGGGTTTCAAAAAGAAAACCATCAACCCAGGCTACAAAGTTAAATATCATAAACCAAAAAATTCTCCCTTATTTCACAGGAAGAAAAGTGGTTGATATTAAACCCGTAGATATCGAAAAGTGGCAGGCTGTTATAAATAAAACAGAAACTGCCGAGGGTTATGGTCTTTCCGACACGTACAAATACACAATCCGTGGTCAGATGACTACAATTATGAATTATGCTGTCGATATTCATGGGTTATTATTCAACCCTGTTAAGAGAACCGAAAAGATTGGCAAAAAGAAAGCACCTAAACAACCATTTTGGGAGTTAAGCGATTATGCCAAATTCAGAAAAGCCATTGCCGATAAACCTTCTTACTTTTACGCATTTGAGGTCCTTTATTGGACAGGTATCAGAAGTGGCGAACTTAAAGTTTTACGTTTGCGTGATATAGACTTCAAAAAGAATTTAATTCGTGTCTATAAAACAAAACAAGACTCTAAAATAGCCGACTCTGGTATCAAACTATCCAAGAAGGAAGCAAAAAAATTGAAGGATGGTGAAAGCACACCTAAAACCGACAATAGCATAAGGTTGATACACATTCCTCAAATTTTAGCAGATGAACTTAAAGAATACGTCTCTGGAATATATGGATTAAAACCAGATG
The DNA here is from genome assembly GCA_045538875.1 of Clostridia bacterium. GTDB lineage: Bacteria > Bacillota > Clostridia > UMGS1810 > UMGS1810 > RGIG4708. The sequence goes on along the minus strand of JAZQEG010000009.1, from coordinate 141,868 downwards.
ACCACATCTTTAATCTCTCTAAAAGTGGGATGCACCGAGAACTCGACAGAGGAATTGAAATTGCTGGAATTGAAGATATTACCGTACATGGTATTAGACACTCCGCAAATTCTTTACTGTCAAATGTAATCGAATGTCCTGATGTAATCAGAAAATACCGTCTTGGTCATTCCGATGATACGACAAATGACATTTACAATCATCCTTATAGTTATAAGTTGGAGGAAGTTGCTGAAAAGATGAACAAGATAATGGAGGAAATGGAAAATGTCTGCGAAGAATAATGATACAAAAGGAAGATGGCGTAACATAACCATAGGTTTTAGAGTTTCACCCGAAGAAGCTTATAAAATTGATATGTTCGCTAAAACTTCTGGTTATTCCAAACAGGAGTACATAACAAAACGGCTCTTATGTGAAGATGTTATCATAAATCCTAATTGTAGAGTCCAAAAATTCCTCTGTCAGTATCTTAAAGAACTTACAGAGGAATTAAAAAGACTTGAAGTTATTAAGCAAAGTGATGACGTGCTAGATAACATTAAATACATCATTCAATTGATAACACAATTATCAAATGATAAATAATTCTGTTACGAAAAATGCTCTGCCGAAAACGGCAGAGCATTTGCTATTATTTAAAGCATTTTTCAAAAATGTGCGTCAATCGACGTCATTTTTTAATAGTTATCAAAACTATTTTTCCAAAAAGCCCTTATTTCAAGGGTTTTTAGCGTTTTTGGGATTATTCCCACTCCTAAGTCTGTGGTGTTTATGACTTAAATCGTGGTGTAAAATAGGCATTTTCGTACCCCAAATATCAAAAATATCGTCCGTCTCCGTAGTCTATTAACGGAGTGTTGTCAAAAGTGTTGTCAGCAGTGTTGTCATTTTTCTTTGTTGTTTTTCGTAAGGTTAGGCACATTATATCCCTTTGATTTTTCAATGGCAATCAATCCTATTGCCATATCTCTGCTGAATCCACACTTGAACGTTCTGCGGATAATCTGGTCAAACTTTCTTTGGCTATATTCACTTATGGAATAACCGTTTAATTCAAGTAGTTTTTCTAAATGCTTCAACGACAATCCTAAAAGGAATCCAAGATTTACGAACATCTTTTTTGTGAAGTCCTTTTCGCACTTATCATCACTACAAAAATAACTATACACAGATTTTGTTATATCATACTGTTTAAGTCCATTTGTATAATTGGTCTTTTTGTGTGCTCTTTTCATATAAAGATAATGTTTATGTTGCTCGACAAGAACTTCTAACTCATTATACGATGTAACAGGTGTTTTATTAAAATACTCACCTTTAATGTATCTGTTTATTATGATTTCCGTGAAACGATATTTAACCAGATAGTCGTGTAGATACTTTTTGTACTTATCAAATGGTTTTTCCTTAAATAATTTTTCGTCGAATATCTTTAACATTTCAGCATACATATCCAACATTAGATTCTCTATCTCATATACTGTGTTAGTTTTTTCGATTGTGATACTATTCATATCTTCACAAGAACCTATGGGACATCTATGCTCTCCACCCTTGAACTTTGTTACAAGTACAGCGTTATCCTTTACTGTCGAATACATTAACGCAAAAGCAAACTCTTTACTTTCGTAAAAACCTATATTCTTCTCATAATGCTTTTCCCATTTATCACAAAAGATTTTGAGGTTTTCATAGTATTCGCTGTCTGTATCAAAGTTTTCTCTTTTGACTTGATTTCGGCACGACACCAACCAATCCGCTAGTTCCAAGACGCTCATTTTTGAAACATTCAGCTCAAATACTGTCAAATCCAATTTCATTTATTCCACCGCCATATAAAACAAACCGCCAGAATGTAGATAAATACACTCTGGCGGTTGCTTTTTCTTCCAACCATTTTTATTTTACACCTGCCTCACGGCAGGAATAAACCAATTTTATATTCCGTCCATTCTAATTCCTACCCCTGTCTGTGTTTGTGTTGATACAGATATGAGAGGAGGGGTGTGAAAAGACCCTTACTATATTATAGACAGAATACGCCAGAATATAACTTATTATTAAAAATTAGTCTCATCAATAGTGATAGTTAATAGAGTGCATTACAGAATTATAATCACCATCGGGAATTTCAAGCACCGTTTCATCGTCCCAACCATTATTAAGAACATATAACAAATTTCCGAAAGAATAAATCACATCTCTTTCTTCGGTTATGTTCTTGCGAATGCTCGAAGTTTTTGCAACCAGTAAAACTTTCTGTGCATCAACATCTATAATTTGCGTGTTGTTATTCGGGTGTGCAAATCCATAATGCTGGTTAGGTGTCAATGCAATCAGATTTTCTGCATAGTGCATAATATCTGGGAACTCATTTTTAGGGAATATGTGATGAATTTGTGTTGCAGGAGCCATATCTTGATGCTCGATATTAAACTGTGTGAGTTCAGATATTCCACCACGAACAGAATCATTTGTTGTTCTAACAAGGCGTTTAGCGGCGTTCATCATCTGCTCAAAATATCCAACTCTAATGTCAATAGTCGGATTTTGGCTTAACCAATCTTTCCTTGACATTCCTTTCGGTTTATCTCGATATACGTCTCTAAAATTGTCTCTGTTATACATCATATCGGAACGATTTATAACATCGGGAGACATATGACCTCTTTCTGTACCGTGTTTTCTGTACTTAAACGCAAGTGGGTTGATTACTTTCGTGAAGATTCGTTTAGGCTCATATTCACCTTTAATGGGTGTATATCTGTGATAGAAATTCACAAAAGTTGTTTTTAATACTGCAAACGCACCTTTTGTCTGTGCTTCAAAAAATTCTTCAAATGCTGTATATAAACCGCTATCTTTAAGAACTTTTTCTATGTACTCTGTCAGAAACCTAAGTGAAAACACATCATTTCTGGCAATATACTCTAACACATCTCGTCTTTTCACCTTATACAAATGTCTATTGCCTGTTGCTGTATCTTCAATAATATCAGCATAGCACAAGAGACACAGAGGTTGAGAAAAAACTTTGTCATACTCGTTTTCTGCACTACTATCATCTGTGTCTGGTTTTGAAAAAGTCTCTTTGATTGTCTGCTTGGCATATTCGCTCTGCCAAATGTCGGATACAGTAAAAGTGTCCTTGACATTATCAACATAGTTGATAACAAAATCGCTAATAGACCATAAAACATCTGGTGTGCATTTCTGGTCAATCCATCTACCATTATTAGCGTTTATTCTTAAATCATAGTTCTTTTCTTGTAAGAACTCTCGTATGTTTTGTTCTGTCATCAGTTTATCCCTCCCTTAAAACACCAAAGAAAAATACAGAATTGGCATCAACATTCAAAGACCTTGTTTGATGATTCCTTGCTGTTCTATAAAACTCCCTGTATTCTTCGGTAGAAAAATACTCCATTTGTTTTTCAGTAAGAGAAAAACCAGTTTTAGGAATCAAAATTGCAACCGAACCATTGACCAGAGTGTTTAATGGTTTTTTCATCACTCTTGGTTTATAGGTCATATTAGGTGTGAGATATACACCTCTGTCATTAAGATATGTTGCCACAGACAAATTCTCATATTCGCCACACTTAACAAAAGCATCATAGTCTGGAATATCAATCAGCGTTTTACCATCATCACTAATATTGCGAGACTTGATAACTCTGATGTCTCCCTCTTTCTTTAACAGACCGTTAGAGATTTGCCTGTCCCTAAATACAAAAAACTGGTCGAAATCAAGTTTTTCGGCAACTTCATCAAAGGCAGTGCCTCTATAAATTAACCAATACGGATATTTAGGGTCGGTGATATATCCTTGTCTTTGCAATATAGAGATGTTGTCTGTGGTGCTTATAACAAGTGTATCTTTGGGTTTCTTTGTATTATCAACAAAGAGAGCAACTGTTTCAATCAAAACTCCACTAAACCCATTTTCACCAAAATCAATGATACAAGGCATACACTTGTTTCCTAAAATTTCTCTTGTCTTGCCAAACTCTGGTGTGTTCAGCAAAAATTTAGGGAATACAATGCTCACATAGTTTGACAATTTCAAAACTTTCTCCAAAAAATAAGAACAAATATTTGTTGTGTCCTTATTGATAACTTCGGAACGATATGTTTTCAGCAATTTGTCCGTCTGCTTCATTTTGTAAAACGGAGGATTACCAACAACCAAATCATATTTTTTGTCAAACTCGTGTAATAAAAAGTCAGCAGTAATATAGTTGATTTGACAATTATCTGGAATAGGATAGTTTGCATATAAAGTCTCAAAAACAATTTTGCTTTCGGGATTTATATCAACCATATCAATAACTAAATTCTTTTCCTCATACCTCTTTAATAATAAAGGAAGAAAATTTCCAACTCCTGCCGATGGCTCAAGGATATGAATCGTCTCTTTTTCAAAATCGGGTAATTGACGCATCATTTCAGTTATCAATGCTTTGTTCGTATAGAACGCTGCATTGTCTGTCCTCTGGGTATTGGATAATTCAGCAATACGAGAAAGCGTACTCAAAGAAAGGTTCAATGGATTTTCTCTAATAAAAGCCAGTAGTGTTTCTATATTTGAAAAGTCATTAGAATTTATGATTTTTGAAATATCACTACTTTTGGATAACCTTGTTTCAAGCACTTTCTTTATATTTCCTGCTATCTGGTTGAATATAGTAGTGGGGACAGCCTCTCCAAGCGATTGTCTAATCTTGATTTCTTCTTTCTTTAGATAGGCTTTCTTTTCTTGCAGATTAAGAGAGTTAAGGTATTGCTCATCGTATTCAGACCATTTGAAAGTCGCAGGAACGGTCATCATCAACATAAGTTCTCTAATACTGAAAACTCGGTCGTCAGACGGATGAACAGTATTTTGACTTGCCAACTGGTCGTTTCTGGTATGAACACACGGTCCAACCTTATCCCAACATTGACGAGTGTATTTATCTGCGTTTTTTCTTGTGTTGATTACGACCTTACCATCAATAATTTGATGTGGCTTCTTCAAATCATCTTCATTATCAAATGCAGATTCGCCTTCTTTAAGGTCGTGAATCCAACATCTCATTTCTTCTGGGTATGGTCTAAAAGCGTGATATATGTCGTTTTCTTCTATTTCACCGAATACAGTTAGCGGTCTTAAATGTCCTATAACTTCTCGCAAAGTTTTTTCTCTCTGGATAGATGGGAACAGTTCCAAAGGTGAAACTTCGTCCTCATATTCTTTCCTTACACCAATAACAACAGTTCTGGAACGACTTGAACAAGCACCAAAATCCTTAAAGTTGATTACCTTAGAAATATAGGAATAGTCTTTTCCAAGATTATGTTCTATTGTTTCAGCAATAGTCTTATCAGTTCCGTCAATATCAGTACAAATAGTTCTCATAAATGCAGGAACATTTTCAAAAACAAAAAATAGAGGGTGGATTTCTTTGATTATCTTGATAGATTCAACGACAAGCGAATTTCTGACTATTTCCGTTTCACTTTTCTTGTGATTGGCAACAGACATACCTTGACAAGGGGGTGTCGCAATAACGACATCAACTTGGCTGATACCTTCTTTTCTTCGCCACATATCAATCTCGTTATACAACAGTTCCTTCGTTTCATCAGCAGTAATATCACCACAAAGATAACCTGTATTATATTTGCATTTATTATTAAACTTTTGGATATTTAACCTTCTTTCAATGATTTCGTTAGTGGCGATACATTCAAAGCCCTGTTCTTTGAATCCATAACAACCGACACCAGCACTTGAAAAAAGGCTTATGTAAGTTTTCATCTTGCTTATCCTCCTTAGGAAGATGGCTTCACAATCTTCTCTCTGCGTTACATCAATTATTATATCATAACACAACTAATTCTTCAAGAGTTGTGGGACTTTTAAAAGAACATTTTTGAAAATACCTAAATAATTCTAACATTCTCTGTCTTTTGAGTTGTGATAGGTTAGGTATTATCTTCGTCCTCGCTTTCGGAATCTTCTACACTTTCTTCGGCTTCATCAAATAGTTCCGTCAATGCACTAACAGCACTTTTAGCTGATTGAAAAAAATAAGGAAATGTGTTTAGCACATATTCAGATATAGTGTTTCTTAAACTTTCAAGTGCTTTGCTCATATTATCTGTAAGGTATTTCATACCCTCTTGAATAAAGTCTTTAGATACTGATATATCAATAGCTTTATCTATAACTTCAATCAACTTATGAACATTCTCCAAAAAAGCTTCATACTCATCTTTGGTAATAGTCTTATAGTGAGCAACTTTGTTTCTTGGTTTCTGTACGTTAGATATTAGTGTTTCGGCAGATATATCTTTATCAACCTTATTTGAAAAATGCTTTTCCCAATCGCTCATAGGGGTAAAAGTAGAAAAGCGTTCTCGAAGTTCTTCATCACCCAATTTAGCTAAATCTGGATTTGATTTTAAGAACTCGTCCTTATTGGCTATGTCAATAACCGTCCATTTAGGGTAAAACAACAAGTGTTTATAGTGTTTATACTCAAATTGTTCAAAATACTTTTGTCGCCATATTTCACGGTTGCCAGTTCCTATTTCTTTTTTCAAGTAGGCTTCTATATTTTTCTTCGATTCAGGAGATAGGGTGTTTTCAACAAATGTATATTCAATATAATCTTTCCTGTATCGTAAGGTATAAATGATGTATAGAAGTTTCCTTAACTTCCGTTCAACTTCATTGAGCAAAGGATACATTTTGTTACAATAGTATTCCGATACTGAATCATATGAGGTAATAAGAGTAAATTGTTCTGAGGCTTTGGACTTTTCAAGAGTAGTATGTATAAGTTCCATTTGCTGTATGATTCTATCTTTATTTTTCCCAGAAACAGTTATGTCCGCATAACAATCGCCTCTAACACAATAAACAAACATCTTCACATTAGGAGATTTATAATGCTTAAACCGACATTCATAATATGTAGGCAAGCTAGATAAGTCATATATTTCCTTAATTTCTGCAAAACAGGAAGATAGGTATTCTCTAAATGGTTCATATTTTTTTGTGCTTAAAACAATGGTGTGAGGCTTGTTATCAGATGATTCCGTTATCTTAACAGAACTTTCCTTTTCATTCTGCTTTACTAACAAAATATAGCTATTCGATATTTCCGTAACTAACACCACACTTTCCTCATCTATCATAAACATTATAACACAAAACGACATCTTTTTCAAGAGATGAGGAACTTTTAAAAGAACTTTTTTGAAAATAATTTTTGAACAAGAACTTCTTGAACTCTCTCTACTATAATAAATAATATTTTGTAGTAGTGCTTTAATAATAGAATGATTATAAGATGTAGGAACGATATAATAATATAAGTAGTTATATTTAATACTTTTATACGTTAGTGTTTCGGGCGTATCGGATATGCTCGAAACACTTTTATTTTCAAGGGTTTCTGGCATTTGCTCGGGTTCGGATTTTGTAAAAGCCATATTGTCCTTGATTTTAGCCTCTGCTTTCTCCACAGCCTCATAGTACCCCCACTCATCAACCGAGAGTACGTCCTTGCGGTCGTAGTCAATGGTGCGTACCTTTCTGCTCTGCCTCATAGCATACTCGACAGCGTTTTCCACCTCTGCCCTTGAATTACAATGCCTGTCCCAGACAACCGCTTTCATATGCTTTTTGTTAAGGTAGGATTTCAACGCATCGACAATGGTTGAGGCAGGATTACAGAACAGCACCATATGAATATGAGCCTCTACAACCGTTGGTAGAGGCTTTCCGTTCGGCTTGTATTCCTTTTTTCTACCTTTATTTATAATACGTCCTGCGTAGGCACTATTGGTACTTATCCAGACTTTACCTTTAATAGAATAGCCGTTCTTGTCGCAATAGCGAATGAGCCAACGCTTGATAGCGTTAGCCTCTCTTACCGCCTCTGCCTCGTCCTTATATGTTCCTGCGGATATATTGACCTTAACGACCTTTGACTTTCTGGCACTCATATTTTCACTTCTCCTTATTTTTGATTTACATATATAAATACTGTCTTTTTCCGTAAATTAAATAAGAAAAGTGTTCGAGCAACACAACAGGCACAAAAAAGTTTCGAAAAAGGTCTTTTAGAAGAACCAAAACCGTAGAAGAAAAAACGAAAATATTTTATAATGGGTGTGTAAGGTCAAGACAAACAAAAAAAGCCGTCGGCTTTCACCGACAGCGTAAATAAGGAAGAAAGGAAAATATGGCATTATGAACAACAGTTTATTGAACTTTCTAACCACGCCTCGAAACTATCCACCCAAGCCAGAAACTCTTTTTCTTGATTGGCTGGACTATATATCTCGTCAAGGAAGTCCATTTCATCTTTTGATAACTCTCTCATATCTCTGTACCTCACTTTTTCCAACATACTATATTGTAGTGAAGCACAGAGCAGATTATAAAATTATCCTGCTTTACAGCCATTTATCTATATCAATACCAGAAAAGAGCCTGTTTTTACAGTTGTACCAGAAGAAATGAATATTCTCTTTGTAGTAGTCCCCTTTAAGCTCGTTGCCTTTAAGGAACATCAAATTGCTCAATACTTTCTTTTCTGTCCTCTCCGACCTCTCACAGAGGGAATACACATTGAACACACACTTAATATTGATACCACCGAAAACCTCATCAACCACCTTTTCAGCCTTTGTGATTGCCTCTGTGATTTTGTCTGCTCCCTTGTTTATGGCAAAGATACCGAAGTGAAGTTCCAGAGCATCGTCCTTATTACTCGCATACAAGGTATAGACACCTTTACTGCGTAGCGTAAGCAAGTCCTCGAACCTCGTTTCAATCCTTTCAAGTGTCCCTTTTCTCCCTTTGGTGCTTTGCTTCATAAACTCTATCTTCTTGCTTGTCCTGTCTATGCTCCATTTGAGAGTTGCCAAGTCCTCATCACCACGATATGTAAGGTAACTGTATATCCTTGTGAGGATATTGAGGCTGTTATCCAGAGTGTAGTATGGCAGATTGCTCATACAGAGTAGTTTTTCCATTTTTATAATGCCGTCTGCTCCATAACTGCGTATGAGCATTTCAAAGAGCAACGCACTATGCAGCAGACGTTTAGAAGTCAGTTTGGCGTTCTTGTTCGGGTACTGATAACGACAATAGACAGCGTGTTTGAGAACTATAACAAAGTTCTTGCCTATTCGTTTCTGCTTGACGATATTGTGGTCTATCATCATTTTGAGAACATACTCCGCATCGTCCCCCAAAAGTTTCATAAAGTGGGAACGGAAAATAACTCCACCGCCACCGAGCAGAACCAGATACAACTGCCTGTGATAGCGTTTCATCAAGTCCCCCTGTATTTTTAATTTAATATCATTCATTTGTAATACCCCCTTATATTCGTTCCATTTCAAGATTGCCCCCGATAGCCTCGACAGCCTCTATTTTAGCCAGTATCTCTGCTTCACCATAAGATGAAGTTACTACCTCGTAAAAGGAATCAACACCGTAGGCGAGGTCTGGCATTGAGATAGAACGGTCTTGAATGGCGTTGTAGAGTTGGTCGTAGCGTTCATAGTCCCTGTTAAGCAAAAGTTCCTGTAAGCGTTCCTTGAACTCGTCCCTTATTTCAGCCTCACAACGCATTGTAGAGCGTTCTTCTCTCGACAGGCTCAATATCTTATCCATTAGTTGAATGTCGTGCTGAACCCCTGTACTGCTGTAATACTTGCGGTCTGCGAGGCTGTCAATATTTGCCTTTATCCACGCCTTGCCCTCGTTGGTGATACGATACACTTCCTGCCTCTTGCCATTTGGCAAGGTATGAGAACACTTTTCGAGTGTTCGGTCAAGAATGAGGTTTTTAAGGCGGTTAGCCGAGATAAACTGCGTTGCTTGACTTTTGGTACAGACCCCCGAACATCGTAAGGCATTGAGGAAATCAATGTCCTTGTGATTGACGGTCTGTACATAATGGGATTTTCTTCCCAAGAAAATCACCCCCTACGCTCCTGCGAGACCGAACGGAGCAAAGAGAGAAAGAAACATTCACAAGGGGAATGTGGTAGCCTCAGGCTATCTTTTCTCTCGGTGTAGCACTTTTTGTGCTACTTGCGAAGTGAGGTCTCGCACAATAAAATTACATTTTCTTTATATTATTTTACTGTTCCTATAAGCGTTTTATAACTTTTTAACCGACAAATAATGACATTTTTTGAGGTTGGATAGCAATATACGATTTTTCGTTATAGATAAATAAATCAAAGGAGTTTTTGAACTATGAAAAATATATACATGATACATTATCACGAAATAAAGAAAAACGGAAAGTGGGTTCTCGACACAAACGAGATTGACGAAGTGTGTTTTATTGATTTTGAAACATATTGGAAAATTACATCACCTCAAACAGTAGAGTTTTTCAAAAGTTTGGGTGGGAAAGAAAAACTAACCTACGAAAATGGAAAAGTTGTAAAGTTAGTCAGCACTTCCCCCGACAGAACAAAAAGGGCAACATATAGATTCCTGCACTTAGTTTGACGGAAACACCTTTTATACTGAATATTCGACTTCTCTCGACAGTATAATCTAATATCCAAAAATACAGATATTATGAGAGGAGTAAATGGATATGAGTATGGAGATTTTTCTTACCAACCTTGGAAAGTATGTTGAGGGGTGTCTTGTGGGACAATGGGTGAAACTCCCTGTGCCAGAGGACAAGCTCGAAAGCGTACTGAAACAAATCGGTATCAATGACGAGTACGAGGAGTATTTCATCACAGACTATGAAACAGGGTTCTCTGGTCTGCGTGATGTACTCGGAGAGTACGAAAGCATTGAAACGCTGAACGAACTGGCAGAAATGCTTGAATCCTTGTCAAGTGATGATGAGGACAAGTTAGGTGCTGTTCTGGAAGTGGAGAGTTGCAGAAACATAACGGACATCAAGGGACTTGTAGAAAGTCTTGACGAGTTTGACCTAATCACCGACATAGACGATGACGATGATTTAGGGCGATACTTAATTGATGATTGTGGCGTTCTGTCTATCCCAGAGCATTTACAAAACTACATAGACTATGAAGCCTATGGCAGAGATGTGAGGCTCGAACAGAACATTACCTACACTTCATACGGTTGTCTTTTTGACAACCGATAAAAAAACTTTTGCAAAAGGTCTTTTATAAGAACCAGAGTAATAGAAGAAAAAACGATAATGTGTTATCGTATATGTGTAAGACAAAAAACAAGTGTCATAAAACGAAAATTAACAAAGGAGGATATAAATTATGACAACAACTACTTTTACTGATAATAGAACTACTACCAATACACAGGAAACCACTACGGTCGTTTCTTCAAAGGATATGTTTATCTTCGCAAGTGAGGTCAGCGAAAGGCTTTCTGTTTCCAGAGCCTATGGATACCGCATTGTTAAGAAGTTAAACGAAGAACTGAAAGAACAAGGATATATGACTATTGACGGTCGTACAAGTAGAAGATATTTCGATGAGAAATTCTACTTGAAGATGTGGTAATTATAGAAAGGTTGGTTAATTATGAGTAATTTCAAGAGTACAGTTAATAAGTATGGCGATAACAAATATCGTGTAGATTTCAGTTACATTTCCCCAGACGGAAAGAGACACCGCACCTGCAAGAGAGGTTTTGCACGTCAAAAAGATGCGGTTCTCTGGCAGAGAGAGGAAATGCCAAAGGTAATTAAGCAGTTAGAACAAGTCGAGATTCTAGACGAAAACTTGACTATGGGCGAACTCATTTCGGAGTATATGGAATATTCGTCTGCTCGTAGGCGTGTTACCACTTGTGGAACAAAGGGACATATTGTAGATAAGAAAATACTCCCTTATTTCAAGGACAAGCGTGTATTCAAGGTTACGCCTTGGGAAATTGAGAAGTGGCAAAACGAACTTCTCAAATCCACTACATCTACTGGCGAAAAGTATTCCGATACATATATTCGTACTATTCGTAGTCAATTAACTGCTATTTTCAACTATGCTGTGCGTTTGCATAATCTTCCCTCAAATCCTATGGATAAGGTGGAAATGATAGGCAAAAAGCGTTCCAACAAGGAAAGACCGTACTGGACTGCTGAACAATACAAACTTTTTAGAGACCAGATAGCAGACAAGCCTATGTATTATTACGCATTTGAGGTGCTTTTTTGGTGCGGATTGAGACTTGGGGAAATGTTAGCCATAACCCCAAACTCATTGGATTTCGAGAACCAAACTCTAAAAGTACATAAATCACTCCAGCGTATCGGTGGTGAAGATGTTTATACACCGCCTAAAACTGATAGCAGTTATAGAACTGTTCATCTTCCTAAATACTTGGCTGACGAATTAAAGGAATATATCGACAGCCTGTATAAAGTAGGAAACAATGAACGTATCTTCCCACTCTCTAAATCTGGATTACACCACGTTTTAGAAACTGGATGTAAAGAGTGCGGTCTTGATAAAATCCCTGTTCATTCGCTTCGCCATAGCCATATTTCTATGCTCTCAAATATGAATGTTCCATATATCTCTATCCAAGAGAGAGTCGGTCATTCAAAAAGGAGCATAACCGACATTTATTCCCACGTCTATGAAAGTAGTGGTAAGGAAGTGGCAGAAATGCTTAATAAGATTATGGAGGAAATGGCAGATGTCAGCGAAGAATCTGGACAGCAAACAACGGTGGCGTAGTGTGAGCGTTGGTTTTAGAGTATCACCGCAAGAGGCATACCATATTGATATGTTGGTAAAGACTTCTGGACTTACAAAGCAGGAGTACATAATCAAACGCTTGATGTGTGAGGAAATCATCATTCACCCAAATAGTCGTATTCTAAAAATCCTCTGTCAGTATCTAACCGAACTGACAGAGGAACTGAAAAGAATTGAACATATAGGACAGAAAGATGATGTACTCGAAAACATCACATATCTGGTTGAACTGATTGCCAAGATAAAAGACTAAACCTTGATACCGATAAAAAATGCTCTGCCATAAAAAGCAGAGCATTTTTGTTTAATGTTAAGTTATATCACCTAAAATGGAGTGTTGTCAAAGTGTTGTCAAAACACCTTTCACATCACCGAAAACCCTGTAAAATAAGGCTTTTTCGAGGGTTTTGGATTATTCCCACTCAATTGTACCAACGGGCTTTGGAGTGAGGTCGAGAAGTACACGGTTGATGCCGTCAACTTCGGTTGTTATTCTGTTTGTGATTTTGTGAAGAACATCATACGGAATTTCTTCGATAGTTGCTGTCATAGCATCGGTGGTATTTACCGCGCGGATAATTGCAGGCCAGCCTTCATAGCGTTTGTCATCTTTAACACCAACGCTCTTGATATCGGGAACAGCAATAAAATACTGCCATACTGTTTTTGCAAGGCCGCATTTGTCAAATTCGTCACGCAGTATTGCATCTGCCTCTCGCAGTGCATTAAGCCTGTCGCGAGTAATAGCACCAAGGCATCTTACACCAAGTCCTGGACCTGGGAACGGCTGACGGTCAACCATTTCGGCAGGGAGTCCAAGTGCTTTACCAACAACTCTTACTTCGTCTTTGTACAAGAGTTTTACAGGCTCTACAAGCTCAAACTTCATATCCTTAGGGAGTCCGCCAACATTATGATGAGCTTTTACGCCGTCACTCTCTAAAATATCGGGGTAAATTGTTCCCTGAGCAAGAAATTCAACATCTGTAAGCTTGCGTGCCTCTTCGTCAAATACTACGATAAATTCACCGCCGATGATTTTACGCTTCTTTTCGGGCTCTGCAACACCTGCAAGTTTGTCTAAAAATCTATCGGTAGCGTCAATATAAATAAGGTTTGCATCAAGCTGATTTTGGAATACTTCGATAACTTGCTCACTCTCGCCTTTGCGCATAAGGCCGTGGTTAACATGAACACATATAAGCTGTTTGCCTATTGCCTTGATAAGAAGAGCCGCAACAACAGAGCTGTCAACACCGCCTGACAGTGCAAGCAAAACTTTTTTGTCGCCGACCTGATTGCGAACAAGCTCAATTTGCTCTGCAATAAACTTGTCTGCAAGTTCTTTGGTTGTGATACGCTGCATGGTATCAGGTCTTACATTTGAATTCATAAATATTCCTCCAGTATATAAAAAATAACTTATTCAAACAAAGGAGTAGAAAAATATCTTTCCGCAGTGTCGGGAAGTACAGTGACAACTGTTTTTCCTTTGCCAAGCTTTTTGGCAAGCTTAATTGCCGCGGCAACATTTGTACCGCTTGATATGCCACACATAATGCCCTCTTTTGAGGCAAGCTCTTTTGCTGTGTTTATGGCTTCACTATCGTTAATAATGCATATATCATCAAAAATATTTTGATTAAGAATTGCTGGTATAATGCCATCGCCTATTCCCATTTGCAAATGAGTACCGATAGACCCTCCCGAAAGTATTGCCGCGTGCTCAGGTTCAACTGCCCATATAGTCATATTGGGATTATGTTGTTTAAGAGTTTCGCCAATGCCGGTAATTGTACCTCCTGTGCCTATGCCTGAGCAAAAGCCGTGTATTGGCCCATCTACTTGATTTAAAATTTCAACAGCTGTTTGATTGCGCTGAATATCAACATTTGCGGGGTTTTCAAACTGCTGTGGCACATATACCCTGCTATCTTGCTTTTGCATATTGAGAGCTGTCTGCAGACATTCCTCTATACAAGCGCCTATATCGCCTGCGTCGTGCACTAGAATAACCTTGGCACCATAATGCTCTACGAGCTTGCGCCTTTCCTCACTTACCGAATCGGGCATAATAATTATTGTTTTGTAACCCTTTACTGCGCCCACAAGAGCAAGTCCTATGCCTTGATTGCCACTTGTTGGTTCAACAATAATTGTATCTTTATTTATAAATCCTCTTTTTTCGGCCTCGCATATCATATTGTATGCTGTGCGCGTTTTTATGGAGCCTCCAACATTTAGCCCCTCAAATTTTACCAAAATACGAGCGCCGTCTTTTGGTGCCATTTTTGATAGCTGTATTATTGGTGTGTTGCCTATTGCTTGTAAAATATTGTCAAATATCATTAAATATACCTCCGCATATAATTTTTATACTGCTAAATTATATGCTACACATTTAAGTGTGTGAATAAAATTACAAAGTATATTTTAACATAAAATTTGTACCATTTCAATACATAATACACAAAAAAATGACAAATTAACAAAATTATTTTTCGCACAAAAAGTGCCACACTTGCCAGTATGACACTTTTTAAACAAATTATATTCTACCGTACATTTTGGTTAAACTGCAAATTTTTGCTGAAAGAGCGGGTGCAAAAGACAAATCATTAAGCCTCCACTTCCAGTTGTTGCCAGTAGTTGATGGTGTGTTGATACGAGCTATATCACCAAGACTCAAATAATCATACATAGGTATAATGCACATATCAGCAACGCTGGACATTGCACATTTTATCATTCCATAAACACAATCATCGGTATTTAAAAATTCTTTTAAATATGCCAATTCATCATCACCAATGCTTTGCAACCATCCACAAAGAGTGTTGTTGTCGTGAGTACCTGTATATACAACACAGTTATTGTTGTAGTTGTACGGCTTGTGCTCATTGCTGCTGTCATCTCGGCTGTCAAAGGCAAACTGCAAAATTTTCATGCCAGGAAATCCGCATTTTATAATTAAATCTTTTACACTGTCTGTTAAAAATCCAAGGTCTTCGGCAATAAAATCATCATTAAGCCCAAGCTTTTGAAATGTTTCGAACAAATGATACCCAGGACCTTGCTCCCATTTGCCTGTTGTGGCATCGAGTGAATTAAATGGTATTGAGTAATATTCGTCGAAACCGCGAAAATGGTCTATTCGCAAAATATCATACAGCTTTTTATTAAATGCAATGCGTGTTGCCCACCAGCTGTAGTTTGTCTTTTTGTGTTGCTCCCAGTCATACAAAGGATTGCCCCAAAGCTGACCTTTTGGCGAAAATCCATCGGGCGGGCAGCCTGCAACTGCTATTGGCTGTAAATTGCTGTCAAACTGAAAAAGCTCAGGATTAACCCAGCAGTCACAGCTATCCATTGATGCATATATAGGTATGTCACCAATTAATTTTATACCCTTGTTGTTTGCGTATGACTTAAGCTTTTGCCACTGATTAAAAAATACAAATTGAATAAATTTGTAAAACTCTATTATATCATATAGGCGTTGCTTGTATTTTTCAACAGCGTAGCATTCTCTTGTTTTAATGTCCTTGTCCCACATATACCATGGCTTACCGTCAAAGCTATCTTTTATTGCCATAAACAAGCTGTAATCGTCAAGCCAATACTTATTTGCGTTGCAAAATTCATTGTACTCGCTGTTTTCATTCCATTTTTTATATGCATAGTTTAAAATAACAAATCTGTTGTGATATAGCTTTTGGTAATCTACCATTGTACTATCTGAGCCAAAATCTGTTTTGTCACAAATTTCTTTATCGAGCAAGCCCTGCTCAATTAAATCCTCAAGGCTTATAAAATACGGATTGCCAGCAAATGACGAAAAAGACTGATATGGCGAATCGCCAAAGCCTGTGCTGCCAAGGGGCAAAATTTGCCAATACTTTTGGCCGCTGTCTGCAAGAAAATCAACAAATTGGTATGCACATTTATCAAAGCATCCTATGCCGTACTTTGAGGGAAGCGAAAATATAGGCAAAAGTATTCCGCTTGCTCTGTTTTTGCTGTTTGCTTGAATGTCTACCTCCGCAAAAACTCCAAAATGGTCTGAAACACATTTGTCGCTAAAGCACACTTTGGCACAAAGCACATTTACTTTACCATTGTGCCATATATAGTCAATACGCTTTGGTGCACAGCCTTTCCACCCATCTATACTGCCGGGGACTGTATATCCACAGTCAGATGAATACTCCCTGTACAAGTCTGTCCAGCCGCCACTGCGTATTAAGTCATACCCCTCATCTTTTTTGCTGTCGGGAGAGTTAAAATCACCCATAAGCCATATTTTGCCGTCGGGAAGCTTACTTTCTAGCCTCTCCCACTGTTGTTTGTACGGGTCAGCTTCGTCGTCCCACCAGCCCATATGAACATTGCATACATACCCTATTTTGTCGCCCAACTTTACAACAAGAGCTTTTCGCGTGCGCCAGTTGTTGTAATCATCCTGTTGGCTCAAAAGTATTTCGTGTGCGTCAAGTATGGGATACTTGCAAAGCACTGCAAGACCTTCATCATATTTTTGGTAACCAACCTTAACAGGCAGGTAACTCCAGTGATAATTTATGCCTCTCTTTTTAAGCTCGTTAACAATCCTCATTGCGTGATTGTCCGATTTTATCTGACATTTGCCGCACCTTATACAATCGGTGTCAACTACAGTGGCATTTATTGATTGATTGACCTCCTGAAGAGCAATTATATCGGGTTGTATTTGAAATATTTCGTTCACAAAAATTTTAACTTTGTTTTCATAGTCAGGCTCAGTGATACTATGAGTATTTAATGTTAAAAGTTTTATACAAACACCTTCTTTATCACAAAATATCGTTTATATCAGATTTAAGCACATCTGCCTTTGGCCCATACACAGCCTGAACTCCGTTACCTTTTACAATAAGGCCAAGCGCACCCTCTTTTTTCCATTCGTCAACTGGTGCTACTTTGGTATCATCCTTAACAGTAACTCTAAGGCGCGTCATACACGCATCTACAAGCACGATGTTATCTTTACCGCCAAGCAAGGTTATTATTTTTTGTGCTTGTAAATTGCCCTCACCTTTTGTAACACCTTTGCTTACATCATTATCATCGTTGTAATTGCCAAGTCTGCCTGGAGTTGCATATGCAAACTTGCCTATCATATAGTATGCAACAAAATAGCCAATTGCAAAAAATACTATGCATGCAATTACAAAGTTGATAACATCCCATCCAAGCCCTGCTTTGAGCGACATAGGAAGTCGTGTCAAAAACTCAATGTTGCCAAACGAATGAAGCCTCAAATTAACAATACCCGCAGTTGCAAAGGCAATGCCCTGCAAAATTGAATAAACTATATAAAGGGGTATTGCAGTAAACATAAACATAAATTCAATTGGCTCTGTAACACCTGTTAAAAATACTGCAAGAGATGTTGATATAAACATTGAGTTGTATGCCTTGCGTTTGTCATGGTCAATGCGGCGGTACATTGCAAGTGCAACACCAAGCAAAAGACCTGTTGAACCAATCATCTGACCAACTTTAAAACGGGCAGGTACAACAGTTGCAAGCAACTGATTGTACGAAGCAAAATCACCGTTGTTTTTAAAGTTGATAAGGTCGGTAATCCATGCAAGCCAAAGCGGGTCCTGACCAAACACCGCTGCACCAGCATTGGCTCCTGTCTGAACTATATAAGTTCCGCCAAAGGAGGTGTAGTTCATAGGGATTGTAAGCATATGATGCAGGCCAAACGGAAGCAGCAATCTTTCGAGTGTGCCATATACAAACGGCGCAAACACAGGTGAAGTATCGGCCGAATTTGCAATCCATATACCAAAATTGTTGATACCGAGCTGAACAATCGGCCATACAACAGAAAGCACAAGCGAAACAATTACAGACCAAAAAATCACCGCAAGAGGTACAAATCTTTTACCGTTAAAATACGAAAGAGCATCGGGCAATTTTCTAAAGTTGTAAAATTTGTTGTAGGTTATACCTCCAACAAAACCCGAAATTATACCTACAAACACACCCATATTAAGTGCAGGACTGCCAAGCACCTCGGTAAAATAGCCGTCTACTGGTATTACCTGACCAAAAAGTGTTTTGGTTACAGCATCGGGGTTGGCAAGCATATCTGATGTAACACCAAAAATATTACCCGTAATGTTGTTTATGAGTATAAATGCTATAAGTGCCGCAAAGGCTCCACCCGAGCGCTCCTTTGCCCACGAGCCGCCTATTGCAACAGCAAACAAAATGTGCAAATTTGTAATGATTGCCCAACCAATGTTTTCGGCAATGGATGCAATGGTTGTAACAAATGCACCTCCACCAAGCATAGATATAAGCTTACCTATGCTTATCATTATGCCTGCAGCAGGCATTACTGCAATTACAACAATTAAAACTTTACCAAGTTTTTGCAAAAAATCAAAACTTAATTTGCTTTCCTTTTTTTGTTGTGGTTGCTCTTGTGCGGCACATGAAAATTCTAAAATCGTATCACGGTTTGCCGATACATTTCCGCTTTTTTTGTTAATATTGTAAACCTCGCTTGTAATTACAACAGGTGTAATTGGTGATATGTTGTTTTTTTGAAGCAGGTTAATATCAACATTGCATATAGGTTGACCAATATCCACCTTGTCACCTACCGAAACAAGGCTTTTAAAGCCTTTTCCGCCAAGTTTTACTGAGTCGAGCCCTATGTGTATGAGTATTTCTACACCATCCTCGCTTTTGATGCCGTAAGCATGAAGTGTTTCGGCAACCGAAATTATTTCGCCTTTTACAGGGCTCGTAACCTCACCGCTACTGGGCTCAATTGCAATACCATCGCCAAGAATTTTTTGCGAAAACACCTCATCATTTAGCGACTCAAGAGGCACAAGCTTTCCTGACATTGGCGAAAGTATTGAACATATTTTTTTGCTCATATTTTTTCCTCCAAATTCCATATTTGATTATTATATTCTTTTATCGTTCTGTCCGACGAAAAATATCCTGCCTTTGCAATGTTTACAAGCATTTTTCTCCCCCATTCCTCTTTTGACTCATAGTCGTTAAATGCCTTTTCTTTTATTTTTATATAATCTTCAAAATCGAGCAGCGTCATAAACCAGTCTTTGTTTATAAGTTCGTTTTTTATCCTCTCAAGAGATGTTTTATCCCCAACATCCATCATTTTGTTACATGTGATAAAGTCCACACATTTTTTGGCATTTTGGCAACTATTGTATATTGTTTTGGAACTGTAGCTGCCTGTTTTGTATTTATCTATAACCTCATCACTTTTGGCACCAAAAATGTATATGTTGTCATCGCCCACAAGATTGTGAATTTCTACATTTGCTCCATCCTCTGTGCCAAGAGTTATTGCACCGTTTAGCATAAACTTCATATTACCAGTGCCGCTGGCCTCTTTTGATGCAAGAGATATCTGCTCCGATATATCGCAGGCAGGAATGAGCTTTTCGGCAAGAGTAACATTGTAATTTTCCACAAAAAATACTTTTATATATTTGTTTGCCTCATTGTCATTGTTAATGATATGTGCCAGGCACAAAATCATATGAATAATATCCTTTGCAAGCACATATGAGGGAGCAGCCTTTGCACCAAATATAAAGCTAATAGGCGTTTTAGGACATATGCCCTCTTTTATTTGCAGATATTTGTAAATTATATACAATGCGTTAAGCTGCTGCCTTTTGTATTCGTGAAGTCTTTTTATCTGAATATCAAAAATTGAATCAGGGTTTATGTCATACCCATGCGAGATTTTTAGATATTTACAAAGTGACAATTTTGCTTGTGATTTAATTTGCATTATTTTGTTAACAAGCACATCATCATTTTTGTGCTTTAAAAGTTGCTCAAGCTCATTTGCATTTTTTATATAATCAGTGCCGATATACGACTCAATTGTATCGGCAAGGAGCGGATTGCACTTAATAAGCCAACGCCTAAAGGTTATGCCGTTTGTCATATTTTTAAACTTTTGAGGATATATTTTGTAAAAATTATTAAGCTCGTTATTTTTTAAAATTTCGGTATGAAGTTTTGCTACACCATTAATACAAAAGCAATAATGAATAGCCATATATGCCATTTTTACCGTGTTGTTTTCTATTATATAAACAGACTCATCGTCAAATTTTTGGCGCACTTTTTTGTCAAGTATTTTAATTATATCAACAAGCTGCGGCACTACGCTTTCCATTACAGACATGTCCCATTTTTCAAGTGCCTCAGCTAAAATTGTATGGTTGGTATACGCACAGCATTTTGTAACTATATCTATTGCTCTGTCTAAATCAATTCCCCTGTCTGTCAAAATTCTTATAAGCTCAGGAATTATGAGCGTAGGGTGAGTATCGTTTAGCTGAATTACCGCATAGTCATTTAAATCATAAAGTCGGCATCCTGCCTCTACACATTCATCAATTATCATTTGTGCACTTGACGAAACCATAAAATACTGTTGGTATAGCCTTAAAGCTTTACCCTCAGGGGTGCTGTCATCAGGATACAAAAACAGTGTGAGATTTTTTTTGATATCACTTTTGTTAAACTCAATTCCATCTGAAACAATACTTTCATCTACTGTTTTTATATCAAACAAATTGAGTTTGTTTACTCTGCCGCCATAGCCTGCAATGCTT
Source organism: Clostridia bacterium (assembly GCA_045538875.1). Classification (GTDB taxonomy): domain Bacteria; phylum Bacillota; class Clostridia; order UMGS1810; family UMGS1810; genus RGIG4708. The sequence continues at coordinate 120,458 of JAZQEG010000009.1, read as the reverse complement.
ATTTGATTAAGTTGCGAAATTACGTTTCCGCCAGGGAACTTTACTTCGTAAGACCTGTCTGTTTTGGTAACAAAGGTGCTGCCGCTCAGCCATTCGTTTGGTTGCTCTGTTTGTTTGTTTTTTACAAAAACCTGTTTAAACAATCCAAAATGATACAAAAGGCCCATTCCGTCGCCGTTTAATCCAAGTGTTGCAATCGAATCCAAAAAGCACGCCGCAAGCCTGCCAAGTCCTCCGTTACCAAGCGACGGTTCGGGTTCAAAATCTTCTATATCGCATATGCTTTTTCCGCTTTGCTCAAGTTGGTTTTTTATATCATCATACATACCAAGATTAATAAGGTTGTTGCAAAGAAGTTTGCCGATTAAAAATTCTGCACATATATAATACAGCTTTTTACCTTTTGATTTTGTAATTTTGTTTTTCATTTTTTGGTTTACCATTTCAGAAATGCAAACATACAATTGTTCTGTTGTACATTCATTTATATCTTTTTGATATTTCTGATTGGTAATTTTATTTAAATTCATCAGCAAAACTCCTTTTGATGTAATTTTATACAACTATTATTATCAAAAGAATTATTTTTATGTATATAAAATGAGGAGCAAAAAACCATTTAGATTTTTTACTCCTCATTTGTTGGTATATTAAAAATATTTGGTTACATCAATTACATTGCCGCTTACATGGTCAAACAAAAGTACCCCGTAAGAAAATTTTTCAAAATGTACCGTTTTGATTACCCTTTTTGCAGGCACATCATAATAGTGCGGTAGGTTTTTTTGTTTAAAATATTCGTCCTTTAAAACCTCGTGGCACTTTGCCTCAAAATTGGCACTGTACTCTTGCTTACACCACTTGGGAGCAGTATGACTTTTAAGGTGCTTTATATAATCAAATTTGATTGCCTCTTTTGCATCAATTTTTTTATAATTTGTAAACTCATACAAAACATCATACAGACTTTGCTTTGAGAGTGACATATCAAAAAGAGCGTTTTTATCAAAATATTTTGCCAAATCAGCAAACACATCAAACCAGTTTTTGTATTTGTCAAAAATCAGCTCAAGTGTTTTGGTAAAACCGCTATTGTTATAAAACTTTTCAAACACCTCTTCAAAATCGTGCAAAAACAAAATTTCATCGTATGATATAAACTTGTTTGAAATCACTTCGTAAGGTGCGATTTGGCTATAACGATAGCCAAACTCATTAATTTGGCTTTTTACCTTGGAACCGTCAAGCAGTTTTAAAAAGCCAACTTGGAGTACATCGGGTTTTAATGACATAACATCATTAAACGACTTTTTAAACGACTCCAAATCTTCATAAGGCAACCCTGCAATCAAATCAAGATGTATATGTATGTTGCCATTTTCCATAAGCTTTGCTATATTTTTAAATAGCTTGTCCTGATTGATTTTGCGATTGATGGCGGTCATTGTTTTTGAGTTTGTGGTCTGCACTCCTATTTCAAACTGCATTATATGTTTTGGTGCAGTTTTGAGTAGCTCTATGGTTGCATCATCAAGCAAATCGCCTGCAAGCTCCATATGAAACTTTGTGTTTTTTGCGTTATTTATAATATATTCAAATATATCATATGCGCGGTGCCTGTTGGCATTAAAGGTACGGTCAACAAATTTTACAAGAGGTACATTGTGCTCTATAAAAAAGTCTATATCCTTTTTTACTCTGTCAATGCTCAAAAATCTTACCTTGCTGTTTTCGCCCGAAAGGCAGTAGCTGCACGAAAACGGACATCCGCGTGAAGATTCATAATATATAATTTTGTTTTTAAACTCATCAATTGTATCATCATATACAAATGGCAAATCGTCAAGGTTATCAACAGGATTACGCTGCTTATTTACAATTATCTCGCTGCCGCTACGGTATGTCACGCCCTCTATGTTGTAACTGCCGTTTTGGCTTATGGCACTAAAAAGCTGTTTTATTGTAACCTCGCCCTCGCCCGAAATTACAAAATCAACACTTCTGTTTTTTTGCATAATCTCTTTTTGGCTAAAGCTTACCTCGGGGCCGCCAAGAATTATTTTTATGTTTGGGTCTGCCTGCTTTATGTTTTGGCAAAGCAAAAGTATTTGATTAAAATTCCATATATAGCACGAAAAAGCAACCACATCAGGTTTTTGCCTATATATTTTGGATAAAATATGTGACATACTGTCGTTTATTGTATACTCTGCCATAACCACACAAAAATCATCTTTAACTGCCGAATAAAGGCATCTGGCAGCCAAAGATGAATGGATATATTTTGAATTTAATGCCACAAGCAAAAATTTCATTGGTTTTTTTCCTCTGCGCAAAACCTGCAACCATCGCAAAATTTTACTCTTTCGTCAAAAATATTAATAAGTGTTTCAATAAGTTGACTGTTTTTGTAATTTTTCCAGTTGTGAAGCATTATTTGCCTTGGCGACATCTCTACAAGCACCGATACCACACTGTCATACTCAAATATTTCTCCTGCATAAGCAAATTCATAGTTGTAGCCCACATCCGAAATATCAAAACAATTAAATGCCTCATCAAGTATATCTGCACTTTCAAGCGACTTCATAACAACATTTACAACATCTGCATTGCCGTAATTTACCGATGCAAAAAACCTCAGCATCCTTATAAAATCGAGATACTCATTTTTTAATATATACTTATCAGCAACCTCATTACATAATTCTTTTAAATCACTCAGCCAATCGCTCAGCCTAAAATGAAAAATGCCCTCAATATTAATTACTGAGCTTTGACAGGTGATTTTTGCAACCTCCTCACGCATTTCGTCAAAGTCGGCTGACTCAATTATTTCGTTATATATTAACTGCTTTTCCTGCGAGTTAAAGCAATTGTTTTCAACAGTGATTATATTATTGATATACGGCTCTACAAAATATTTTATTATACATTCGCATATTGTTTTATTAAAATATTCAAAATCGTCAAAATCTATAATTATTTGTATATTATAATTATTAGCGTGTTTTTTTGTTAAAAAACGCTGTGCAAACAAGCCTGAACAATCGTACCGACTACTCATTTGCAACACTCGTTGCATCACACACACATCCCTTCGCAATTAGTATGTGTATATGATTATTTTATTATCCCAGCAGTATAATTGTTCCAACATCCACCAATTGACCGCTTGTTAAACCGATAATTTCAACACCATGTTTTAAACAAAAATCTTTTATTTTTTTGTAATCGGGATGAAGTGAAACATCGCCGCAAAACGCAAGCTTGTTTTTGTCTATAAGCCCCGATGCACCGCCTATAAAGCCATATTCATAAGGCTCTAATTTTACATTTCCTGCAGATACCTTAAGCACTTCAATGCCAAAATTTTCAAGTGTTTTTGCAATTCCCTCATCAGCGGTTATTACTGCATTGCTGCTAACAACACACAATGAGCACTTTGAGTAGCCCTGCTTTACATCTATATGCTTAAAAGCACAGTGCTTTAAAAATTGTTTGTCGGTATAGTTAAAATTATGCACGGCGTAATTGCCCACAACTGCAACATTGTAGCACACATCAAAAGGATATTTTTCCTCAGGAGTTGTGCTGCCCTTTACAAGCCTTATATTTAACATTTCAAAATATGGTTTGTAATACTCATAACATTCGGGTGCGCATATGTAACATTTGTCGCCCTTTACAAGCTGCATATCAGGGTGATATTTAAGTGCTTTGTTTACATTACTTAGCGGAGCACTTTGTATTACACAATAGCCCATATTTTTTAAATTTTTTTTTGCTTTTTGCGGTGCATCCTTTGCTATAACAATACACTTTTTGTTGTTCATATTTATTCACCAATATTTTTTAAATTCATATTATATATTGTACCGATTGACATCAAATATGTCAATCGTTTATATAGTTGCAAAGTATGGCAAAAGCCATACTTTGCAACAGTTGATTATTCACTTGCTACCATACAATTTACCAGAGCAGTGTCTCCGTTAAGCTTTTTAAATACTATTCTATTGATAGTTCCTGTAATTATTTTGCTGTACGGCAATTGTTTGTTTACTCTAAAAACAATTTTTCCGCTTTCGGCACAAAGAATGGTAATATCCGTACCCGGCACTTGCCCCAAAGTTGTATCATTTTTAAATGTAAATCCACACAAATCAACAACTTCAAGCTTTGTCGGGTCATACTCAACTGTAAGTATTTTTTCGCTTATGACAGGCATATCACAAACATTAATATTCACATATGCTTTTGAACCCACACCACCTGTTACAGTGTATATATCTGTTGTGGCATCAACATCACCAATATCCTTTTGAACTATTTCATAACCAGTAATCCGCACATTGCATGTCATATTAGCCAAGAGGTTTGGCAATGTTATTTCCTTACTTATATTTTGTGTAATTTTGCTTTTTTTAAGCTCATAGCCGCTTGCATCAACAGCCGCATTTACATACACATTATCTGCAAGTTCAATGTTGCCTGTACCCGAAACTAATAGAATTGATGAGTCAATTACTGCATCAATTTTAAATAAAGATGCTGCATCTTTTAAGCACTCAACAACCATACTGTATTCTTTATTGTACAGCAAGCTCGGCAAGGTAAAAGATATGTTATGAGTGCCACCGACAGAGGTTAATGTCTCATTATATAAAACAGTATTATCTGTAGTATTTAACACGTTTATATTGACCTGCTTTCCCTGATAACAGGTTATTGTGCCCGATACCGTGGAAACATAGCTTGCAATATCAACAGATAAATCACAATTTATAAACTCTTTTTCAACAGTTTCGGTATAATATATTTCACCCATGTACATATCTGCATCTGTGTTGCTTCCAACCTTTAGAGTATATATTCCGTATGGCAAATCTTTTGGCAAATTAAATACAAATTCAAACGAGCCTCCGTCTTTTGTATTCATTTGATTGATATACAAAATATCGTCTTTATTTTGCACCATTATTGTAGCTATTGTATTTGAGTCGCTATTGGTTACAACTCCCCATACAGTAACCTGCCTGCCTAAAATTTTGTAATTACACTCAATGGCACAATCAGCTGCAAAGCTTGTACACGGCAGCATAATAATAAAAATCAAAAATACACAAAGTAGTTTTTTCATTGTGTACCTCCCTATTCTTTTGTTACACACGTGCACAAGGGGACGGTTCTGTTGCGTGCACAAGGGGACGGTTCTATTGCACAAGGGGACGGTTCTATTGTGCTCGTTTATTTTCTGACTTTTGAAAACTTTTCACCGGTCAACCTACATATTTGTCGTATTGACAAACCATTTTCCTTAAATTTTTCAATATATTTATCTTTTTTCTTTTGCGGTAATTCTTTAAAACTATCAATATTTATACATTTGGATATTTGAATGATTAACTTTTTGGCTTCAATATCATTAAGTCTAATTCTTTCATTATCTTCCAGACACTCATCGTTATTTGTTTCACGGTTGAATTGAATAAATGTTCCTATATCCATCATAGAAAATACAAATTCTGTATCTGTCAAGTTACTTATTTTATCAACATAGTCGTGAAAACTACTATACGAATATTCTTCTACATCTTTAACCATGTTCGCCTTTATTGGATTTTGATGTATATATCTTAACACTGTAAGAAAATATGTATCATCATCTACTGGCTCGCTTTTAAAACGATCTTGAAACAAATTCCCAACTCTATGATATTTCCAATTATACCAATATACAAAACTTCCTGCTATTCTTTTAAGTATTAGGTCAATGTCTTCTTTGCCTACCTTTAACAATATGTGTATATGATTTGTCATCAAACAATACGCGTATATCTTATATTCACATATATCTTTATATTTTTTCAGAGTGTAAACAAATCTTTCATAATCTTCTTCATCATGAAATATATTTTCTCGGTTAATACCCCGTAGCATTATATGGTAAATTCCGTTTTCGCTTTTTTGTCTCGCTCCTCTTGGCATTGTTAATCACCTCATGAATATACTACCATATCTAACCATTTTGTCAACACAAGAGAACCGTCCCCTTGTGTTCCAGTCCCCTTGTGTTCTACTACCATATCTAACCATTTTGTCAACACAAGAGAACCGTCCCCTTGTGTTCTGTGTTTCTGTTTTAATTATTCGACAGTCTGCCGTCCCCAATTACATTTTACACCAAATTTTCAAGTTCGGTAATGATATTTATATTATTGTCACACGGTTTGAAGATTTCCATGTTATGACTACATTGTATGGTATTTTCACCACTAAAAGCAACTACAGCAACATTAATTCCCGCATCATCATAAAAAAGAATCAATCCCCCATCACTATCAGTATAATAATTATCATCGCTACCCATATATTCTAAAGGTATGTTGTTTAAATATTCTATTACTTTATTTATCATTTCAATATTAGTTATTACAAAGTATTTATCATAATCATTCTCTTTATATCCATTCAAATCTATACCATCAGTTACTTCCATTCGAACTATTTTGCTTTTTCCACACGGACTTTCGAATGATAGTCCTAAATAATCCGGTGTATCATAAAAATGAATGATTACAAACATACTGGCAGACAAGACAATAAACAAACAACAAATTAATACTCTATATTTATATTTCAATTAAAATCCCCCTCAATAAAAAACTCTTACCCCTTCTCGGTTACGAACAGGAACACCATTTATTTTATCAACATATTTCAACCAAGTATGTTGATATATTATGACACCATACCACGGACCACCCTTATACCAAGGTCTATTTTTCTCATAATCTCCACCTCCTCTTATGTGATTACCAAATTCAGCATCCCATTTCGCACCACCATCAAATCCAGTAGTTGCACCAGTAATATTATTTCTTTGCATAAAACCATATACAATATTATAGGTATCCTTATTAGCGCTATTGCAACTATTAACGTTTAATTCTTTCGCTGTTACCGAAGTCAAGTCTTCAACTGAATAATCACCAAATTTCATATTATCTATATCTCTTGCATATAGTTTATTTTGTTGTTGATCGGTAAAGTAAATATAACCTGTAGAATATGCTGTACCATTTTGATCTTTGCCGATTTTCCCATCTATACTTCCATGACTAATAATCTCAATTGCATCAATTTTTATATTATTTTCATTAGCAATATTAAAAAAACTATTCCAGCTATCAACAAAATCTTTTGCAGAAGTTACTTGTATAACATATGATTCTGTCTGATATTTCTGTGTGTAAAATTCTTTTCTAACTTCTGCCTGTTCAGACATATTATATGATACAAATATAGCAGAAATTAACCCCCACGGATCCGTATAGTTAATCGGGTCACCTGCACAGTATGCATACCAATTAAGCCCATCTTTTACAGGGTCTTGTGTAAGAAATGTGCCTGTCTCGGGGTCATAATAGCGGTTGCGTAGGTATATAAGGCCTGTTTCGGCATCCGCAACTTCACCATTGAAGCCAAAGATTTGCACAGCATCATCTGTCATATTGATGCCGTATGCAGAGTAAGCATAGGTGTTGTGCACAGTGCCGTCAAGGCTGATATTTTTGGTAATATCACCTCTTGAGTTTGTTGCGTACATACCTATTGAGCCGCCGTTGTTGTAAAACTCAAGCTCATTGCCTCTTATATAAGTTGACACTGCATCATTTGCCGACATTGCAACAAGGTTTGCGCCGTCATATATCTCGCTTGTTGAAGCTGAATTAACAGTTTTGCTTTGGCGCATATTGTTGCCGTCGTAGGTATATGTGGTATCAAAGCCATTAGCATTTGCATATACAAGGCGGTTAAATGCATCATATTCATAAAATGCAGTTCCGTTTGTTGTTTGATTTGTTACGTCAACTGATGGGGTTATGCCATTTGCATATGGCGATATATCAGTTACAACCTTTGAAATTCTGTTGCCGTAATTGTCATAATAGTAATCTGTATTAATTGTTTTGGCATCTGTTACCTTTGATGAATTAAGCAACTGATTATTTTTATTATATGTATAAGTGGTAGTTCCGTCAAGGCTTACAAGTTTAATACGATTACCGCGTTTATCGTAGGTATATGTATCATTTATTGTGTAATCTCCGCTTACTGTTTCATTTGTAAGTCTTCCCATTCCGTCATAGGTATAGGTTTGATTAACTGTTTTTGGAAGTGTATTTGATTGCGAGCGAATGTTGCCATTGAGATAATATGAATATGCATAACTCTCTTTAACAATATCGCTTTGCGTTCTCGTTTTTTGTATAACCAAATTTACATTGTTGTAGGTGTAATTGTCAACACTTCCGTCTGCTTTAACTGTCTGCAAAAGATTTGAATTGTTGTCGTATGAATATGCAACAGTTTTACCACTGTCTGTAACAGACGCAAGTCTGTTCATTGAATCATAAGTATATGATGTATTTATATTTTGTACTCCGTTTACAGAAAGCGCAAACTGTGTACGATTGCTCATATTGTCATAAGCATATGTTTTGACAGTTGTGCCTTTTGTTTCGGTCAAAAGCTCTCCATATGGGCTATATGCATATGTTGTTGTGCCTGTTGAGTCTGTCATTGACGCAATACTTCCTAGAGAATTGTATGTATATGACATACTTTCTGTTTGCCCATCAGGAAGTGTTGCAGTTTTGCTTGTGACATTATCGAAGCCGTTATATGAGTAGCTTTCGGTACGCTTGTCAGTTTCACCTGTTTTGCCCTGACTCGCAGACAACATTCTGCCCTGCAGGTCATATGTATAACTTTCTGTAAGTTCGTGAGTTGTCATTGTAACAGGGTTGCCGTATACATCATAAATATAGTTGATTTGTGCGGCATCCTCTGACAACTGCGTGGTTGAATTTGCATTGTTGCCGTACACAACCTTGAGAGCACTGCCGTCTGTTGCATACTCGTAGTTTGTATATATGGGGTCGTCAGCATTTGGGTACTGAGCAGAATACAAAAGTCTGTTGAGGTTGTCATATGCATATTCCACAGTATCAAATTTTTGTGCCTCTCCCTCGGCATTTGATTGTGTTTGTGCTTTAATTACATTGCCGTTTGCATCGTAATATGACTTTGTAAGTGCGCCGTTTGGCAGCTGCTGCAAAAGCAATCTGCCCGCATCGTCATAGATATATGTTGTGTTATTACCATTGTAATCCGACTCGTTTGCTAACAAACCAAGCATATTATATGCATATGTTTTTGTGCTGCCTTCTGCATTTGTGTTGGATGCTATGCGATTTGCATAGTCATAAGTATACAAATTAACATTACCTTTGGGGTCAGTTTGAGTAAGCATATTGCCCACATAATCGTAGGTGTATGTATATACTCTTTCGCTATCTGTTGTATATTGTTTTTGATTTATGGCATTACCCATATAGTCATAGGTAACCTGCTCTGTTGCATAGTCGCCACCTGTTATGCTTTTGGTTACAGTGTTAGTCAAACGGTCATTTGAATCCTCACCCACTGTATAAGAATACTGTGTACCGCTTATTTGTGTATCATTGTCGCAAACCGATTCGCTTGTAAGTCTGTCAAAGCCGTCATATGTATAATTAACAATTGTTTTGTTGTTATCAGAATATATACGCTGATACTCCACAAGTCTGCCAACGTTGTCATACTCAGCTTGTTCAATCACTTGTTCGGGGTTGCCTTTTGTATATTTAACAGCGTTTCCGTTGCCGTCAAAATACACTTTGTATATTGCTCCTGTTTTGGTAACAAGAGTTGTTACGTTATTTGATATGTCATAGGTGTATGTATCGCTTGTGCCATCGGGGTATGTAACAGATAAAAGTCGGTTTGCGTTGTCATAGGTGTATGATGTGGTGTTGCCGTTTCCGTCTGTTTGGCTAAGCAGATTATTTTGGAAATCATATGTTTTACTTGTTACAATATTGTCAACCTGCTCACCATCTGCATTTACAAGCCCTGTTTGAGTTGTTGTAACAGTATAGTTGCTTGTGCCATAGGTATATGCATAATTTATCACCGATGAAGTTCCATCGTCCTTAAATGTTGAGGTACAAGTAACATTTCCGTTGGCATCGTAAGTATAGTTAACTGTTGATTTTATCACATCATTTTCATATATATTTTGGGTTGCTATATTTTTGCCGTCTGTTGTAAGCAGATTTTCTATTTTTACTGTTGTGTTTGCATCTTTTTTGTAGGTTTGTGTGTGCGGTAAATGGTAGTTGTTGGTATAATATGTATAGTTGCATGCATAATCTCCATTAATTTCTTTAGTAAGTTGTCCATATGTGTTATACTCATATGATTTTGTGTTGATATATCCTGATTGTGAACATATATTTGATGTTATCAACCCTACAGGATATGGGTTACCAGTCAAATATTCATAGTCATATGTAATTTTTTTCTTATTAGCTGATATTGCAACTGATACAGGAAGTTTGCCAGTGGTATCGGGATGAAAACTTGTTTTTATCGTTTTAAGAGTGGAATTGTCAATATAGTATGTTTCTGTGGTATCATATATATTATTATCACCGCTATCCGAATGTGTTACAATATTAAAAGAATAATCTACTTTGTTTAATGTAATATTGTTGTACGTTTCATAGTATTTGCTGACATAATAAAAATTCGTAGTAGTACCTGTTGTGCTACTTGTGCCACCTATACACCATCTATTTTCAACATCATACTCAAAATGTTTTTCCAAACCACCCGGCGTTTCTATCTTGTACGGAAGCTTATATATCAAATATTTCCACCCAAGCAGTGGATAACTCAACTGATATTTTTGTTTGTGATAATATATAGTCTTATGTGGTTCGTTATCTGAAATAATATCAGAAGTACCGCTATTTTTTGATACAGAAAATACAATATCATCGTCATGAGTAAAGTTGTTATCGGTGTCATTCCCTCCGTTGATTCTTTCCCAAGTATATTTTACTAATTCTTTATTACCTTTTTTTATACCTGTATCATTAACTGTATAAGTATCACCATAAGTATCGGTTATGATATAGTTGGTTTCATCAGAGTTAAAAGTAATTATGTTTCCATATCTATCGCTTATTGCCTTTAAATAATACTGAGTGGTATTATATTCAGGAAGCAAGAAATAATATGCATCTCCATTTGCAGCTTTAATTACAATATTATATTCAAATCCGGCAGTATGAGTCGCAATAGTAGTAACATCCGAATTATTGTAATATGTATATGTAAAAGGTTTCCATTTAGGTACACTTACGTCATCCATATATCTTATTCCGTCATCCGTTTTGTCGGTAGATACATTAAAATTATACAAATTTCCAAGACGATCCTGAAAAATAAGATAATATTTATAGCTCGTATCCTTCTGAACAAAATCATATTTTACAAGTGCCGGCAATTGCAATGACCATCCGTTACCAATTTCAAGATATCCATTTGTAAATTCATATGAATAGCAACGTTCTCTGTTGTATGAATCAAAATATTTCTTTGTTATATTTCCGTCTGATGCCAAATTGTATGTATACTCGCCCAAAATGTATGCTAATGTACCATAGGTATTCTTTACACTTGGTGAGGTACTATACTTTCTTCCTTTAAAAGAATCACCTGCCTCATACATACTCATTTCGTTAGAAAAATATATTGTAACACGTTTATTGTCTTGCTGACAGATGTATGTTCTTGAATAGCCATATGGAACACTTTCTTTTGAACTATCACGTTTAAAACAGTAAATTCCCATAGGAGATGTCTCTGTTTTAAATACTCTTTTGATTGACAGGTCAAGTCCGTTTTTACCAGAAATATACAAATCCTCAACATTGACTGTCATATTAGCATTTGTTGTATCAACATAACCATCAGATTCCTTTGCCTGATAAGGCGAATTAAGTGTACTTGCAAATAAACTGCTATATGATTTCAAATATTCTGAAGTTGATAATACTTCAGATGTAGATGCATAACAAACAACACTATTTGCAAGCAATGCAAAACATATGCAAAGGAAAAGTTTAATATATTTATTCATTTTTTAGTTCCTCCCTTGCTTTTTTTGCTGCAGCAAAGTAATCGTCTGTATTTGTTTGTGACACACGATAAATTTCTTTTGTGGTAAAGCCTTTGTTGTAAAGCGCTTGTACAAATTTGCTGTGCATGCCGCTTTCTTCTATCCGCTCAAACAATTGTTGTTCGTCATAATCAATGTTCGGCTGTTCCACATTTGCCAAAGCGGCTTGTATTTTAGGCTCTGCAACATTTATGTACACTGTCTTGATTTTTTCAAGCACCTCGGCAAGCTTGTCCGTTTCAAAATCTATTCCGTATTCGTCCGCCTCGGCAACAAGCATTATTTTTTGATACAAGGTTTCTCCCTCGGGCAGCTTATCGGTTTTGTATACCTCGCAGGCTATATTTTCGAGGCTTTCACCGCCTACAACCCTATTTAGTATGTTATATATATTCTGCCCTTTTTTGCGTGACAAAATATTTGCACACATTATTTCATCGTTGCCTATGCCCTTGCCGTTGTATTCCTGTATATCCTCAAGCTCCATTACGCCGTGGGAATTTTTTGTAAGTTTATTAAATGCATCCTCATACCAATACAAATTGCCATAGTTACTCTCAAGCTGACAAATATCATAAATTGCCGAAAAATCCTCATCGGTAGTAAGCCAAAATTTATATACCTGTTGCAAGGACTGAATTGTAGTGCCACCAAGGAGGGTTTTGTTTATGACCTTAACCTGACTCGATGTGAATTTGTGGCTTGCCATAAAGCTTATGTACTCAGCAATGTTGTTGTATTTTGCTTCATCATAGCAATTAATTATACTGTCAAAATCACTGTAATCTTTTATTGATGCAATATTGTCGGCAACAACATTTTGCACAAAGCTTTCGGTTGTGAGATGATGTGTATCAAAACTGACAGTGCTATCAATTATATTGCTGATAATACCGCTTGCAAGCACCGATGTTACTGCAATAGCAAGCACAACCAAAACACAAGCAAAAACTCTTTTTTTCACAAAAACTCCTCCTTATGTATTAAACAAAAAAGCAAAGAAATGCTGCTAAAAACATCACTTCTTTGCTTCACCCCCGATTGTAAATTTTTTCCTATATGTTAATTATACCATATGCACTTTTATATCGTCAATTATCTTTTTGGTATTCGTCCTCAAACATATATATTTTGTCTATTTCGATTGTTCGATTATCCTCACCCGTGTCGATGCATTTGCCGCAATTGTCGCAAATTTTTTTGGGGTCAAGATCACACATATCGCAATCGTGGCAGTTGTTGCAGATTTTTTTGTCATCGAAAATACACATTTTCATATTATCACCTCAAAGACATTACATTTTGTGCAGCAAAAAGAATAGGCAATTTTGCAGATTCAAATGTTATACCGCCCTGAAAATATGCAACATACGGCTCACGCATTGGGCCATCTGCCGAAATTTCGATAGAAGAGCCTTGTGTAAAAGCACCTGCCGCCATAATGACCTCATCCTGATAGCCAGGCATTGCCCATGGGCTTGGTTCAACAAAGCTGTCTATTGGAGAGCCTTTTTGTATGCCTTTGCAAAACTCCACAAGTTTTTGAGGAGCACCAAGCTTTACCGAGGTAATGATATCGGAGCGGATATCCTTGTAAGAAGGTGTTACTTCAAACCCAAGATTTTCAAAAAGTGCACTGCAAAAAACACCTGCTTTTATGCTTTGTGCAACAATATGAGGTGCCATAAAAAAGCCCTGATACATACTGCGGTTGTTGTCGAGAGTAGCGCCGCACTCTCTGCCAATTCCGGGGCAGGTGAGTCTATATGATACAAGCTCAACACATTTTTTTGTACCTGCTATGTAGCCGCCGCTACGGGCAAGGCTACCACCGGGGTTTTTAATAAGTGAGCCGACAATAAGGTCGGCGCCAACTTGTGTAGGCTCCGTTTCGGAAACAAACTCCCCATAGCAGTTGTCTACTATACAAACAATATCTTTGTTAACAGACTTTACAAAGCTGATTATCTCACCAATTTCCTCTACAGAAAATGAGTTGCGCCATGCATAGCCCTTTGAACGCTGAATTTCTACAGCTTTAACTGTTGGGTCTTTAAGAGCCTCACCAAGAGCATCAAAATCAACCTTGTTGTTAACAAGGTCCACTTGTTTGTATTTTACGCCCAAATCCTTAAGTGAGCCGTTTCCCTCCTCGCCTGTTATGCCAATAACCTCCTCGAGAGTATCATATGGCTTGCCTGTTGCACTCACTAGAGTATCGCCCGGGCGAAGTATGCCAAAAAGGCATGCCGCAATAGCCATAGTTCCGTTAACTATGTTGTGACGGACAATTGCATCCTCTGCCCCAAAAACCTGAGCATAAATTTTGTCAAGTGTATCTCTTCCAATATCATCATAGCCGTAGCCTGTGGTTGAGCCAAGATGTGCCTCCGATACACAATTGTCACTAAAGGCTTTTAAAACCTTGGCAGTGTTTATTTCGGCAATATCGTCTGCTCTTTTTAAATAAGGTGCAATATCATCCATAGTTTTGTTGTACACATTAATTAGCTCGTCGCTTATGTTATAGTTATCTTTAAGTAATTGTTTTATCATGAGTTTTTCCTCACTTTGTAATATAGTCTTTTGAAATAAATTTAACTGCCAAATCAATTGCGCCGTTAATATCGCTAATGCTTGCAGTTTCGCATGGGGTGTGCACATAGCGCAGCGGAATGGAAATAGCACCTGTAACAACGCCGTCGCACACTGTTTGTATTGCGCCTGCATCTGTGCCGCCCGAAGAGAGGATTTCGTTTTGATAAGCAATATTGTTTTGCTTTGCGCAATGCTCAAGGCTTCTTCTCATTACAGGGCTTGCTATTACAGATTTATCCATAATTTTGATGCATGCTCCACCGCCAAGCTTTACGCAGCTTACAGGGCAATTTGGTGTGTCACCAGTTGCTGTAACATCTATAGCAAGTGCGTAATCGGGATTAATGTAAAATGCACTCGCCTTTGCACCTCTAAGGCCTATTTCCTCCTGAGTGGTAAACACATAGTACAAATCAAATGCAGGTGTCTTTACCTGCTTTGCTATATTAAGGAGAGCATACACACCTGCTCTGTTGTCGAGTGCTTTGCTCACCACGCAATTGCCATTTTGTACAAAGCTGCCCTCAAAAACAGCAGTATCGCCAATGTTTACTTTGGTTTTGGCATCGTCAATATCAGTTGAGCATACATCTATATACATTTTAGAAAAATTAAGCTCTTTTTTGATGTCTATATTTGCCTCGCAGCTCACTACGCCAACAGTGCCGTTTTGAAACACAACTCGTCTGTTTATAAGTGTGTTTGCGTCAACACCGCCTACTGGAGCAAAACGCAAAAATCCGTTTTTTTCTACATATGTTACCATTATGCCTATTTCGTCAAGGTGCGCGGCAAGCATAAGCTTTTTGCCGCCTCCCTTTTTGTGTGCAACAATATTACCCAGAGCATCAGTATACACCTCATCCACACAATGTTTTATTTCCTCTATAATTATTTGAGCCAGAGCTTCTTCGTTGCCCGAAGTTGCAAAGCTCTGAGTAAGTTTTTTTAGCAATTCCATAAAAATCTCCTTTACGCCGCCATACGTCTTAAATCTCGAACTTATCTATATCTTTTACCACGTTAAACACAAGCTTGTACATAGCATCAACATCGCACAGCTTTGCAGTACAAACTGGCGAATGTATATATCTGCATGGCAGAGATATTGCACACACCCTAACAGGTGACGATGTTGCCTGAATGCCGCCTGCATCGTTGCCTCCGTTTATTGTGCGTTTAAACTGATATTTTATGTTGTTGTTATCTGCAACACTGCATACAAATTTGTTAAGCTTTTTATTTGAATACGATGCTCTGTCCATTATAGAAATTACAGGGCCGCATCCAAGTGTTGAGCAATGCAAATAATCATCGGTAAATGGAATATCTGCCGCAGTTGTCGCTTCGAGCACTATTGCAATGTCGCTATTTAGCCTGTGCGCAATTACTCTTGAGCCACGCAAGCCTACCTCCTCCTGAGTAGAAAAACAAAAATACAAGTCATTGTTGTATGTGCCCTTTACAAGCTCAAGCATTATGGCACAGCCTACTCTGTCGTCAATAGCTTTTGCTTTTACAAAACCATCGCCAAATTCGGTATAGTCGCTGTCAAATGCAATGAAGTCACCCTTTGACACATATTTTAATGCATCAGCTTTATCTTTTGCACCAATGTCTATATACATACTGTCAACACTTACAACATTTGAACGCTCGGCCTTGGTTTGCAGATGCACAGCTTTTATGCCCATAACACCGCTTACGCAATTTTTTTCATTTTGTATAACAACTCTCTGAGTGAGGAGTATGCGCTCATCAAAGCCTCCAACTTGTTTAAACTTGACAAAACCGTTTTCGGTAATATCGGAAACTATAAACCCAACCTCATCCATATGAGCACAAATCATTACAGTTTTTCCACTGTGGGCAGTGCCTTTTTTGTATGCAATTACGCTACCCATACTGTCGGTAATGACATCATCAACATACGGCGTAATTTGCTCGATTATAAACTCGCGCACCTTTTGCTCGTTGCCAGCAACGCCGTTGATGGAAGTTAATTGTTTTAATAACATAGCCAACCCTCCGTATCATTGCTTTGACTGCAAAATGCACAAATAGAATTTACAATAACAGATAAATCCTCTGTACTTACAGTTTCAACAGGAGTGTGCATATACCTTAAAGGAACAGAAAATAAAACCGTTGGTATACCGCAGCGTGAAACCTGAACTGCCCAGGCATCTGTACCCGTGTCGCCGCCCTCTACATCTATTTCATATTTAATCAAATTATCATCAAGAGCACTTATCACCCTGCTGAGCATTTTGGGATGTATGTTTGGCCCCTTAGTAATAATTGCACCGCTGCCAAATTCGTACGCACCGTTTGAGCAATCGGGAGTTGATGCGTGACACACATCAATTACTATTGCCATATCGGGATTTATTCCGTATGCGGCAGTTTTAGCACCACGCAGCCCTACCTCCTCCTGAACCGATGCAACAAAATACAAGTCGTAAGGGCAATTTATATTAGCAAGCTTTTTCATAACAGATGCAAGTATTGCAACAGAGGTGCGGTCGTCCTGACTTTTGGTGCTTACAATGCCGTTTTTGAGCTTTAAAAATTTATTTTTAAATGTTACTGTATCACCAGGTGATACAACTCGCCTTGCCTGCTCGTTGGTCATACCAATGTCAATGTACATTTTATCCATAGGCACTGTTTTTGTTTTTTGCTCCGCAGTTAATATGTGGGGAGGCTTTGCACCTATTATGCCGTACAAATCCTCTTTTCCGTGCACAACAACTTCGTTTGCCAAGAGTATGCGCGGGTCTATACCGCCTACAGCTGTAAAGTATAAAAAGCCATTTTCATCTATGTTTGTTACCATAAGTCCAATTTCGTCCATATGGGCTTCTATCATAAGCTTGTACGGATTTTTGCAATGTGATTTTTTTACGGCAATAATGTTGCCCAAATTATCTGTGCTTACCTCGTCACAGTATTTTGAAAACAAATTGGTTACAAACTCACCTACACTCTGTTCGTATCCCGAAACACCGCTTAAATCGGACAGCTTTTGTATTAATTCAACATCAAACATGTTAATATCACCTACTCCAATGTGTTAACAATATCTTTAAATGTGTTGCCTCTTACCTCAAAATTTTTAAACATATCAAAGCTTGCACATGCAGGCGAAAGTATAACCGAAACCTTTTCGCTGCAGGTGGCCGATAATGCCTTTGCAAGAGCATATGCACCTTTTATTGCCTGCTCAAATGAGGTTGTTTTGAGTATATTCATAATCTTTTCGTTTGGTTTGTATGCAGCTTTTACAGATTTTTCTATTGAATCGGCGGTAGCACCGCAAAGTACAATAGCAGAAACAGTTTGTTTTACAACCTGGCCAAGCTCATCAAAGCTCAATTTTTTGTCGTAGCCACCTGCAATAAGCACAATTTTGCCATTGTGGGCCGTAAGCCCTGCAATAGTACGTGTTGGAGATGAACCTATTGAGTCATTGTAAAATTCAACACCGTTTAACTCCCGCACAAATTCCATACGGTGCTCAACACCGCCAAAATTTCGTGCAACATAAAGCATTGACTCTCTGTCCACAATGTCGTATACTGCCGCAATTGCCGCAAGATAATTTTCAACATTATGTATGCCTCTGATTTTGATGTCTTCACGCGTCATTACCACATCACCGTTGTAGCACAGCTTGTTTTGGTGCAGGTATGCGCCGTTTTTTTCGCTCTTTAGCGAAAAATACACAAGCTCGCCGTTTTGCTTGCCAGCAAACGATGCAGTAACATCGTTGTCTGCATTAATAATAAGCTTTGAGGTTTTGCTCTGAAACTTAAATATATTTGCTTTTGCCTCGGTGTACTCCGCCATATCCTTGTGATAGTCAAGATGATTTGGCGAAATATTTGTTATTACCGATATATCGGGGCTTATGCCAATAAGCTGCAGCTGAAAGCTCGAAAGCTCGAGCACAACATAATCAGTATCATTTATATACTCTATCTTGTCAAGCAAAGGTGTGCCGATATTTCCGCCAACATGGCATGTTTTGCCATCCTGCTTTAGCATTTCGTATATAAGGGTTGTTGTGGTGGTTTTACCGTCGCTGCCTGTTACACCAATCATTTTGCAAGGGCAAAGTGACATAAATATTTCCATTTCGCTTGTAACAGTTACACCTGACTTTATTGCCTCCTTAATTTGAGGAAGATGCGGCTTTATGCCGGGCGATTTTAAAATTAAATCGTAATCTGTAAGATTTTGAAGATAGTTTTCGCCAAGGTTGAGGCGTGCGCAGCACGATGTAAGAGTGTTCATTACCTCGTCGCTAAAGCTGCTTTGTGTGTTTTTGTCGCAGCCTGTAATTACGGCCCCGTGCCTATGCAAAAACTTAATTGCAGGGATGTTGCTTATGCCAAGCCCCAAAACAGCAACCTTTTTGCCTGCTATCATCCCTTTAAACATTTCGTAATTTGCGTTATACATTTATGTCATCCTTTCAATATATCTTCAATAACCTTGCCCGCTATTACAAGCCCGCCTACCGACGGAACCCATGGCACACTTGCCGTAACAGGTCTTTGCCCATTTTTGCCTTGTATTTTGACGGGTTTTGAACGCGAATATACAACAGTAAGTTTGTCTATTCCGTGTTTTTTGAGTTCTCTGCGCATTACCTTTGCAAGCGGGTCTGTGTCTGTTTTATATATATCTGTTATGTCAAACTCCGTATTGGTGAGCTTGTTGCCAGTGCCCATTGATGATATAAGGCGCACTCCAAATTGCTTTGCCTTTTTTGCAAGCTCTATTTTAGCGGTTACCATATCTACCGCATCAATTACATAATCAGCCTTTGAAAAATCAAATTCACTGCTGTTTTCGGGCAAGTAGCATATGTTGTGGCAAGTGATGCTCACATCGGGGTTAATATCTTTTGCACGCTTTAAAAATGCCTCTGCTTTTGGCATACCGATTGTGGAGTGAAGAGCAATTATCTGTCTGTTGATGTTTGTAACATTTACTGTGTCATTATCTACAACAGTAATGCTGCCAACTCCTGCTCTTACAAGCGCTTCGCCGGCATAGCTGCCTACACCGCCTACGCCAAAAATCCAAATGTTTGCATTTTTTAATTTTTGTATTCCGTCGTTACCCACAAGCAACGAGGTTCTGTGGTACATTGTATCTTCATACATACTAATAATCTCCTGTAAACAAAAAAACCAAACAACAAATATTGTTTGGCTAATTATACAAATATATCCCCGCAGAAGCCGTCTAATGGCTATATTTTTAACCTGCATTGCAGGTGGATTCCGCCCGGATGCTTTTGTTCCCTTGCTTTAAATTGATGCATGGTCTACAGCCACATCTGGAGATAGGATTCCGTATTAAACTTGTTGGTTAAAATAACACCAGTATAACGCACCCCGCAGGGAATTAAATCACAAAGAACACACATCTTCCCAATTTGATTCCTTATGATTTAGCCATATGAATATAATCGGGAGTTTGGATAGTCCTCCTATGGCTAGTATATCACCAAATATAATTAAATATCAACAGGTAAAATCAGTCAACAAAATCAAATTCGTCCTCACATCTTTCACGGAAGGTCGCAAAAGCCTTTTCAAGGATTTCGTCTTGTTCAATTTCCACAAGAATCATTTCTTCATCAGAATCGCTCTGAATTTCCATAATATATACAAGGCCTTCATCTTCGCCGTCATCTTTTTCGGGCTCAACAAGGATTGCATATTTTTTGTCATCCATTTCAAATGAATCTACAATTTCAAGCTCAACTGTATTTCCTTCATCATCTGTAAAAGGTAAAATTTTTCTGTTTTCTTCCATGGTAATATCTCCTTTATTTTATAGAATTTAAATAGTCCTCAAGTATAATGCAAGCTGACACAGTGTCGATAACATTTTTGCGGTCCTTGCCCCTTGTGTTTGTAACATTAAGGATACCTGCCGCCTGTACAGTAGAAAGCCTTTCATCACGAAACACAATTTGTATGTCGGGGCATTTGTCTTTAAGGTCGCTTGCAAAGGCTTTTGTAACATCGCACCTCTCGCCCTGAGTGCCATCCATATTTTTTGGAAGTCCTATAACAACAACTGTTGCACTGTATTCATTTACAAGTGACTTAAGCCTTTCAAGCATTTTACAATACACCTTGTTTGGCACAGTAGCCACGCCCTGAGCTGTAATGCCAAGTGCATCACTTACAGCAACACCCACACGAGCATCACCATAGTCAATTCCCATTATACGCATAGACATATCTCCTTTATCAATATTCTATCACACAATGGAAAATATTTCAATCATAAAATGTTATTTATTTGGGCTTTTTCGTTACCGATTATGTCGTTTAAGTAAAAAACAAGTAATTTGACATTTTTGTTTAATGATTTTTTGTCATTATTCTCAATATCATTACCAATATCAATTACACATTTTGCAATATCATTGTATACCATATGGTTGTATATTATATTAAATTTTACTTCCGACTTTTTAAAATTAATTACAAATTCATTGTATTCATCAGTACAATCAAGGTTTTCGATTACTTTGTTTTGCAAATTTATTGCACTGGTTAAAAGGTCATACTCTATACTATTCAAAACAAAGCTGTTAAATGCAAATACACAAAGCATAATAATAACAATTATTGCAAAAGGAATATAGTTTTTCATTTTTTGTTTTCACCCTTCAATTGAATAAAGCATTTATCCATATAATAAGTCATTATAAATACATCATCTATTGTTTTGCCGCCGTTTACCTTAATTTGTCCCATAAGCCACTTAATGTCAAAGCCCGACTTTTTTAAGTTGTTTTCGTTAAGCTTGCCGTCGGATATCAAAACATAAGGGAGCCTGTCCTGTTTTACTTTTAAATTAAGGTCACCGCAATCGGGAGTTTTAAACTGTGACTTTGGAACAAGAGTAATATTGCCGTTTGTTTCGAGTATGGCAGTGTCAATTTGCGAAATATCAAGATATCCCTGAAGCCTGAGCTCTTCGGTGAGGTCGGAAAGGTTAAACCTGAGCTTTTTCATTTCGGTTTGGTCTATTACCCCGTTTAGCATAATAACACTTGGCCTGCCTGTTATAACGCTACGGAATTTTTCGCTTTTGAGGCACACAAACGAAAGTATCATTTCGGCAATAACAAGGGTAAATATAGGTATAATGCCATAAAGGAGCGGTATACCCGGCTCACTCATTGGCACGGCTGCAAGGTCTGATATCAGAATCGCTACAACAAGCTCACTCGGCTGAAGCTCGCCTATTTGCCTTTTGCCCATTACTCTGAGTGCAACAACAATTAAAATGTATAATATGAGTGTTCGTATAAATGATATAAACATATTATCCCCCGATAAAAAATGAGATATCTATATTGTGCACCAAATTTAAGCTGATATTCAAAAGTAAATTTAATAAAACACTTTACATAATTGAATTTTTGTGGTATAATAACAAGCAATATTGAAATGGAGTTGATATAATGGCTGCAGCTAAAAAAGAACAAACAGCACTTCTTTACAAAAATATCCCCCTTGTAAAAAGAGGTAATGTTATAATTTACGGCGATATGTTTGAAAACATTTACATTCAGATGGAAATTTTGGGCACTTCACAAATTAAAGGGCTTGAACTTGCAAACAATGTTTCGGTATCGCTTATAGAAAACGGCAGAACAGTTAAAAAGGTTGAAAAAGAAAGCCTTTTCCGCGCTCTTGATATTGGTGCATTCTGGCTTGAATCTGCAAAAGCACAATAACTGATTTTAGCGGCGGGGCTGTTGCCTCGCCGTATGTCATATATATAGGAGATGTTAACAAAATGAACAAACTTGACAACTTTACTATGCTTGTTGACTTTTACGAGCTTACTATGGCTAACGGATATTTAAAGCACGGCTACAAAGACGAAATTGCGTGCTTTGACTTGTACTTTCGCAAAGTTCCAGACAATGGCGGATTTGCTATTACAGCTGGGCTAAAACAAGTTATTGACTACTTAAACGAGCTCAATTTCAGCAACGAAGATATTGAATATCTGCGAAGCAAAGGCATATTTTGTGAGGAATTTTTAAATTATCTTGCCACCTTTAAGTTTGAATGTGATGTGTGGGCAATTCAGGAAGGCACACCCGTCTTCCCTGGAGAGCCTCTTATAAAGGTTATAGGCCCTGTGATGCAGGCACAATTTATTGAAACTATGCTGTTGCTTAATATAAACCATCAGAGCCTTATTGCTACCAAATCCAACAGAATTGTGCGCGCTGCAGGCGGCAGACCTGTTATGGAATTTGGTTCGCGACGGGCTCAGGGTGTGTACGGGGCAATTTACGGAGCACGTGCTGCATATATATCGGGTTGTGTTGGTACTGCCTGCACAATTTCGGATGTTGAGGATGGAATACCCGCCCTTGGCACAATGGCTCACAGTTGGGTGCAGCTGTTTCCTACCGAATATGATGCTTTTAAAGCTTATGCAGAGTGTTATCCCGACAATTGCACATTGCTTATTGACACATATAATGTGTTAAAATCGGGATTGCCCAATGCAATAAAGGTATTTAAGGAAGTGCTTATTCCAAATGGTCATAAGCCTGCAGGAGTGCGTATAGACAGCGGTGACATAACATACCTTACCAAAAAGGTGCGCAAAATACTTGACAGCGAGGGCCTTTGTGATGTTAAAATTTGTGTGTCCAACTCACTTGACGAGTATATTATACGCGACCTCATAAATCAGGGTGCGTGCATTGATACATTTGGTGTTGGCGAGCGCCTTATCACATCAAAATCTGAGCCTGTTTTTGGCGGTGTGTACAAGCTTACTGCTCTATATCACAATGGCAAAGAAATTCCAAAAATAAAGCTTTCTGAAAATGTTGCAAAAATTACTACACCTTGCGACAAAAAAATAATTCGTTTGTACTCTAAAGAAAATGACAAGGCTATTGCTGATGTGCTTATGCTCACTGATGAAGCGACACCATGCGGCGAACCTTACGAAATTTTTGACCCGATTCACACATGGAAAAGAAAAACAATCACAGATTACTATTCGAGAGAATTGCTTGTTAAAATATTTGATAAAGGCAAATGCGTGTACAAAAGCCCCAATGTTCACGAAATAAAAGAGTACTGTGCAAAGCAAATAGACACACTTTGGGATGAAGTAACACGTTTTGAAAATCCTCACGATTATTATGTTGATTTGTCACCAAAGCTGTGGCAAATAAAATCAAATTTGCTTAATGAGCATAAATAAGGTGCAATATGAAAAAAGTATTAATTGGATTAAGCGGCGGTGTTGACAGCTCTGTTGCAGCATATTTGCTAAAACAGCAAGGTTATGATGTAACAGGTGTTACTCTTAAAATGTGGAGCCAAAAGCTGCACAAAGGCAAAATAGAAAATTGCCCTTTAGACAAAGCTATTAAAGATGCAAAATCTGTTGCCGACAAGCTAGGCATATGTCACATTGTGCTAAACTGCGAAGATGATTTTGAAAATTATGTGGTGCAAAATTTTGCAAATGAATATAAGCAAGGCAGAACTCCAAACCCGTGCATTGTGTGTAACAAGCATATAAAGTTTGGCTTTATGCTACGCTATGCTGAACAAAACGGATATGACTACATTGCAACAGGCCACTATGCAAAAATACAAAACGATGGTGATATATACAAGCTTGTAAAGTCTAAATATGACTTAAAAGACCAGACATATGTGCTTTACAACCTTACTCAAAATCAGCTTGCAAAAATTTTGATGCCGCTTGGTGAATACTCAAAAGAGCACATAAGACAAATTGCCGAAAAAGAAATTGGTATGTTTATTGCCGAAAAAAAGGATAGTATGGAGATATGCTTTATCCCTGATAATGACCACATCAGCTTTATAAAAGACTTTGCAAATTACAAGCCTTGCGGCGGCAATTTTGAAGATACCAACGGCAATTGTATTGGCAAACATAGCGGGATAATCAATTTTACAATTGGTCAGCGAAAGGGGCTTGGTATGACCTTTGGCAAGCCAATGTTTGTAACAAAAATTGATGCAGCTACAAACACTGTTGTTTTGGGTGAAAAAGGCAGTGAATACTCAAAAGGGTTATATGCTGACAGTATTACTTTTACTAATGAATCATTGGCAAAATATCCATTTAAAGCCACATGCAAAACCCGTTACAGTGCAAAGCCTGCCAAGTGCATAATTGAGCAGGACAAAAACGGTTGCAAAGTAACATTTGACGAGCCTCAGCGGGCTGTAACGCCCGGGCAGTCAGCTGTGTTTTACAACGGTGACGAGGTGCTTGGCGGAGGGGTAATACAATCAACTTTTTAACAAAAATGGGGTGTAAAAATCTTTAGATTTTTACACCCCTATGTTATTTAGTTGTTTTGCCTAGCATAGTAAAACAAATACTGCTGTGCAATACCTGCAAACTTTCCAAAATGTTTTGCTGCATATTTTTGTATATCTTTTACCGATGCCCCCTCGTCAAGATAAAGATTGCTCATTGTGCGTTTTACCCATACATCAATAGGAAATGCATCGTACTTACCCATCGAAAAAAGCATTACGCAGTCGGCAACCTTAGGGCCTACACCCTTAATTTTGATAAGCTCCTTTCTTGCACTATCAGTATCAAGCATCGAAACCTTTTTTAAATCTATCTCGCCCGATGCAACTTTGTTTATGCAATCCACAATATAACTGGCTCTGTACCCTGCTTTAAGCGGCTCAAGGTCTTTTTCGGTTACGCCTTTAAGCTGCTCGGGTGTAGGAAAGCCCGAATATATTTTGCCGCCAAACTCAATTTTGTTTCCATACATATCGCACAGCTTTGAAACAATTTTTTTAATTCTTGGAATACCATTTTGTGTAGAAATTATAAATGATACAAGGCACTCAAAAATCTCTTGCCTCAAAATTTTTATACCGTAGCCAAATTCCATAGCAAGCTTTAGGTTTGCATCGTTTTTGTACAGGCTTTTGATTTTGGAATAATCCCTGTTTAAATCAAAATAATCAAGCCATATGTTTTTAACATCTTCTATATTTGTGTTGCTTATCACAACCGAATTATCGGTATATTTAACATTTACCACTCTGCCGTGTGCAACCCCTGTGTAAGAGCCGTCTGCGTTTTTTTGCCAACGAAAGCACTGGCCGCAATCAAAGGTGTGTGTGGCGTTAAAATCGCATATTCCGCTTATTGTTACACTGTTGTTGTTAACTGTAAATTCCATACTGTTTCATCCTTTGTATCAAACTACCATAAAATTATAGCATAACGATTTAAATTTCTCAATATTTTTTATTAAAATTTTTAAAAAAGCATTTATTTTTTTTGCCCTTTGTGTTATAATATATTGAAGTGTGTATATAGGAGGTTTGCAATGAACAACAAGTACATTGGTGTTTTTGATTCGGGCCTTGGAGGGCTTACTGTTGTTAAGGAATTAAAAAAGGTTTTACCTGATGAAAACATTATATATTTTGGTGATACTGGCAGAGTTCCTTATGGTACCCGTTCCAACGACACAATAATCAAATACGTAAAATCCGACATAAACTTTTTAAAGAGCTTTGACATAAAAGCTATTATTGTTGCGTGCGGCACCGCAAGCACTGTTGCACTGCCACAAATTATGTATAGCATGGATATACCAGTAATAGGCGTTGTATCACCTGCTGTTAAAAGTGCCGTTAAACAAAGCAAAACAAAAAGAATTGCAGTGCTTGGTACCCCCGGCACAATAAAAAGTGGAATGTATGAACAGCAAATCAAGGCAATCGAACCTGATGCATTTGTAATTAATAAAGCATGCACTTTGTTTGTACCAATTGTCGAGAGCGGATGCACAAATGACGAGATTGCATACCATGTATGCAAAAAATATCTTGACGATGTTTTGCAGCAAAATGTTGACACAATTATACTTGGTTGTACTCACTATCCCCTTTTGACTCAAACAATTGCAAAAATAGCAGGGCCACAAATAACACTTGTAAATTCGGGAGCAGAAGCTGCAAGATACACAAAGGATTACCTGCGTTTAAACAATATGTGTGCCAATAAAAAAGCAGATGTGCAGTACAGATATTATGTTAGTGATTCGGTAGACAGCTTTTCGGACATTGCCGATTTGTTTTTGGGAGAGCACATTACAGACATACAAAAAATTGATATAGAAAACTATTAACGGAGATTATATGAGCAATTACCTTATTACAATAAACGGATTTCAGCAAACTGTGGGTGACACAGATAGTGACAATATAGAGCTTGTTACAAGCGGTGAATTTGAATATGATAACGGCTTGTATTACATAGATTATGATGAGTCGGAGGCCACAGGACTTGGGGGATGCCATACCAGCATAGAAATTGGATTAGATTACCTTTCTATTCAGCGTACGGGTACCTTGACTACCGATATGCTATATATTGAAGGCAGAAAAACCTACTCATTGTACAACACGCCATACGGTCAGATGATGGTTGGAATTTACACTAAAAAGCTCGATATCAACATTGATGAAAATGGCGGTGACATAAGTATTGACTACTCAATTGATATGAATGACAAACCGTGCGGTAACAATAACCTAAAGATAAATGTTAAGGAGGCACAACAATGACCGATACAGTATTTAAAATAAAGACACAAATTGAAGACGCTGTGGCAAAAGCCCTTAATAGCCTTGCTATTGAGCTTGACGATAACGCAAAACAAGAGGTAATTAATGCTGATATTGAAATCGAGGTACCAAAGGACAAAACCTATGGTGACTTTTCGGTAAATACAGCTATGAAGCTTACCAAAATTTTGAAAAAGAACCCCCGTGAGCTTGCGGCATCTCTTGTACAAAATATTATAACAGAGGGAACTTATATTGACAAAATCGAAATTGCAGGCCCAGGATTTATTAACTTTTACCTTAAAAAGAGCTGGTTGTATGACGGCCTTGTAAGTGCATACCAAAAAAAGAGTGATTTTGGCCGAACCAATGCAGGCAATGGCAAAAAGGTTATGGTTGAATTTGTAAGTGCAAACCCCACAGGCCCTATGCATATGGGCAATGCAAGAGGCGGTGCACTTGGCGACAGCCTTGCAAGTGTGCTTGAGTGGGCAGGCTATGATGTTACCAGAGAATTTTACATTAATGATGCAGGCGCACAGATTGAAAAGTTTGGCAAATCTCTTGAAGCCAGATACCTACAGATTATTTATGGTGAGGATGCAGTTGAATTTTCTGAAGATTGGTATCAGGGCAGCGACATTAAGCTGCATGCTCAAAATTACTACGATATAAACGGCGATGCTCTCAAAGATGTACCCGAAAGCGAAAGAAGAGATGCTCTTGTAGCATATGCACTGCCTATAAACATTGCAAACCTCAAAAAAGACCTTAGCAAATACCGAATAGATTACGATGTTTGGTTCCCAGAGAGTACAATTCACAATAACGGTGAAGTTGCCGAGACTATAAAGCTCCTTACAGATGCAGGGCTTACTTACCAAAAAGATGGAGCTGTGTGGATTAAAACAACAGAATTTGGTGACGAAAAAGACGAAGTACTTATAAGGGCAAATGGCATACCCACATATTTTGCAGTTGATATTGCTTACCACCGCAACAAATTTACAATGCGAGGCTTTGACAAGGTAATTAACATTTGGGGTGCCGACCACCACGGACATGTTGCACGAATGAAAGGCGCAATGGAAGCACTTAAAATTGACAGCAGCAAGCTTGAAATTATAATAATGCAGCTTGTACGACTTATGCGAAATGGCGAGGTTGCAAGAATGTCAAAGCGAAAAGGCGAGATGATTACCCTGTCCGACCTTATAGAAGAAATTGGCGTTGACGCGGCAAGATTTTTCTTTAATTTGCGTCAGGCAGGCAGCCATTTGGAATTTGATATGGACCTTGCAGTTAAACAAAACAGCGACAATCCTGTGTTTTATGTACAGTATGCTCATGCAAGAATTGCAAGTATACTGCGCAATCTCGAAAAAGAA
This sequence comes from Clostridia bacterium, assembly GCA_045538875.1. GTDB lineage: Bacteria > Bacillota > Clostridia > UMGS1810 > UMGS1810 > RGIG4708. Next base: position 91,728 of record JAZQEG010000009.1, on the reverse strand, counting down.
AACATATGCCTTGCAGCTATTGATGATATTGATGTTACTATGCTTAAAGAGCCAGATGAGCTTGAGCTTATAAACAAAATTGTTACTCTGCCCGAGGAAATTGTGCTTTGTGCACAGTCGATGGAGCCAAGCAAGCTTACAAGATATGTTATGGACCTTGCGGCACTGTTCCATTCATTTTACAACAATTGCCGCGTAAAATGTGATGACAGCAATCTTATGCAGGCAAGACTCCTTTTGTGCACAGTTACAAAACAGATAATTAAAAATATTCTTGATATTCTTAAAATTGACGCTCCCGACGAAATGTAATATCAGCAAAACAAAGGAGGTAAAGCATTATGAAAAGATTAATGCGATTAATTACAATAGTACTTGTATTGACAACCATGTCATTTAATGTATATGCAACTAGTTTGAGCACTCAACAATCACAACCTCAGATTACTTCGGATTATGCACAAGCAATTGTTACAACTGCTATTTCACTTGTAAAAAACAATTATAAATTTGATATATCAACCGAAGAGCTGTACAAAAATGCTCTTGCACAAATTATCAAAGAGCATCCCGATGTTTGGGAATCGGCATTTAAAGGTATTTTTGACAACCTTGATGCACACTCAACATATTTTACCAAAGATGAATTTGAACAGTTTTATACAAATTTGTCGGGTGAATTTTGCGGAATTGGTGTTGGTATTATGGAGTTTGAAGAAGGCCTTAGAGTTACAAAGGTTTACAATAGCTCCCCTGCTCAAAAAGCCGGAATTATGGCTGGCGATTTAATAGTAACTGCATCAGGTACAAGTATTGTTGGTATGCAATTTGAGGAGGCTAAATCCTACATTCTTGGCCAAAAAGGCACAACTGTAACAATAGGCTTTATTCGTGATGGTATATATATCGAAAAAACTATGGTTCGCGACAATGTGGTTATTGAATCGGGCGAATACAAAACACTCGAAAATGACACAATTGGTTATATACAGCTTTACAACTTTGACGAACATTCTAATGACTTTGTAAAACAGGCACTTGCAGCCTTTGGCACAAAAAACATCAAAAATATAATTATGGACCTGCGCAACAACCCAGGCGGCAGCCTTACTGCACTTGTAGACATATGCCAAAACTTTATACCAAAAGGACCTGTTATACACATTGAATACAAAAATCCGCTCAAAAGCTTTCATCTTGATTCGGAAAATATAAGCCCTAAATACAACCTTATTGTGCTTGTTAACGAAAATAGTGCAAGTGCATCGGAGGCATTTGCTGGTGCTGTGCAGGATACTGGTGTTGGTATTGTTGTAGGCAGCCAGACATTTGGCAAAGGTACAATGCAAAATGTTACCAAATTTAAAGTTGGAGGCGGCATTAAGCTTACTGAGGCTATATATCTTACCCCAAACAAACGAAACATTAATGACAAGGGCATTGAGCCTGATGTAAAAGTAAAAGACAAAGAAATTAAATATGTAGATGCAGATTTGCTGCCAATTACATATGATAGAGTACTTAAACTCGGTGACAGCGGCGACGATGTAAAAGCAATAAAGCAAAGGCTTAAAATGCTTGGACTCTCGGTTGATGAGCAAAGTGCGCAGTTTGATGACCAAATGTTTTATGCAACAAAAAAATTTCAGGAAACTGAGGGCTTGTACCCGTATGGCGTTATGGATATGACCACTCAGGTAACTCTTGAAGGCTTGTTTATGCCTGCAACAGTTAGCGATAACAATGTGTTTAACACTGCAGTTGAAATTTTTAGAACAGGTACTTTGGAAAATTACAAAAACGAATGGCCTGGCCCAAAAGAACAAACGCTAACCGATACATCTGCTCTTACAACAATGAAAAAATAAACCAAACAAACAAGCTGTGAACAACTTAGTTCACAGCTTGTTTGTTACTTGAGTATTCATAATTTACAAACAGTTATTTAAAATTTTGCAACACACACTTATTCATAACAGCCCGAAATTTTTTGAGCTGCCCTGGGTACAGAATCGCGTGAATTTTTCCAATCTTCTTTTTCGTATCTGTAATCAAATTTTTTGGTAAACCAATCCACATCATCACGGATGCGTTTGAAATTTTGTATTTCAAGTTTTGATAGTGCAATACAAAAATCCTTTAGTTTTTTGCCATTTAATTTGTTTTTTGCTCCCTTTACAAGCAAATCATAGTGTTTAAGGCAAAAGCCTTTTGAACAGTTAAATTTTTGTTTAAATTCATCCTCTGCAAAATAAAGATACAACAAATTGTCTACAAATGAATCCATTATTAAATCAAGCTTTTCACACACAGCGCAGGTACAATTTCTTTTGGATACAACACCTTTAAGTGTATCGGTTGCATCTACTTGTGTTTTTGAAAACAATGTTTGTTTTGGGGCCTCATTAAGCTGTAAATCAGCCTTTTCAAATTCCTCTATAAGCTCATCTATGTGCGTTTTTAGCACTAGAGCAAGGCTTAACTTATTTTCTTTTTTTAAAAGCATTGCTGTATGCCTCTCACAAAAGCCTCTGTTGTTGGTAAAAACTCTCGAATCGGGCTCCATCATACTGGCACCAAGAGTATACTCTATCCGTTGCATTTCCTGTTGTTTTTCAAACTCACAAACTGCGCACTCACTATTTTTGTCAAACGCATCATTTATGGGGATTGTATATATTTTTTCTTTCATAATTATTCTCCAAAATTAATCTTTTGAAAGTATTATAAGTGCATCACCGCACTCTATATCAATAGTTGCAACATCTGATAAAAGCTTGTTGCTTATACCTCGTGACGAATATTTTTGCATAGTGTCATTGTTTAGTTTGTAATACAATCCGCTAGTAAACACACCTGTAATGCACATGTCAAGAGGAACTACAGACACATAATCAAAATTACCTTTGTTGATTATGTTGTGTTTTTGTGCCACATAAATTATGTTATTGTTGTCTACGATTTTTGCTTTTATACCTATGTCTGCCAATTTTTTGAGCAAATACACATTTGCAATTGTGTGGTCAAACCGCCTGCCTGTTGCACCAAGCAAGACAATATCATCAAATCCGTTATCAGCTGCATATTCACATGCAAGCTCGGTATCGGTAGCATCCTTTTGGGGATTTAGCATTACAACTTCGGCGTTTTGTGTAGCAAGCTTAAACTCATTGTCGCAAAGCAAGCAGGAGTCTTTATCACCTATCCAAACATCAGGTACAATACCCATAGCCCTGCAATGATTGAGCCCGCCGTCGGCACACAACACAAATCTGCCCTTGCAATAGCTTTTTGCCACGCTGTAATTATCAATGCTACCGCCACAAATTATTACTGCCTGCATCAGCAATTACCTCTTTTAAAAAATTCTGCACATATTGCATTTATATCATTGTGTTTATATATCGCTGAGCCTGCAACAATTACATTTGCTCCTGCATCTACAACCTGTTTAACATTGTCTACATTAATTCCGCCGTCAATTTCGATATCAATATCATTATCCCAGCTGCGCACAAGCTTTATCTTGTCTATACTTGACTCAATAAATTTTTGACCGCCATAGCCAGGGTGCACGCTCATAATAAGTACCATATCAAGCTTTGGAAGATACTCTTTTAAAACTATAGCGTCTGTTTCGGGGTTGATTGTCATTGCAAGCTTTTTGCCTGCTCCCTTTACAATTTCGCAAACATTGTCAAAATCCATTTTGCTTTCAAAGTGGACATTTATAATATCTGCTCCTGCATTAATAAATGCCTCAATGTATTTTTCGGGATATTCTATCATCAAATGAACATCAAGAATTTTATCTGTAATTTTTCGTATGCATTTTACCATATCAGGACCAAAGGTTATGTTTGGTACAAAATGCCCGTCCATAACATCAATGTGAATATACTGAGCCCCTGCTTTATCTACCGCCCTGATATCACGCTCCAGATTTGCAAAATCTGCAGCCAGTATTGATGGTGATAAAATCACAATTACCACTCCTTTTTGTCTTTTAGTGTGTTGTAAAAGTTTATATAATTAAGATATCTGACTTTATTAATTTTGTTGCACTTAACAGCATCGTAAACACCACAAAATTTATCTGATGTGTGCATACAATCTGCAAATTTGCAATTTTGTGAATACAGTGAAAATTCAACAAAGCAATCCTTTAAACTTGAGGCATCAATATCGGTTAAATCAAGCGTTGAAAACCCAGGTGTATCGGCTAGGTAACTGCCGCTATCATACTCAAGCAGCTCTACATGCCTTGTTGTATGCTTGCCTCTGCCAAGTTTTTTGCTTACTTCACCTGTTTGCATATATGCTTTGCCAACAACATTGTTAATTAGTGTTGATTTGCCAACACCCGAAAAACCTGTAAAAGCAGTTGTTTTACCTTTTATAAGCTTACGCAATTCATCTAAACCCGACATATTTTTAAAATTTGTACAAATAACCTTGTAGCCAATATCGGTATAAATTTTTGCATACGATTTAACGGTTTCGTCATCTTCGAGGTCTGTTTTATTAAAACAAACAATGCACTCAACATTTTTGCTGTGTGCTATTACAAGCATTTTGTCTACAAACAAAAAATCGGGCTTTGGATTGTTGCAGGCAACCACTATTACAAGTGTGTCAATATTTGCAACATTAGGTCGTATAAATAAATTATTTCTGTCATATATATGCACTATGCTGCCCTTGCCTGCCTCATCAGACAATTCTACATCAACCACATCACCAATTGTCGGGACAAGGGATAAATTACGAAATTTACCCCTAGCCTTACATTCTATAATGCTGTTTTGGTTATCGGGCTTTATATAGTAAAATCCGCCGATACCTTTTAAAATTTTTCCTTTGAAGTTCAAATTAAATCACCTATTAACTAAAGCTTATGGTTTGTGTTTCCACAAGGACACCATCTACAAATATTTCGTAATACTTTTGTCCTGAACCTTTTACCTTGAGGGTAAATTCACCTGAGGTAGCTGGAAAAGCAAGACCATCATATATTGTAGTGCCATCTTCCGTAACTCTAATTGTTACCTCTGCCTTATCGGTGTTAAACACATGGCGAAGCGTCTGCTCTGTAATTTCGTTTTGCCCGCTGTTTTTGTTACCGCTGCTTATTACAAGATTTATAGGAGTTTTGTTGCCAACTGTTTCGCCGCCTCCGATATTTTGCTTAATTACAATACCTTCGTCAATTACAGATTTTTCGTAAGATACATGACCAAGAGCAAGACCTTCTTTTTCGATTAATGCAGTAGCCTGCTCAAGAGTTTTTCCTACAAAATTAGGTACTGTAACAGTTGTTTGCTCGGGACCTTTGCTTACAACAAGTGTAATTGGTGAGCCTGCCCTTGCCTCCTCGCCTGCAGAAGGTGTATGACTGATTACATAATTTTCGGGTACTTCATCGCTGAATTCACGCTCGATTTCAACAGTAAAGCCAAGATCCTCAAGAGATTTTTTGGCATTTTCAAAATTGGTTAGCTCGTAGTCGCCAACACGGATTTTTTCGGCGCCAACGCTGATAATTACCTGTACAACACTGCCTTTTTGTGCCTTTCTGCGTGCCTTTGGAGATTGCTCAATAATACAGCCCTCTGGTGTAGATTCGTCTACAACCTCCTCTTTGATTTCTATTTGAAGGTCATTTTGTGATGCCAACTCATTTGCCTCATCTATTTTAAGGCCAATAAAATTTGGAACCTTTACTTCATCCCCTGCAAAAATGGAAAATATTGGAGCCTCGGGGTAAAGTATATATGTTACACCAAGTGATAATAATCCAACAATCAAAAACGCTGTTACAATTGCACCAGCTAATATTTTTCTGTTTTCTTTTCCAAATTTTAAGTTATCAAAATTCGGTTCTTGTGTTTTTTTACCATTAGTTCTTTCAACACCTGCGCCAACTACGGGGATTTTCATTGTTGCATCATTATCATCATTGTCTGCAAGCATACCAGTTTCAATTACACTGTCAGGATTTTCCAAAAGCTTGGTTATATCTGATTTAAATTCTGCAGCACTTTGATATCTTTCGTTTATATCCTTTGAAATTGCTTTCATAACAAGAGATTGAACAGAATATGTTATTTCAGGATTGTACTCTCTTGGGTTAACAGCAACCTCTTCGATATGCTTCATAGCAATACCAACGGGAGTGTCGCATTCAAAAGGTACTCTGCCTGTAAGCATTTCGTAAAGCACAATACCAAGAGAATACAAATCGGTTTTGCCGTCTACCACAGCTCCCCTTGCCTGCTCAGGCGAAATGTAATGAACAGAGCCAAGTATGCTGTTGTCTGCAGTCATTGTAGAGCCGCTTGTTGCTCTTGCTATACCAAAATCGGTAACCTTTACTCTTGTGTCACTTGTTATCATAATGTTGTGAGGCTTTATATCACGATGCACAATGTTGTGCTGATGTGCGACAGAAAGAGCATCGCATATCTGATATGCAATATTGAGAGCCTCTTTTGTATCGAGAGGAGCATTTTCGTTGATATATTGCTTTAAAGTAATGCCGTCTATAAGCTCCATAACTATATAATGGCAATCCATATCACTGCCAAAATCAAACACAGAAACAATGTTTGGATGTACAAGGCTTGCAGCAGCCTGAGCCTCAGTATTAAATCTCTTTAAATACTCAGTATCTTCTACAAGCTCTTTTTTTAATACTTTTATTGCAACGGATCTGTTTAAAAGCCTACAATGCGCCTTGTAAACATTTGCCATACCGCCTTTGCCTATTTCCTCTATAATTTCGTATCTGTTTCCTAAAATTTTGCCGATCATCATATTATCACCTCTTCAAAATCAACATTTATCACTGTTATGTTGTCTTTGCCGCCATTGTCATTTGCCATGTCTATAAGTATTTTATTTGCATTTTGCGCACTGTTGTTTGTCAATATGTTTTCAATTTCATTGTCGCTTACAAAGTTTGTAAGTCCATCGGTGCACATAATAAGCCTTGTTATATTTTCTGTCGGCAGTACAAAATAATCTGTGTCTATGTTGAGCTCTGTACCAACAGCTCTTGTTATAATATTTTTGTTGGGATGTTTGTCGGCTTCCTCACCTGTAATCAGGCCTTTGTCAAGCAAATCCTGCACATAAGAATGGTCTTTGGTTATTTGACGCAATTTGTTGTCAACAACATACAAACGGCTGTCGCCGGCACTGCAAATGTGTATATTACTCTGTGTAATAATTACTGCAACAACTGTTGTACCCATACCGCTAAGCGACTCATCGGCAAGCTGATCGGAATAAAGCTTTTTGTTGGCAATGTTTATTGCATCAGTAAGGCAAGATGCAGCATTTTGATCTGTTATGCCGTTTGAATTAAAAACCTCTTTAATGTGATTTGTAATTATGCTGCAAGCCATACCGCTCGCCACCTGACCTGCCTTATGACCGCCCATTCCATCGGCAATTATAAGACAACATGTATTTTTGTTAAGCTGCGTGGTGCTGAAAGAATCCTCATTGACCTCTCTAACCATACCTCTGTTTGTTCCTGCTGCAATATTCACATTTGTACCTCCTTTGCATATGCTCTGCGCAGTTGCCCGCACGAAGCACTTATGTCACTGCCAAGCTCACGCCTGACAGTTGCATTAATTCCGCGATTTTGAAGCACGGAAATAAATTTTTGTATTTTTGATTTATCCGGCTTTTTAAAGCTGTTTTCCTCTACATTGTTTACCGGTATAACATTTACATGACATAATATACCCTCGAGCAAATCTGCAAGTTCATTTGCTGTTTGGGGTGTATCATTTACGCCGTTTATTATTGAATACTCAAAACTGATGCGTCTGTGATTTTGGCTTATATAATGTTTGCAAGCATCTAACAATTGATTAATGGAATACTTTTTGTTAACAGGCATTATCAAGCTGCGCATTTCATCATTTACCGCATGGAGTGATATTGACAGGGTTATTGGCAAATTGAGCTTGCTAAGCTCATAAATTTTTGGTACAATACCGCAGGTTGAAAGCGAAATATGCCTGTACCCAATGCCTATCCCCTTTGGATTGTTAACATTTTGCAAAAATTTAACCACATTGTAAAAATTATCCAGAGGCTCACCAATGCCCATCATCACAATGTTTGAAATACGCTCACCAATGTCTTTGGAGGCAAATATAACCTGATCGATTATTTCGGCAGGGGTTAAATCTCTCACCTTGCCGCCAATTGTAGAAGCACAAAATTTGCACCCCATACGGCAGCCAACCTGACAGGAAATACAAATTGTAATGCCGTGTTTATAGTACATTACCACACTTTCTACCACATTGCCGTCGGCAAGCTCAAACAAATATTTTTTGGTGCCGTCTATTTGTGATACAAGCTTGCCTGCAATTTTGGGTTGGCTTATGTATGACACTGTTTTAAGCATATCTCTCAAATTTTTTGACAAATCTGTCATTTGGTCAAATGTAGTTACACCTCTGTAAAGCCATGTGTATATTTGCTCTGCACGGAAAGGCTTTTCGCCAAGGCTACATATAAATTGCTTTAACTCTTCAATTGTAAGGTCTTTTAAATTAATCATACCCTATCTAACCTTTTTTAATTTACATATGTAAAACCCGTCACAGTTGTCTGTATCGGGATACAAAGTGACACTTCCGTCGTTTTGCTTGTCATATGCAGTGATTATCTCTTTTTCAAAATTTGGGTTGTTTTGCAAAAATTTATCTGTAACATCTTCGTTTTCACATTTTTCGATTGTACAGGTGCTATACACAATATAGCCTCCTGTTTTGACATAATTTTTTGCGTTGTCAAGAATTTTATAACCTATTTGTGCAAGGCTTTTAAAATCATCAATACTGCGTGCAAATTTTATGTCGGGCTTACGCCTGATTATCCCAAGGCCGCTGCAGGGAGCATCAACAAGCACTCTGTCGGCAATACCATTAAGCTCTGGTATGTTTACTGTAGAATCCGCTACCTTGGCATTTATTATGTCTATTCCAAGACGCAAGGCATTTTCATTGATTTTGTTGATTTTGTGTTGATACACATCAAATGCATATATTGTGCCCTTATTTTGCATTTTTTGCGCCATATGGGTTGTTTTGCCGCCAGGTGCAGCACACATATCAATTACTGTCATATCCGGGTGTACATCCAAAATTTCAACAGTAAGGGCTGCCGCAAAATCCTGAATATAAAACAAACCATCTTTGTAGCTTTTAAGTGATGTGATGTCATTTACCAAATTACAAAGTGCAAGGTAGTCCACATTTTTGCATTTTGGATTTTTATAAACAGCTGCATCACATCCGCTTTTGTTAAGCAATTGTACAAGCTCACTTACATTTGTTTTAAGGGTGTTTGCCCTAAAAAACAAATCGGGCTTATGGTTTAATGCAATTATAATATCTTGAGTGCGCTGCTCCCCAAATTGATTTATAAAATGGTCAACAAGCCACAACGGATACGAATAATAAATGCTTAAATATTCATTTATGCTTTGAGGGTATTTTACATCATTATATGTGCGCAAAATGCTGCGGAGCACGCCATTTACAAAGCCGCTGCTCTTTCGCAAATTGCGTGTTTTGGTAAGATTTACCGCTTCATTTACCGCAGCAGATTCTGGCACCTTATCCATAAACACAATCTGATACACGGCGCACTCTAAAATTGCAAGAATGTATGCGGAAATTTTTTTGATTTTTAAATTGGTATTTTGTGAAATTATATAGTCTATTCGGAGTTTGTTTTTTAATACACCGCTTACAAGCTCATTTACAAATCTAAAATCAGTGCTGTCTATATCTGTTTTTGTTCTTAAAGCCTTTAACTCTTCGTTAAGATATGCACCATTTTTGTAAACATTAAAAAGTATGTCTGCTGCATGGCGGCGTGCATTTGTTTTCATAATCAACGTCTCCTGCCACGTGAAATAAGAATAAGCCTGAGTAAGCTCATTACAGAGGTAAGTGCTGATGCAAGGTAAGTGAGGGCTGCTGCACTCAACACCTTTTTGCATGCAGGTATTTCTTCTCCCATAAGAACTCCTGTATCATCAAGAATTGCAACTGCTCTTTTGCTTGCATTAAATTCTACCGGTAATGTTATAAGCTGAAAAGCAACCACTGCCGAAAACAAAATTATGCCAAAATTTAAAAGAGGCTGAATTTGCAGTAAAAGCCCAAGCAGTGCAAGAGGCATTGCAAGCCTTGACGAAAAGCTTACAACAGGAAATATTGAAGTGCGTATTTTTAGCGGACCATATGATGTAGAATGCTGAATGGCATGCCCCGTTTCGTGAGCGGCAACACCTATTGACGAAACAGATGTGCCATTATACACATCTTTTGAGAGGCGCACAACCTTTTTGGTTGGGTCGTAATGGTCGGATAGCGTGCCGTCGATACATTCTATTGTTATATTATGAAGTCCATTAAGGTCGAGTATTCTGCGGGCAGTCTGTGCACCTGTAAAGCCTTTTACAGAGTTTAAACCAAGGTACTTGTTAAAGGTAGATGTAACCTTGCTTTGTGCATACAACGAAAGTATAATGCACGGTACAATGAGTATTAAATAATAGCTATCAATATACATTTAAATTCTCCTAGTTCAATATAGTTCCTTTTTGGATAGTATTGCCCAAAAGATAGCTTTGCACATCCATAGATTTTTTGCCTTCCATCTGAATTTGTGTAATGCAAAGTGCAGAACAGCCCAAACACTTAACTGTAAACGACTTTTTGTTTACATCTATAATTGTGCCGCATACTGCATCACTTTGCGTTTGCACAGGTGTTGCCTTTTCTATTTTGAGCAATTTTTCGCAATACATAGTATATGCTCTTGGAAAAGGATATAACCCCCTAACAAGATTTTTTATATCTTCAGCGGGCTTGTTCCAGTCTATTTTAGAATTTGTTTTATCAATCATAGGCGAATAGCACGAGAGTGCATCGTCCTGCTTTTGAGGTACAATTTCGCCATTTTTGAGCTTTGAAATTGTTTGTACAAGGAGGTTTGCTCCAAGCACATTAAGCCTGTTGTGAACAGTTTCGTAATTGTCATCGTCGGTAAGGCTTATTTCGGCTTTTAAAAGCATATCGCCTGTGTCCAGCCCCTTTTCCATAAGCATGGTGGTAACGCCTGTTTTTGATTCGCCATTTATAAGGCACCACTGCATTGGAGCAGCACCACGGTATTTTGGCAAAAGGGAGGCATGAACATTTATGCAGCCATATTTGGGGTAATTGAGCACATATTCGGGGAGAATTTTGCCATATGCAACTACCGCAATAAGGTCGGGATTTGCATTATTTAAAATATGCTCAAAATTTTCTTTTTTTAAATTTTGGGGCTGATATATAGGTGTACCGTGACTTGCGGCACAGTCATATACGGGCGGATGCGCCATTTTGTGGCCTCTGCCCTTTGGCTTGTCGGGCTGAGTTACCACGCACACAACATTGTGCCCTGCCTCATACAGAGCCTCGAGTGATGCAATGGCAAAATCGGGAGTGCCCATAAACATTATATTCATAAAAATCTCCATTCCGCCGCCATACGACGGCATAAATAGTAATTAAATTTCTCTTATCCGTATGGCAAGGAATGATAAGAGATTTTTACGCCCATATGTGTTTGTGAGCGAATGCGAAGAAAATTTCGCACGAGCAATCAAATCCGCCGAAGGCAATAATGTGAAAGGAACTTTCACATTATTCTCCTATTTAAGCTCAACATACTCTTCTACTTTGTCTACATACATAATGCCATCGAGATGGTCTATTTCGTGGCAGAGTGCTTTGCCGAGCATACCCTCGCCTGTAACGATAAACTCTTTGCCGTTGCGGTCGAGAGCTTTAACTGTAACCTGCTTTGGCCTTGTTACCATGCCATATTTACCCGGAAAGCTGAGGCAACCCTCAACAGCGGTAACAGAACCGCTTTGTGAAATGATTTGGGGGTTAATAAGCTCATAAAGCTTATTATCTACCTCTATAACCGCTATACGCTTTAGCACGCCAACCTGTGGCGCTGCAAGTCCTGCTCCGTCAGCACTGCGCATCGTTTCTATCATATCGTCAATAAGGGTAATAGTCCTGTCATCTATAACCTCAACGGGACGGCACTTTTTGCGCAATATGTCGTCACCCAGTTTGCGTATATTTCGTATTGCCATATATATTTCCTCCGTTAATACATATTTTGCGGATTTACATCTACAACTATGCTCGCATTATTTTTTGATTTTAAATATTTATTATACAAATTACCTATTGCATCATACATCGCTTTGTTATACCTGCCTTTTGCAAGTATTCTAAAGCGGTATTTGTCATTAATCATTTTTATTGGCGCCTCATTTGGCAAGTAAACCTCTATTAAGCCCGAAAACTCCTTTACTGCAGATTTTAAATCATTGTAAAAGCTATGGCAGGTTTGCTTTGCCGTATTGTAATTTGTGTGTGTAAACACAAAATTGATAAACTCACAAAATGGTGGATAAACCATTAATTTTCTAAACTCAATTTCGTTTTTGTAAAAGCTTTTGTAATCGTGAAGACTACTTAAAATTATAGTTTCGTCATCGGGATTGTATGTTTGAATTACAGCTTTTCCTGCATATTTACCTCTGCCTGCTCTGCCGCACACCTGAGTAATAAGGTTAAAGGTGCGCTCTTGCGCACGGTAATCCTCCTGATTGAGGCTCATATCTGCCGCAAGTACCCCAACTAGTGTTACATTTTCAAAATCAAGGCCCTTTGTAACCATTTGTGTGCCTATTAAAATATTTATATTATTATCAATAAATTCCTTAAGAATCCTTTCGTGAGCAGTTCTGTCAGTAGTGGTATCGGCATCCATACGGATATATGTGGCGTTTGGAAAAAGCTTTTCTATTTGTTCTGCTACCCTTTGGGTGCCTGTGCCAAAATGCTTTATATAACCGCTGCCGCAGCTTGGGCATTTTTGCGGATAGTCACACATATAGTCACAATAATGACACATCATTTTGTTTTTGTGTTTATGATATGTCATAGACACATTACAGTGAGGGCACTTTACAGTGTAGCCGCAGCTTCGGCATGACACAAAGCTTGAGTGGCCTCTCCTGTTTAAAAACAAAATTGTCTGTTTGTTGTTTTGTATATTTGCCCTGATTTGTTCACAAAGTGTATTGCTAATTACGCTCATATTGCCCATTTCAAGCTGTTTACGCATATCAACAATTTCAACCTTGGGAAGTGTTGCATCGGTAGCACGCTTTTTAAGCTCAAGCAATTTGTACTTGCCGTTTTTTGCTTTGTAATAGCTGTCAACAGACGGAGTTGCACTTGCAAGCAAAAGTACTGCTCCGTGCTGATTTGCTCTAAACCTTGCAATTTCCACTGCGTGATACCTTGGCGAAGCCTCGGATTTGTATGTGTTTTCGTGTTCTTCGTCAACAATTATTATGCCGATGTTGTCAAAGGGAGCAAAAACTGCAGAACGTGCCCCTACCACAACATCAACCTCATTTTGTTTAATTCTTTTCCATTGCTCGTACCTCTGCTTTATGGTAAGAGAGCTATGAATAACCGCTACCTTGTCGGGGAACCTCGAAACTACCCTGCTTATCATTTGAGGGGTAAGTGCTATTTCGGGAACAAGCAATATGGCTTTTTTACCTTTAGCTACGGTGTTTTTAATTAAATTTAAATAAACCTCTGTTTTGCCGCTGCCTGTAATACCATGAAGCAAATATGTTGTACTCTCATCATTTTTAATTGAATTTGAAATGCACTCTGTTGCATAGGCCTGCTCGTCATTTAATGTGTGCCTAATGCACTCGGTTACACATTCGCTTTCAAACAAATCTTTGCGAACAACCGATTTACCGACAGTAACATACCCCTTTTGGCAAAGGGCATCTATTGCCTGGCGTGAAACATCTGCCATTTCCATAAGCTCCGACACCATAACCTCGCCGCAATCGCACAAAAGCTCAAGTGCTCTAACCTGAGCGGGAGCCTTTTTTGCAAATTTGTCGCAAAATTCGTATGCGTCTATAGCATCACAATTAAGCAAAGCATATGCTGCAACAGAATCCTTAATACCACTGTTACGCATAAGCTCGGTATGCACAATTTTGCTGTCACAGAGCTTGAGGACAGCACCGGCAATGTTACCTCTGCCAATATTAGCAGCAAGCTGCTCCATGGTAAGTGGCGAGCATTTTTTTAGCTCTGCAACAACTCTTTCGCATATTGCAGAGTTTTTGCATGAGTTTGCAATTTGTTGCTCATCTGTTGTATCAAGAAATACAAGCTTTATAAATTTTGTATTTACACCAACAGGGATTATTGTTTTTATTGCCTGAATATACGAGCAAAAATACCTGTGATGCATAAACTCAGCAAGCTTAAATGATTTTTCATCAAAGTATGATGTATCGTCGATAATATCTTTTATGGGTTTTAAGTTTTTAAACTCGCTTTTATCGGTAAAACCTGTAACAAAGCCCTCCATTACACGGTTGCCTTTGCCAAATTCAACCTCAACACGCATACCAACAGATATTTTGTGCTCAAATTGCTTAGGGATTGCATAGTGATATACCGAATCTGTTACCTTTGATACACTGTTTAAAACTATTTCGGCAATCATACTATCCCTCCCCGATAAAAGCACTAAAACCCCAGATTAAATTCTGAGGCTAAGTAAAAATTATTGCTCTATAATGTCATCCTTAAACACATAAAAATCCGCATTTGCACTTTCGTCGTGCTCTTTGAATGTAACTTTGTTTTCGTGAATTTCGTTAAGTGCAACAGAAACTGCTTTGTTGGAACCGCAACTTGTAAAAGTTACACCTGTTTCTTGAATTTCTCTTGCTCTTTTTGCGGTAATAATAACAAGACTATATCTGTTTTTGATATTTCTTGCATTGAGTACCTCGTCTACTGAAGGACTAATCATCATAATTTACACACCTCTTGAATAGTATTTATATTTTTATTTACCTTTAAATGTTCAGCTTTTAATATAGCTGTAAATTCCTCTAGCGCGGCATCTAACTTGTCATTAACAATTACATATGTATATTCATTTATGCATTTGACCTCATTTAATGCCTGACCGATACGCTTGTCTATCACTTCAATCGACTCGGTACCTCGGCCAATAAGTCTGCTACGCAGCTCTTTAAACGACGGCGGAACTACAAATATCATTACCGCCTCAGGCATTTGCTGCTTAATTTTCATTGCACCCTGAACCTCAATTTCGAGAATTACATCAATTCCATCATTGAGCTTTTGCATAACCTCAGCTTTTGGTGTACCGTAATAATTGCCGCAAAACTCTGCATACTCTAAAAAGCCGTTGCTTTTTATACGCATTTCAAACTCATCCCTTGACAAAAAGTAGTAATTTACTCCGTCAAGCTCGCCTGGGCGAGGCGGCCTTGTTGTTGCCGAAATGGAAAGAGCCGAGCTTTTGCCTGCATCGGTATTAAAATATTTTGCCAAAATTGTGCCCTTGCCCGAACCGGACGGCCCGCTAAAAACTATAAGATTGCCTTTACTCATTTTCAAATTCCTCCTGAATGAGAGCAACATCTCTGTCGTCAAGCCTGTTGGCAAGTGTTTCGGTCTGGATAGCCGAAAGTATAACATGGTCGCTGTCGGTAACTATAACCGATCTTGTACGTCTGCCGTAGGTGGCATCTATAAGCATACCTTTATCTCTTGATTCCTGAATAATACGTTTTATTGGAGCAGATTCGGGACTTACCATTGCAACAACCTTGTCGGCAGCAACAATATTACCAAATCCTATATTAATTAACTTCATAGCTTAATCACCTGTTTATTCAATATTCTGAACTTGCTCGCGGAGCTTTTCAATTTCGGATTTTAAATCTACAACCGATTTGCTTATAACAAAATCGTTGCATTTTGAACCCATTGTATTTGCCTCTCTGTTTAGCTCCTGAATAATAAAATCGAGCTTACGCCCAACAGGAGCATCACATGTAAGCAAATGCGAATATTCTTTAAGATGGCTTTCAAATCTGATTATTTCCTCAGCAATGTTGACTTTATCGGCAAAAATACCAACTTCGGTAAGCAGCCTTGTTTGGTCAACCTCTACACCGCCCAGTATTTCTGTTATTCTTTCCTTCATACGCTGTGTGTATTCACAAACTGTCTGGGGTGAGCGCTCTTTAATAACATCAACAATGTCTTTAACTGTGCTGATGCACTCATCAAAAAACTTTTTAAGCCTTTCACCCTCACGGGCTCTTGTATTTGTAAGGTCATTAAGTGCATCTGTCAAAACCTCTTTAACATGTGCACAAATTTGTTCCTTATCCTGCTCCTTTTTTTCGATTGTAAATATATCGGAAAATCTTGAAAGCGAGGTTGTTGTAACATCGTTTTCAACACCGAGCTTTTGGCTCATTTCACACAGAGCATTGTGATAGCCTTTTGCAACATCCTCGTTAAGTGTAATAACAGTATCGTCACAGCCAGCTGTGTCAAACTGAATAAATACATCTACCTTACCTCTGGAAATTACAGATGATACACATTCTCTTACTACATCCTCCACAAAGGAGTACTGCCTGTACAGCTTTACATTATAATCAAGATACCTGTTGTTTACCGATTTTACCTCAATTGTAAGCTTGTAATTTTCAAATACTTTTTCGGCTCTGCCATAGCCTGTCATACTTTTTATCATATCAAGTATGTATGTAATTTTAAAAAATAAAACTACACACTGCCTCCCACTTACTTATTATGTATAATTATATCAAAAACTAAGGTAAATTACAACAATTTAACAAAAATTTTTCATTATTTTTCAAACTTTTTTATTGCACTGCCGTCAAGATAGGTGCATTTTTTGCCCTGATAGGTATTACGGCTTTCAAGTTGTGCATCAATCTCATCTTTTATCTTCCACCAGCTGCACCCGTAATTAGCAAAAACCGTATGCTCTTCTTTAGCTCTGCCAATTAACCTCTGAATAACAATATCGGGTGACAAATATTCAACAAATGTAATTACTCTGTCAATATAGCTCTGGTATGTACCCATGGAAAACTCACCATCTAAATACATTTTTGCAAGAGGTGTGTTTTTTAATATATAAAGGCTATGCAGCTTTACCTGCTCAACCTTAAGGGCAGATAGTATTTTTGCACATTCTATCACATCGTCCATATCATCCCACGGCAAGTTGAGTATAAGGTGTGCGCACACATCAAAGCCGTATTTGTGAATGGTAAGCACCGCATCTATAAACTGTGCGAGAGTATGGCCTCTGTTGATGATTTTTAGTGTTTTGTAATTTACAGTTTGCAGCCCAAGCTCTATGCATATATCTATATTGTTTTTGAGCGAAAACTCCCTTAAAAAGCTCATATATTTGTCGTTAATACAATCGGGCCTTGTGGAAATGCTTATTTGTACTATGTTTTGCATTGCTGCCTTGCTTATATTATCGCAAAATTGTTTGTATGGAATATATGTATTTGTGTAATTTTGAAAATAAGCAATAAATTTGTTTGCTTTGTATTTTTTGCCTATAAATTCCATATTTTGTTTTAACTGCTGCTCAACTGGCATTGATGGAGGCAAATTTTCAAACGCTGCACCAATTTCTGCACAATAAATACACCCGCCAACACCGCAGGTACCGTCTTTGTTGGGGCAGGTAATTGGCAGGTTGACAGGCAATTTGTATACCTTTTCGCCGTATTTTTGCTTTAGATATTGGGAATATGGTTTGTATCTCATAGTTACTCCAATCTGTTAAAATTACTAAAAAAATCATCAAATTCGTCTTTGCCTGTGTAATATATAAAAGAATAATCCTTGGCAAGCTGCTTTCCTATATGTGAAGTTTCCTCATCACAGCCCATATCAACTATAAGCACATTAGGCACATCACCGCACTTTGAGCATCTAAGGTTTTTCCATATTATGCTCCGTATAATGTACTCAAGATTTTTTTCGCGGTTAAACACCTTTACAACAACAAAAATTTTATCCCTGCGGTAATTGTGTGCCGAAAACAAGTTGTCAAATATCCTTATACCTATATCAATAAGTGCATAACACACCAAAAATGTTATAACTGTTTTTATTACAATGTCAAACATATAACAACACCTCTCCGCTTAAATAATATGCGGAGAGGCTTATCTCAGTTACTCACATAATACCAGCTTTTTGTTTTAAAATGTCTACTTTATCGCATTTTTCCCACGGGAGGTCAATATCTGTTCTGCCAAAGTGACCGTAAGCGGCAGTTTGTTTGTATATTGGCCTGCGCAAATCAAGCTGTTTTATAATGCCTGCAGGGCGCAAATCAAATACTTCGAGTACAATTTGTGCTATTTTTGATTCATCAATTTTTGCAGTACCAAATGTGTCTACAAGTACCGAAACCGGATTGCTTACACCTATTGCATATGCAATCTGAACTTCGCATTTTTTTGCAAGACCTGCTTTTACAATATTTTTTGCAACATATCTAGCAGCATAGCAGGCACTTCGGTCAACCTTTGTAGGATCCTTACCCGAAAAAGCTCCGCCGCCGTGACTTGCATAGCCGCCATAGGTGTCTACAATGATTTTGCGTCCTGTAAGGCCGCTGTCGCCCTGAGGGCCGCCTATTACAAAGCTTCCTGTAGGATTTATAAAATATTTTGTGTTTTGGTCAATAAGATTAGGGTCTATTGTTGTATTTACAACATAATGAAGCATATCTTTTTCGATTGTATCGTGGTCAACCTCAGGTCCATGCTGTGTAGAAATAACTATAGTATCAATTCGCACAGGTTTGTCACCGTCGTACTCAACTGTAACCTGTGTTTTGCCGTCGGGGCGCAAATAATTGAGAGTTCCATTTTTGCGTACCTCAGTGAGCTTTTTGCTAAGCTTGTGTGCAAGAGCAATCGGCATTGGCATAAGCTCCTCAGTTTCATCACACGCATAGCCAAAAACCATACCCTGATCGCCTGCACCAAAATCAAGCTCGCCCGATTGTGACTCTTTGGCTTCGAGTGATTTGTCAACACCAAGAGCAATGTCGGCAGACTGCTCATCTATGCTTGTAAGCACTGCACAGGTATCGGCATCAAAGCCGTATTTTGCTCTGTCGTAGCCAATTTCTTTAACTGTTTGTCGTGCAATACTTGGTATGTCAACATAACAATTTGTTGTAATTTCGCCCATAACAAGAATCATACCTGTAGTAACTGCTGTTTCGCATGCAACGCGTGCCATTGGGTCCTTACTTAATATTGCATCAAGCACTGCATCTGAAATCTGGTCACATATTTTGTCAGGATGTCCTTCTGTTACAGATTCTGATGTAAATAATCTTTTGTTCATAACTTTCATTCCTCTCAAATATCATTATTATGCAAACAGGTTCATTATTAACGAACCGAGCCCGTATGATATAAGCATCATAATTATTCCTGCCGCAACAACACCCAAAAATATCATAGGTACCGAATCCTTAAGCCGCATATCCATAAGCCCTGCAAGAGCTGCGCCTGTCCAGGCACCTGTGCCAGGCAGCGGTATTGCAACAAAAACAAACAGACCAAACATTTTGTATTTTTTAATTTTGTCGGACTTATTCATTGTGCGTGTTTCAACCCAATTTGCAATTTTTGCAAAATATTTTGTAGTGCCGAGATATTCTATTATAGGGCGCACAAACAAAATTATAAATGGTACAGGGAGCATATTGCCTACAACACTTACAACATACACTTTAAGCAAATCAAGCCCAAGCCCCACACCTATTGGAATTGCTCCCCTAAGCTCCACAATGGGAAACATCGAAATTACAAATACTGCAAAAAGCTTGTCTATCTGGGCTAAATAGTTAATTATTGTATCTATCATCATTTTGTACCAAATATTCTGTCGCCTGCATCACCAAGCCCAGGGACAATATAGCCATGTTCGTTGAGTGTGTCATCTACTATACCACAGTAAATTTCGATATCGGGGTGGTTTTCGGCAAGCACCTTTATACCCTCGGGAGCTGCAACTATACACACAAATTTAATGCTTTTTACACCCTTTTGCTTAAGTGTTTTTATAGCGTCATCGCCCGAAACTCCAGTTGCAAGCATAGGGTCTACAACTACAACATCACGGGTTGCAATATCCTCAGGGAGCTTGCAAAAATATGGCACTGCCTGAAGGGTAATATGGTCTCTATACATACCTATATGGCCAACTCTGGCATTTGGCATAATTTTAAGCATACCATCTACCATACCAAGACCTGCACGAAGTATAGGCACAAGAGCAAGCTTTTTGCCTGCAATTATTTTTGTTTTTGCAACTGCAATAGGGGTTTTGATTTCCACCTCTTTCATAGGCAAATTGCGTGTTACCTCATATCCCATAAGCATCGAAATTTCGTTGACATACTCGCGAAATTCCTTTGAACTAACTGTTTCATCACGCATTTTTGAAATTTTGTGGATAATGAGCGGATGCTCCATTACCGTAACATTTTTGTAAATCGGGTGTTTCATTTTAATTTCCTCCATATTGATAGTAATTTTTCCTTTGTGTGCACATACAAATGCACTGCCACTAGGTGTATATTATTGCAGCTATTCAAGCTCCATAATTTTATCTATTCTTGTCTGATGTCTGCCACCTTCAAACTCGGCAGTTAAAAATTCTTTTACAATGTCCTTTGCAAGTTCAGGGCCGACTGTTCTGCCGCCAAGTGTAAGTACATTTGAATTGTTGTGGCATCTTGTCATCCGTGCGCTGAAGGTGTCACTGCACTGCGCAGCCCTTATACCTTTGATTTTGTTTGCGCAAATGCTCATACCAATGCCGGTGCCGCACACAAGAATACCAAGCTTTGCATCACCGCATATTATCTTTTTGCACACAAGCTTTGCAATGTCGGGATAATCTACTGACTTTGCCTCAAAGCAGCCAACATCCTCAAATTTAATGTTAATACTTTTTAAATACTCCAATATTTCCTGCTTTAGGGCAAAACCGCCGTGATCACTGCCAATTGCTATCATAATTATATCTCCTTTGTTTTTTTGATTTTAAGCTCCCTTTCTGCCTGTGATTGACGCAGATATATGGGCACAAGTGAATACAAATTGTCAAAATCATTATTTTGAGCACGCATGTATGCCGCCATGCACACAGACGATGCTTTTTGCATTGAAATATTTTGCGGAGCAACAACAAAATTACTATGCCCACTGAGTTTTTGTGCATATGACAATACTCCGTCACCGCAAAACACTGTTTTTTTGCCACTGAGCTCTTTTATAAGTTCATCAATACAAATAACTCTGTTATCTGTAATTTTTTTGCCGTTTAAGTGCAGTGCATTGTACACATCGCCATGGCGTGCATCAATTATGGGGCAAACAATGCCGTCAAACAATGCGCAGTTGTGATACAGTGCATCAAGTGAACATACACCTATAACAGGCTTGTTGCACACCTGCGCAAGAGTTTTTACGGTAGCCATACCAATGCGAAGGCCTGTAAAAGAGCCAGGTCCAACCGATACAGCAAAAACATCTATGTCACTTATACCGATACCGCATTTTTTAATTAAATCGTCAAGCAGCGGCATAATAATTTGCGAATGTGTGCGGTCGTTTGAAATTACAAACTCCCCTATTAACTTTTTATCATTCATCACCGCAACGGTTGCGTTTACCGAAGAGGTGTCCATACCAAGAATTATCACTTTGTGCCTCCAACAAAATCAATTGTAATTTTACGATAGTCGTCACAAATACTATGGTCTTTTGTTATATTTATTTGATAATGCGGCATATTAAATGCCTCAGGCATAATGGTTGACCATTCAACTATGCAAATGCCTCCGCCGTTTAAATAATCATCCCAGCCAATGTCATACAGGTCATCCTCACACTCAAGCCTGTACACATCAAAGTGAAACAGCGGCACATTGCCGTGCCTGTATTCATTAACAATTGTAAAGGTGGGGCTGACAACCATATCGCTTATGTTAAGCCCATCTGCAACGCCGCGTACAAAAGCAGTTTTACCTGCACCCAAATCTCCGTCGAGAGTTACTACATCGCCAATATTTAATTTTTTTGCAAATTGGGCAGCAATCATATATGTTTGCTGAGCACTGTTACTTATATATTCCATACAAACCTCAAACTTCGTTAAGTGTACATACTGCCTGCGATGATATGCCCTCCATCCTACCCTCAAAGCCAAGCTTTTCGGTTGTGGTGGCTTTAATGTTAACTCTGCTCTCATCTACTCCCAAAAGGGTTGCAATATTGTTTTTCATAGTGTCAATATACGGCATAAGCTTGGGCTTTTGAGCAATAATTACTGCATCTATATTGTTAACCAAAAATCCATTTTGAGCCAAAAGCTTGTTTACCTTGTCGAGCAATAGCATACTGTCTATATTTTTGTAGCTGTTGTCATTGTCGGGGAAATGCCTGCCTATATCGCCAAGTGCTGCAGCGCCAAGCATTGCATCCATTATGGCATGTACAAGCACATCTGCATCGGAGTGACCCATAAGGCCAAGGCTGTGCTCAATTTTTACTCCGCCAAGTATTAAATCTCTGCCGCTTGAAAGAGCGTGAACATCATATCCTATACCAATTCTCATATATTATCACCAAGTAATCCTTCCATAACAAATATATCCTGAGGTGAAGTAATTTTTATATTTTCGTATTCACCCTCAACAAGCGCTACCCTTTGGCCATAATGTTCAAAAAGCATACAATCATCGGTAGCCTCAAAGCAATCGCTTACAGCCATTTTGTGATACTTTACTGCAAGCTGCCTGTCAAAGCACTGCGGCGTTTGAATTTGCCACAATTTGCTGCGGTCGACAGTACGGTCAATAAACTCTCCGCTGTCCGAATATTTGATTGTATCTTTCATTGGCACACCAACTGCCAAAGCCTTGTGACTTTGCAGTGCCAAAGCACATTTTGTTATTGTCTGGTCAGATACAAGCGGGCGCGCACCATCATGAATAAACACATTGTCTGCATCATCGCTTACGCTGTTTATTCCATTTGATACCGATTGCTGACGAGTATCGCCACCTAAAACAATTTTAGTCACCTTGCCAATATTAAAGGTTTTTATAATATCCTTACAACATGGTATATATTCTTCTTTTGTAACAACAACAATTTCGTGAATGTATTTGTTGTTGTTAAACTTTAAAAGTGTATATACAAGCACAGGTTTGCCTCCAACTGTCAAAAACTGCTTTGGAACATCGGTGCCCATTCGTGTGCCTGAACCTGCTGCAACTATAACAGCAGCATTTTTTGGGGTTATGTTGGTATTTTTTTTAAAAAACAAAGTATCACACCTTATTTTAAATTATTTAAAAGAAAATCGGTTGTTACATCCTGCATATCCTCTTTGTTGCATACAGCATCAAATCGAACCTGTTTGTTTTTAAGCTCTGCAAGTGACGCAGGAATTTCCATTTTGCTAATTTGGCATAGCTTACCAAGAAGTTCAAATTCAGCAAGTCCTTCACAGCTGCCCTCACCTGTTAGTGCGTTTATAACACTTTCGTTAAACTTGTAAGGATTTGCAGTAGAAGCAATAACTGTTTTGGTTTTGTCGCCTGTTTCCTCAACATATTTGTCGTATACACAAAGTGCAACAGCGGTATGAGTGTCTGCAGTGTAGCCATATGCTTTGTTAACCTTGTTAATTGTTTGTTTTGTTTCGTCATCGGATGCGCAGTTTGCATAAAACAAATGTTTAATTTTTGCAAGTATATCATCATTAACCTTGTAGCTGCCATCTGTACTTAATTTGTTCATATACTCTGCTACAAGTGCATCGTTGCTGCCCGAGATGTGATACAAAAGTCGCTCAAGATTGCTCGAAATAAGTATATCCATAGATGGTGATATAGTGGTATGGAACTTACGGTTTTTGTCATACACACCTGTTTTTATAAACTCGGTAAGTACATTGTTGATGTTTGACGCGCATATAAGCTTGTTAACAGGCAAGCCCATTGTTTTTGCGTAATATGCAGCAAGAATATTGCCAAAGTTGCCTGTAGGGACAACAATGTTAATTTTGTCACCGTTTGTAATTTCGCCATTTTTGAGCATATCGCAATATGCAGAAAAATAGTAAACAATCTGTGGAGCAAGCCTGCCCCAGTTTATTGAGTTGGCACTCGAGAGCATAAAGCCTTTTTGTGCAAGCTGGGCTTTGTAATCCTCGTTTGTAAAGATTTTTTTAACGCCCGTCTGTGCATCATCAAAGTTGCCGTTTACTGCAACAACACCAACATTTGCACCATCCTGAGTTGCCATCTGGAGCTGTTGAATTTTTGACACTCCGTTATTTGGGTAAAATACAACTATACCTGTGCCGTCTACATCCTTAAAGCCCTCGAGAGCAGCTTTGCCTGTATCGCCCGATGTTGCAACCAAAATAACAACCTTTTTGTCCTCACCTGTTTTTTTGATTGCTTTTGTAAGTAGGTGCGGCAAAATTTGAAGTGCCATATCCTTAAATGCACAGGTTGGCCCATGCCACAATTCAAGAACAAAGGTATTTTTGTCAAGTTTTTTGACTGGCGCAGTGTCCTCACCGCCAAATTTATCTGCTGCATATGCATTATTTGCACAGTCGGCAAGCTCATCACAAGTGTAATCTGTCAAAAATTTTGACAAAATTTGCACTGCTCTTTGCTTGTACGATTTATCTGTAAGGCCAGCTATAAACTCAGGCTCTAGCTGAGGAATGCTCTGTGGTACAAACAAGCCTCCGTCTGCGGATATGCCTGTTTTGATTGCAAATGCAGACTCTGCTTTGATATTATTATTTCTTGTACTGTTATAATACATATGTAACTTCCTCCGATTTATTTGAATATAATTTACAAAGTTATACATAATATATTTTAATACAAATATATTAAAAAGTAAATACTTTAAACAAAAAAGGGATGTAAAAAATGATAAATTTTTACTCCCTTTTTTAAATCCAATAATTAATTTGTATAGTTATCAAAATAACCCTGCACCAAAACCACAGGTGTACCCTTGTCACCGCTGCCGCTTGTAAGGTCACAAAGCGAGCCTATAAGGTCGGTAAGCTGACGAGGTGTTGTGCCCTGCGATGCCATATTACCCACAAGGTTGTCGCCCTTTGATTTAATGCTGTCAGATATTGCCTGCTTGAGTGCCTCGCCCGACAAATCTTTAAAATCATTGTCTGCAAGGTATTTAAGCTTAAGCTCATTTGGAGTGCCTATAAGGCCATCGGTAAACGCAGGCGAAACCACAGGGTCGGCAAGCTCCCAAATTTTACCTTTAGGATCTTTAAAGGCACCGTCGCCATATACCATTACTTCCACATGCTTGCCTGTTGCATCTAAAATTTGTTGCTGAATGTCAAGCACAAGATCCTGACACTCCCTTGGAAAAAGCTTAACCTTATCTTCGGTGGATTTGTTTGAACCAAGGAGTCCGTAATTTGTGTTATATCCGCTGCCGTTAACAGATGCGTTCATAATATCATCAAGGCCGCAAACTGCTTTGGCACCTGCTTGTTTAAGAATGCGCTTTGTACGCTGACGAGTGTGTATATCGCAATTAATGATGCAATCTGCATAATCAAGAATTGCTCTTGGATTATTTGCAAAAACAAACTCAACCTCTGCGCCGCATTCCTTAACAAGGTCACCATAATATTCTACATAGTCTACACCTGTAAATTCATGCTTGTTGCTGCCAAAAAGCTCACGATATTTTTTAAGGTCAAGTACATCGGAATACGGATTAACACCTGCATCGTCAATTTGATCCATACTAATAAGCTGATTGCCCACTTCATCGGAAGGGTAGCTGAGCATAAGAACAATTTTTTTGGCTGCTTTTGCAATACCTCTGAGGCATATTGCAAAACGATTACGCGAAAGAATTGGAAATATAACACCTATAGTGCCGTCACCAAGTTTTGCTTTTACGTCGCTTGCAATGTCATCTACCGAGGCATAATTACCCTGAGATCTTGCAACAATAGATTCTGTTACCGAAATAACATCCCTGTCGCGAAGCTCAAATCCTTCATACTGTGCTGCCTCAAGTACGCTTTGTGATACAATTGAAGCAAGGTCATCACCTTGACGGATTATAGGACAACGAATACCTCTTGATATTGTGCCTACTCTTCTTTCTTTGTTTGTCACTTTAATCCCCTCTATCTGTAATAAAATTTTAACAAAAAAAACAACACATAAAATTATAACACTATTTTGTTAAATTTTCAATAGTATTTTTAATAACTTTATTAATTTTTATAATTTACAAAAGCAAAAAGACGATTTTAACAAATCGTCTTTTTGTAAACAATTTTATTACGCAAGATTATATCCCAAATCAAATGCTTTTAAGTTAACCTCAAGAAATTTTTGAGGAACTGTGGTTTTGATTGTATTTACCCAATCATCATAAGCAATATCAGTGCTTTTTGCCATTACTCCAATCAAAACAACATTAACTGCTTTGCTATTGCCTGCCTCTATTGCAAGTGACAGCGCATCAACTGTTTGTAAATTGATTTTTGAAGATATTTTTTCATCAATATTTTGAGGATATTCAGCTGCTCCCGTAATTACAGGCATAGGGTTAATTTGCTGTGTGTTTGCAATCATTTTGCCGTTTGCCTTAAGGTAAGGCATTGCCCTGTATGCCTCAAGCATTTCAAAAGCAAGAATGATATCTGCCTCACCCTCATCTATAATAGGTGAATACACTTTGTCACCGTATTTAACATAAGTTACAACGCTTCCGCCTCGCTGGCTCATACCATGTACTTCGGAAACTTTAACATCGTAACCTTTGCTGATTACTGTGTTACCAAGAATTCTGCTGGCAAGGAGTGTACCCTGACCGCCGACACCAACTATCATAATGTTTTTTGTCATATCAGTTATCCTCCTTTTGTATTGCACCAAACGGGCATATATTAAGGCACAAACCGCAGCCGTTGCACTGATTTGCATCAATTTTAACCTTACCGTCTACAACCGAAATTGCAGCGCAGCCAAGCTTCATACACATTTTACAGTTTTTGCAGTTATCATTAATTGTACAATGTCCTGTGTATTTTACCTTTTTAAGAAGTGCACAAGGGCGCTGTGCAATAATTACAGACGGTTCTTCCCTTTGTACTTCCTCTTTTACAACCTTTTCAAAATTTTTAAGGTCAAACGGGTCGGCAACAACAACATGCTCTACACCTACAGCCTTACAAAGCGAAATAAGGTTAACCTGCTTTGTTTGCTCACCTCTTATGGTATAGCCGGTTGTTGGGTTGTCCTGATGGCCTGTCATACCTGTAATGGAGTTGTCAAGAATAATAACAGTGTTGTTACCCTTGTTGTATACAATATCAACAAGGCCTGTAATACCTGAATGCATAAATGTAGAATCACCTATAACCGAAACAAGCTTTTTGTTAAACTCTGCTCCCCTGACCTTTGCCATACCCATTGCAGCACTTACAGACGCACCCATACAAATAGTTGTGTCTACTGCGGCAAGAGGTGCAACCGCACCAAGAGTGTAGCAGCCTATATCGCCCGATACAACAAGCCCAAGCTTTTTGAGCACATAAAATGTGCCTCTGTGAGGGCAGCCTGCACACATAACAGGTGGGCGAACAGGAATCTGCTCATCAAGCTCTGCTTTTTGAGGAGCATCCTCGCCAAGTACTGCTTTTTTAATCATATTAGGTGTGTATTCACCCATTAGGGTAAATAAGCTTTTGCCATATACATTTACACCAATACTTTTGCAGTGATTTTCTATTACAGGGTCAAGCTCTTCTATCACATAAACCTTGTCACATTTTGCTGCAAAATCGGCAATTTTTTGCTCAGGAAGCGGATATACCATACCCAGCTTTAAGTAGTTAACATTATTGCCAAGAGCTTCTTTTGCATACATATATGTAATACCTGCGGTTATAACACCTATTTTTGAACCGTTGTCCTCAACCTGGTTGATTTTGTCTGTTTCGGCATACTCCTTAAGAGCAGCAATTCGCTCCTCTACAACAAAATGGCGCTTTTTTGCCATTGCAGGCATCATAACAAATTTAGGAATGTTTTTTTCATATGGCTTTAGTTCAAGCTCCTGTCTGTCATCAAGCTCAACAAGGCTCTGTGAGTGCGAAACTCTTGTAGAAAGTCTGATAAATACAGGGGTATCGTATTTTTCGGAAAGTTCAAATGCGAGCTTGGTGTAATCTTTGCACTCCTGCGAATCGGATGGCTCAAGCATCATTACCTTTGACGCCATAGCATAGTGGCGTGAATCCTGCTCATTTTGTGATGAATGCATACCGGGGTCGTCTGCAACGCAAAGCACAAAACCGCCGTTAACTCCTGTATAGCTTGCTGTAAACACAGGGTCTGCCATAACATTAAGGCCAACGTGCTTCATACATGTCATAGCTCTTGCACCACCAATTGCAGCACCAAGCGCAACCTCGCATGCAACCTTTTCGTTTGGTGACCATTCGGCATAAATCTGGTCAAATTTAACTATTTCCTCGGTAATTTCGGTGCTTGGTGTACCAGGGTATGATGCAACAAGCTTAACGCCTGCCTCGTATGCACCACGGGCAACCGCCGCATTACCTAACAACAACTTTTTCATTATATGTATTCCCTTTCAGATATTATTTTATTTCGTTTTGTTGTGCAACAACACTTTCGCCGCAATAAATTTTACGCAGCAGCGGCTTTTCAATTTTGCCTGTGGGGTTACGCGGAACATCGGCAAAAATAACCTTGTGAGGCCTTTTATACCTTGGCAAATCAAGGCAAAATTCGTTTACTTCGTCCTCGGTAAGTGTCATACCCTCTTTTACCTGAATAATTGCAGCGGCAATTTCACCAAGACGCGAATCCGGCAATCCGATAACTGCAACATCATTAATTTTGTCACATTTGCGCAGGAAATCCTCAATTTGAACGGGGTAAAGATTTTCACCGCCCGAAATGATAACATCCTTTTTGCGGTCAACAAGGTAAATAAAGCCATCTTTGTCCTCCTGAGCCATATCACCAGTAAACAACCAGCCATCTGCAAGTACCTCGCTTGTGGCTTTTTCGTCTTTATAATATTCGGTCATAACGCCGGGGCCTTTAACGGCAAGCTCGCCAATTTTGCCCTGAGGTAAAGTGTTGCGGTGTTCGTCAACTATTTTGGTTTGCCAGCCAAAGCCTGCCTTGCCAATCGCACCAACCTTGTGGTCATTGCCAACTCCAAGGTGAACGCATCCTGGGCCAATAGATTCGGACAAACCATAGTTTGTGTCGTAGCCGTGATTTGGAAATATTTCTTTCCAACGCTTAATAAGGCTTGGAGGAACAGGCTGTGCTCCAATGTGCATCAATCTCCAGTTTGACAAGTCATATTCATCAAGGTTGATTGTGCCGCTATCGATTGCATCAAGAATATCCTGTGCCCACGGAACAAGCAACCATACTATTGAGCATTTTTCTTCCGATGCGGTACGCAGTATCCATTCGGGCTTTATACCTTTTAAAAGTACAGCCTTGCCGCCCACAAGAAAGCTGCCAAACCAGTGCATTTTTGCACCTGTATGATAAAGAGGAGGTATACAAAGAAATACATCATCCTTTGTTTGACCGTGGTGGTCCTGCTCTGTTCGGCAAGAGTGCATTAGTGCTTTGTGCTTATGTAAAATTGCCTTAGGAAAACCAGTTGTACCCGACGAAAAATAAATTGCTGCATAATCTTCATCATCAAGGGGTATCTGAGGTGTTTTTGATGAGCAGTATGACACAAGGCTATCATAACTTTCGGCAAATGTAGGGCAATCCTCTCCTGCATAAAGCCACAGTTTTACTTTTGGAACCTTGTGGCAAATTTCCTCCACACGACCAATAAACTCAGGGCCAAAAACAATTGCATCTACATCTGCAAGTTTAAGACAATATTTAATTTCTTCAGATTCGTACCTGTAATTAAGCGGTACAGCAAGTGCTCCTGTTTTGAGAATACCAAAATATATAGGCAGCCACTCAAGGCAGTTCATCAAAAGTATGGCAACCTTATCGCCTTTTTTGATGCCTCTTGTAAGCAAAAGATTAGCAAATCTGTTTGATTTTTTGTTAAATTCGCTCCAGGTAAGCTCTCTGCGGTATGCCATATTGGGATTTGACTCGATAAGCGAATACTCTCTCCATGTCATACGAACCTGATTTTCCATTTTGGGATTGATTTCTACAAGGCTGATATCATTAGGATAAAAATCAGCATTCTTGTTTAAAATTTCTGTAATAGGCATAATTTTTGAGTGCTAAAAAGCACTTCCTCCTTTGTATATAATATGACGATACGGCATATAAAACATAATACAATTATAAATGCCATATCAGTTAATGTCAAGGTTAGTTAAAATCCGAGCTGCATTTTGCCACTTGATTTTTTTAAGCTGCTCCTCGGAAAACCCAAGTGAATCTATAAGCTGCTCTGTTTTTTTAGGGCAATTCCAAGGAATGTCACTTCCAAAAAGAATTTTGTCTGCTCCGTGATTTTGCACAATACGCTTAAATTGGCAAGGCTCAATGTAGCCTGCGGTCATTGAGGTGTCCATATAAATATTTGTGCCAACAAGATATTTTTCCACATCGTCCCAAGCCAAAAAGCCGCCCAGATGTGCAGCAATAACAAACTTGCCCGAAATGTAATTCAAAGCATTTTTAATACGCTCAGGCATTGCGTGATACGGGGGGTCAAAGCCAGCATCCTTGCCTGCATGAATAATTGTAAAAAGCTCAAGCTTTTCGCATATTTGCAAAATATCTATACACTCTTTACTGTCTATATAGCTGTCCTGATAATCGGGGTGCAGCTTTATACCAACAAAGCCCATTTGTTTTATTACTTTAAGCATTTCCTCTTTGTTTTGGTTTTGAGGATGGATGGTTGCAAAAGAAATCATCCTGTTGTTTCTGATTTTTTGTGACGACTCAACAATAGTATCTATTTGCGAAGGCTTGGTGGCAATTGGCAAAACAACGCTCAAATCTACATTGTATCTTGTCATTGCCTCGTCAAGCTGTGCCAGTGTTCCGTTTGTTACAGGTATCAAATCAATACCCATATGGTCTTTTATTTTTTGGTTAAGTGTTTTTATGGTTTTTTCGGCTATGTGGTCAGGAAAAGTATGTGTATGAAAATCTATGAGCAATTAATTCACCTTCTGCTAAAATATCATAAAATCTATGTACCGCATCTATAAAAAATGAATTTGCAATGTGAGCGTCCAAAAATGACATAGGCTCCCACAATGACACAAGGCCAAGTACATAAACTGCAACAACCGCCCATACAACACCCATAACAATGCCAAGCACTGCTCCAAGTAATTTGTCAAACTGCTTTATAACTGGGAGTTTTACAATTTTTTTGATTATTACGGGAAATATGGATGTGATTATTTTTGCAACAATTACGAGCAAAACAAATGCTATTAAAGTAACTGTTATTTCAAAAATTCTGTCGGCAAATTTAGCAACAGTTTGGCCAACCGATGCAACACCCTCATCAATAAAGCCACCCAAAAATGACGGTACACCTTCTGTTATATTATTACCCGTTTGATGAACTTTATTGCTGACAAATTCAAGCAAGCCTTGGTGATACGAAATACCAAGAGGTGAATTTTTTATAAGCTGTGTAAAAGGCTTGTTAAATAAAATTATAAGCACAGCCGCAATAACAGTTGAGGCTGTATTAAAAAGCGAAATTGCAAATCCCCTTTTAAAACAATGAATTATAGAAATTGTAATTACAAGTACCAATATAATATCTACCAGCATCAGCTATTCTCCCTAATGAACTTTTATAATCTGTGCCAAATTACCCGAAATTACAAAAGCAAATTTACCTTCATTAAACAAAACAGAATTTTTTAAATCACGCACAATTGATGTTGTGCGAATTTTACGGCATTTTTCGGTAAGTAAGTCAAATTCGCCGTCTTTTGCAACTAAAACATTGTTGCCGCAGCTGCTGAGCGATAGTACTTTGCCAGAAGTTTCAAAATGGCCTGACTGTTTTGCGTTTGTTTTGTAGGTGTAAATATCACAGTTGCTCATAGATGAGTCATCCCTTGCAAAACAGAGGATTGTTGTGCCGCTTTGTGTAACATCAAATGTAATAAGCTTTTTGCCCTCGTAATCTATGCTCCTGAGCTCCTTGCCGTTTTTGCGGTACAATGTTGCCGCTTTGTCACCTATTACAACAAGCCTGTTGTTAGATACAAACTCAATATCCATTATAAGATTGTCGCTCTGATGCTGCCCTGCATTAGGGTTGCTTTGTGCCAAATCAAACATCATTATGCCGCTGTCAAATCCATTTTCGGTAAAGCCGATTGTTGCCGCAGCCATACTTTCGTTATCAGGCGAAATTGCAACGCTTGTTACATAATTTTCGGCACTGTGCCATTTATATAGCACCTTTCCGTAATTATCAAACACGGCAATCTGATTTTTGTAGCCGTCTTCAGTCATAACAAGGGCAAAATAGCCGTTTTGATTTACATATGACGATACTATTTTTCCGCTGCCTGTAACAGGTATTGAATTGGAGCCCGTAATAAGCAATGCATTTGGAGTATCACAATATGCCACAAGTGCATATCTTCCGTTTGTATGAATTACAGGAAGACCTGCAAAACCTTGTTTTTCCCAAACAGCTTCCATTTTTGTATTAAAATAGGTTATTGTACCCGAATTTGCTACAAGTACACCTTTTTGAAAATTTTCGTAATCAAGAGTGCCAGTGGATGTTATGGTAATTTCCTGACTTGTTGTGGATATGTTTTGCCAACGAGATGCAAAAAAGCCCCCCAAAACATCAAAGCCCTTTTTTATACCAATTGAAACAATCACAACAAGTGCAAGCAAAAATATTATTTTGAATAATTTTTTAACAGAAATTTTGCGTTTGATTGCCTTTTTTTGCTTTGCTTTGCGGCGCGGCGCAGGTGCACTTTTGCTGTGTTTTGCATCGCCTCGGGGTTTAGAGTGTTGCTGTGAATTGTCATTTAGTTTAACATCAGTTTGTATATCTTGTGCCTCAAGTACTTGCTCTTTGTCATCATTGTGTTTAGCATCTTGCGTGTCATTTGATTGTTGCAAATCAACTTGTGTATTATCTGCATTATCAGCGTGCTCCTCTTTAACTTCAGGAATTACATTTGTATTTTCCATATCCTGATTAACAGGTGCTTTGCTTGTTTTTTTTGTTATTTTTTCCAAAGCGTTCACTCCTTAAAGTTCATAATTAATTTGGTACAAATACAAGCCCTGAGGCGGTGCGGTAGGACCAGCTTTTTCTCTGTTTTTGGCATTTATTATCTGCGGCAGGCTTTGAGGGGTGAGTTTGCCCTCGCCTACGCTTACAAGTGTACCCGTTATAATGCGCACCATATTGTACAAATATCCGTCTGCAGTAATAAAAATTTCTATTATGTCATCGTTTTGGCATACATTTAGCGAAAACACTTCCCTCACAGTTGACAAAACCTGTGCTCCGCTTGTCATAAATGATTTAAAATCATGCTTTCCAACAATATACTCAGCCGCCTCTTTCATAGCTGCAACATCAAGGTTTTTTCCGTATTGCCACTCATAATTGCGGGTATAAACGGTAGCATTTGGGTTTGTATTAATTGCATACCTATAGGTTTTTGACACAGTGTCAAACCTTGCATTAAATTGCTCGCTTACCTCGCAGCACTCAATTGCCCTTATGTCACTTGGCAGCATATTGTTAATAACTATGGGCAACCTCTGGGCAGGGA
This sequence comes from Clostridia bacterium, assembly GCA_045538875.1. GTDB lineage: Bacteria > Bacillota > Clostridia > UMGS1810 > UMGS1810 > RGIG4708. Next base: position 57,790 of record JAZQEG010000009.1, on the reverse strand, counting down.
TGGGAAATTGTGTAAAAAAGTTGCAACAGTATCTGTATGCGTGAACACCTGCATCTGTACGGGAACAACCTTGCACAGTAACAGGTGATTTTGTTAAATTTGTTAAAACTCTGTTTAATTCGCCTGCAATTGTACTGACATTTGGCTGCACCTGAAACCCGTGATACATTGTGCCGTCGTACTGCAGTATAAGTTTTAAATTTCTCATACAATTTTCCTTAAAATATATTTAATAACAAAATTGCCAACACAAAAAATGCTATTACAAAAAGTGCAACTATGTCTGTTTTGCCAATTTTGAGTTGTTTTAGCCTTGTGCGGCCCTCGCCTCCGCGATAACAGCGGCATTCCATTGCAAGAGCAAGCTCATCTGCCCTGCGAAACGAATTGATAAAAAGCGGGACAAGCACAGGAATGAGCGCTTTTGTGCGTTTAAGCAAATTTCCGCTTTCAAAATCTGCACCGCGTGCTTTTTGCGCCCTTATTATTTTGTCTGTTTCTTCAAAAAGTGTGGGTATAAACCTGAGTGCAATTGTCATCATCATTGCAAGCTCGTGTGAGGGAAAACCAATTTTTTTTAGCGGTGAAAGCAGCTTTTCGATACCGTCGGTAAGCAAAATTGGTGATGTGGTATATGTTAAAAGTGAAGTACCCATTACCAAAAAAACAAGCCTTAGCGACATAGCAAGCGCTGTTTTAAGCCCTGTATATGTTACCTTTAAAAATCCTATTTTAAATGCAACATCGTCACCTGCAGTTAAAAATATATTTACAATTGCAGTAAAAAGTATAACAACAACTATTGGTTTTATGCTTTTTAGTACAGTTGTAAAGCTTATTTTTGACAGCATTATTATACCAAATGTAAATGCAAACAAAAGAGCATATGAATATACACTTTTTACAAGAAATACTGCAACAATAAACACAAATGTTGCAATTATTTTAATTCTCGGGTCAAGATTGTGAACAGTTGATTCACATGGTATATACTGACCGAGTGTTATATCTGCTAACATTATTGTCACCCAAATGTATTAGTAGTATTTTTTTAAGTCCCTCTCCAGGTACTAAGGCACATTTTGTGCCATATAACATCAGGCATTTGCCTGATTGTTTTGTAAATACTTTAAAATGGCTTTTGTTGCCGCTTCAACAGTGTATATATTGTCACCAACATATATACCGTTTTGCCTCAGCTTGTTAATTACACAGCTAATTTGCGGAACATCAAGACCAATTTGTTTAAGCTCCTTTTGCTTAGAAAAAACAACCTCTGCTTTGTCAAACATTACAAGAGTGCCCTGCGACATAACCATAACCTTGTCTGCCGATGCAGCAATGTCCTCCATACTGTGCGAAACAAGTATTACGGTAATGTTTTTTTGCTTGTGCAGGCGGTTTATAAGCTCAAGCAGATTTTTGCGTGCAAGCGGGTCTAGCCCTGCGGTAGGTTCGTCCAAAATAAGAATTTGCGGTTCCATTGCAAGCACTCCTGCAATTGCAACTCTTCGTTTTTGGCCTCCCGAAAGCTCAAACGGGGATTTTTGCAAAATATCCTCGCTTAAGCCTACATCATTTATAACCTGATGGATTATTTTGTCTATTTCCTGTGGGGTTTTGCCTATGTTTGCAGGCCCAAAGGCAATATCACGATACACAGTTTCCTCAAAGAGCTGATACTCAGGATACTGAAAAACTATACCAACCTTGCTGCGGATTTTTTTGATATCTGCATTTTTTTGTGTAATATCTACACCATCAATTTGTATACTGCCGCTATCTGCTTTAATAAGGCCGCACAGCATTTGTATAAGTGTGGATTTACCCGAACCTGTGTGCCCTATAAGCCCTACAAATTCGCCATTTTGTATATCAAATGATATATCATTTACAGCAACACTTTCAAACGCCTGATTTTTTAAATATATATGACTTAAATTTTGGACTTTTATTGACATATTTTTAATAACTCCTTAACACATTCATCCACATCTAATATGTCACAGGGGATGTCAATGTTATTTTGTGAAAGATTGTATGCAAGCTCAGTAACCTGAGGCACATCAAGCCCAATATCTTTGAGCATTTTGACATTTGAAAATACTTTTTTTGGCACATCGTCAATTAAAACAGTGCCGCTGTCCATAACAACAACTCTGTCTGCCATAACAGCCTCATCCATATTGTGAGTGATAAGCACTATTGTTATGTTATACTCACGGTTAAGAGTTAATATGGCATTCATAACCTCTTTCCTGCCCGTTGGGTCAAGCATTGCCGTTGGCTCGTCAAGTACTATTGCATCGGGCGAAATTGCTATTACTCCAGCTATGGCAACACGCTGCTTTTGCCCTCCCGAAAGCATATGAGGTGCATATTTTTTATACCTCGACATACCTACAGCTTCAAGTGAGGTGTCTACTCTTTTGCGTATTTCATCTTGGCTAAAGCCCAAATTTTCGGCTGCAAATGCAACATCGTCTTCTACTATTGTTGCAACAATCTGATTGTCGGGGTTTTGAAAAACCATTGCAACCTTACTGCGTATATCCCAAAGCTTTGTTGCATCGCTTGTATCCATACCCTCAATGGTAACGGTGCCCTCATCAGGCACAAAAATTGCATTAAAATGCTTTGCCAGAGTTGATTTGCCCGAGCCGTTGTGTCCAAGAATTGCAACAAATTCGCCTTTTTTTATATCAAGATTTATATCTTTTAAAGCTTCATTAAAATCTTGCAAATCATCATATTTAAATGTAACATTATGAGCATTAATCAATTTTGCACCCTCCAAATTATATGTTAAACCACCTGGTTGTTGCACCGCACGGCAAAATAAGCCCCGATGACCTTATTGGCAGTCCGATTTGGTCGGACAAAATATCGCCCTTAAATTTTTTGCCTATTGTCAAATCCATTACATTTGCAACAACAGTGTGCGATATACCCGTTGTGTATGAATTTATTATAAAAAACAGCGGATTGTCCGAAAGTATTTCGCGGCATTTTGTAACAAGGCCGTACAGCTCATCCTCAAACTTCCATATTTCGCCCTTTGGGCCTCTGCCGTATGACGGAGGGTCCATTATAATTCCGTCATACTTGCGGCCTCTGCGTGCTTCGCGTTCTACAAATTTTACGCAATCGTCTACTATATAACGGATATAGCTATCGGCAAGGCCTGATGCAGCAGCATTTTCTTTTGCCCAGTTAACCATACCTTTTGCAGCATCTACATGCACAACATCAGCTCCTGCGCTTGCTGCTGCAATGGTTGCACCGCCTGTATATGCAAACAAATTGAGTATGTTTGACTTTTGTTTTTTTGATTTTACTGCATCAATAATAAAATCCCAGTTTACTGCCTGCTCAGGAAACAAGCCAGTATGCTTAAAGCCTGTGGGCTTTACATTGAATTTGAGGTTTTTATATGATATTGTCCAGCCCTCAGGAATATCTTTAAAATACTCCCAGCTGCCACCGCCCGATTTGCTGCGGTGATAAAAAGCATCTGTGTTATGCCATATTTGGCTGTCGCTCTCTTCATGCCAGATTGCCTGAGGGTCAGGACGGCGAAGTACAACATCGCCCCATTTTTCCACCTTTTCGCCATGGGCAGCATCTATTAATGTGTAATCTTTCCAATGTGCGCAATACAGCATAGTTATCCTCCGTTATTTTTTGGCGTTGCGTTTTAAAACTCTTATATCGTTGCCTATAAAGTGCATAGCATTAAACTCACCTTTTATGCGCGAAGCCACCCTTTCGGTATAATTTTTTGCCATATCACCCATACTTAAATTTGTACTTATAAGAGTTTTTTTGTTATTAAGCAGCCTCGAATTAATTACATCAAAAAATACCGAGCAGGTATATGCAGTAATATATTCTGTTCCCAAATCGTCTATAATAAGCATATCGCAATCATATATTGCCTTGCTGTTTTGTTCATATTCATCCCTGTCAAGCTTGCCAAATTTGTAGTCCTCCAAAAATTGAAAAAGCTTGTATGATGTTTGATAAATTACAAAATGGCCCTTTGCAAGCAATTCGTTGGCAATGCAATTTGCCATATATGTTTTACCTCTGCCAGGCTCACCCGAAAAAAACAAATTGTCCGACTCAGCTCCAAAGGTGTCGCAATATTCACGGCATTTTTGTACTATACCTGCCATATATTCAAATGGCGAAATGCCAAGCTTTGGTATAATGTTTTTGTCATAATACTGCATTGACAATGAGGCAAAGCTGTCTTTGTCTATATCGCACGAAAAATTTGAAATCTTTTTTGCGCTGTCTATCATATAGTTGCGAACCTTTTGCTTGTAACAATTGCATTTTTGGTCATTTATGGTGCCTGTATCCTTGCAAATTGTGCACTTGTATGGCAACGGTTCATATGGCTTTATGCCCTGCTTTTTAATAAGTTCATCCCTTTGAGCATTTAGCATATTTCGGCGTTTTTCCATATGTTCAAAAGCCTCTTCAACCGTCATTTCGCCTTTTACTACCGAGGTGGCACTATTTATTGCAAGGCATGCTATTTCGTTGTCTATTTGTTTTATCTGGGGCAGTGCCTCATAAACATATGCGTTATATTGCTCAAGATGCTCCCTGCGTTGCTTGTTAAGCTGTTTGTATTGGTCGGCTATATGCTCAACCATAGTATTATTTATCATATTTATCTCCGTTCTGCCTCCTTGACCGGCATTGGCATAATCAGTTTTGCGCTGACAGATTTTTCTTAATCATTTGCATTTCGTATTCGTATCCATCGCTGTTGTAATCCTGAAAAGTGTTTTTCTTTTGGGGTGTTTTTGCACCTTGAGGCTGGCTTTGCTGCAATATATTATTTTTAATAACAGTGTCCATATACTTAAGTGCAATTTTACCTGTATTCATAACCGTTGTTTCATATGCACAGAGTATTTGTTCATCGGTAAGCTTATACTCGTTAACCCAGCTTTTTATAAGTGCAATTTCCGAATCGGTAAAATCTCTTCCCACTACTTTAAACATGGTTTTGTATTTTTTTATAAATTCATTTTCTTTATTGCGCATTCTTATAAATGCCTGAGCTTTAGATTGAGTGTTAATTTCGTTATCGGCCCATGAAAGTGCAACTTTTTCGATATATCTCATATTGCTTTTGCCTATTGATATGCAATATTCCAAAAGTATAAAAATTACCTCTGGAGGAAATTTAAGATAGTCATAAAACATATAAATATAGTGCATATCATTTGTATTAAGGGTTTTGTTGAGCATCTGACCTGCAATATTAAACAACTGATTGATTTTTTCGTTGCCTTGCATTGCTGTGGTAAGGTCGGACCTTGAATACGACGGTTGATTTGGCAAAAGTTTTTTGTTAATGCCGCTGTTTGCTGCAGCTACACTCTCCTGATATGTAGGCTGTGTCTCTTTGTTTTCAAAGTTGCTAAGCAGCTCTATTGAATAATCGTTTTTGTCGTTTTTTTGTAATTTAAGCACACCAACACTATCCCAGTATTTAAGGGCACTTATAACATCTGACTGAATCATATTGAGCAGTGACGCAATTTTTGCAATAGAAAGAGTACCTTCGCTATGAGCAAAGCGCAGGCAATACAAATACACCTTTACAAAAGACCCGTTTGCATCACACATATATTTATCTACAAACTGATTGCTTACGCTGAAGTTGTCATCTTTTTTGGAAATGCTGAGCATTGGCAAAATAATCACTCTCCATATTTTTCATTGGTTTTTATGCTGTTTTTTTGAGTTTGGCATAGATACATATTATTATATCACATATATTTTAAAAAAGTAAGGGGGTAAATAAAAAAAATGCGTCTTTTTTTAAAAAGACGCATTTTTTGCTAAATATAATTATTCTACTATCATTACTGTGGTAGCACTGATAACACCAGAGCTTATAGAACCATATACTGTTACTGTATCGCCAAGCGCCACATCGGTGAGCTTTTTGGTTTTGCCGTTTGTATCAATAATTGTTGTTTTTGTACCAACAACTACTGTATCTGTTTCGGTAACGCCGGTAGCAGTATCGGTAAATGTTACCTGAAATACATTTGCAGCCGGTGTAACACTTACTACAGAACCAGTAAATGTTTTTGTTTCGGAAGAAGCGGTAGATGTAACTTTTACAATAGTTTCGCTCTCAATATTAACAGTTACTATTGAATTTGTACGCAGTGAATATATTGAAGGAGATTCTACACCGATAATTGAATACTGGGTATTTACCGAAAGCGGATATGTTACATCCTGGCCTTCGATTGTGAGAGTAAGCTCAGGTGAATCGGAAATATATATAGCCTTGATTACACCTGATTTTGTATTTGTTTTTGTTGTTGCAACAACCTTTGAAATTACTCCATATTCAAGTGTAAGAGATACCATATCGCCCTGTTTGAGGTCGGCAACAGAAGCAGATTTTGAGCCTCTTGTAACAGATACAACATCTTTGAACATATATTCGTCGCTGTTGCCGTCGTTATCTTTTACAACCAGTTTGTAAACAGGCGAAACAATAATATCCTCGATTGTACCCGAAAGTGTTGTTGTTTTGTCGTATACAGAAATTGTTTTTGCTTTGCCGCCTTTAACACTGATTACAACAAGCTTGCCGTTTGTAAGAGCTGTTTTTGTTGCAGCTTCACCATTGTAGGTAATAGCAACATCGGTAGCCAAAACATAAGATGTTTTTTCACTTGATGGCTGTGTGTCATTTTCGCCAATTACCTTTACAGAAAGTGTAGAGGTAGAGCCTGATGTTGTAACACCCGAAACAACACCTTTAACTGTGCTGTCTGCAGCCGATGACACAAAGTCAATTGCATAAAGCTGTGCATCTTTATATGTAATGGACGCAAGGCTGCCTATAACAATATCCTTTGTTTTAATTACATTGCCTTCGTGACGGAGTATTACATTTTGCAAAATGCTGTGTGTATATACGCTGCCGTCTTCTGATTTAACCTTGATGATACCTGTTGTAGTATTCATTTCGGTAACTGTACCTGCACGGAACTGATACGCAGTAAGGTTTTGCAGCTTTTTAAGTACTACTGCAGCCTGCGCTCTTGTTACATTGGTATTTGGCGAAAACTTGTTGTCTTCCATACCGTTCATAAGGCCGTTGTCTGTAACAAATTTTACATATTTTTTAGCGCTTGCGGGTATATCGCCTGCATCTGCATAATTAAGTGCCGGTGATGTAGCAAGGCCTTTGTCGCCATCAAGTGCCTTTGTTAAAAGAGTAGCTACTTCGTATCTTTTGAGGCCGTCTGCTGCGCCGCCGCCTGTAAGATAGCTGTCAATTTCGTCAACAGTGAGCACACCTTTGATAAGAAGATATGAAAGCTCTTTTTGACCAAAATTAACTTTGTATTTGCTTATAACATCGCTGTAAATGTCGGTTGCTTCATTTGCAATAACTGCATTTGCACTCACATCACAACCAAGAATACGCGAAATCAATACAAGACCTTCGAGCTTTGAAACAGCTTTTTCGGGATTAAATGTGCCATCCTCGTAGCCTTTAATAATACCTGCATCGGCCATTGAGTTGATTGATTCAACAGCCCAGCTGTATTTTGTTGCATTAACGTCGGGGAATGCTGCAAATGCAGTGCATACGAGCATACTCATTACAACGAGTGCAACTGTCATAGTTTTTAAAATACCTTTTTTCATACCTAAAACCTCCTCAAGTTTCCTATATTAAATCCACACCTAAATAAGGTACGGCATTTAATGACATATCTGCAAAGCGATTGGCTTTGGCTTCGTAAAAACCGCTTGCTGCAACCATAGCAGCATTGTCGGTACATAAAACAGGCGACGGAAAATACGCTTTCATATCACCTTTTTTGTTTTCGAGTTCGGCTCGCAGCCTGCTGTTTGATGCAACTCCACCTGCAAGAGCCACTGTGGTGCAACCTACAGATTTTGCTGCATTAATAAGATTGTCAATCAAAACCTCAACAACACTGCGTTGAAAAGATGCTGCAACATCGCTATTGCTTATGTGCTCTCCCTTTTGCTCAGCATTATGAAGATAATTGATAACTCCTGTTTTGATGCCCGAAAAGCTAAAATCATAGTTGTCTTTACCAAACGAAACCTTTTTAAAGGCAATTGCATTTTCGTTGCCTTGTTTGGCCAGCTTGTCCACCTTTGGACCTCCAGGGTAACCAAGCCCCAAAACTCTGGCAACTTTATCAAATGCCTCTCCTGCCGCATCATCCCTTGTCTGACCTAAAACCTCGTACTCTGTGTAACTTTTAACATATATAATATGCGAATGCCCTCCTGAGCAAACAAGGCTGACAAATGGCGGTTCAAGCTCGGGATGTTCAATATAGTTTGCACATATATGCGCTCTTATGTGATGCACGGGTATAAGCGGCTTTTGGGTGGCAAAGCTTATTGCTTTTGCTGCCGATACTCCCACAAGCAATGCTCCAACAAGCCCCGGAGCATATGTTACGGCTATTGCATCTATATTGTCAAGTGTTACATCTGCTTTGGTAAGTGCCTCGTCGATAACTGCGTTGATTGCCTCAAGATGCTTGCGTGATGCAACTTCAGGAACAACACCTCCAAACTGCTTGTGTACTTCTATCTGCGTGGAAATAACGCTCGATAAAACCTCTCGTCCGTCTTTTACCACTGCAGCGGCAGTTTCGTCACAGGATGTTTCTATTCCCAATATTAACAATGTATCACCGCCTATCTGTTATATTTAATGTATATAAAATGGCATCCTCGCCGTTATCGGTATAATAACCGCTCCTTTGTCCGACTTTTTTAAAGCCAAACCTTTGATACAGCGAAATTGCCGCTTTATTGCTTTGTCTTACTTCGAGAAGTATTTTATCAATACCATCTGACAAAATGTTTTTGATAAAATGCTCCATAATTGAGGATGCATAGCCTCTTTGCCTAAAACTTGGGTGTACAGCAATTCGCTGTATTTCGGCCTCCCCAGCAACCTCTGTTGCTATTATATAAGCAACAATTATTTTGTCCTCAAGCATTACAAGGGAATGTTTGTACATATTGTTATGTATTAATTGGTTTATGGTGTTTAAAGAATATGCATCGGTAAATATATCATTTTCCATTTTGCATATTTGGTCTTTAAATTCATCACTTAATGAACAAAACTTCATATCTGCTCCATTTGTTCTTTTATAATTTCGTAAAGCTCATCAACAAGGACTTTTAACTCGTTTACGCAAAAGTTGTAAAAAATCTGACTTTTGCCGTATGGGTCGGTAACATCATCTTTTGAATCACGGGTATATTCGCAAATTGTAAACACCTTGTATTTATACTCAGGATAAACCTTTGTAATAGAAATTTTTTGATGTTGCGTCATTGTAAGCACAATGTCTGCACTGTCAATATCGGTTTTGTCAAGCTGTCTGGAGCTGTGCTCAAAGGCAGTTATGCCAACCGATGAAAGAGCCTGCTCTGCTTTGTGGTTGATGCCCTCGCTTTGATATACACTTGTACCACAAGAATCAACTTTAATATCAAGGTTACCTGCTGCCCTTGCTTGCATTAGTGCCTGCGCCATAGGGCTTCGGCAAGTGTTGCCGGTACAAACAAATACAATTTTCATAAAAATTTCCTCATACATATATAACATTAAAGCCCGCTGATTTAAACAAGCGGTTTTTTACTGCCTCACCTATTCCGCCTTCAATGCAAAATTCAGCATATACAGTTTTGGCACCCTTTTGGTCAAACAGTCTGAGATTGTAAAATAGCGATTTTGCATATTGCTCCATATTGCTGCCTGCATCAATAACACAAGCTGCGTTATTATACTTGCCGCCTCCATATGTAAGCACTGCACAATTATTGTTATCTTTTAGGCACTGTGAAATGTATTGTACCCTGCTTTGCTTGTCGCCGCAAACAACAATCACCTGAGCCTTTGGAGCATAATGTGTATACTTCATCCCTGGGCATTTTGGCTTTTGGCTTTCGCTTACAAGGCCTTTGTCCATATATGCATCAGGATGCACATCTTTAAGCATTTCGAGAGTGATTGCACCCGGGCGCAAAATAACAGGAATTTCGCTGCTAACATCTATCACGGTAGATTCAAGACCTATTTCGCATCCGTCACCGGTAACAATATAGTCTACCCTGCCGTTTAAATCATCTATAACATGCTTTGAAGCAGTTGGACTTGGGCTGCCCGAAAGGTTTGCCGACGGAGCAGCTACATACACACCGCTTTTTTTAATAAGTTCACGGGCAATCGGGTTTGACGGGAGCCTTACTGCAACTGTATCAAGCCCTGCGGTTACCCTGTGTATAACATTTTTGCTTTTTTTAAATATCAGTGTCATAGGTCCGGGCCAGTATTTTTGCATAAGACTTTTTGCACATTGAGGAACACAAGACACAAGTTTATCAAGAGATTTTATATCACATATATGGATAATAAGCGGATTGTCACTTGGTCGGCCTTTTGCCTTGTATATGCCGTCTATAGCACTCTCATTAAACGCATCGGCGCCAAGGCCATACACAGTTTCGGTAGGAAATACAACAAGACCGCCATTTTTAAGGCACTTTGCAGCGTCATTTATACCGCTTTTATCAACAATTACTGTGTTCATATTATTCTTCCTTTATAAAACTTGCTTTAACTGTTGGTATTTGCTTTAAGCTTTTCGCTCTGATCCGTTGTTATAAGTGCATCTATAACTTCGTCAAGGTCGCCGTTGAGCACAGCCTCGAGCTTGTGAAGTGTAAGCCCTATGCGGTGGTCGGTAACACGCCCCTGAGGAAAGTTGTAGGTTCGTATTCGTTCGCTGCGGTCGCCTGTGCCTACCTGACTTTTACGCTGGGCAGATATGGCATCGTTTTGCTGCTGCAAAAATATGTCATACACGCGTGAACGGAGGATTTTCATAGCTTTGTCCTTGTTTTTGTGCTGGCTCTTTTCGTCCTGACAAGACACAACCACACCTGTTGGTATGTGTGTAATCCTAACCGCCGAGTCGGTGGTATTAACACACTGGCCGCCAGGTCCGCCTGCTCTGAAAACATCTATACGCAAATCATTTTGATTAATTTCAACCTCAACATCCTCCACCTCAGGAAGTACTGCAACTGTAACTGTTGAAGTGTGTATTCTGCCTCCTGATTCGGTTGAAGGAACTCTCTGCACCCTATGTACTCCCGATTCAAACTTGAGCCTTGAGTATGCGCCATCGCCATTGATTGCAAATGATACTTCCTTGTAGCCGCCAATATCGGTTGCGTTTGCACTTAGCATTTCGCATCTCCAATTTTTAGATTCGGCATACATTGTATACATACGCAGCAAATCCGATGCAAAAAGTGCCGCCTCGTCACCGCCTGCTCCGCCTCTTATTTCAACAATAACGTTTTTGTCATCATTAGGGTCTTTGGGGAGCAAAAGGATTTTTAACTCTTCGGTAACCTCTTCTATGCGTGCTTTTGTGATATCTATTTCCTCAGTTACCATTTCCTTTTCATCTTTGTCAAGGCCTGATACAAGGAGCTCTTTAGCCTCTTCGATGTTTTCGCAAAGGGCTTTGTAATCACGATACTTGGCTACTATTGGCGAAATGCTTGAATGTTCCTTGCACAAATTACGCCACTGCTCCTGATCTGCAATTACAAGAGGGTCGGCAATTTTTATTTCGAGCTGTTTAAATCTATCCTCAATACCTGATAATTTATCTAACATTAATTCACCTCAAAAACAGTTAAAAACTATTATTAAACACACAACATATATGTAAAAAAATTTACAACTACACATTATATCGTTTATATTGTATCACAATAATATGAATAAGAAAAGACTTTTTTTAAATTTTTACAAGAATGTAATATAAATTAATTAAAAATATTAAAATTGTCGTATTTTTCAAACAGTTTTTGTATTCGGCTGCGTATAAAAGACATATCATCTTTTTGAATAAGCGGGTCGATAGACAGCTCGTTTATACAAGCCTCCTGTGCAAGCTTTAAAATATCCATATCGGTAAACAGATTTGCCACCTTAAGCTCAGGCAGTCCGTGCTGACGCGTGCCAAAAAATTCGCCACAGCCCCTAAGCTCCAAATCTTTTTGTGAAATTGCAAACCCGTCGGTAGTTTGTGTCATAATTTTCATACGCTCTTTTGTTTGCTCCGAATCGTTGTCGGTAACAAGTATGCAGTAGGATTTGTGCTTGCCCCTGCCTACCCTACCGCGAAGCTGATGCAGCTGCGAAAGTCCAAATCGCTCAGCATTTTCGATAACAATAATATTGGCATTTGGCACATCTACGCCAACCTCTATTACAGTTGTTGAAACAAGCAAATCAAGCTCGTGGTGCTTAAATGATTGCATAATTTGTTCTTTTTCATCGGGCTTCATTTTTCCGTGCAAAAGCCCTATTCTGTACCCCGGTAGCACCTTTTGACGCAAAACCTGCTCAAATTCCACACCCGATAACACATCTAAATTTTCGGACTGTTCAACAAGCGGACACACCACATAGCACTGCCTGCCCTCGTCTATATGCCTTTTTACAAAAGAATACACACGGTTGTGCATATCGGATTTTACGCAAAATGTATCTATAGGTTGGCGCCCCTTGGGGAGTGCATTGATAATCGAAACATCAAGGTCGCCGTATAATATGAGCGAAAGTGTGCGTGGTATGGGTGTTGCACTCATAACAAGGACATGAGGAGTAATGCCCTTTTCAAAAAGCTTTGCTCGCTGATTTACACCAAAGCGGTGCTGCTCGTCAGTTATGCAAAGTGCAAGCTTTTTAAATTTAACATTGCCCTCTATAAGCGCATGGGTGCCCACAACAACATTATATTTACCATCGGCAATATCGCTTAAAAGCTGCTTTTTTTGGGGTGTGGAGGATGTAAGCAGAGCAACGCTAATTTTATCACCAAACATACTTTTGAGTGTGGCATAGTGCTGCTGTGCCAGTATTTCGGTAGGTGCCATCATTGCAGCCTGATAGCCGTTTTTATATGCGGCATATATTGCAGCTGCAGCAACAGCAGTTTTACCGCTGCCCACATCGCCCTGCAGCAATCTGTTCATAGGCTTTGCCGCCTTAAAGTCAGCGCAAATTTCGTTGATAACGGTTTTTTGCGATTGGGTAAGCTCAAACGGGAGCTGCTTTGAAAATTGAGCAACACACTTAACATCATTAAAAACAATGCCATCATCATCTGTTCGGCGTGACTTCAAAAACATAAGCCCAAGCTGGAGCACAAAAAGCTCTTCAAAAACAAGGCGTCTGCGTGCTTGTGCAAGAGTTTTGCTGTTTTGAGGATGATGCATTTGCCTTACCGACCAGTCTATTGACGGCAAATTGTATTTGTCAAGTATACGAGAGGGTAACGAGTCCATAATTGTACCTGCAGCGTCAAGAGCAGCGTTTACCGCCTGCCTTATTACATTTTGGCCAAGACCTGCCACACTTTTGTATACTGGCAGTATTACTCCTGTTGTCAAGTTTTTGTCTGCCCTTTCAAATGACTTCATTTCAAATTCGCGTTTGCCATACGAGGTTACAAACCTTCCGTAAAACACATACTCGCAAGCTCTGTCAAAATCAGCCTTAAAATACTGTGCCGAAAACCATTTGGAATTTATCACGCCCGAATCATCTGCAATGCGCAAAGTAAAAAGGCTGATACCTCGGCGGATATTTCTTTTTTGCAGGCTGCCACAAGGCTTAACCTTTATGCAGCACATTGTGTCATCGGGGCTTTCGGCTATTTTAAAAAATGTTGTTCTGTCTTCATAACCGCTTGGAAAGCAGTACAAAAGGTCCCATACGCAATTAATTCCGAGCTTAGCAAAAAGAGCTGACTTTTTTTCGCCAACTCCTTTTACAACAGTTAATTCAGAATTCATAAACTTAACATATTCATTAAAGTTCATTTTTATATTTTCCTTTTTTATTTATAGGAAATAAAATTTATTCTACAGACAAAATATAGCTATACACAGGCTGACCGCCGTAGTTAAAACTAAAATCTATTTCAGGATACAACTGCTCAAGCTGCTCGCACAATGCATCTGCATCACTCTGCTCCACATCCGAGCCGTAAAACACCAAAACATATTCCGAATCGTCGGTAATATGCTGCTTCATTATGTTTAAAACGCAATCTGTTTCGCTTTTTTCTACAAATTTTATTTTGCCCTCAACAATACCAAGAATATCTCCGCTTAAAATTTGTTTGTCATCTACCACAGTATCTCTTACGGCATATGTTATTTGGGCGCTCACAGCATTTTTCATATTGCTGTTCATTTCACTCTCTATCTCCTCGGGTGTCATATCCTCATCGTAGCAAAGCATACATGATATTGCCTGAGTAATGCTTGTTGTAGGAATTACAATTACATTGCTCTCACAAATATCTTTTGCCTGTTGTGCCGCCATAATAATATTTTTGTTGTTAGGAAAAACAATAATATTTTGTGCATTGATTTTGTTTACAGCATCAACAACATCCTCAGTGCTCGGGTTCATTGTCTGTCCGCCCTCAATAATGCTGTCTATACCAAGCGAGCGGAATGTATCTGCAATGCCGCTGCCGGCTGCAACTGCAACAAAAGCATATTTTTTGGCAGGTTCATCATTTTTTATATCAATAGGTTGCTCTTTGGGCTGCTCATTTTTGGCATTTGTGATATTGCTGTGCTGAAGCTTCATATTTTCTACCTTGATGCTTGACAATTCACCAATTTTAAGAGCCTCACCAAGTACAATATCAGGCTGGTTTGTATGAATGTGCACCTTTACAATTTCGTCATCATCAACAACAACCATGCTGTCGCCTATTTTTTCAATAGTAGTGCGAAATTTAAATGTATCTGCTTTTGCACTCTTTTTTTCCACAATACATTCGGTGCAATACGCAAATTTTATATCGCCATCTACGCTTGCAGCAACCTCACCGCTTGTTTGCTCAAGCTGTGCCTGTGCACTGTAAACAACATTACCTGTTTTAACAAAATACAGAGCTCCCTCCACAAGATACATAAGCCCCTGACCGCCCGAGTCTACAACGCCAGCTTGCTTAAGCTGCGGTAGCATTTGAGGCGTTTTTTTGAGAGCGTCATTGCCTGCATTTACTATATGCTCAAAAAACTCTACAAGGTTGTCAAACTTGTCTGCATCATTTTGAGCAGTTTCACCCATAACACGGGCAACTGTAAGGATTGTACCCTCTGTTGGCTTCATTACTGCACGGTAAGCACTTTCCTGAGCATTTTTAAAGCACAAAGCAAGCACCTTGCAGTCAATTTGGTCTACACCTAAAAGGCTTTTTTGCACACCTCTTATAAGCTGTGACAAAATAACACCCGAGTTACCTCTTGCACCGCGCAGAGCACTGTTGGCAACAAGCTTGGATGCCTCCTCAAGTGATTTTGTACGCAGTTCGTCGGTGTTTTTTACACAAGCAGTAATTGTCATAGACATATTGGAGCCTGTATCGCCGTCAGGAACAGGAAATACATTCATATTATCAACTTCCTGCCTGTGGTTACACAAATTATTTGCGGCAGAAATAAGCATATCGGTAAAAATATTGCTGTTTATACTGTTATACAATTATTGCACCTCATTCCTGAACACGAAATCCTTCGACATAAACATTAACATCATTTACATCAAGGCCTGTCATATAGTTAACCTGATATTTTACATTTTTTATGATACTGTCGCATATTGCATTAATATTTACACCGTATTGAATAATAATGTGAATATCAATATTGCAGCTTTTATCATCAACAGTAACTTTTATTCCTCTTGTAATGCTGTCCTTTTTGAGTAGCGAAGCAAATTCATCTGTTTTTGAGCGAAACGCCATACCAACAACACCATAGCAGCCTGTTGCTATAATTCCAGCTATTTTGGAAATAACCTCTGTTTCGATGGTAATGGTACCCTTTGCCAAATCAAAATTAGCATTTGCCATACAAATTCATCCTTTCATTAACATATTTATAAATCTATTATGTTTGCATTGCCAAATGTTTGCAATAACTGTTTTTCTCTTTGGTGGCAGGTGCAAAATACTATTTGTCTGCCCTGAGCATACTCAGCCAAAAACTTTGCGGCAGATTTTGCACGCTCATCATCACACAGAGCAAAGCAATCGTCCAAAAACACGGGGAGTTTTTCATTTTCGCACAAAATGTCACAAAGTGCCAACCTGAGCGCAAAATACATCATTTCATAAGTAGATGCCGAAAACATTTGTGACGGCTTGTAATCGTGCTCGCTTTTTGCCTTAATATCAAAACTGTCGGAAATCATAATACTTGTGTAGCTTTGACCTGTGATTGCAGCAAAAATATCCGATGCCTTTTTGTTAAGCATTGGCGAAAACAATGCCTTTAGCTCACAATATGCTGTGTCGAGTATATATTTTGATTTTTCTATCATAAATACTTTTTTGTCAAGCTCCGACTTTTGATTTGTCAAATCATCAATACGGCTGGCTATGTCATCGTACGAATATTCTTTTTCGAGTTCGGCCTCTATGGCACCAAGCTCTTTTAAAATTTCACTTTTATCCTTATCGGTTGACTGCAAATCTCTTTTAACAGTTTCGGAGTAAACTTTTGTGCTTTTTCCAAAATTGGCAAGCTGTTTTTTGAGATTTTTTATTTTTTTGCTGCCTGTATACATAAGCAAAACTGTAAGCAAATCAACAAGTGCAACCGGAAGTGCAACCGACGCCATTGATATAGCAAACAGCACTATTATAAGTATTGTCAGCATAACAAATATTATTACCTTTGCCTGCTGATAAAGCCTTGCGCTTGCATATTTGTCAAGGAGACGCTGATATTTGTCGTTATCGTCAATTTTGCTGTCGATGCTGCTGCTTATTTTATCAATAGAGCTGTTGGTATCGCTGAGCTTTTGTTCAAGAATTTTTGATCTTTCTTTAATAGTTCCTATGCGTTCAAGCTTTTTACGCATTTGCATAATTTCGTTTTCGATTTCGCCAATTTTTGCTACAGTTTGCTTTTTGTCACGGTATATAGCAGAGCTAAGAGCATCATACGAAAGTGCTTCGTCACCTGTGTCCGACAAATTAGAAAGTCCTTTAAGGATGTCATCATTTTTATCGGCTGATATTGCACAGCTTGCAGATGACAAATAAAAGCTGCGTAAAAATGCCGATTCATTCATTTTATACATAACCTCACCGGGCGCAATACCCTCAAAGCGTGAGTCGCCTGTGAGTTTGTTTATGGTAGAATATTCCTTGCGTACACCGTGGGAGCGTGCTGTAAAATACTCAGTACCTTGTGATTGAAATTCCATACTGCCTGCCATAGTTGTATTGTCCCATGGGCTGTACTTTTCTTCAAAAGTTATGTTGTTTGATGTTTTACGGCCATGGCTGCCAAACAGCATAAATCGTATAAACGAAATAAGCGTTGATTTGCCGCTTTCGTTGGGACCGTAAACAACATTGAGCCCGTCTTTTAGCTGATACTCTTTGCCGCTCAGTTTACCAAATGAGGAAATTGATAATTTGTTTATTTTCATTATCGCTTACCTCCGTTTTCTATTAGTTCAAAAAGATAATCAGAGCTTGCACACACAGCATCAACGTCGGCATCGTCGCTGATTTCAAGCTCTTTAAGCACAGTTTTTGCTATGTAGCCTTTGAGGTTTGACAGCGAACTGAGCTCATCGAGATTGTAATTTCGACGGGTATTATTTTGTATTTTTGCATAAAACACATCAAGGCTTGATGTCAAAACATCTTCATCTATAATAATGTCATCGTTCAAAATACCTTTAAGTACAATTTTGTATATATTATCCCTCTTTATTTTGCTAACAATAAGGCTTAAAATTTGCTCAATTGTGCGTGCATTGGTAACATCAATCTCCACTATGTTATATTCACGCAGGCAGGTTTTTACAAATTTTAAATCACAAGCCTCCTTGCCAACAGTACCATATATAATGCCCTTTTCGCCACATTCGTCAAAGCCATGGCCCTCGTGCGCGCCGCAATATGCATAATATGTTTTGCCAATTTTTTTAATGCCCGAAAAGTCATGTGTGTGCCCAAGTGCCACATAATCAAAGCCACTTAGAGCAAGCTGCTCGGTTGATATGGGGTTGTACTTGCTGTCGGACACTGTTATTTCACCATGGAGCATAAGAATGTTGATGTAGTCGTCATCTATAACTTCAAACTCGTCTATCATAGACGAATAGTGAGTTTTGTCGGAAAAGCTCATTCCGTAAACACGCACCTTTATGTCATCAAGCTCCATATATTCTGCCTTACCCGAAAACAAAACTACATTATCGGGCAATTGCTCTGTTAAAGCATTCATAGCAGGGCTGCCAACCCAATCGTGATTACCGCCGCATACAAAAAACAAAGTGTTTGGGCAACTTTCAAAAATGCTTATCAAAAGCGAAACAGTACCCTTTAAAAAGTTTGAATTGTCAAAAATATCACCAGATATGAGCACTATGTCGGCATCATTGTATGTTTTAAATATATTTTCAAAAGAAGACTTTAGCTCCTGCCTTCTTATTTTACTTTTTTCGAGCGAAAAATTACTCAGTCGGCAATCCAGATGCAAATCGGAAGTATGAATAATTTTTACCGTATTCATGAGGCTATCCTCCTTGTGTTTGTATAATTCATTTTATCAAAAATGTATATAGTTGTCAAATTATCACAATATCACCGAGGTAAGATATGCCATAAGAGGCAGTGTTACAAGTGATACTATTGTGGTAAGTGACACAATCTGCGATGGATACCCGGGGTCGAGGTCAAACTTTTCGGCAAAAATAGCCGCCATTGCAGCGCACGGGCAGGCTGCAGGCAAAACAAGTGTAATTGCCATATTGTAGCCCACGCCAAGCAGCTTAAACAGCAAAATTGTAAGCACGGGCAAAAACACAAGCCTTACAAAGCATACAAGGTAGATGTTTTTGTTTAAAATTGCCTGCTTTAAATTGCTGCGTGCAAGATATGTGCCTAGCAGCAGCATTGCAAGAGGAGTGTTAAGTTCGGCAATGTAACCGACTGCATCTTTTACCACACCCGTAAGCCTTATTTGTGCAAAAAACAAAACAAGTGCAATGGATGTGCCTGCAACACCAGGATTTTTAACAAGGTTTTTAACAGACAAAAGCTTAAAATCCCCACCAAACATATACAATCCGTGTGTCCATATTAAAACGTTAAAAACTGCAAGATACGCACTGCCAAGCAATACACCTTTGTCACCAAGAGTAGCCGACAAAAGAGGTATGCCCATAAAACCGCAGTTTGAATAAATATTTGTAAACTTTAACACTTTGCGGTTAAATACATCTTTTACTGGTGCAAACATAATTTTGCACACCGATATAAACAAAATATGTGTAATGAGCGCCAAAAAAAATGCAACAGACAGCTCCTTTACTACCGAAATATCAAAATCTATTTGATATGCCTTTATAAGCAATGAGGGAGTTACAATTGTAAGAAGTATATTTGAAATTTCTTTTGAGCCGTTTTTTGTAATAAGCTTGTTTTTGGTAAGCACAAACCCAACGATGATAAGAATGAGCATAATAAATACTTGCTGTGAAACAAGCGATGTAATGTTGTTCATATCAAATCTCCCAAAAATAAAAATTCATAATTTATTGTATCACACATTAGCAAAAAAATAAATACATTTTTTAAATTTTATTTAAAACAATATATTTTAAAATATATACTTACATATTTTGTGCAAATTTTTGCAAAAAATAAGTTTGTTTTTATTGACTAAATGTGGCGAATATTATATAATTATTAGGATATATACAATTAACTGGAGGGATTATCAATGCAAAAAGCATACTTGGTATTGGAAAACGGAAAAGTGTTTGAAGGCACCTCCTTTGGAGCAGTAGGCACCACGCTGGGTGAGTTGGTGTTTACCACATCTATGGTTGGATACAACGACCTTCTTACCGATGCAACATATTACGGACAAATTGCAGTTAATACATTTCCGCTTGTTGGAAATTACGGAATTGTTTTTGACGATTACCAAAACAAAAAACCTTATTTAAATGGTTACATAGTAAGGGAAGTATGCAATAATCCAAGCAATTTTAATTGCAAGTGTACACTTGATGATTATATGAAAATGCACAACCTCATTGGTATTTGTGATATAGACACAAGAGAGCTTACAAAAATCATACGTGACAACGGCACAATGAACTGTATGATTACCGACTCTTTGGACAACGCTGATATAGAGGCTATTAAATCATACAAAGTTAAAAATGCGGTTGAAAGCACCAGCAAAGGTACCTCCGAGCTAAAAAGCGATGGTGACCTTAATGTTGTTGTTTATGACCTTGGCTCCAAAAATAATATAGAGGCAGAGCTTATAAAACGAGGCTGCAAGGTGAGTGTTGTTAAATATGACGCCGATGCTGACACAGTAATGGCTCTTAAGCCCGATGGTATAGTTTTGTCAGACGGTCCGGGCAACCCCAGTGATAATTCCGTTTTAATTGAAAACATTAAAAATCTATGCGGCAAAAACGTACCAATATTTGGTATAAGTCTTGGGCATCAGATACTTGCCATAGCAATGGGCTGCAAAACCTTTAAGCTTAAATACGGACATAGAGGTGCGAGCCAACCCGTTAAATACATTAAAAAAGGCACTGTATGCATTACAAGCCAAAATCACGGCTATGCCGTAGACATAAATTCGCTGCCAGACAATGCTAAGGTTAGCTTTGTAAATGTAAACGACGGAACCTGCGAGGGTATCGAATATACAGGCAAAAAAGCATTTTCGGTGCAGTTCCACCCTGTACATAGCGGAGGACCTCACGACACTAACTACCTGTTTGACAAATTTGTTGATAGATGCAAGGAGGACAAATAATATGCCGCTTAATAAAAATCTTAAAAAAGTAATGGTTATTGGCTCGGGCCCTATTGTAATAGGTCAGGCTGCCGAATTTGACTATGCAGGCACCCAGGCATGCCGTGCGCTAAAACAGGCAGGACTAGAGGTTGTGCTTGTTAACTCAAACCCTGCAACAATTATGACAGACAATGCAATGGCTGACCAAATTTATATTGAGCCTCTTAACCTTGAAACTGTTAAACGAATTATCGAAAAAGAAAAGCCTGACAGCCTCCTTTCAACCCTTGGCGGTCAGACAGGCCTTACATTGTCTATGCAGCTTGCAAAGGAAGGCTTTCTTAAAAAGCACAATGTAACACTTTTAGGTGCAAACCCCGAAACAATCGACAAGGCTGAAGACCGTCAGATGTTTAAAGATACTATGGAATCAATTAATCAGCCATGCATACCATCACTTGTTGTTACAACAATTGAAGATGCTGTTGATTTTGCAAACAAAACAGGATATCCGCTCATTATCCGCCCTGCATTTACTCTTGGCGGAACAGGCGGCGGCATTGTAAACAATGAGGAGGAGCTGCGCGAAATTGGCGAAAACGGCTTGTACCTCTCGCCTATTCATCAGATACTTGTTGAAAAATGTATTGCAGGCTGGAAGGAAATAGAATTTGAAGTTATACGCGACTCTAAGGGCAATGTTATTACAGTTTGCTCTATGGAAAACTTTGACCCTGTTGGTGTGCACACCGGCGACTCTATTGTTGTTGCTCCTGCAGTTACCCTTGCCGAAAAAGAATTTGCAATGCTGCGAAATGCAGCACTTGATATTGTGTCGGCACTTGAGGTAGAGGGCGGTTGTAACTGCCAGTTTGCACTCAACCCCGAAACCTTTGAATACGCGGTTATTGAGGTTAATCCTCGAGTTAGCCGTTCATCTGCTCTTGCATCAAAGGCAACAGGTTACCCAATTGCAAAGGTTGCAACAAAAATTGCAATTGGCTACACTCTTGACGAAATTCAAAACGATATTACAGGCATTACATATGCTGCCTGTGAACCTACTATTGACTATATTGTTGTTAAATTTCCAAAATGGCCTTTTGACAAATTTGTATATGCAAACAAAACTCTTGGCACACAAATGAAAGCTACCGGTGAAGTTATGAGCATTGGTACAAGCTTTGAACAAGCAATTATGAAAGCCGTTCGCGGTGCCGAAATTAAGCTCAACTCGCTTAACAACCCGGTTTTTGCAGATTATACCGATGAACAAATTAAAAAACAGCTTTATGTTTGCGACGACAACAGACTTTTTGTTGTATTTGAAGCGCTTAAACGAGGAGTTTCGGTTGATGACATTCACGATATAACCAAAATTGACGAGTGGTTCCTTTATAAGCTTTGCAACCTTGTAAATATAGAAAAAAGGCTTGCAAGCGAACCTCTTACCGATGATTTGTATGTTACCGCAAAGAAAAACGGATACCCCGATAACCTTATTGAAAAAATAAGCGGTCAAAAAATTGCAAACCCTCGCACTGCTGTGTACAAAATGGTAGATACCTGTGCTGCGGAATTTCCTGCACAGACACCATACTTTTACTCTACCTATGACGAGCAAAACGAGGCAGAAGAGTTTATAAAAAATCTCAATTCAGACAAAAAAACTGTTATTGTATTTGGTTCGGGTCCGATACGCATTGGTCAGGGTGTTGAGTTTGACTATGCATCGGTTCACTGCGTATGGTCACTTAAAGAGGCGGGCTTTGACGTTGTAATTGTTAACAACAACCCCGAAACTGTTTCTACCGACTTTGATACAGCCGACAGACTCTACTTTGAGCCACTTACAAACGAAGATGTTATGAACATCATCAAAACCGAAAAGCCATACGGCGCAGTTGTTGCATTTGGAGGGCAAACAGCTATAAAGCTTACAAACTTCCTTGCGGAAAACGGAGTTAAAATTTTAGGTACTGCAGCAAAAGACATTGATGCTGCCGAAGACAGAGAAAAATTTGACGCAGTGCTTGAAATGCATAATATTAAGCGTCCAAAGGGCCTTACTGTTATGACTACCGAAGAGGCACTCCAGTCTGCAAACAAGGTTGGTTACCCTGTGCTTATGCGTCCTTCGTATGTGCTTGGCGGCCAAAATATGATTATTGCATTTAACGATGAGGATATTAAAGAATATATGAAAATTATCCTCGCAACAAATATCGAAAACCCCGTTCTTATAGACAAATACCTTATGGGTACCGAAATTGAGGTTGACGCTATTTGCGATGGTGAGGATATACTCATCCCAGGTATTATGGAGCATATTGAGCGTGCAGGTGTTCACTCGGGTGACTCAATTGCAGTATACCCCGCATGGAACCTTAGTGACGATATGACACAAACTGTTATTGACCACACACGAAAGCTTGCGCTTTCATTTAACACAGTTGGCCTTATTAACATACAGTACCTCATTTATGAGGGTGAACTTTATGTAATTGAGGTAAACCCTCGTTCATCACGAACAATTCCTTACATCAGCAAGGTTACGGGAATACCAATGGTAGACATTGCAACACGAGCAATGCTCGGTGAAAAAATTAAGGATATGGGATATGGCACAGGCCTTTATCCAAACTCCCCTTATGTTGCAGTTAAAGTGCCTGTATTCTCGTTTGAAAAGCTTATAAATGTTGACAGCCACCTCGGACCCGAAATGAAATCGACAGGCGAAGTACTTGGCATTGCCAACAATATGGACGAAGCTCTTTACAAAGGCTTGCTTGGTGCTGGATACAAAATGACAAACGAAGGCGGTATTTTTATTACCGTAAGAGATGTAGACAAGGGCGAAATTGGTGACATTGCCAAAAAATTTGATAAACTCGGATTTAAAATATATGCTACAAAAGGAACTGCAGCAGTTCTTAATAAATACGGTCTTGAATGTAATGTTGTTCCTAAAATCGGCGAAGATGATTACAACACTCTCACCCTTATGGAAAGCGGTGATGTAAGCTATGTAATTTCTACATCATCAAAGGGGCGCATTCCCACACGCGACAGTGTTAAAATAAGACGAAAAGCCGTAGAGCGCAACATCCCCTGCCTTACATCGCTCGATACAGCAAATGCGCTTGCCGATTCGATGAAGAGCAGATATTCCGTTCACTCTCTTGAGCTTGTTAACATAAACAATATGCGCAAATCTAAAACAAAGCTCGACTTTACCAAAATGCAGTCAAACGGAAACGATTACCTGTTTTTTGATGTAACAAAGCAAAAAATAGACAACCCCGAAGGCATAAGTGTCCGCCTTAGTGACAGGAGGTTTGGTATAGGTGCAGAGGGTATTGTGCTTATAGACAAATCCGACATTGCCGATGCAAAAATGCGTACCTTTAACCGTGACGGCAGTGAAGGCAAAATGAGCGGTAACTCTATACGAAGCCTTGGCAAATACCTTTACGACAACGCAATTGTGGACAAGCTTAATATTTCGATAGAAACACTCAGCGGTGTTAAACAGCTTGAAATGACAAAGAAAAATGGCAAAATTGACACTGTAAAGGTTAATATGGGCAAGCCTTGCCTTGCACCTTCGAGCATACCTGTTAAGCTTACCGGTGATGCAATTATCGACAAAGAGGTTGACATTGCAGGAGGCAAATACAAAATAAGCTGTGTATCTATGGGCAACCCGCATTGTGTAATATTTACCGACGAGGTAGAAAAAATTATTTTGCCAAAAATAGGCCCAAAATTTGAAAACAACCCAATGTTCCCCGAAAGAGTTAATGTGGAATTTGCAAAGGTTATTGACAAAAACACAATAATTATGCGGTGTTGGGAACGCGGAAGCGGACTTACAATGGAGTGTGGTACAGGGGCCTGTGCAGTTGTGGTAATGGCAGTTGAGCTTGGATACTGCAACAAAAACGAGGATATTAAAGTTAAGCTTCACAAGGGTGAGGTTACAATCAGATATGCCGATGACGGCAATGTATATCTTACAGGTGATGCACAAAAAGTGTATGACGGAAGTATTGAACTTTAAACACAAAAAATGGTACAAACAAAAAATTGTTTGTACCATTTTTGTATTATGATAAGTTTTTTACAAATGCAAAATATTTGTTGCTACTGTAAAATATACCACAAGCGAAAGTGCATCTACAATTGTAGTTATAAACGGGTTTGCCATAACCGCAGGGTCAAAGCCAAGCCTTTTTGCAAGTATAGGCAGGCTGCAGCCAACAACCTTTGCACAAAACACTGTAATAACAATTGTAATACACACAACTGCTGACACAAGCATAGCAGCATATACAGGCGGCAATGCAGCTATCCACCCTGTGCTGTTTAACACAGATGCAGCAACTATGCCTTTGTCAAATATCATCATTTTTATAAAATTTGCTATTGCAAGAGTAATACCGCAAAGTATGGAAACTCTTGTTTCTTTCCACAAAATTTTGAGTATGTCACCCATCTCAACATCATTAAGCGACAATGCACGTATTACCGAAACGGACGACTGACTACCCGAATTACCACCCGTAGACATAATCATTGGTATATATGCGGTAAGTACAACGCAGGTAGAAAGCGCTCCTTCAAACGAGCTGATAACCCCTTGTGTAAATGCTGCCGAAATCATAAGTATCAAAAGCCACGGAACACGGCTTACAAATGTTTCAAACACGCCTGTGCGCAAATACGGCTTTTCACCAGGTGTAATAGCCGCCATTTTTTCCATATCCTCGGTTGCCTCATCGGTCATAACCTCAATAGCATCATCGACAGTTACTATACCAACCAGCCGTTCCTCATCATCGGTAACAGGAATTGCAAGAAAGTGATATTTGTCAAACATCGATGCAACATTTTCTTTATCCATATGAGTGTTAACGTGTATAATGTTTGTTTCCATTATATCACCAATAACATCATCCTCATTTGCCAAAAGAAGTGTTTTTGCTGTTACAAGGCCTATAAGCTTGTTGTTTTTTTCGGTAACATAGCAGGTATATATTGTCTCTTTGTCTACACCTGTGCGTCTTATTCGGGTAAGCGCTTCGGACACTGTCATATTTTTGCGAAGGCTTACAAACTCAATAGTCATAATGCTTCCCGCCGAATCCTCAGGGTATCTGAGCAATTCGTTAATATGCTTGCGTGTTGCATTATCGGTATTGCGTAATATCTTTTTTACCACATTTGCAGGCATTTCCTCAATAATATCAACTGTATCATCAAGGTACAGCTCATCGAGCACTTCCCTAAGCTCTGCATCCGAAAAAGAATGTATCAGCGCTTGCTGATGCTCCGTTTCCATTTCAACAAATGTGTCTGCCGCCAAATCTTTTGGTAACAGCCTAAAAACTATTACTAGCTCATTGATTGTAAGGTCTTCAAAAATAATTGCAATATCTGCAGGGTTGAGCTCCGCTAAAACATTTTTGAGGGTAATGTACTCTTTGCCCCGAAGTAGCTGAGCCGCATAATCATATACATTTACTTCATTTTCGTTCACATACAAAACCTCCTTATTTTTAAATACTAAATAAGGAGTGCCGATGCAATTTATGCATCAAAAAACAAGCAGACAAACACAGGGCTGCACCCGGCGGGCTTGTCTGATATTATTTTTGCACTCCGTATGGCTCCTGCGTCCATTCTGCTCACCTCTCTTTGCTAAATAAATTGTTGTTACTATATAATTTTACTCTTAAAATTGTTATTTTTCAATACTTAAATTTAAATTTTTTATATTTTTGTGTTTATTGCAGTACACAATCATACAAACACCTGCAATTATACACAAAATTGCCACAATTTGCGAAACACGCAGTCCCATAAACATAAGGCTGTCTGTCCTTAAGCCCTCAATAAAAAATCTGCCAGTTCCGTACAGAGCAATGTATGCAAAAAACTCTGCTCCGTCAAACTTGTGCTTTTTGCAAAAAATATAATATACCACTCCAAGCACACACAAATTCCACAATGACTCATACAAAAATGTGGGATGTACGGGAATTTCGGGATTGATATTTATGCCACTATTGCTCATTTTTTGCAAATCTTTAATAATACCCGAGCCTGTCATCCCCCACGGCAAAGTTGTGTTGCCTCCGTATGCCTCCTGATTAAAAAAGTTGCCCCATCTGCCTATTATCTGCCCTGTAAGCAAGCCAAATGACGCTGAGTCTGCCAGCTTTAAAAAGCTTATCTTTTTTATTTTGCAATATACTGCTCCTGTTATAATTCCGCCGATAATTGCGCCATATATTGCAATACCGCCGTTACGAATATTAAATATTTGTGCAATGTTGCCATTGTAGCTATCCCACTCAAACACAACATAATAAAGCCTTGCACATATTACACACACAGGTAGCCCTATTAGTACAACATCGAGTATATTATCCGATGTGAGTCCTTTTTTTTGAGCAATTTTTGCAGCAAACAAAGCACCCAAAACAAGTCCTGCTGCAATAATTATGCCATACCAGTATATATCAATGCCAAAAGCAGAAAATGCCACTCTGTCTATATTAAATTTTAAATTCAAATATGGAAACTCCACATATGATTTCATTATGTCACAACCTTTTATTCGATTGGCCACACTACGCTCATTGCCATAGTGTCCTCTCTGAAAACCTCGTCAAATACTTTGTTTATATACTCCATATCAACCTCGGAGTGAACCTTGCCAAAATTGAATATATTTACGCCACTTAAAATGTTGCGTTCAACGCTTGATGCAATTTGTTCAACATCGTTAAACCCACGCAAAAAACTGCCAAGGTATGCTTTTTTTACCCTTTCAAATGCATTTTTATCAAAGCCAGTTTTGCGAACCGACTTTATTTGATTAACAATGGCACTCTCAACTGCCTTTGGGTCATTGCTTTCGCCGCACATTGCCGCACAGCTAAAAAGCTCCTCCACCATTATGTCAAAACCAAATTCCTCGTTAATAAGTCCGCTTTCGTAAAGCTTTGTGTAAAGGCTGCTGCTTTTGCCGCACAACAGCTTACATATAATGTTTATGGCAATTTCCCTCTTTAACAGCTCATCACCTTTTGCTTTTGCGTTATCTTTAAAGCCAAGGCTAAAAAGAGGCAGAGCAACTGCTGCTTTTGTTTCGATATAGCTTTGACATATGCTCTGCGGCTCTTCGGGAAACACAGAGGTCACTGCCCCGCTGGGCCTGTCATTATCTATACATCTTTCTACAATGCTAAATATCTCATCGGGGTCAACATCACCGCACACTGTTACTGCCATATTTGACGGGTTGTAGTAGGTGTTGTAGCATTTGTACAAAGTATCTTTTGTAATTTGCGATATGCTTTGTTGGGTGCCTGCAATGTCTATGCGCACAGGATTGTTGTGATAAAGTGCCTTTAGCATATTAATTGCAACCTGCCATGAGCCTTCGTCGTCGTACATACGTATTTCCTGACCTATTATGCCCTGCTCTTTGCTCACATTTTCGTCGGTAAAGTACGGCTCCTGCACATATTTTAACAAATGCTCAAAGCTCTCGTTAAAATGCTGTGTGCACGAAAACAAATAGCAGGTGCAGGTAAACGAAGTGTACGCATTTGCATTTGCGCCATATTTTGAAAATTTGTCAAAGGCATTGCTGCCATCGCTCTGCTCAAACATTTTGTGCTCCAAAAAATGCGCCACACCGTCGGGAACGGATATTGGCTCACTCTCGCCAAGCGGAATAAACTTGTTGTTTACAGAGCCGAATTTTGTGCCAAATATTGCATATTTTTTGGAAAAACCGGGCTTTGGTATTACAAAAACTCCAAGACCTGTGCTGTGCACGCCGCAATATACAGTTTCGTTTATATCTTTGTAATAAACCTTGTTGTACTCCATCGCCTACTCCTCCTTACCCTGTAAAAAATATACTGTATCAACAGTAATATGCAAAAATGCATCTGTAATATCCTGCCTTGTAACAGCATCAACCTTTTTAATTGCACATTCAAGACTGTCTTTGTTAATACAAAATTTTTGACCAAAGTAATAATCTCTTAGCATATATGGGCTGTCAAAAAACGAATTGTAGCTGTTTATTATAAAGCTTTTTGCAATATTAAGCTCATCATCTGTAAAATCACCTTTTTTAACTGCATCCAACTGAACAAAAATTTCGCTTTTTGCTTTGTCATAATTAGCAAATTCTATACCTGAGCTTATAATCATAAGAGCATTAAATTTGTCAAGTCTTGACGAAGCATAATAGCATAGGCTCATTTTTTCACGCACATTGTTAAACAATTTGGAGTGAGCACCTGCGCCAAAAATGCTGTTGCCAACAAGCAATGCATAGTAAAGAGGGTTGTCTATATTTATGCCAGTGCGGCAGCCTATTGCAAGCTTGCCCTGATTAACCGCCATATTTTCGTCAACATATTTTACCTGCTCGGCCTTTTTAATTGGTTTGTCGCAAGTTACATCAGCAATATCAAATTTAAACTGCGACAAATACTCAGATATTACATTTTTTATCTCTTGTATATCGGTATCACCTACAACATAAATGTCGATTGGACTGGAAAAAATAATTTTTTTGTAGTGTTCATAAAGGCTTTCGTTGTTTATATCAGGCAAATCCTCAACATAACCGCAATCCATAATGGCATTGTCTTCATCCTTGCACATTTCTTCAATAACGCGCATATTTGCATATGCACGTTTGTCGTTAACAATTGCCTCAATATCGTCTTTTAAATTTTGCTTTTCGCTCTCAACATAGTCACTGTCAAAAACGCCTCCGACAACGTACGGGTCAAACAAAAAATCAAGCATAAGCTTTGCTGATTCATCAGTTATATTTTCGCCTGTAAATTTATCGGATATGTTGCTTACTGAGCACTGAATACACTGTATATTTGCCTTTTTTAAAACATCTATACTGTAAAGAGTTCCGTACAAATTTTCAAGATGACTGTTAATTGTTTCGATAGTGTTATATTTGGAAGTACCTCTGGCAAGCACCTTGCAAAGAAGAGCGTTTTTTGTAACCTCATTCCTTTTTAGCCTGCGGTTAACATAGGCAGTAATTGAGGTTGTTTTGTACTTATTGTCATTAATGTAATACAAATTTATATTATCTCTTATTTTAAAAGCATCCAATTTATATAACCTCCCAATCATTTCAACTTTTAATAGTATATCACAAAAAATCCCACACTTCAAATATTTTATGTAATTAATTATAAAATATTTAATTGTAAAAAACATTGTCACACACAAAAAATGAAGTTAATGATGTAATTTGTAACAAAAAAGCAAACAGTGTTTTGTTAGGTATAACCAAAGTTTTAATATGATAAAATTATACCATTGACAAATTTGCACAACTAAAATATAATAAATATGATTGAGTATCGATTTATCGATTTGCAAAGGAGAAAGATTATGGAAATCACAAACATTAAAATTAAAAAATTTGCTACAGATAGCAAAATGAAAGCAATTGCGTCTATTACTTTTGATGATTGCTTTGCTATCCACGATGTAAAGGTTATCGAAAATGAAGATAAGATATTTGTAGCAATGCCTAACAAAAGATTGAAAGACGGCACTTTTAAGGATGTGGCTCACCCAATCAATTTTGAAACAAGACAATATATTGAAACTAAGGTAATTGACGCATATAACGAAGCTCCTGTTGAAGAAAACGAATAATAATTGCAAAACTTAGTTATCCCTCTTGTGCACTGACGCATAAGAGGGATTTTTACGTTATCATTTGTAATAAGTAAGTTTGTATTGACTAAAATGTGTAATTACATAAAAAAGTGCAAAAAATGTAAATAAACAGTTGAAAAATATTTTGGTTTGCTATATAATTATATATTAGTATATTACAAAAAGACACAAACTAAATTAAGCGAGGTACATTTTATGAGATTATCAAAATACTTGCTCCCTACTTTGAGAGAAGTTCCGTCTGAGGCCGAAATTCCTAGCCATCAGCTTATGCTCCGCGCAGGACTTATGCGTAAGCTTGCATCGGGTGTGTATGCATTTTTGCCGCTTGGATTTAAGGCACTTAAAAATATAGAAAAAATTGTCAGACAAGGTATGGACAACCACGATGCTCAGGAGCTGTTAATGAGCGCAATACTGCCTAAGGAATGTTACGAGGCATCGGGCAGATGGCAGGTATTTGGACCCGAAATGTTCCGCCTTAAAGACCGCAACGACAGAGATTTTTGCTTAGGACCTACACACGAAGAAATTTTTACCGATACTGTTAAAAATACAATTAAATCATACAAGCAGCTCCCTGTAACACTGTATCAGATTCAAACAAAATACCGCGACGAAAGACGCCCCCGCTTTGGCGTTATACGCAGCCGCGAATTTATTATGAAGGATGCATACAGCTTTGACAGAGACAAGGCAGGCCTTGATGCATCTTACAAAAATATGTATAATGCATACAGGGAGATTTTTGACAAAATGGAGCTTGATTATTTAATAGTTGACGCCGATTCGGGTGCAATGGGCGGCTCAGGCTCGCAGGAATTTATGGTCAAATCGGAAATTGGTGAAGATACCATTGCATACTGCAGCTGCGGTTACTGTGCAAATATTGAAAAGGCTGCGTGTGTTGCAGGCGAAAAGGATGAAGCTGCACAAAAGCTTGCCATAAACAAAATTCACACACCAAACTGCAAAACAATTGAAGAGCTCACAAGCTCTCTAGGCAAACAACCAAAAAATTTTGCAAAAACAATTATATACAAAGCAGACGACAAGTTTGTTGCAGTAATGGTACGAGGTGACCGCGAGGTTAACGAAACAAAGGTTACAAACCACCTTGGATGCATTGACCTTGAGCTTGCAGAGGCTGAAGATGTTATGAGAATAACAAATGCAAAAGTTGGCTTTGCAGGCCCTGTTAACCTTGGAATTGATGTTTTGGTTGACTTGGAAGTAGCAAATATGACAAATATGGTTGTTGGTGCAAACGAAACTGATATGCACTTTGAAAATGCAAACATTGATATCGACTTTACTGCTACTGCAATTGCAGATTTTCGCAACATTGTGCCAGGTGACAAATGCCCTGTTTGCGGCGGCAGTATTGAAACCTGCCAGGGTATTGAGGTTGGTCACATATTTAAACTCGGCACAAAATATTCTGACGCGCTCCATTGTACCTTTCTTGACGAAAACGGCAAGGAACAAACGGCCATTATGGGATGCTACGGCATAGGTGTGAGCAGATGTATGGCGGCTATTATTGAGCAAAACTGTGACGAATCGGGCATTGTGTGGCCAATGAGCGTTGCGCCTTACCATGCAATTGTTGTACCTGTTAACACAAAGGAAGAAGCTCAGGTTATGCTTGCCGAACAAATTTACGCAAAGCTTAAAGCAAACGGCATTGAAACAATTATTGATGACAGAAACGAACGTGCAGGCGTGAAATTTAAAGATGCTGACCTTATTGGTATACCTGTTCGCATTAATGTGGGCAAAAAGGCTTGCGAAAACATTGTGGAATTTAAAATCCGCAAAACTGGCGAAATGTTGGAAATTACTGCTGATGAAGCAATTGCAAAAGTAATTGAACTTGTTAAAGGTTAATAATTTTAGTTTACAAGCCGCCGAGCACGGCGGCTTGTAAATTTTAAATATGAGGTATTGCTATGATTTATTTGTGTATTACAATACTGCTTATAGTTGCTGACCAGGCAACAAAGCTATGTACAATTAATATATTAAAGCCTGTTGGTACTGTTGAATTTATTAAAAATATAATAAGCTTTACTTATGTTGAAAATCGCGGTGCAGCTTTTGGGATATTGCAAAACAACCGTTGGTTTTTTATAGCATTTACAATTGTAATGATTGTGGCAATTGTTATATATACAATTAAAATCAAGCCAAAAAGTGCACTTTATATGTGGAGTACATCTTTAATAGTATCAGGAGGCATTGGCAACCTTATAGACAGAATTTTTCGAGGTTATGTGGTAGATATGATAGAAATAACTTTTGTAAACTACCCCGTTTTTAACTTTGCAGACATTTGCGTGGTAATTGGTGCAATACTGCTTTGTGTATTTGTATTAACAGACAAAAATCTGGAGAAATAATATGGAATTAATTGAAATTATATGTGATACTGCAGGTACAAGAATAGATAAGTATATTGAAATTGACGGCATAACGAGGTCACAAATTCAAAAGTTAATAGACGATGGAAATGTGCTTGTTAACGGTGCTGCTGTCAAAACCAATTACAAGCTCAAAGCAGGCGATGTTATATCTGTTACTATCCCCGACCCCGAATATGCAGACATTACCCCTGAGGATATCCCTCTTGATATTGTGTACGAGGACACATCTCTTTTAGTGGTAAACAAGCCTCAGGGAATGGTTGTGCACCCAGCCTGCGGCAATTACAGCGGAACCTTGGTAAATGCACTTATGCATCACTGCAAGGATGATTTGAGTGGAATAAACGGCGTCATGCGCCCTGGGATTGTGCACCGTATAGATAAAGACACATCGGGGTTGTTGCTTGTAGCAAAAACCAATGACGCACATTTATCCCTTGCGCAGCAAATTAAGGACAAAACTGTAAAACGAGAATATGAGTGTATTGTGAGCGGCATTGTTGCAGCCAAAAAAGGCACCATTGAGGCACCTATTGGCAGGCATCCTGCCAACAGGCTCAAAATGACGGTTACTCCAAACAACTCAAAGCACGCAGTTACCCATTTTGAAGTAATAGAATATTTAAACAATGCTACTCATGTGTGTTGCCGCCTCGAAACAGGCAGAACACATCAAATAAGAGTACATATGCAATACATTGGACACCCTGTTGTTGGCGACCCTGTGTATGCAAACAAAAACCCATACAACCTTAGTGGTCAGGCACTTCACGCAAAAACTATTGGTTTTGTTCACCCTGTTACAAATGAGTATATGGAATTTACTAAGCCCAGTCCCGATTATTTTTATGAATTAATACAAAAGTTGAGGTAAACACCTCAACTTTTTGATTTATAATCACTTTTAATACTGCAACACAGTATATAATGACAACCCCATTTCAAAAAATGCAAGAGCATACACAAAACATGAGCCAAATTTGTTATTGTGTTTCCATTCCCACACAGCGTATGACAATGTGTAAACAAATATACCAATGGCACATAGCATTAATATTAGTTTGTACAAGTTTATTTCACCTCTGCTTTAATATTTACATTTATATTTTTAAGCCAGTTTTGTACTCCTCCGTTATTTTGTATATATTGCTCAAAAGACGATATACTGTTAAATTTTTTAGCCATCTGCCCCTGCAAATTAAGCAAGTCAAAGCCATTATTTTTTTTAACAACAATATCATCAATTACGGTTTTTGCAAAATCCGAAAAAGCTTGTTTTGCGCCGAGGCTCTGCCCTGAACAAATTTGTAAATTTGCATTTACGTCAATATTGTTGAGGTTTGTGGCAAAATTAATGTTTTTACACACAATGGGGGCTGTTGCGTTATTGTAATTTACATAAACTTCGCCTCTGCCAAATGCTGCATTTAAAAATTGAGTTGTAGTTGCATCAAGCTCAGCAAAGCCGTAATTATTTACAAACACACTCTCACTTGATTTGATGTTACCCTCATTATCTAAAAAAACAACGGGTACGCATTTTCCAGACATATCAAAATTCATAGCACAGCTAAGCTCCATTGCGCTGCACTGAGTTGTGCTTGTAAATTTGTTGTCAAACACATTGCTTATAAGCTTGTTAACCGTTGTGTCTGACGGGATACTCAGCTTGTCAAAAAATGCTGATGCATCGCCATCCAAAAATGCCGTCATAATCTTAGGGTGTGAATTTGTACCTTCAAGCAGCGAATTAATGCTTTTTTTTACAATATTGTACTCGCAGTTTTTTGTAAACACTATTGCTTCAAGATGTGAAAGACTTACCTCTTTACCTGTTTGATTGCATATTGAGTTTATGCCATAGTACAAGTCATCTGTTGTTACATTGTAAACATTGTATCCATAACTTTTTTCCTCAGGCTCAGTTGTAATGGTGCAATATGATATATTGCCTTTATCTACAATTATTAATGAAACATTTTTTATGTCCTCTATATCCGTCTGGTCATAGCAGCCGCACAGCAAACAAGCAAATGCAAATATAAATACACATTTTTTTATCATTTATCTATCCTCCGTAATACAAAGTATCTTATATAAGCAACTACGGGCACTAAAATTGACAAAAGTGTAAGTAAATCTGCCGAAAAATTTATGAGATAATCGGTAAAATTAAACCTTTGTGCGACTATTGCAACAACATAAATTATAACTGATACACAGCCTATTATACCTCCCTTGTCCGAAAGGTTAAGCATTTTAGTGCAGGCAGAAAAAACAGCGGCGCAAAATGCACTTATGCACAAAAACGAACAAAATATCCACAAAATTAGTACAATGATTTCGCTCCGTTCAAGCATAAAGTTTGCTCTTACAGATGACGCAACACTAAGGTATGGATTGTCGGCAAAGCCAACTGCACGATATGGCAAAAGCAAGCTCAGTGCAAGGCAGATTGACGCGCCAAACAAGCCTGATATCAGAATAAATTTTGCAATTTGCCGTTTTACCGTTTTGCTTTGTGCATCTGTATCTGCCATTATAATATAATATACAAGCACTACACCAAAAACCGAAATGTTTGCTGAACCTATTATTAAATTAGCAACACCGTTACCCATTATGGGGTATAAATTGTCTGTATTATATTCACCGCTGCACATTAGCAAAATAAAAGCTGTTGCAATAAGTGTAAAAATCCACACTATGCTTGCATACCTTGATGTAGATTTTATTCCAAAGTAACCTCCAAATACTGCAGGAAATATGCAAAAAAACACAAGGTACGCAAAAGGTGATTTTTGCATAAAAAACTTGTTTATAAGGGTTGCAAGCTTTGCAGTAAAAGCCCCGCTGTATGTTAAAAATGCAAGCACAAGCACAATACACACAATTTTGCCAATTACACCATTTGATTTTAAAAGGCTTTTTACTGCCTTATGGTTATACAACAATGTATATAACAATGCTGCAAAAACGCTTGAAAATATGCACTCAATATACGCTGCATTAGCTGAGCTAAATACAAAATTATTGAGGCCAAAGGTTAGCATTGCCGATACAATAAGCATTATCATAAGATGATTGTATTTTTTTATTTCTGTCACTTTTTGTTACCTCCAAGCCACTTTCTGCTGATATGCGCTTTGTCGCTTTTGTCCTTTGGTTTTAAATATTCGGGACGTTTGTCCTGCTTCCACAATGGTCTTCTAAACAGTATTCCCTCATAGCCCGACTTATCCATAGGTGCAAGTGGTGACATAAAAGGAACGCCAAATGATTTTGTGCCCATATACATAACAGTGTTTGCAAAAAACACTGCAAACAACCCCAAAAATCCACACACAGCAGCACCAAAAACGTACAAAAATCTGCTAAACCTAAGCGAAAATGACAGTGAATATGATGGAATTGCAAATGATGCAATACCCGTTATTGCCACTACAATGATCATAACAGGGCTTACAATGTTTGCATCTACTGCGGCAGTACCCAAAATCAGCCCTCCAACTATACCCAGAGTTGAGCCAATGTGCTTTGGCACTCTTACTCCTGCCTCGCGTATAAGCTCAAACGAAAGCTCCATAATAAGCAACTCAAACACAACCGAAAATGGAACCGAAAGCCTTGATGCCTGAATTGACAAAAACAATTCGTTAAGTATTAAATCCTGATGGTATTGCGTGGCGGCAACAAAAATTGCAGGAGCAAGTGTGGCAATTGCCATTGCCATAAAACGCACTATGCGTATTAAAATTGAATAAGGATATCTAAGATAATCGTCCTCAACCGATGATGCAAGGTCAAAAAGTGTAGCAGGCATAATAAGTGCGTGTGAGCTGCCGTTTAATAGCAGTGCCACCCTACCCTCAACCAAGCTTTTGCACACTCTGTCGGGGCGCTCGGTGGTTACAATCTGGGGTATTGGCAAAAAAGATGCTTCTTCAATATACTGCTCTACATCAAGTGTTGAAAGTATATATTCGCAATCTATGTTTTGTATGCGGCGAATTACCTCATTAACAAGGTTTTTGTTTGCTACATTGCTAAGATACATAACTGAGCCTGCTGTTTTGCTTGTTTTGCCAAGTGTTACATTTTGGGCAATAAGATTGCTGTTGTTTAGTGATTTGCGTATAAGAGCTGTGTTGCACCTTAAAACCTCGTTAAACCCCTCCTGAGGACCTTGAATTACCTGTTCAGATGATGGCTCCCCTACGCTTCGGTGCTCCCAGGTTTTTACGTCGGCTACTATTGCTTTGCCTATCCCATCAAAAAACATAACCACGTTGCCAAAATTTATTTTTTGAGCGGTGTTATATATGTTATCGGATATTTCAAGCTGAACTTGAGGGATTAACCTTTGTACTATATACTCTGCAGTAATTTTTTGATTTGAATCGTTATCTTTAAAGCGCATAAGTGGCTCTAAAATGTTTTCGTTAATAAGCTGCTTGTTCACAAGTCCATCTACCGAATAAACAACAGCCTTCACTTTTTGGCTGCCAACATATACAACAACATCACGAATAATAATATCATTGTTGATATCTGTGTTAAAAAGTTGCTTTATATACTCTTTGTTTTGCTCAATATGTGTGCTTACCTTGTGCATAGTGTGCAGCCTTTGTTTTGTGCTTGTATCTTGCTCCAGTTCAAAATCAAATTGCTTTTTTTTGGGTTTGTATATTAAAAACACTTTTACCACCTCACAATTATTGTTATTATTTGAAATAATTTTATTCACGAATAAATTTTGCACAACAAGTCAACAATATTTTTGGGAGATGATATATATATGAGCAAAATTGAGCAGATTAAAAAAGCTTTTGAATCAAACATAGGCAAAACAGTAATGCTCTCAGCAGTAAAAGGACGAAAAAGATACAAAATAAAGGAATGTGTAATTGCAAACGCATACCCTGGCATATTTGTAATAAAAACAACCGACCCCAAAACCAACAAAGAAAAAATGATTTCGTACAGCTACTCTGACATACTCACAGGCACTATAGAAATTAAAATGTATCCAGACAGGGAAATATCATAATATGTGAAAATTGTTATATAAATGTTGCCAATGGTTAAATTTTGATGTATAATTTAAAATATATAAATATATTTGTGAGGTTAATTATGACACCGACTTATATAACAGTAGACAAGCAATCCACAACCGAAATTGTAGAAAAAAAGTCGCGTTTTATATGCAATATCAAGCATATTACAACAGAGGATGGGGCTATTGCGTTTATAAACAGCATACGAAAAAAGCACTATGACGCCCGACACAATGTGTATGCATACATAGTGGGTGACGGCTTGGTCAAAAAATGCTCCGACGACGGCGAGCCCTCAAAAACTGCAGGCATACCCATTATGCAAATGCTTGAAGGTGAGGGCGTAACAGATGTTGTGTGCGTAGTAACAAGATATTTTGGAGGTACACTCCTTGGTACAGGCGGCCTTGTGAGAGCATACACACTTTCGGCAAAAACAGGGCTGGCGGAATCGGGCATCAAAAAAATGCAAAGCGCCGCTATATACACTGTTACTGTGCCCTACTCAGCACTTACAACTCTTGAGTACATATGCAAAACATTTGATGCTCAAATTGAGGACAAGGCATTTGGCGAGGATGTTTCGCTTATAATATCTGTGCTTGAAACTAAAGAAGTTGAGTTTGTAAAAGACATAAAAGAAAAGCTTGGTATTAGCATTAAGGCTGAGTTAACAGAGCGCACGTTCAGATAATACGAAAGAAGGAAAGCTTATGAACAATAAAAAAGTAATATGGGTACTGTCCTTTTTTTCTATACTGTTTTTGGGACTTATTGTGTACCTCACCACAATAAATATATACTACAATGATGAATATGTGCAAAGCAATTACAATCAACGCAACACACTTGCCGAATCCAAAATAAAACGAGGTACAATATACGACCGAAACGGAACTGTACTTGCGTACAGCGAGCTCGATGAAAACGGCAAGCAAAAAAGAATTTATCCTTATCAAAATTTATACTCGCATGTTATA
Source organism: Clostridia bacterium (assembly GCA_045538875.1). Taxonomy (GTDB): domain Bacteria; phylum Bacillota; class Clostridia; order UMGS1810; family UMGS1810; genus RGIG4708. Next base: position 18,607 of record JAZQEG010000009.1, on the reverse strand, counting down.
GGTTACTCATCATCACAATATGGCAAATCACTTATAGAAAAGCAATACAACGAGGATTTGCTGGGCAACAACAACTTTAAACAGTTTTTTAGCTTAAAAAGAATTTTTCAAAAAGAAACAACAAGCGGTGACAATCTTACCCTTACAATAAACCACAAACTGCAGCAAAAAGCCGCAAGCCTTATGAAGAGGTACAAAGGCGCTGTTGTTGCCATAAATCCAAAAACAGGCGAAATTTTAGCAATGGTGAGTATGCCCGATTTTAACCCATCGCAAGATTCACTGTCACAAAACTGGGCAAAGCTCAACTCCGACGAAAACTCACCGTTTTTGACAAGGGCAACAATGGGTATGTATGCCCCCGGCTCTACATACAAAATAATAACTGCCGCTGCAATACTCGAAAATAACCTCCAAAATAAGATTGTTGAAGATAACGAGGGCAAAATACACCTTGGCGACAAGGATATTTCAAACGCAGGCGGCAGTATATACGGCCAGACAGACCTGAAAAAAGGATTTGTAAAATCTAGCAATGTATACTTTGCAAAGATGGGTTCGGATATAAATTACACAATCCACAAGGATTTGGCACAAAGATTTTTGCTTGGCAGTAAAATACCATTTAATTTCCCAATTTCAAAAAGCAAATATGACACTTCAAAAATGGGTGCACTCGATTGTGCTATTTTTTCCATAGGTCAGGGCAAAACTCTTATGACTCCGCTTCATCTTGCACTTGTTGCAAGCTCAATTGCAAACGACGGGTTAATGCCAAAGCCGTATATTGTGTCAAAGGTAACAAGCGGCAACTCCACAATTTCAAAAACGCAGCCGTCAACAATAGCAAACCCTGTAAACGCTGTCACAGCTAATATTATTAAGGACTATATGAGAGATGTTGTAAAATCGGGCACAGGTACCGCAGCAGCACTATACGGATATGATGTGTGCGGCAAAACAGGAACTGCCGAAAACGAAATGACAACAACCGACCAACAAAAAACTCACGCATGGTTTGTGGGATTTGCGCCATATGACAATCCCGAAATTGCAGTAAGTGTAATTATGGAAAATGCGGGTTTTGGAGGTAGCGTAGCAGCACCCGTTGCACGTGAGGTTATGCGGACATATTTTAATAATAAATGAATAAAAACCTCTTTTTTGAAAAAAATAATCAAAAAGGAGGTTTTAACGTGAAAGAAACTTTCACGTTAATGCCTCCGGCGGATTTGATTGCCCGTGCGAATTTTTCTTCGCTTTCGCTCAGAAACGCACATGGGCGTAAAAATCTCTTATCATTCCTTGCCATACGGATAAGAGATATCAAATTACTATTTGTGCCGACGTATGGCGGCGGAATGGAGAATAACGTGAAAGTTCCTTTCACATTATTGCCTCCGGCGGATTTGATTGCCCGTGCGAATTTTTCTTCGCTTTCGCTCAGAAACGCACATGGGCGTAAAAATCTCTTATCATTCCTTGCCATACGGATAAGAGAAATTTAATTAATATTTGTGCCGACGTATGGCGGCGGAATGGAGATTTTTATGAATTTTGAAAACAGCGAAACAAAAGTTAATCTTATGCGTGCATTTGCAGGCGAAAGTCAGGCGCGCAACAGATACAATATGGCTTCGCAAATTGCAAAAAATGATGGTTATATTGCAATAGGCAAAATATTTGATTTGACAGCATATCAGGAGCAGGCACATGCAACTGTGTTTTATGATTTTTTACAAGAGGTAAACTTTACTAATTTTGACATAACAGCAAGCTATCCCGTAAATGTAGTAAAAAACACAAAAGACCACCTCAAATATGCAGTAGACAACGAAACAGATGAATATGAAAAAATATACAAAACCTTTGGCGATATTGCAAAATCTGAAGGGTTTGACAATATTGCAGCAACCTTTGATATGATTGCAAAAATCGAAAATGTGCACGCGCAGCGCTTTAAAGCGTTGCTCAATGATTTTGATGATGACACACTTTATCAAAACAAAAATGAGCAGGTTTGGATATGCACAAACTGCGGCCATATTCACACAGGGCCTCAAGCACCTCACATTTGCCCTGTTTGCAGCAAGGAAAGAGGTTATTTTCTTAACAAAATGTACTTTACAATAATTTAAATTTAAGCCATTGAAGTAGCAACAGTACTTCAATGGCTTTTTACAGCATAATTATCATTAGAGGTGATAATTATGTTTAATGCATCGGATTTTCGTTCCAAAGAGGTTATAAATTTGTCTGACGGTGAAAAGCTTGGGTTTGTATGTGATATGGAAATAGATAAACACACAGGTCATATACGCACAATTATTTTGCCCGCAAAAGAAAAACAAAAGTTTTTTTCAAAAACACAGGGCATTAAAATACCATGGGAAAATATTGACAAAATAGGCGATGATATTATTTTTGTGCGCACAAATAAAAACGGCATCGAAAACCATATTGCCAATTAATAATCAGTATATGCACTTTGCCTTTGAGCATAATAAAAGCTGAAAGGAGTGCAAATATTATGTGTAGCAAATTTACAACAGGAATGATAGTGGGTACTGTTGTGGGCGCAACAGTAGGGATGCTTATGGACCCAATCAATGACAAAACTCACAAAAAAATGCAAAAAGACTCAAACAATATGTTTAAAAACATCGGGACAGCCATTGACAATATCATTGGAATGTGGTAATAAGTTTTAATCACTTACTATACGATCTAAGGTGTCTTAATTTTGTGATTAGTCAAAAAAGATGATTACACATTTAAATGTGTAATCATCTTTTTAACTATATTTCCATTTGCTTTGCCAAAAACATTGATGCTGCATTTGCAAGCTTTAGCTCTGTTTCGGTAATGTTTGTTTTGTCACCATCTTTAATTACAATTACATTGCCTATTATATCGCCCTCGGCAATTATTGGAGATATAACACCTGCACTGTATTTATCCGAATTGTCGGTAAGCATTACCTTTGAACCATCACTGCAAAAATAATGCTTTTTTTCTTCCATTATGCGCTCCACATCACTGCTTACAGGTTTTTCAAACAGTTCCTTTTTGGGTGCGCCCGAAATTGCTATAATTGAGTCTTTGTCGGTAATACAAACCGGGAATCCCGATGTTTTGTAAAGTGTTTCGGCATACTGGGATGCAAACTCGCCAAGCTCTCCTATTGGTGAATATTTTTTGAATATAACTTCGCCATCATGGTTGGTAAATATTTCAAGAGGGTCTCCTTCGCGGATGCGCATTGTACGGCGGATTTCTTTGGGTATTACTACTCTGCCAAGGTCGTCTATTCTTCTTACAATTCCTGTTGCTTTCATTAACAAATAACTCCTTTATTTTCGGTTAGTCAAAACACCAACCCAACATTTGAATTTACAATGTTATTGTGTGCAAGCAAGGAATTTTTATGTAATGAAAAAAATAGAAATTTTACAAATTTTTGTATTAATCAAAAACATTTTTAGCAATTTTTGCAGCTTCTAGTGCATCCTTTGCATAAAAATCGGCACCTGCCATTTTTGCATACTCTTGACTAAGCACCGCACCGCCTGCCATCACCTTGCAATCGGGACAATTTTGCTTTATAAGCTGTATTGTTTGTGCCATAGACTTGACCGTTGTAGTCATTAGTGCCGAAAGTCCTGCAAGCTTTACATTGTGCTGCTTTATTTTGTCAACCACAAGCTGAGGCTCTACATCTTTGCCAAGGTCAATTACATCATATCCGTAATTTTTAAGTATCATTTTTACAATGTTTTTGCCAATGTCATGAATGTCACCTTTTACTGTTGCAACAATTATTTTGTTTTTGTTTTGAGGTGTATGCTCCGTTTGCGTATTTGCTGCAATTACATCAAAGCCGTTTTTTACAGTTTCGGCAGATGCCATAAGCTGCGGCAAAAACATTTCACCTTTTTCAAATCTGTCACCCACAATATTAAGCGACGGAATAAAAATGTTGTTTATTATATAAAGAGGGTCCATGCCACCATCAAGCTTTGCTTTGGTAGCGGGTGCACATAGTGTTTTGTAGCCCTTTATAATAATCTGTTCAAGAGGCAAATCACCTTGTGACAATTGTAAATTGTCCGCCTTTTCGCCAGAGTATTTATCTATAAAACTCTGCATAGAATTATTTTCGTTATTAAGCAGTCTGAATGAATTTACAACATCCATATACTCCTTGCTCAATGGGTTGAGTATAGGAGCATTAAGCCCGCATCCAAAAGCCGCTGCTAAAAATGTAGAATTAACAAGAGGGCGCGACGGGAGCCCAAAAGACACATTGCTTACACCAAGCACTGTTTTTACACCAAGCTCTCTTTTTACCGCCGACACTGCCTTTAAGGTTTGCATAACTGTTTGCTGATTTGTAGACGCAGTAAGCACAAGGCAATCTACCAGTATATCCTCTTTGCAAATACCATACTCTGCTGCCTTGTTTACAATTTTTTTTGCTATTTTAACACGTTCCTCCGCTGTGTCTGGAATTCCGTTTTCGTCGAGGGTAAGGGCAACAACTGATGCACCGTATTTTTTTACAATTGGCAACACCGCCTCCATACTCTCTTTTTTGCCGTTTACCGAATTTATAATTGGCTTTCCGCTGTATATCCTTGCGGCAGCATCTATGGCCGCTGTGTCGGAGCTGTCTATTTGCAGCGGCAAGTTTGTTACTGCTTGAATTTCATTAACCATTTTAACAAGCATATATTTTTCGTCAATATCGGGCAGACCTGCATTAACGTCAAGCACATCTGCTCCCGATTCTGTCTGAGATATAGCCTCAGATAAAATGTACGACATATCCTCATCTATCAGTGCCTGTTTGAGCCTTTTTTTGCCTGTAGGGTTAATTCGCTCCCCTATTACGCAAGTTTGGTCAGCGTCTATGCAAACAATGCTCTGTGAGCTTGTAAAAGCTGTTACATACTTTGGTTCAAATTTTTCAAAGCTATTGCTTTGTATAATTTGCTTTACAGCTTTTATATGCTCAGGGGTTGTGCCGCAGCAACCACCCACAACCTTTACACCCATATCAAGCATTTTGTGTATATAATGTGCAAAATCATCGGGAAGTATTTTGTATACTGTTTTGCCATCCTCCATTTGCGGAAGCCCCGCATTGGGCTGCACCATTATGGGCACCCTTGATACTTTGAGCATATCCTCAACAAAAGGCAATACTTCCTTTGGACCAAGAGAGCAATTTATGCCAACTGCGTCTGCACCTAATGAAGAAAGTGTAACAGCAGCAATTTGCGCTGTTGTGCCTAAAAATGTTCTGCCGTCCTGCTCAAAAGACATTGTTACAACAACAGGGAGGCCACAGTTTTCTTTAGCTGCAAGCAAGGCTGCTTTTGCCTCTTTTATGTCAGACATTGTTTCTATCACAACAAGGTCTGCCCCCGCACCGCTGCCTGCAATTACCTGCTGTTTAAAAATGTCGTACGCTTCATCAAAGCAAACAGTTCCGTACGGTTCAAGCATTGCTCCTGTGGGGCCAATGTCGAGTGCAACATATTTGGCACCTGATTTTTTTGCAATATGTACACCTTCAGTTATTACAGATGTTACCATTTGGCTATTGCAAAGCTTAAGCCTGTTGGCACCAAAGGTGTTTGTGGTAACAACATCGCACCCTGCCTCAACATACTGCCTGTGCACATTTAATATTGCCTCAGGGTTAACAATATTTAGCAGCTCAGGTAACTCTCCCTCTTTTAATAATCCCTTTTGAAGCATAGTTCCCATGGCACCGTCAAACAAAATTATTTTATTATTGTCAATTATTTTTTCCACAATGATTACCGCCTTTAAAAAATACATTGATTAGCTTTTGCAGCTTAGTTTGTTCTGACCTGGTGCATCCTCAAAAATACCCACAACAGCTGTAATGCTTTTGTGAGGAATCATAAGCATACTGTCGGTCACTGTAAGGCCTATTTTTTTGGGACAATCAAGCAAGTTGATAATATCCTTTTGACATTCAAGTTCAAAGTCGCCATACCCTGGTGAATATCTGTAATTAACACTTAAGCCCTTTTGCTTTGCCTCCTGCCTTATTACATTGTCTGCAAAATCTGCTCCAGCCTCAATATAGCAGTTAGCACACGCGTCAAAAATTACCGAATCGGTCATAGAAATTTTTTGCAGCCTTGTAAGCTCCCTTTCAACCTCCATACCCGATGTAACTGCAAAAATAGCTGCATATTTGCAACCGCTTAGATGATTGTATATATCCTTACCGTTAAAAGTAACATTGGTATTTTTAAGATGTATCTCATTATTTATGCTTTCTGTTTCAAAATAGCTGTATGTGTATTTTAAACAATTTAGGCTAAGACATTTACTTATAAGCAAATCTATTTGAGCATTTATTTGCTCAGATAATTTTTGATTGCTATATCCGAGGTACCTGAGCACCTCATTTTTGTCAATTGTAATGTAGCATGGTGGCACCTGCATATTTTCAACTCCAATTAGTCAAGCTCTGTTTTTACAATAGTGGCAATACTCTTGTAAGTGATAAATACCAATTATATGCGTCACATATAAATTAAAAATTTTTTGATATTTCCTTTATTTAAAAATAATAACACAAAAACCCGACAATTACAACAGTTTTTGCTGTGATTGTCGGGGTTTAACTTTATTATTGTTCAGTTTCCTGTGTGTTTACCTCTTTAGCATCACGCAGTGCATCCTTGCGTGAAAGGTTAACTCTGCCTTGTCTGTCAATTTCGGTAAGCTTAACCATAATTTCGTCACCTTCAGAAACAATGTCGGTAACCTTTTCTACTCTCTTTTCATCAAGCTTTGAAATGTGCACAAGACCTTCTTTGCCAGGGAGGAACTCTACAAATGCACCAAAGTCCATAATTCTCTTAACAGTTGCTTTGTAAATTTTGCCAACCTCTGGTTCAGCTACAATGCCCTCAATAATCTCTTTTGCTTTTTTGGCAGCAGCATCATCGTTTGTAAGAATAAATACTGAGCCGTCATCCTCGATGTCGATTTTAACGCCTGTATCAGCAATGATTTTTTGAATAACTTTACCGCCTGTGCCGATAACGTCTTTAATCTTTTCGGGGTTAATCTGCATTGTAATAATTTTTGGAGCATATTCGCTAAGGCTCTCTCTTGGAGCAGGAATAGCTTTAAGCATTACTTCGTCAAGAATATAATATCTAGCATCTCTTGTTTTTGTAAGAGCGTCTTTAATAATATCATAAGTGAGTCCGTCAACCTTGATATCCATCTGAATTGCAGTAATACCCTTGTGAGTACCTGCAACCTTAAAGTCCATATCACCGTAAAAGTCTTCTACACCCTGAATATCAACCATTGTGAGGAAGTCATCACCGTGTGTAATAAGACCACACGAAATACCTGCAACAGGAGCCTTAATTGGAACACCTGCATCCATAAGTGCAAGTGTGCTGCCGCATACAGAGCCCTGTGAAGTGGAACCGTTTGAAGATACAACTTCAGATACAAGGCGAATTGCATAAGGGAAATCTTCTACCGATGGTATAACAGGCAGGAGCGCTCTTTCAGCTAAAGCACCATGACCGATTTCACGGCGTCCGGGACCCCTCGAAGGCTTTGTTTCGCCAACAGAGTATGACGGGAAGTTGTAGTGGTGCATATATCTCTTTTCGGTAACTTCATCAATGCCATCTAACATTTGTGATTCGGACACTGCACCAAGTGTTGCTATTGTAAGAACCTGCGTCTGACCTCTGGTAAACAAGCCTGAGCCATGTACTCTCGGAATCATACCAACCGATGATGCAAGAGGTCTGATTTCGTTAATGCCTCTGCCGTCTACACGCTTGTGGTCCTCATAAAGCCATTTTCTTACTATTTCTTTTTGTATTTTGTAGTATGTTTCATCAAGTTCTGCATCCCTGCCATCAAAAAACTCTGCGCCGAAATGCTCTGTCATCTCATCAGTGAGCGCTTTCATTCTTTCGTCACGAATACGCTTGTCATCAGTGTCGATTGCATAGCAGATTTTGTCATACGCATAATCGTAAATTGCATCATAAAATTCGTGATCAATTTCGTGTGCAGTGTATGCAGCCTTTGGCTTGCCTACTGCAGCAACAATTGTATCAATAAATTCACATATTTTGATAATTTCTTTGTGTGCAAAAAGTATAGCTTCGTACATAACGTCTTCACTAACTTCGTTTGCACCAGCCTCAATCATAACAACCTTTTGTTTTGTACCTGCAACAGTGAGTGCCATTTCACTAACCGCTCTCTGCTCTGTTGTTGGGTTAACAACAAATTCGCCATTAACAAGGCCAATCTGAACAGCTCCAACTGGGCCTGCAAAAGGCATCTGCGAAATAGAAATTGCAATAGAAGCACCATTCATTGCAACAACTTCGGGAGCATTGTCAATATCTGTGCTGAGCACTGTTGTTACAATACCAACGTCATTGCGGTAATCCTTTGGAAAAAGAGGTCTGATAGGGCGGTCGATAACACGTGATGTAAGGACTGCTTTTTCAGAAGGCTTGCCCTCTCTCTTTAAAAATCCGCCTGGAATTTTGCCTACTGCATACATTTTTTCCTCATAGTCAACGCTAAGTGGAAAAAAGTCTATGCCATCTCTCGGCTTGTCTGATGCTGTTGCTGTGGCAAGCACAGTTGTGTCGCCATATTTAACTAATGCAGCACCGCTTGCAAGCTGTGCAATTTCGCCGGTTTCTACAATAAAATCTCTGCCGGCAATTGTAGTTTTAAATGTTTGTTTCATAAATTTACCTCCGATTAGCAAACAGATAACTGGCATTAGCACTTAAATATACCATCAAACACCTGCTTGATAACATATTTAACTGCTAAAAGCCGAATATCATATTTGCTTTAATTTTATGTGTTTTAGTATCTGATGTTTTACTTAATTAATGCAAAACAGGCAAAGAAGGATAATATACCCTCTTTGCCTTTAAATATAAACTACTTTCTGATGTTGAGTCTTGCAATAAGGCTACGGTATCTTTCGATATCAATCTTTGCAAGATACTGGAGCAAGCCTCTTCTTTTACCAACCATTTTGAGAAGACCTCTTCTTGAATGGTGGTCATGCATATTTGACTTGAGGTGCTCTGTAAGTTCGTTGATTCTGTATGTGAGAATAGCAACCTGAACTTCAGGAGAGCCTGTGTCACCCTCGTGAGTTTTGTACTCATTGATAATTGCCTGTTTTGTTTCTTTTAACAACATAAAAAAACCTCCTTAAAATAATAATATACGCCCGAAACAAAGCCACGGTTGGAGTTTCCAATAACCTTGCATCGGCTAACCTAATGTATTATATCACAGCAAATTTAATTTGTAAAGAGTTTTTTACAATTTTTTCATAATTTTTGTTGCATTGATTAAAGTTACATGCACTGGCTTTTAAATACAAACCTGTGAATTTTCACAAAAAGCACTAGCCATTGGCATATTATACGAACTCTGATTTAAATATATTCACAAAAATAAATATGTAGAATTTTCTGTTAATTTATCGTGAAATGTCACAAAAAAAACATCAAATCTAACTTATCTATTGCATATTATTGCTTTTTGGTGTATCATTATATGGGTGTTATAATTAACAATCAATTTTAAAAAATTATAAAATGGAGGGTTTTAAAAATGAAATTGATTTACAACATCGACGACAAACCGGCTTTTGGTCATTTGATCGTCTTTGCCATTCAGCAATTACTTGCTATTATGGCTGCAACACTTGTGGTACCTATTATTATAGGTAATGGCATGAGTCCTGCCGCAGCACTTTTTGGTGCAGGTGCAGGTACACTTGTTTATGTGATTTTTACTGGTAAAAAGAGTCCTGTATTCCTTGGTTCATCATTTGCCTTTTTAGGTTCAATGTCGGCAGCGTTTGCAGGTGGCGTTTCTATGAGCCTTGGATACATTGGTCTTATCCTTGGTGCGATTTTTGCAGGTCTTGTTTATGTTGTTATTGCTGCTGTTGTTAAAGTTGTTGGCGTAAACTGGATAGATAAGCTTATGCCTGCAGTTGTTATAGGACCTACCGTTTCTATAATAGGTCTTTCACTTGCAGGTAATGCTATTGGTGACATTGTAAAAGGTAATGTGGTAACTGCCGAAGGCCTTCAGTTGGCAGACCCGTTTGTATGCCTTGTTTGCGGCCTTATAACACTTTTTGCTACAATGTGTGCTTCAACCTACGGCAAAAAAATGGCAAGACTCATTCCATTTATAATTGGTATTGCTGCAGGTTACATTGCTGCTACTGTATTTACTGTAATTGGTAATGTAGCAGGAATTGACGCTCTTAAGGTTATAAGCTTTGATTCATTTAAATCACTTGTTGCAGACGGCGTTACAATAAATACATTCCTTGCTGTACCTGAGTTTACTTTCCTCACAGCATCACAGGGTATTGGCGAAATCAGCGGCTCATACATTGCAACAATCGCTGTTGCTTATGTGCCAGTTGCATTTGTTGTATTTGCAGAGCACATTGCAGACCACAAAAACATTTCTTCTATTGTGGAAAAGGATTTACTTAAAGAACCAGGCCTTCACAGAACACTTTTGGGCGACGGCATAGGTTCTATGGTTGGTGCATTCTTTGGTGGATGCCCTAACACAACATACGGCGAATCGGTTGGTTGTGTTGCTATTACAGCTAATGCATCTGTTGTTACTATTATTGCAGCTGCAATCGGCGCAATTATTATTTCGTTCCTGTCGCCATTTATTGCAATTGTAAATTCAATCCCAAGCTGTGTAATGGGCGGCGTTTGTGTTGCGCTTTACGGCTTTATTGCAGTTAGCGGTCTTAGAATGTTCAAAAATATTGACCTTGACGAAAACAGAAATCTTTTTGTTGTAAGTGCTATACTTATTACAGGTATCGGCGGTCTCACACTTACATTTGGTAAAGTTACAATTACATCAATTGCTTGTGCCCTTATACTTGGTATTATCACAAACATTATTCTTTCGGGCAAAAAAGCACAATAATAAACCCAAAAACCCCCGCATATATGCGGGGGTTTATTTTAATGTTTCTCCTATTCCTTCTGCAAGGTATTTACATGCACCTAATGCTTCATCAAGAGTGTTGCCGTGAGTACCCACCTCAAATATAAGCGAGCCCTTTGTTTTGTGCATATTAAAGCGCTCTTTCCTAAGGTTTACAGGACGCATAAAACCAGGGTATTTGCCGTTTAAATAGTTTTGTATTTTTAGTGCAAGGGCGAGGTTGTTTTGCCAGTGTGGATTTTCAAGCCCCAAGCCATCTGTTCCGCATACAATCATAACCTGACTTACCTTTTTATCACCAATTTGTGCAGTAAATTTTACTTTTGTGCCATCCTCATACTCCAGAGCATCACGATGTATATCAAAAACACATTTTATTGAGGGGTATTTTTTTAGATATTTTTCTATCACTTCAAGGGTTTTTGCATACGAGCTGTTGTATGATGGATAATCGTTAAGCGTTTTATCGTGTATAATATTTAATCCGTATTTTTTAAGTTCTTTTTCAAGCTCATCTCCCACCCGTACCACATTATAATTTAAGTCAGTGCTGCGTGAATTATCCTGCGATGAATAATTGAATTTTTCTGATTGAGTATAGCTTTCGGTACCATGTGTGTGAACAATGAGTATTTCGGGCTTTTTGCCACCAAGTTTAAAATCAAGCGGCATATTTACGAGTGCTTTTGCATCTACCGAATATGTTGTTTCATTTTTTATTTCAAGGTTTTTTGATATGTTTGTCTGTTCGCTCACCTTTACAACGGGCAGCTCAACCTCATCAGTTACCTCAGGTACAATTATGCTTGTCTGTATACTTTTTATATCATCAATATTTGCAAAATAAGGCAGTACCTTTAAATTATATATATGCTCTTTAGGATAAATTCCAAAAGCAGTATATATCGTTTGTGAAAAGCTTTGAGCAACATTTATATTTTGTGCACCAAAAAGCGGCACTGCAGAGCATACTGCTTTAATATGCATTTGAGTTTTGTTGTAATTGCTGCTTAAGGAAACTGCAGAGCAAAAAACAACAACAAGCACAGTAAGCACTATGGCTGTTGCCGCAACTACCTTTTTGCCTATTACAAGTGCAGTAAAACTGGTTTTTGAGTATATCATATATTTATCACCTTAGTAACAAATATATTGTTGTTCACAAAAAACTATAACTCAATAAAAACAGAATTTATGCTGTCTGCTATTATGTCGGACACATCATCAATGACAGAATCTATTTCTGTAGGTGTAACAATAAGGTTGCCTACATATGGAGTCAAAACCTGCTTTATAAGGCTATATCTGTTTTCGTCCTCTAGTTTTTTTATTGCTTTATAAAGTTTAGAATTTTCACCTGCGTTTTGCTTAACCGCATCGGTCAAAATATCGATAGAGTCATTTGCTACTGTTGCTGCATCTACAACTGTGGGCACTCCTATTGCAATTACAGGCACGCCGAGGGTGTCTTTGGTTATTGCATTGCGGCTATTACCTATACCTGAGCCTGGTATTATACCAGTATCGCCTATCTGAATAGTGGTGGTTACTCTTTCCATACTTCGTGCAGCAAGGGCATCTATGGCTATTATAATATCAGGCTTTGTTTTTTGCACCACACTATTTATTATCTCCCCTGTTTCTATCCCTGTAATACCAAGTACACCAGGGGCAATTGCACTTACCGACACAACATCATCGGTAATTAGCTTTTGTTCCTTTAAATGCCGTGTTACAATAATCCCGTCGGTCACCTTTGGCCCAAGTGCATCGGGAGTAATATTGCGATTGCCAAGGCCTACTATAAGTATATTTTTTTTGCCTTGGGTAAAACGGACAATATATTTTGTAAGCTCTTTTTGTATTTTGTCAAACTCATCTGTTTCACCTGTGCGTATTGCGGGGCACTCAATGGTAATATAAGTACCGCAGGGTTTTCCAATTTTTTGTGCAGCCTCATCTGTTTGCACCTCAACCTCTGTTATGGATATTCCATCAAGATTATTTTTGTTTATCTGGCACCCATCTATGGTTTTTTCACCTTGCATAAGCTGTTCGGCCGCTTCTATTGTTAAATCAGTTCTGTACAAAAAATCAACTCCAAAAATCATTTTGGAGTTATTATGCGTTAATATTTAAATTAAATTCTCTTTAGCTGGCATTTATATGTTGTTCCACATCACAAAGATGCGTTGATATTATTATAGCATAGTAAACAAAGCGATTAAGCACCAAATACAAATTAAAAAAGTACCAGATTACACGTATTAAATAAAACACAAAAATGGATAGACAATGTTTACTGTATTTAAAATAATTATTGAATCAGGCTATTATTTGCAAAACCTTTCTACATAATCATTTATTGCTTTGTCAATAATTTTAAGCGAAGCCTCGCGGTTGCTGACCTCGTTTACGGCAGTCGTTTTGTTTTCAAGATTTTTATACACGCTGAAAAAATGGCTCATTTCATCAAAAACGTGTTTTGGCAGCTCACTGATATCCTTGTACATATTGTAGTTTGGATCATTAAACGGAATAGCAATAATTTTTTCATCATTTCGACCGTTATCTATCATAGAGATAACCCCTATTGGGTATGCACGAACAAGTGTCATTGGTTCAATTTGCTCCGAACAAAGCAAAAGCACATCGAGCGGGTCATTGTCATCACCATAGGTACGCGGAATAAAGCCGTAATTTGCAGGGTAATGAGTTGATGTGTGCAAAATTCTGTCAAGCATAAGATAGCCTGATTCTTTATCTAATTCGTATTTTTTCTTACTGCCTTTAGATATTTCAATAACACATATAAAATCTTCTGAGTGTATCCTTTTTGGCGAAATATCGTGCCATATATTAGACATATTTAAAACTCCTTTTTGTTAATAGTAAAATTATATCACACAATTTTAAAAAAGTAAACAGCATAAAATCACACAGAGGATACATGCCATCATATACACCCGAATTCAAACAAATTAAAAATAAGCTTTGCACAAGCAAATCAACCTCAACTTCTTCCCTTTTTACTATTACCTTCCAAAAATCGACAAGTGTTTTTAGGGAATAGTGAAGAGTGAATAAGTAATAAGTAAAATCGACATTCCTCTGTCGAAGAATGTCGATTTTTGGGGAAGCAGAACCATAAAGATATTTTATAAATCCTTTCCCATATTGCAGGTGTATAAGAACTCAAGTTCATCTCCGTTTTTTAGTTTGTATTCCGAACATCCAACGGACAAGATTTCGCCATTTACACGATATATCCACCCCGAAAGTTCCCCTGCGTCAAATTCATATAGATTGCCTATCCCCTCTATATAAGCACTGTCATACATCGGATTTTGTGTGAATTCAAAATGTATAGTACGATTTATTAGTTCTCTTTTCAAAACATCAAAAGCACTTTCGCCTTCTGAAAACTCAATCTCAATTTCAGGTAAAATCGAGCCACTTTCAGGAATTAAATGTATTTTTCCCGGAGCTATACTATCCAAATTATCTAAAAGTGTATCACATCTTACTGCAAGAGAACAAGAAAGCACATTCTTTTCAATCGCTTTTTCCTGAATTTTCACCTTTGCGTCTGATTCCAATATTTCCAAAGAAGCTGTATGGGCGGGTGTTATAATCTCTTCTATGTCAGTTTCTGCATAGTCTACAGTTTTCTCCGAGACATCTTCAAAAACAGGTTCATTTACCTGCTCTTCCAATCCTGATTTTTGTTGATTGGGATAATAAAAACTCATTGCCAGAACTATGGCGGTTATCCCTATTACAACAAAAGCGCACCTGAACTTTTTTATAAAATTCATATCAGCTTCGCCTTTCCCAGCATTTTATACAGCATAACTGCAATATCCTCTCTTGTTACATTCTTTTTGGGATTGACAGCATTTGCATCATTATCCAAAATTCCGTCATTGACGCAATATTCCATAGAATACACAGCCCACTCGGATATATGGTCAATATTATCAATACTTTCTGTCTTATGTTCAATATCGGTTTTAATACCGCCAAGCTTTGCAGCTCGCTCTACCATTACAGCGGCCTCCTCAAGCGTAATTATGCCTTGCGGATTGAACTCGTTTTGCGAAATTCCCTTTACAATGCCGTAGTGATATGCAGTTTTGATAAATTGAGCATACCACTCATCATCCTTTACATCCGTAAACTCAATTCCGTCCTTTTGTGGAAGTCCTAAGGCGTTTACTACTATTGTAGCAAATTCTGCTCTTGTCATTGTCGCATAAGGGTCATAGCTTTCATCGGTTTTTCCGTTTATTATGCCCCTTTGCGTGAGAGCTTCGATTTCAGATTTCCCTTCGCAATCAGCGATGTCGACAAAGGTTTTTCCTTTACTTATAATTGGTTTATATGTAATGTCCTGATTCTTACCGTCAAGACCAAATTTTGGTTGAGCATCTTCCTCTTTTTCCGGCTTTTTAACATATAAACCGCCGCCACCTGATGAAACTATTCTTTGGTTAACTGTTATTTTACATACTGCAGGAACGATATTTTTTGCATCTGTATATGCTACTGCGTAGTATATGCCTGGCTGAAGCATCGAAGTATCAATTACCACTTTTCCCTCTGCATCTGTAGTAAGGGCTTGGGCAGAAGTACCCAAAAGCATAACCTTTGCACCTGCATAAGGAGATGAAACCTGATTCCAGTTTTCGTCATATCCAAGGGCACTTAATACCAGTGTAACTGAAGAACCTTGTTTTACAGATACTGTATTTTCGCCAAAGTATGAATAAGAGTCGCTCCAGAACATTGTGTCATAATAATTGAATGCAGTGAGATAATCACCGGCACTTATAGCATCATTAAGGCTCCAGCAACTTACATTGTTTAAGTAATAACCGGAAGCCGAAACTCCGGGTGTACCCTTGCCCCAAAGAATTTCAAGGGATAAACCGTAGTCACCGGCAAAAGTGCTGTAGCCAGCATCTGCACCGGCATCGTATAGTGCTTCGTGCGTTGCATATAAAGCCTCGTCAACGGTAATTGTGCCATTTCGATCACGATCAGAAACTGTCATCTTTGCCTGTGCAACATATCCTCCGTTTTTGTCAGTAACAATATTACCATCATCCACAATTGTTACAAACACATCAACTGGCTCTGCTTCATTTTCTTCAGGAGCCGGGTCCTGTGTGACCGCCTGGTCATTATAGGGCTCTCCATCTGTGCCAAAATCCCAGTACGAAACACTATCCTTGTGAATCTTTCTGTATGCATCGTATGCCTGCATAACCTGATACGTTGCAAGTGTATTAACAGAATCTCCAAAAAGATAGCCGTTTCCATCGGTGTTACGGTATCTTTCAAGAGCAGTAATAATATTCTCCTCATCACTGATTCCAAATCCGTTAGCAGGGTCAGTTACATCAATACTTAGAGTTGAAAGTGCAAGTAAAACCTGTGCTGTGGTGTTTGAATTATCACTATAATCCCAATCCTCAGAAATAGCGTCTGCAAGGAAGACAACGGCTTTATCAATAGTTTCGGCTACATCCGGTTCACTTCTATATGGAGCAAGTGCCTGTACACATATTGCAGTCATATCAGTATCTGTAGTGTCGGTATCAAACAGACCAAATCCGCCACTTTCTGTCTGGAATGTCAAAAGCTTATCAATAATATCATTTTTACTCCATGTAGCATCTTGCGGAATTTCTGCGTTTGATGCGTGAATTGCTAAAAGTGAATATGCAAGTTCATTTGTTGCACTTTCAAGCTTTTCGCTATTGCAAATAAGATTGATTAAATTAACGCCTTCAATATCTGTAACATCTTTATCCAGAACGGTAAAAGCAAGTACTGCTTTTGCCGCATCAGTTGGCTTGACATTTGCATCCCATCCTTTAACTGTTTCTGTTAAAGCAATGGTGTATTCTTCAAGTATGGAAGAAGCAATAGCTTTCTTGCCGCGAAGCAAGGTGATAATAGCCCAATCTGAGCCAAATCCAACCCCAGAATCATTATGAATTTCTGTTAGTTTTTCGCATAGATGCGCTTCTGCACTTCCGATACCCTCACTTATGACATCAAAGATGTCGGTTTCTTCAGTCGGTTGACTGTTTGCGAGCGATACTGTTGATGCAGCAATAATCATAATTACCGACAACAGTAAACAAAGTAGTTTTTTGAATTTCATTTTGGTAACCCCTTTCTTTTTTTGCCGGGCAAATAAAAAAAGCCGCAGCAATTTTTATGTAAAAAATTACCACAGCTGTGTTTTCCTGTGTGTATCACAATTTGCACCAAAAATAACGCTCCAAAAATTTTTGGATGCAAAAACATTATTCCTATGCTTTTAAGGCACGGACGGAATAACATCAAAGCAGGTCTTGTGACTCGCATCATATAGACTATATAGCCTGCATTTTCATACCCTACCTTCTCAGTTTCCCAATGGCTATCTTTCAATAACGGATATAAAAACTTCGACGCATACACCGACAGTTATCGTCCAGGATTCGCACCTGATTCCCTTTTCACCAACCAAACCCAAACGGTATGGCTGACACTTTGTGTGAATTATTAAATTTTACTTAATTATTATAACATAGTATTTTATAAAGTCAACATAAACAATTTTTCATCGACCTAAACAAACGACAATTAAAAAAGAGAATATCGAATATATACGAGTACAATATAATTTTACTGTCAGTAGTTTTAATGAAATATCTCGCTTTGCTCGATGTGAAATAATTTTTTGCAGAAATTGTGAAATTTGATGCTAAAGCATCAAGTGAAATGAAATAAATCCTTTATCACACGCCGCAGGTGTATTTCCCTTGCCGCAGGCAAATTTCATTGAAAACACGACTTGTCGAAACAAGTCGCTTTTTCTGAAAAAGCCGAACGGTTTAGATGCGCCTATTTATAAACAAACCATTTTACTCGACTCAATATTATTCATATCTTTTCAAATACCATTGTCGCTTGAATGCGATCACCACCACCTAATCCCTTGCTACCATCATTAGCAGTAGAGATTGTATGTAATCGATATCCCTTGCTTGCCTGTTCATTAATCACTTTTTCTAATTCTGTAAGATTTCCAGAACCTGTTCCAAAAAACTTTTCTTTTAATGTCACCTGTAAAACAACATATTGTAATTGATTTCCTGATGCACCAGAAAAAGATGATGAATCTAAACCAAAAGGCATAATTAAAACCCCCAAATTGTTTGTATTTTGTCAAATAATGACATTAATATTATATACTCTATTATTTCGTATGTCAAGTTTTAATAAATGTTTTATCTTGCCTCACCCTTATTACTTCCTAAAAATTGACAAGCGTTTTCAGGGAATAGTGAAAAGTGAATAGGTAAAAAGTAAAATCCCCGTACTTTCGTACGAGGATTTTTGGTGACCCCTACGGGATTCGAACCCATGTTATCGCCGTGAAAGGGCGGTGTCTTAACCACTTGACCAAGGGGCCATTGGCTCCCCGTGTTGGACTTGAACCAACGACATCATGATTAACAGTCATGCGCTCTACCGACTG
>JAZQEG010000008.1:0-25757 GCA_045538875.1 Clostridia bacterium | reverse complement strand
ATCAACGAGCTTCGCAGAATAAGAAAGGAATTTCAGGGCAGACCTACACCTGTTTATCACTGCGAAAGACTTTCCAAGATTTTCGGAAACTGCCAGATATACTTAAAGCGAGAGGACTTAAACCACACAGGAGCGCATAAGCTTAATCATTGTATGGGTGAGGGACTTCTGGCAAAATATATGGGCAAGAAAAAGCTCATTGCCGAAACTGGTGCAGGTCAGCACGGTGTTGCTATTGCAACGGCTGCTGCATATTTCGGTATGGAATGCGACGTTTATATGGGCGAGGTTGACATAGAAAAGCAGCATCCGAATGTTATCAGAATGAAGATGCTCGGAGCTAATGTTATCCCTGTAACTCACGGACTTAAGACCTTGAAAGAGGCGGTTGACGCGGCATTTGAGGCATATCTTAATGAATATGACAATGCAATCTACTGTATCGGTTCAGCTTTAGGTCCGCATCCGTTCCCGAAGATGGTTCGTGATTTCCAGTCGGTAATCGGTATTGAGGCGAGAGAGCAATTTGTTGAAATGACGGGCATTATGCCGGATGCAGTTTGTGCTTGCGTGGGTGGTGGCTCTAATTCACTTGGAATGTTTACACCGTTTTTGGCAGACCCTGTTGAAATATACGGGGTAGAACCTCTTGGCAGAGGCTCAGGTGTAGGCGAGCACGCAGCTACAATGGCATATGGCACAAAGGGTATTATTCATGGCTACACAAGCTATGTTTTGCAGGATGAAAACGGAGAGCCGTTGCCTGTATATTCTATTGCAAGCGGGCTGGATTACCCGGGTGTCGGCCCTGAGCATGCACACCTGCGTGATATGGGGCGTATTCATTACGAAACTGTTAGCGATGAAGAGGCTATGGAGGCATTTTTCCTCCTTTCAAGATACGAGGGCATTATACCTGCTATCGAAAGTGCCCACGCAGTAGCATTTGCTCTGCGTTATGCAAAGGCACACAAATCAGGTTCAATTCTTGCATGCCTTTCGGGCAGGGGCGACAAGGATATTGACTATGTGTACCAAAACTACGGTTGCGGTGAAAAATTTAAATTGGATTATGATATTTAATTTTAAAAGGGAATTGTTTAAATTCCCTTTTTGTATAGGAGATTTAATATGACCATGGTATTACTCACTGCCCTTGGAGTTGGCGGAGCAACAATTGTGGGTGCACTTTTAGGGCTTATATTTAAAAATACATCTCACAGGTTTAGTGACATAGTGCTTTCGTTTGCTGCAGGCATAATGCTTGCGGCGGCAGTGCTTGGGCTTATTATTCCATCGCTGGAGTATGGGCAAAATTCAATTTTTGTTGCAGTAGCGGGCATATTTTTAGGTGCTGTTGCGCTCAATATTTTAGACAAAATTACTCCCCATATGCACAAGCTTTCGGGAGTAGACACCGAGCTGCATCCCGAGGGTGCCCAAAAGCTCAACAAAGTATTGCTTTTTGTAATGGCAATTGCAATTCACAACCTGCCCGAAGGTATTGCAGCAGGGGTAGGCTTTGGTACAGGCAATGTAGCTGATGCGTTTTTGATTGCAGGCGGTATTGCACTTCAAAATATACCTGAGGGTATGGTTATAATAGCACCAATGCTTGCATCGGGCATTAGCATCAGGCGTACATTTGTAATTGCAATGCTCACAGGTGCCATAGAGGTTGTGGGGACCTTTATAGGCTACTTTGCAGTAAGCATATCAAGCGCAATTTTGCCTTTTGCCATGAGCTTTGCAGGTGGCACAATGCTATATGTAATAAGCGATGAAATGATCCCCGAAACACATATGCACGGCAGTGAACGCGGTGCAACATATGCACTGATTTTTGGCTTTTGCGTAATGCTTATGATGGATTATTTTTTGGGTTAATTGACAACGGTTTGTTGATGTGATAAAATTTATTTATAAAATATATTGATGAGAGGAAAAAATATGAAAATAGCTTTAATTAACGAAAACAGTCAGGCTGCTAAAAACGCACTTATATGTGATACACTAAAAAAGGTTGTTGAGCCTATGGGCCACACAGTGTACAACTATGGTATGTATGGAGCAGATGATGCCAATTCGCTTACATATGTACAAATTGGTATTTTAACTGCAATTCTTATTAATTCGGGTGCGGCAGACCTTGTAATTACAGGTTGCGGCACAGGCGAGGGTGCAATGCTTGCATGCAACTCATTTCCAGGTGTACTTTGCGGACATGTTACCGACCCAACCGATGCATATCAGTTTACTCAGGTAAACAACGGCAACGCTGTTGCTCTTCCGTTTGCAAAAGGCTGGGGCTGGGGTGCAGAGTTAAACCTCAGTTATGTGTTTGAAAAGCTTTTTGTAGAGGAATGGGGCGGCGGTTACCCGCGCGAGAGAGCAATCCCTGAGCAGACAAACAAAAAAATTCTTGATGAAGTTAAAAAGGTTACTCACACCGATATGGTGTATATACTCAAAAACCTTGACAGAGATTTGGTAAAAGGTGCAATATCGGGCGAAAAGTTTAAGGAGTATTTTTTTGCAAATTGCAAATGCCCCGAAATTGAAGCTGCAGTTAAGCAAATACTTGAATAAAAACAACAAAAAAATCCTATCGTATGATAGGATTTTTTGATTTGGAGCTGTTGAGCAGACTTGAACTGCCGACCTCTTCCTTACCAAGGAAGTGCTCTACCTGCTGAGCTACAACAGCATTAACAACTACTTAATTATACAGGATGAATATGCTTTTGTCAAGCATTTTTGTATGTAATGTCAACATCAAAAAAACACAATAAATATTGCAAACCAATTTTATTTGTGATAAAATAAATGTGAGGTGACTGTTATGGTATGTGCAAAATGCGGTGCACTTGTAGATGACAACATAAATGTGTGCGACAACTGCGGTTATGTTTTTGAGGATAATATTGCAAATCCTGAAACGGACGGCAGTGAGTACGATATTAACCCAAATACACCTGCGCTTTCCGATGCTTTTGAGCAGCATAGAGCTCATATTAAAATAAAAAATGTGAGGCTCTTGCTGTCGCTTGTTGCAGCAATTGCCATTGTGGTGCTTTTGTTTTATGGTGCTCACTATATATCAAAAGCAGGCATTGCACTCAACAATATGCAAATGTCTGCCCAATCATTTTTTGGCTTTGGCGACGGGTTGAGCGGCGATTATTACAAATTTGTGGGTGCGGCGCTTTACGGATATGCATATGCCCTGCGAGGCATAGGTGTTGCACTTGGCGCAATAACTGTATTGCTTGGAGTAAAAACTAAAAAATAAGCTTTAAACCCGAAACGGAGTTTAATCACGTTTCGGGTTTAATTATTTGTAGGCGCTGATTTTGTATGCAATATATAGGCTTGTTTTTGTACTTTTTGGTGTGTTGCTTTATAAAATGCTTTTCAAAATATTCGTTAATCGGCATGTTGAGCACTTGTGATATATAATGGGTATGTTGAAAATTTTTACTCAAAAAAATGTTTGTAAAGCTGCAAAGCTCATCAATTGTTATTGAATTTTGGGTATCACAAACACCGCTTTTACTAAATCTTTTTAAGGCAACACCTGCGCAGTATGACAGCAAATCTTCAACAATGCTTTTTTCGTTTTGCATTGTTAGCGTAACCTCATCGGGTGTAACCGTGCAATTAAGTATGTTTTCGAGCTTGTACAGCTTTGTAAATATTTCATTTATTTGCGTTTCGTTTTTTGCAAGCTGCTTTTTTTGCTGTTCGCATTTTTGCAAATAGCATTTAACTGCGTGTTTTAAGCTCATACCTTTAAATTTTAGCAGTGGACTACCTTTAAAATCATAAGAGGTTTCAAAACTGTCCCAGTCGTTTTTTGATATTTTAATACATTGCCTTACAAGGCTTGTAACCTTTGCTTTAGCCTCTTTGCTTTCAATATATGGCAGCGATTTGATATCCCTTATTTGATAGTTCATAGTAGGGTTAACAAGCTGCAAAAGGTAAAATGCCGCATTGCTCCCCAAAAATGCGAGTATATACTCATATTCATCGGCAAAAAGCGAAGAGCCTGCCACATCAAAAATGCTTCCGCATGGGGAATATCGCACTCCAAACCTTGTGGAGCTTATAAATGACCATGTAACAGAGGGCTTAAAGTAATAATCACGGCTTTTTAGCCTTACCCATGTGCCCTGAGGCAGATGGGAGGTGTACTCTTTTATTTGCTCTCCGTCATTGTGATACATCACAACATAATGGTTGTTGCCGTACCACTTGCGGTATTTGCCCCCTTTGTTGTAGGGAAACCACTCTTTGCCCGATTTTGCAGCATCCATACAGCTTTTAAAGCCAAAGCCTATGTTGTTATAAGGCACCTGCCACCAGTAACGCAAAAACTTTTTGTTGTTGCCTGTGGTCATTCCCTGCTTTACAGTATACACATCACCAACTGTTGTTTTGTTAAAAAGGCCAAGTACATTTTGGTTAGCCTTATACAAAATAAGCTTTTCGGGGTGGATGGCAAAATCACTTTGGTTTTTAAAGTACACATTGCTGTTTGCTTTGCCGCTGTTTATATCGGCAATTGCACATTCAAGAGCCTCTTTTTGTCCCTCAAGCCCCTTTTTTTGCGACTCAAGGTTTATGAATATTGCGTCATTTTGCAAATCATTTTTAATTACAAATGCACATATGTCAACAGACGCCTCGGCAAAATAACTGCCTTTTTGCAGCTCAACAAGAGAGCATATGTGCTTTGTTTGCACAATGTACTCGCGTATGCTTTTGTGTGAGCTGAGGTACATCCATACATTTGGTGTCATATATGCCAAATAGCCGTCTTTTTGGGTATACTGCAGCCCGCGGTACATAAACGCAGTAAAGAGGTCTTTTGAATATGGCTTGATGTTTTTGTTTAAAAATTGCTTAAGGGGTTTGCTCATCCTCGACAAATAGGGCGGATTTGTGCAAACCACAGTAAATTTTTGTTTTTTGCACGGCAAAGTGCCAAGTGAGCCTGATGCATCGCTTTTGTCTATTACAAATATGTTTGGCTCAATGCTGCTTTCAAAAACTGAGCTGTCATATGTATATGCCTTTGCCAAAAGGCAAAATTTTGCAACCTGCGTAGCGTATTTATCTATATCGGCACCAAATATGTTGTTTGCCAGTATCATAGCGGCTGCTTGATTTTTACTAAACCCTGCCTCGCCATACAGCATCATAAACACATCAAATGCATACAAAAGTATGTTTCCGCAGCCGCAGCAAGGGTCAAGCAGAGTAATGTCACATATGTTTTTGCTCTCCTCTTTTTTGCCGTCGTTTATTAAAAACGCAAGCTTGCTTTTGCTTTGCACTGCAAATTTGCCAAGCGAATTGTCAATCAAGTATTTTACAATCCATTCGGGAGTAAACACCTGAGTTGATGCGGCAATCTGGCTACTTTGTATTTCATGCCCCGAAATAGCGTCAACTGTGTTTTTGCGGTCGGTGTTTATGTAATACTGATACAGCCAGCTTAAACATTGCACATCAAAGGCGTTAGCGCACAAAATATCTGCGTCAAACCTTGTTTTAATATTTTGCGGCATTATGCTGTCGTCAAGGTGCATAGTTATTTTGTGTGCGGAGCAATATCCGTTTATAATCATATTTATGTAGCCCTGCTTGGCATTTTTTGTGTCTATCTTTGCTTTGTCTGCCTCAATTCTTGCATATCTGGCAAAGCTTTTGATTTTGTTAATATCCATAATTCACCACAAACAATCTTTGATATAAATAATTATAAAATTTATAAATCAATATGTCAATATAAAACAAGTGAGTACAAAAACTTGTGTTTGCTTGTTGAAATATAAATTATATAGTGTTATAATAATTTCAAGCAAAGCTTCAAATCGTCGATATTAATTCTTGAAGAATTTTCGATATGTCATAAATGACTCGATATGTGCTTTGCACTCGGTATGTCGCTATCGCAACGAGATTTATATCATATCGAGTTTGAGTGTAGCGAAAACATATCCATTTTACGATAGTAAAAATATTGAGCAAACTTTAGTTTGCATATCGACAAAATTATTTGTCCACGACTTGACAAAATCATATAATAAAATCACACTGTGTTTGGAGGCGTTTTACAGTGGCAAAGCGAAATTTTGAGCTTGATATGACCAAAGGCTCTGTGTTTAAAAATACTGTTGCATTTGCAATACCTCTTATTTTATCAAGTATACTTCAGCTGCTCTATAATGCAACCGACTTGATTGTGGTAAGCCGCTTTGCTGGCTCAAACGCAATGGCGTCTGTAGGTACTACAGGTCCTATAACCAATCTTATTTTAAATATAGGTATTGGACTTTCTATAGGTGCAAGCGTCACAGTTGCAAAAAAATTTGGTGCAAAAGACGAGCCCGCAGTGTTTAGGGCGGTGCACACTTCAATGCTTGTTGCTGTAGTTATGGGTGTGTTGCTTGGAGTATTTGGCTTTTTTGCAACCAAAAGGCTTGTTATGCTTATGGGTGCTCCAGAGGGAGAGGTTTTTGACGGAGCTGTAAAATATATGAAAATTATATTTTTGGGTGTTCCTGCCGCCATTGTGTATAATTTTAGTGCATCAATACTTCGTGCAGTGGGCGATACAAGGCGCCCGCTTTATATTCTTGCGGCAACGGGTGTTGTAAATGTTGTGCTTAACCTCATACTTGTTATAGCATTTAATATGGATGTGGCAGGTGTTGCCATTGGTACAATTGCAGCAAACTACTTATCTGCAATTTTTGCAGTGATAATTCTTTTGCGCAGTGAAAGCTCATACAAGCTGATAATAAGCGAAATGAAGCTTTATAAAGAGGAATTTAAGGAAATTGTTAAAATAGGCTTGCCTGCAGGTATTCAAAGCTCGTTTTTCAGCATTGCAAACACACTTATTCAGTCTACTGTAAATTCCTTTGGAGCTGCTGCAATTGCGGGTAATGCTGCTGCAGCCAATATAGAAGGATTTGTATATACCACAATGAATGCGTTTTATCAGGCAACCATTACGGGTGTAAGCCAAAACTACGGTGCAAAAATAGAAAAACGCATAAACAGAGCTATATATGTGCCTGCAATATGTGCTGTGGTATTGGGATTGACAATGGGAACTTTAGGGGTAGTATTTTCGCGGCAGCTGCTCGGCATATATATAACCGACTCGCCTCTTGCAATGGAATTTGGCGCCATCAGAATGTCTGTTACATTTATTCCGTACTTTTTGTGCGGAATAATGGAGGTTATGACGGGTGCGCTGAGAGGGCTTGGCTGTTCTACAATTACAGCGGTCACATCTTTTATAGGTGCTTGCGGGTTCCGTGTTTTTTGGATAACATTTATACTCCCGCTTAACAGAGTAATAAATATGCTCTATCTGTGCTGGCCGGTTTCGTGGGGGCTTGTAATAGTAATGCATTTAATAACATTTTTAATAGTAAGGCCAAGAGCAACAAAGCTAATGAGGGAGCAAACACAAAATGTATAAAGCAATTATATTTGACCTTGACGGAACAATACTTGATACACTGGGGGATTTGCACGCAAGCGTAAACTATGCATTAAAAAGTTACGGCTATCCGCTGCGCAGTGAGTGTGATGTGTGCGCATTTGTGGGAGACGGCATAAAAAAGCTTATTGAACGAGCCGTCCCTGCTAATTTAGACGATGCATCAATCCAAAAGGTGCTTGAGTGCTTTAAAGAGCACTATGGCAAAAATTGTAATGTTAACACAAAGCCCTATGACGGCATAATCGATTGCCTTAAAATGCTTAAGTCCAAGGGTACAAAGCTTGCTGTTGTTACCAACAAGGCTCATTTTGCGGCAGTACCGATGTGCAAAAAATACTTTAAAAATTTAATAGATGCAACAATAGGCGAAACAGATGGTACGCCCAAAAAGCCTTGCCCCGATATGCTCAATAAAGCTATGCATCTTTTGGGTGTATCAAAGCAGGATACTCTTTATGTGGGTGACTCCGATGTAGACATACAAACTGCCAAAAATGCAGGAGTTAATTGCCTTTGCGTGTCGTGGGGGTTTAGGAGCGAGGAATTTTTAATTAAATGCGGTGCAGCCAATATTGCACACAACGCAAAGGAACTTTTTGAATTTACACAATAGTTGTGCACAATGCATAAAAAATTTTTGGGTGATTTTGCAATTATTGGTCGATTACAAAAAAATAGCATAAAATATTGACTTTTTGCGCATAAAGTGTTACAATAAAACATATTTTTGAAGGAGTTGATTTGATGATGGCTTTTAATTCAAACAGCAATAAGTTTTCATCAGTTGCAGCAGATGTTGCAACCGCTTCTTCGTGTGCAAATAATATTGTTGCTTTGGGTGCTGCTTTGGCAGTGCCTTTTTTTGTGATTATTTGCATTATAGGCATACTTATGAACATTTTGGGTTTTGCCATTACACTAATTACACTAATTATTGTAAAAAATTTAATATGCAGTTGTAAAAGTAATAAGCGCATTACGGCAGTGTAAATTGCCTGTTGTATAACAAATTGTGGCTTTGCTTTTACCGGGGCAAAAGCCACTTTTTTGCGTTTTATAATGATAGCTATTTTAACAGAAAGGAGCGTGAAAAAGTGAAAATAATCGACTTTCATACACATATTTACCCCGACAAAATTTCGCAAAAGGCAGTAAAAAGTGTTGGCGATTTTTATAGTCTTGATATGTCGGGCGGCGACGGAACGGCACAATATTTACTAAAAAGCGGCAAAAAAGCAGGAATTACAAATTTTGTTGTACATTCGGTTGCTGTAGACGGAGCGCATGTTAAAACAATAAACGATTACATTGCAAGTGAATGTAAGCTCCACAGCGAGTTTTACGGCTTTGGCACAATGCACGCAGAGTATAACGATAAGCTCAATGAGCTTGAGCGTATGCGCAGCCTAGGCCTTATGGGAGTAAAAATACACCCCGACACACAAATGTTTAATATGGACGATGAGCGTATGGATGAAGTGTACGATTATATGAGCGAGCACAATATGCCGCTTATTATCCACTGCGGTGATTACCGATACACTTTTTCGCATCCTCAAAGGCTTGTTAATGTGCTTGGCAAATTTCCAAAGCTTACTGTTATAGGCGCACACTTTGGCGGCTGGTCGGTGTGGGATTTGGCCCTCGAGTACCTAAAAGACAAAAATTGCTACCTTGACACATCAAGCTCATTTGCAATGATTGGCCTTAAAAGAGCCAAAGAGCTAATCCGACTATACGGTGCCGAAAGGATAGTTTTTGGAACGGATTACCCTATGTGGAATGTTGGCGATGAATTGCAAAATTTTATGAATATAGGACTAAATTCAAACGAAAACGAATTGATATTGTATAATAATGCTTGCACAATACTTGGTATAGGAGATAATTAAATGAAAAATATATATATTTCGGATATCACATTAAGAGAAGATGCAAAAAATTCATCATTAAGCTTTAAAGAAAAAATACAAATTGCAAAACAGCTTGACAAGCTCAACATAGATGTTATTGAGGCACCTGCAATTACAAAGGGCAAAACAGATGTGCTTTATTTGCACACAATTGCGCCTGTTGTAAAAAACAGTGTTATTTCGTGCACTGCCCAGCTTACAGTTGAGTCAATTGAGAGCACATATGATGCAATCAAGGCTGCACAAAAGCCCAGACTTCATATTATGGTGCCCGTATCAACAGTAGGCATGGAATATATTTGCCACAAAAAGCCAAAGGGCGTGCTTGATATGATAACGGAGCTTACAGCAAAAGCAAAATCGCTGTGCAATGATGTTGAAGTTTCGTTTATGGATGCAACAAGAGCCGAAGCCGATTTTTTGTATCAGGCAGTTTCGGCTGCAATTAAAAGCGGTGCAACAGTTGTTACAATGTGCGACTCCGCAGGCACAATGCTCCCTATGGAGTTTGAAGCATTTATTTTAGGCATTACTCAAAATGTAGAGGGCATTTCGGATGTAACACTTTCGGTAGAGTGCAGCGACCAAATGGCGATGGCAGTTGCATGTGCAATTTCGTGCATTAATGCAGGCGTTACACAAATTAAAACAACAATGGTATCAAACACCTGCCCGTCACTTGCCTCTGTTGCAAAAACCTTTAGAGCAAAGGGCGACAGCCTTGGTGTTGCTACAAGCATCAATATGACCATCCTCGAAAATTCTATCAAGCGAATGAGCTTTGCATCAAGCAATACAGTTGCATTTGAGCTTGGCAGCGATGTATACGATGACGAGTTTAAGCTCAAGTCGACAGATGATATTAAAACACTTGCGGCTGTAGTTGCCAAAATGGGCTATGACCTTTCAAAAGAGGATACAAAAAATGTATACGATGAGTTTGTAAAGCTTAGCAAAAACAAGCCTGTGGGTGCTAAGGAAATAGACGCTATTATAGCAAGTGTTGCAATGCAGGTTGCACCTACATACAAGCTTAACTATTATGTGGTTAACAGCGGCAACAAAATTACATCCACTGCTCAGGTTGAGCTTGAGCATATGGGTGAGGCAAAGCAGGGCTTTTGCATAGGCGACGGCCCCGTTGATGCGGCATTTCGCGCTATTGAGCAAATTACAGGCAGCCACTACGAGCTTGATGACTATCAGGTTCAGGCAGTAACCGAAGGGCGCGACTCAATGGGCAGTGCCATAATTAAGCTGCGCTCGGGCGGAAAGCTGTACTCAGGCAAAGGCATTTCAACCGATGTTATTGAAGCAAGTATTAATGCATACATCAACGCTCTTAACAAAATTTGTTTTGAGGAGGGCGCAGAGTAATGAAATTGTCATTTTCAACAAATAAGTGGAACAACTTAAGCCTTGCAGATTTTTTTGAAATAGCAAAGCAGTACAAATTTAAGGGGATAGAAATTCACGGCCTTGAGGATATGGTTGACGAAAATGTTACCGACATTTATCACAAGCTTATTGAATACAACATTTGTATTGCTTGTATTGATGTGGTAAACGATATTTCAACTCACACCGACAAAGCACTTGATGAATTTACAAAATGCCTTGATGTTTGTCAAAAATTGCGTATTCCGTATCTTCGCATAAAAGCATCGTGTGAAGATAATGTAAGAGATTTTATAAACAAAGCGCTGCCTATGGCAAAGGCGGCAAAAAAGGTACTCCTTGTAGAAACTATGGGTGTATACGCCGACACATCAAAGCTCAGGTCGCTCCTTGAGGAATATGCAACCGATTATGTTGCGGCACTTTGGGATTTGCACTACCCCTACCGTGTGTGCGGCGAAAGCCCCGAAACAACAATAAAAAATTTGGGTGCATATGTAAAGCACATTCATGTTAAGGATTCGCAAACGCAGCAGCAGCACAGCCTTATAGGTGAGGGTACAATGCCGATAGATGAATTTATAAATGCACTTCGTTCGGTAAATTATGACGGCTTTATGTCAATAGAGTGGGACCCTAAATGGTACGAAGAAATTGACGACCCCGATGTAATATTTCCGCACTTTGTAAGCTATATGTCGCGATATTCGCAAATGTCACGCAGCACTTCGGCACTGTTTAAAAACAAAGCAGGTACAGGAAGCTATGTTTGGAAAAAAGACGCCCTTGTTGAAAAAACCTTTTCACAGGTGCTTGATACAATGGTAAACAATTTTCCTGACCAGTATGCATTTAAATATACAACACTTGATTACACACGCACATACTCCGAGTTTCGCGATGATGTAGACACATTTGCAAGGAGCCTTATTGCAATGGGCGTTAAGGCAGGCTCACACGTTGCAGTGTGGGCAACAAATATACCGCAGTGGTATATAGCATTTTGGGCAACAACCAAAATTGGTGCGGTGCTTGTTACAATGAATACCGCATACAAAATTCACGAGGCAGAATATCTGCTCAAGCAGTCAGACACACATACCCTTATTACCATAGACGGCTACCGCGATTCAAATTATAAACAGATTATTGCTGAGCTTTGCCCCGAGCTTGAAAACACCAAAGAGGGTGAAAAGCTCCATTCAAAAAGGTTGCCGTTTTTGCGCAATGTCATTACAGTGGGCTACAGCCAAAAGGGCTGTACAACATGGGAGCAGGCAATTGCAAAGGCTAACGAAGTGCCGATTGCCGAAGTGTACCGCATGGCATCAAAGGTTAGCGTACACGATGTATGTAATATGCAGTATACATCAGGCACAACGGGCTTTCCAAAGGGTGTAATGCTCACACATTATAATGTAGTAAACGACGGCAAGTGCATAGGCGACCGAATGGATTTGTCAACAGCCGACAGAATGATGGTTCAGGTGCCAATGTTCCACTGCTTTGGTATGGTGCTTGCAATGACAGCAACAATGACACATGGCGGAACTCTCCTGCCGCTTCCGTACTTTAGCCCAAAATCATCACTTGCCTGTATCAATCAGGAACGGATTACTGCATTTCACGGTGTGCCTACAATGTTTATTGCAATGCTTGAGCACGAGGATTTTGCAAAAACAGACTTTTCGTATATGCGCACAGGCATTATGGCAGGCTCGCCATGCCCGATTAGTGTAATGCAGGAAGTTGTAAACAAAATGAATATGAAGGAGATTACAATTGTCTATGGTCAGACAGAGGCATCTCCGGGTTGCACAATGAGCAGCACAGATGATTCAATAGAGGTTAGAGTTTCAACAGTAGGCAGAGCACTTCCTGGTATTGAGTGCAAAATTGTAGACCCCGAAACAGGCGAGGATTTACCCGACAATGTTACGGGTGAATTTGTGGCAAGAGGCTACAACATTATGAAGGGCTACTACAAAATGCCACAGGCAACAGCCGAAGCAATTGACAAAGACGGCTGGCTCCACACAGGCGACCTGGCACTTCGCACTCCTGACGGCAACTACAAAATTACAGGCAGGCTCAAGGATATGATTATCCGAGGCGGTGAAAATATTTACCCTAAAGAGATTGAGGAATTTATTTACACTCACCAAAAGGTAAAGGATGTTCAGGTTATAGGCGTGCCTGATGAGCAGTACGGCGAAGAAATTATGGCGTGCATAATTCTTAAAGACGGCGAAAGTATGACCGTTGATGAAATGAAAAAATATATAATGGATCATATGGCAAAGCATAAGGTTCCAAGATATATAGACTTTGTAGACAGCTTTCCGATGAATGTTGCGGGTAAAATTCTTAAATACAAAATGAGAGAGGACGCAATGGAAAAACTCGGCATCAAAAAAATTGATGGCATAGTTACAAAGGATTAATTGATATAAAGGAGTATTGATTATGGATATTAAAATTACCAAAACAACACAACCAAAAGCTAAACCGCAGGGCCCTCTCGGGTTTGGTAAAGTATTTACCGACCATATGTTTATGATGAACTACACAGAGGGCAAGGGCTGGCACGATGCCCGAATTGTACCATATCAGAGCATCACCCTCGACCCGTCTGCAATGGTGTTCCACTACGGACAGGAAATGTTTGAGGGTCTTAAGGCATACAAAGGCAAAGACGGCAAAGCAAGGCTTTTCCGCCCCGATATGAATGCCAAAAGGACAAATGCAACAAACCAAAGACTTTGCATTCCCCAGCTCCCCGAAGAGGATTTTGTACAGGCAGTAAAAGCTGTGGTTAAGGTAGATGAAGACTGGATTCCTACAGAGGAAGGCACTTCACTTTATATCAGACCGTTTATTATTGCAACAGACGAATTTTTGGGAGTTGCACCTTCAAAAACATATTTGTTTATTATTATTCTTTCGCCAAGCGGAGCTTACTACGCAAGCGGACTTGCTCCAGTTGGAATATGGATTGAAGATGACTATGTAAGAGCAGTAAAAGGCGGTATAGGCTTTGCAAAAACAGGCGGAAACTATGCAGCAAGCCTTGCAGCTCAGGTAAAAGCACACGACGACGGATATTCACAGGTGCTCTGGCTCGACGGTGTTGAGCGCAAATATATCGAAGAAGTTGGCGCAATGAACATCTTTTTCAAAATTGACGGCAAAATTGTTACACCAATGCTTAACGGCAGTATTTTGCCTGGTATTACCCGTAACTCTGTAATAGAACTTTGCAAACAGTGGGGTTATGAGGTTGAGGAACGCAAAATCAGCGTAGATGAGCTTATTGATGCTCAAAAAAGCGGCAAGCTTGAGGAGTGCTTTGGCACAGGCACAGCAGCAGTTATTTCGCCTGTTGGCAAGCTCCGTTACAAAGACGATGTAATGCTTATTAACAACAATGAGATAGGCCAGGTGAGCCAAAAGCTTTATGATGCCATAACAGGTATTCAGTGGGGCAAAATTGAAGATACAAACAACTGGACTGTTGAAGTATGAAGCGAATAACAATATTTGCAGGCCACTACGGCAGCGGAAAAACAAATATTTCTGTAAACTACGCGTTAAAACTTGCAAATGAAGGAAAAAGCGTTTCTATTGCAGACCTTGATATCGTAAACCCGTACTTTCGCAGCAAGGACACCAAACAAATGTTTGAAAGCATGGGAGTAAGGTTTATTTCGTCGGAATATGCAAATTCCAATGTAGACACCCCTGCACTCCCTGCCGAAGCTTATTCAATAGTTGCCGACAAAACCCGCTATGCAGTTGTTGATGTAGGCGGTGACGACAGAGGTGCTCTTGCTCTTGGCAGATATGTACCCCAAATACTTGCCGAAAACAACTTTGAAATGCTGTTTGTTATAAACAAATTTCGCCCATTAACAAGTGATGCCGCTTCAACAATCGAAGTTATGAACGAAATAGAGCAGGCGTGCAGAGTTAAATTTACAGGTATTGTAAACAATTCCAATGTAGGTCAGCAAACAACTGCACAGGATGTACTCGGTTCGGTTGATTATGCAAATCGGGTATCGGCAATTGCGGGAATACCTGTAAAATACACAACAGTTAACAACACAATATACAATGAACTAAAAGACAAAATAAAAAACCTTATGCCGCTTGAGCTTTATGTACAGCAAAGCTGGCAAAAAGATTAAACAGGAGGTCTATTATGGCAAAAGTTACTTTTAACGAGGCTATGTGCAAGGGCTGCGGCCTTTGTGTAGAGGCATGCCCCAAAAAAATTGTTAAATTAAAATCAGAGCTTAACGCAAAAGGCTATTACCCTGCAACAGTTGAGGAGCAGGATAAATGCATTGGATGCGCATTTTGTGCAACAATGTGCCCTGATTGTGTTATTACAGTACAAAAGTAAGGAGGGAATACAAAAATGGCAGAAAAAGTTTTAATGAAGGGTAACGAAGCTATTGCAGAAGCTGCTATTATGGCAGGCTGCCGTCATTACTTTGGATATCCTATTACACCTCAGACAGAGGTTGCACACTACATGGCGAAGAAAATGGAGCAGATCGGCGGTGTTTTTGTACAGGCTGAAAGCGAAGTTGCTGCTATAAATATGGTTTACGGCGCGGCAAGCGCAGGCGTGAGAGCGATGACTTCATCCTCCAGCCCCGGAATCAGCCTTAAGCAGGAGGGTATCTCCTATTCTGCAGGCGCTGAGCTTCCTATGGTTATTATTGATATTGTAAGATGTGGTCCCGGACTTGGCGGAATTCTTCCTGCTCAGTGCGACTATTTCCAGATGGTAAAGGGCGGCGGCCACGGTGATTACAATCTTACTGTTCTTGCTCCTTGCAGCGTACAGGAGATGTACGAGGTGGTTGTAGAGGCCTTTAATATTGCTGACCGTTACAGAACACCTGTTGTAGTAATGGGTGACGGATACCTGGGTCAGATGATGGAGGCTGTTGAGTTCAGAGACGAGGAGCCTATCGCAAAGATTGACAAGTCTTCCTGGGCTGCTTGCGGTCACAAGATGGAGCGTGAGCACAATACCATCACTTCTATTTATATTGAGGCAGACGTTCTTGAGGCGCATAATAATAAGCTTCAGGCAAAATATCGTGAGATTGAGAAGAATGAAACCCGCGTTGAGGAGTTCAACTGCGAGGGCGCTGACGTTATCGTTACTGCTTACGGTACTGTTGCACGTATTGTGAAGAACGTTATTAAGGATGCTGAGAAAGAGGGCATCAAGGTTGGTCTTATAAGACCTATTACACTTTGGCCTTTCCCCTCCGAGTCCTATGCAAAATACGCTGACAAGGTTAAGGGCTTCCTGTGCGTAGAGATGAGTACGGGCCAGATGGTTGAGGACGTGCGCCTTGCCGTTAACGGCCGTAATACTGTTGATTTCTACGGAAGAACAGGCGGTAATGTTCCCAGTCAGAGCGCAATTCTTGAAGAAGTTCGCAAGATTGCGGCGAAGAAGAAATAAGGAGGCGTATTTTAAATGGCTATTGTATTTCAGAAACCCCACGGACTTACCGACAAGGCATTTCACTATTGCCCCGGATGTACTCACGGAATTATCCACAGACTTGTTGCGGAAGTTCTTGACGAGCTTGGCATTGAGGGCGATACTGTAGGTGTTTCTCCGGTAGGTTGTACATATAATAACTACGAATATTTCAATTGCGATATGGTGCAGGCGGCTCACGGACGTGCACCCGCTGTTGCTACAGGTCTTAAGAGATCACTTCCCGGAAAGACTGTTTTCACGTATCAGGGAGACGGTGACCTTGCGGCTATCGGTACTGCTGAGATTGTTCATGCGGCTACAAGAGGCGAGAAAATCACTACCGTTTTCGTAAATAATGCGATTTACGGTATGACATCAGGTCAGATGGCGCCGACCACTTTGGTTGGTCAGACCACTACTACCACTCCTTTCGGAAGAAAGCCTGAGCTTCACGGATATCCCGTAAGAGTTTGCGAGCTTCTTTCTACCCTTGAGGGCGCAGTTTTCGTAGAGAGAGTTGCGGTAAATAACGTTCAGAATATCAAGAAGGCGAAGGCTACCATTAAAAAGGCTTTCCAGGTGCAGCAGGCAGGCTTGGGATTCGGAATCGTTGAGATTCTTTCAATCTGTCCTACTAACTGGGGTATGAGCCCTGCGAAGTCCCTTGAGTGGCTTGAGCAGAATATGATGGAGCACTATCCTTTGGGCAATTTCAAAGGCAAGGATCTGGAGGTGTAATATATGCAACAGGTTATTTTAGCAGGTTTTGGCGGACAGGGTATCTTGTCTATGGGTAAATTTATTGCATATTCCGGTCTTGAAGAAGGAAAGAACGTTTCATGGCTTCCTTCCTACGGTCCTGAGATGCGTGGCGGTACAGCGAACTGTAACGTTATCGTGGCAGAGGAAGAGGTTGGCTCTCCTATTATCAGCAAGGCATCAGCTCTTATCGTTATGAACCAGCCTTCTCTTGAGAAGTTTGAGGATTACGTAGAAGAGGGCGGCGTTATCATCCTTGACAGCAGTCTTGTTCCGGTAATGCCTAAGCGCAAGGACGTTAAGGTTTTTGCAATTCCTGCCACCACAAAGGCTTATGAGCTTGGCAATGCAACTTTTGCAGGAATCATTCTTCTCGGAAAGCTCATTGAGGAAACTAAGATTGTTGCTCCTGAGAACTTTGAAAAAGCGCTTTATAAGATTCTTCCTCCGAAGAAGCACGGACTTATCCCTGCTGAGATGGAAGCGTTGAAGTTCGGCGCAGAGTTTTAATTGAAATTTTTAATAATTTACGCACTATTTGACAAAGCACCTGATTTTATATTGGGTGCTTTTTTGTTTTGTTCTTGTTGCAATTTGAGAAGAAAACTGATAAAATTGTAGTATCGGTTAAAAATGAAACAACGGAGGGAATAATTATGGGTTCTGCAGATATTGCTTTTATTAATACTTGCAAACAGATTCTTGAGCACGGGTCCTGGGTGAATGACGAGAAGGTTCGTCCTAAATGGCCCGACGGTACACCTGCATATACGAAAAAGTCTTTTTGTGTGGTGAACAGATACGATCTTGAAAAAGAGTTCCCTTTGATTACTATAAGGCCTATTTCGCTGAAGCTGGCGGTGGACGAGATACTGTGGATATATCAGAAAAAGTCAAACAACGTTAATGACCTTAACAGCCACATCTGGGACAGCTGGGCAGACGAAACAGGTTCCATAGGAAAGGCCTACGGCTATCAGGCAGGTGTGAAGCATAAGTACAGAGAAGGCGAGTTTGATATGATTGACAGGGTTATTTATGATTTGAAAAATAATCCTTGCAGCAGACGAATTATGACTAATTTGTATAATTTTGCAGATTTGCACGAAATGGCGCTTTACCCTTGCGCGTACAGCATGACTTTTAACGTGGTAGACGGAAAGCTTTGCGCTATTTTAAATCAAAGGTCACAGGATATGCTTGCCGCTAACGGCTGGAACGTGGCGCAGTATGCGGCGCTGGTGATGATGCTTGCTCAGGTTTGCGGATTAAAGCCGGGTGAGTTTGTGCACGTTATCGCAGATGCACATATTTACGACAGACATATACCCATTGTGGAAGAGCTTATTAAGAGGCCAATGTACGATTCACCAAAGGTTACGTTGGACCCTGAGGTAAAGGATTTTTATGATTTTACGCCGGATAGTTTCAGAATTGAAAACTATGTGCACGGCGACAAGGTAGCAAAATTTGAGGTTGCTATCTGACCGGAAAATTTAATCGGAGGAAAAATAAAATGGCCGGAATAAAAAAGAAAAAAACTGAGAAGCCCCAAAAGACACATATAAGAAAGGCCGGAGTGTTGATGAACATTTCATCATTGCCGGGGCCCTTTGGAATCGGTGTTTTCGGAGAGGAAGCCTTTTATTTTGTGGATAAGTTGGCGGAGATGAAGTTCGGTTTCTGGCAGATATTGCCCTTGGGAAATCTCGACTACGGAAATTCTCCTTACGCCAGTGACAGTGCTTTTGCGGGAAATTATCGTTACATTGACCCCCGTCAGCTTTTTGAAGAGGGCTTGCTTTCCGAGGAGGAGCTTGAGGAGTGCAAGTATCAAGGAAGTCCTTACACAGTTGATTACGGTTTTGTTTACGAGTCCAGAGGGATAATGCTTAAGAAGGCTTTTGCGAATTACAAGGCACTTTCTGAAGAGGACGCAAAGCCTATTGCCGCGGAGATCAGAGCATTCGTGAGAAAGAACGGCTGGATAAAAAAATATGCGGAGTTTACTGCTCACAAGAACCTTTGCGGAATGGTTTCATGGTGGGAGTGGAGCAGCATGCCTAAGCCTGACAAGGCTGAACTTAAATATGAGGCAGAGTTTGTGACATTTGTGCAATATTTGTTCTTTAAGCAATGGGACAAGGTAAAGAAATATGCAAACTCCAAAGGAATAAAGATTATAGGTGATATGCCTGTGTACGTTGCAATGGACAGTTGTGACGTCTGGGCAAATCCGGAGCTTTTCCAGCTTGACGAGGATGGAATTAAGCCTTTGCAGGTGGCAGGAGTACCGCCGGATTATTTTTCTGAGGATGGTCAGCTTTGGGGAAATCCTTTGTATGACTGGAAGAAAATGAAGGAAACAGGCTACAAGTGGTGGGGCGATCGCCTGGAGGCGGCGCTTAAGATGTACGACGTGCTGAGAATAGACCATTTCAGAGGGCTGGCTTCCTATTGGGCAGTGCCTGCAGGCGACAAAACTGCTCGTGGCGGACATTGGGAGGAAGGCCCCGGCCAGGATCTTTTTGATGCAGTAAAGGATAGGTATAAGAACGGAGAGATTTTGGCAGAAGACCTTGGTGTTTACGGACAAGACGTGGTTGATCTTCTGAATTCTACGGGCTTTGCGCAGATGAGGGTTATTCAGTTTGCCTTTGACGAGACCAGAGATAGTGTGCATTTGCCACAGAATTATCCTGTAAACAGCATTGCTTACGTCGGCACTCACGATAATAATACAATGCTGGGCTGGCTTTATGATGCGACCCCTGAGGAGCGCGATTTTGCCCTTAAGTATTGCGGTTTCAGAGATGGTAATTGGGGCGAAGGTGGCTATTACTCCAAGTCTTGCCGCGCTTTTATTGAAGCGGTGTGGAAGTCGCCTGCCAGATATGCCGTTGTGGCGGTTCAGGATATGTGCGGCTTCGGAAGCGACACGAGAATGAATATGCCGGGTGTTGAAGAACTTAACTGGCGCTATAGGGCGACCAAGGAAACTCTTGACAGTATTGATACAGCATATTTTGCGGAAATTAATGATATTTTCGGAAGAATTTGCGATTGACGGAGGACTTTAAAATGAATTTAATCGTTGCAGTTGACAAAGAGTGGGGAATTGGCTACAAGGGTGATCTGCTTGCCCGCGTAAAGGGCGATTTGGGAAATTTTGCAAAATTGACTACAGGGAAAATTGTGGTTTTAGGGTCCAATACTTTGGCGACTTTTCCGGGCGGAAGAGTTCTTAAAAACAGAACGAATATAGTACTCCACCCTGATGCAAGCTATGCTCCTGAGGACGCAATCGTGGTGCATTCGTTGGACGAGTTGTTTGAAGAGCTTAAAAAATATGATACCAAGGACGTTTTTATTATCGGTGGCGCCAGTGTTTACAGACAGCTGCTTCCTTATTGCGACACTGCGTATGTGACAAAATTCGACAAATCCTACGAAAAGGATGCGTCCATACCGAACCTTGATGAGGACGCTGACTGGAAAATGGAGTGGAGAAGCGAAGACCAGATAAGCAATGCTGAGACAGATACTGAGGCCGGACTTGTATATTATTTTACGAAATATGTAAAAGTCGTTTGAAAAAGTTGCGATTTTTGAAAAAAGTCCCTTGAAAAAGTTGATTTCTTGTAATAGTGAATACAACTTGATAATTTGAAACATAATAATACCGTAGCTTTGAATTGAGTCGAAGCTGCGGTATTACTGTTTCAGGAGGCGTAAATATCATGGTACAAAAAGGTTCTCAGACAATAGAATGCGATGTAAAGAGCTGTAAGCATAACAGCCAGAGCGACTGTATGTGCGTTCTTTCAGGCATTAAGGTTTCTCCTAAAAAGGATTGTCATTCTACTTGCAGTGATGAAAGCTTGTGTGCAAGCTATGAGTGCAGAAATTGCTGAATGAATTGATATAACAATTGTCGGCAATAAAGCAGGGCGGTTCAGTTTACAAAAACGAACCGCCCTTGCTGTTTATGGTGATTGCTTTAAATAGGTTGATTTTATCCTATTATTTGTGTATAATAAATATATACGGAGGTGATTCTATGAAAATCAATACAAAGAATATTGTATCTATTACAGAGGCTAATCAGAATTTTTCAAAAGTTGCACGATTGGTTGATGAAAAAGGGCTTGCAGTAATATTAAAAAATAATGTCCCCCGATACTTAGTTCTGGAGTTCAATAGTGTAGAGAATGAACAGAATGCTGACGACGAAGACGTGATTGAGATATCTAAGAGGTTGATGAAAAAAAATAAGCAGGCATACGAGGTGCTTGCAAAATGAAACGGTTATCAAAAAAACAGATAATTTTTTTACAACAAGCTATAATTGAGGAAACCGGCGGGACTTGTGGAATAAGGGATGACGGACTGCTGGAATCTGCAATAAATGCGCCTTTTCAATGTTATGAAGACGAGGAATTGTTTCCGTCCGTACAACAAAAGGGTGCAAGGCTCGGATTTGGTTTGATTCGAAATCATGCGTTTGTTGACGGGAATAAAAGAATAGGTGTACATGCAATGTTGGTGTTTCTGGCAATAAACGGAGTGGAGCTTGAATATTTGCAGGAAGAATTATCTGATATGGTATTGAGAGTTGCTGCAGGAAGTTATCAATATGAAGATATACTAAAGTGGATTATACAGCATCAGATTTAAATAAACGAAGGGCGGTTCAGTTTACAAAAACGAACCGCCCTTGCTGTTTTATATTGTATCAAATTTATACGTGGTTTTTGAGGTAAATAAGGTGTTTTTCTTTAACAATGTGGTTTCGAAAGATGGTGTGTTTATTGCATTCGGGAAAAATTGTGTTTCAAAGCAAAAGCCGGAACGCTTGCCGTAAACAGCGCCGTTCTTTCCCTGGCTGTCGCTGATGTAGTTTCCAATGTAAAATTGCACACCGGGAAGGTCTGTGTAAGTAAACATTCTGATGCCGCTTTCGTTGCTGTAGCATTGTGAAGCAAGGGCTTGCTCCCTCTTGGAGCCTTCGCGTCGGATTACGAAATTGTGGTCGTAGCCAGCTCCGATAATGAGCTGGGGATGAGGATATTCAACGTCCTTGCCGATGGTTTTAAATTCATTGAAATCAAAAACCGTATCCGCAACCTCCATAATTTCTCCCGTAGGCGCAAAGTTTGTTCCCATGGGGGTGATGTAATCTGCGTTAATTCGCACAACGGTGTTAAGGCAGTCGTGGCCGCAGTCCTGACCGTCAAGGTTAAAATATGAATGGTTTGTGACGTTTAAAACAGTGTCCTTGTCGCATACAGCCTCGTATTCAATATTGAGCTCTGCATCGTCAGTAAAGGTATATTTCACCTTTAAAGTAAGATTGCCGGGATATCCCTCGTCACCGTCAGGAGAGAGCAGGGTGAAAGTAACGGAGTTTTCGCAGGACATTATCTCGCCGCCTGCCTTGATTGCATCAAAAGCAGCGGAATTAGCCTCGGGAAGGTCGATTGACCAGATTTTCTTGTCGAAACCGATGTTTCCGCCGTGAAGCGCGACGCCGCTGCCTGTATTGTCAGCGGTTTTGTACTCCTGGCCGTTAATGGTAAAGGAAGGGCCTGTAAGGCGGTTGGCGCATCTGCCGATAATCGCCCCGAAATAACTGTCATTTTTCTCATAATCTGCCATGGAATCGTATCCGAGGACAACGTCACGAAGAGCGCCTTCTTTGTCTTTTACAAAAAGAGTTCTGACGGTGGCGCCATAGGAAATAATCTCGCAGGATTCTCCTTCATTATTCGTTAGCGTGACGGAAAAAACGTCCCGTCCGTCTGCAGTCTTGTCAAAATATTTAAGTTTAAGCATATATACCCCTCCGGAGTTATTATCGTCACAAGTATCTACCATAATACCACAAAATAAAAATTTTTCAATGCGTTTGGCGGTTTTTTTATTGACAAAGGGGGTATTTAGTGTTAGAGTGCAGGGAGTGCAAAGCACAGAACATTC
Source organism: Clostridia bacterium (assembly GCA_045538875.1). GTDB lineage: Bacteria > Bacillota > Clostridia > UMGS1810 > UMGS1810 > RGIG4708. The sequence goes on along the minus strand of JAZQEG010000008.1, from coordinate 2,665 downwards.
AGGAGGTAGGTTATGGAAACCGGAAAAGTAAAATGGTTCAATGCTGATAAGGGATTTGGCTTTATCGCGAGAGACAATGGCGGAGATGTTTTCGTACATTATTCTGCTATTCAGACAGAAGGCTTCAAGACTTTGGAGGACGGCCAGGAAGTAACATTTGATGTTGTTGACGGCGCTAAGGGTCCCCAGGCCGCAAATGTTAATAAGATTTAATTTATTAATTATATTTGTAAGCTGATCCCCTTACAACAGTGTCTGCTGTAAGGGGGTTCTTGTTATGGAGGATTTATGGACGTTAATAAAATTAACGAAAAAGATATGGCATTGGTTGAAAAACTTTTTCCCTTTGCGTCACCAGAAAAAGTTCCTTTCACGTTTATGTACGGAGATAGACGCATTAACGGTATTCCTGGGGAGTTTGCGCCAACGGTAGAAGCTGCGCAGGAGGGTGACGTAAAAAAGGTCACAATTACCGGAAAGGACAGCAGTGGCCTTGAAATTAAGGTGGAGTATGCGGAGTACAAAGATTTCCCCGTTACCGAGTGGAGGGTTACTATTACGAATTGTGGCGAAAAGGACACCCCCGTGCTTTCTGATATAAAGACCGTTCAGGGCGTTCTTGAAGGCTCTGAGGCTGTACTTATGCACGGCAACGGCGACACCTGCAATACAGAGGGCTACGAGTATTTTTACGACAAGGTTGACAAGGAGCTTCTTCTCTATCCTGAGGGCGGAAACCCTTGCAAAGAGGCCCTTCCCTATATGAGACTGATGTTTAAGGAGTACAGCGTTAATATTGCCATCGGCTGGTCTGCTCAGTGGGAGGCAAAATTTACTCCGTCAGGAAACGGCAACGGCGTTGAATTTTATGCAAAGCAGCAGCGTACCAATATGTACCTGAAGCCGGGCGAATCAATCCGCACCCCCAGAATTACTTTTATGGGTTATACAGGCGATGAGAGTCGCGGTAGAAATATATGGAGAAGATGGTACTTTAAGCACATTATCCCCAAGGAGAACGGCAAGGTGCTTCCACCGAAGATGGTGCTTCATACATGGGGCGTTTTCGGCGGCGAGGAATGGTGCAATGCAACTGAAGAAAACCAGATAATGGCGATCAACGCATATCTTGAAAAGGGTCTCAGACCTGATATCTGGTGGATAGATGCGGGCTGGTATCCCTGCGGAGGCCATTGGGGCGATACGGGAAATTGGCGCCTTAATGAAGAAAATTGGCCCAATACGATGATGCCTGTGGCGAAGAAGTGCCACGAAAACGGCATTCAGTTCCTCTTGTGGTTTGAGCCTGAGAGAATACGAATGAATACTGATTTCAAGAATAATCTGGGCGATTGGGTTCTTGATGCAAAGGACCGTGACGGCAACAATCTTCTTGACCTTGGAAACAAGGAGTGCTGTGATTGGCTCATTGACCACATTGACAATATTATTAAGACAAACGGTGTGGATATTTACCGTCAGGACTTCAATTTTGCCCCCTTGTACACATGGATAAGATACGAGGAGAAGGACCGTCTTGGCTTTAAGGAAAATCAGCACGTTCAGGGCTATTGGAGATATTGGGATGCACTTATGGAGCGTAATCCGGGGCTTTTGATGGACTCTTGCGCCAGCGGTGGCAGACGAAACGATCTGGAAACTATGAGACGTTCCGTGCCCTTCCATTACACTGACGTAGGCTACGGCAACCACCCTGTGAAGCAGAAGCAACACCGTGAGATGTTTGAGTGGATTCCTTACTTCCGCGCCCACACTCTCAGCTGGGACGTGGGAGAGCAGTATATTGACTGGAACAACGCCCCTGTTGACCGCTTTGCCTTCCATTGCGCAATGGCGCCTGCAATTACGGCAATGGTCCAGTATAATGACACTGACGAGGCTTTTGAGGCGGGAAGGGCTATGGAGCCTGTATGGAGAAGGGCTGCAGAGCTTATGCTTTCAGGCGATTACTATCCCCTTACGGAATGCCGCAAGAGCGCAGAGGATTATTATGCAATGCAGTTTGACGATCCTGAGAAGAAACAGGGATTTTTCCAGGTTTTGAGAAACGTTGCCTGCAAGGACGAGTCCTTTACGGTAATGCCTTTTGCAGATGAAAGTGAAACCTACGAGTTTGAGAATATGGAGACCGGTGAGAAGTTTACTCTCAGCGGCAAGGATTTTGCCGAGGGATACACGGTAAGTATTCCTAAGCGCTCAGGCCAGATATGGTTCTATAAGAGAGGCTGATTTCAAGTATTGCAAAATTATTAAAAATATCCCCGTTGTCACGGAAAGGTGGCAACGGGGATTTGTCTTCAGGCGTTAAACTGAGAGATTGCAAACATAATACATGCAACTGCTAAAACGGCCGCCATACATAACCAATCGGCAAGTTTTAATTTTACGCTTCTTCTGTATATCATATACGACAATATCATCGCTCCGAGAATAAAGGGAAGGAATACAATGCTGTCCGGTTTAAAAACCATAAAAGCGAGGTAAAGCACGGAAACAAATACTATGGGCAACATTACCTTGTATCCTATAAGACCTGTAGAAACACCTCCGATGTTATGAGCCTTTTTCTTGCAGAACACAGAAAAATAACATATAAGACAAACCATCGCTACGACAACGATGAAAATGAGCTGATAATAATTGT
>JAZQEG010000007.1:0-98484 GCA_045538875.1 Clostridia bacterium | reverse complement strand
ACTTGAAATACTAAAAGGAATTAAAATACAAGCAGAAAAAAATATTAAATTAACAGGCTCAGACCTTGATTTATCAATAGAAAGTATATTTGATGCAGATATAAGAGAAACAGGCACTATTATAATAGACACAAGAATTTTTTCGGATATTATTAAAAAATTGCCTGATGGAGATGTAGAACTTTATACAAAAGAAAATGAACTTAAAATATCATGTCAAAATACAAAATTTAATATTCTTTATTTATCTGCCGAAGGATATCCTGATATTAAAAAAGTAGAAGAAGGAAATATTATAAAAATTTATTCTAAAGATTTAAAAAATGTAATTAAAAATACACTTTTTTCAATTTCAAATAATGAAAGCAGACCTATACTTATGGGTTCTAAATTTGAAATTAAAAAAAGCAATATGAAAGTAGTTTCTATTGATGGCAGCAGGCTGGCACTTCGCAATCAGATAATCCCAAAAACAAAATTTGAAGAAATGAGCTTTGTTGTACCAGGAAGAGTATTAAATGAACTTTTAAAAATACTTAAAGATGATGAAACAATAGTAGAAATGAGTGTAAAAAACAACAGTGTTATGTTTAGCTTTGACAATTTTACTATTATTGCACGCTTACTTGAAGGCGAATTTTTTGATTATAATAAAGCAATTCCTGTAAATTGCAGCATAAAAGCAAATATTAACATAAAAAAATTTACAGATATTGTAGAAAGAGCTGCAATAATAATAAATTATGATGATCCAAAAATTCCTGTTATTCTTAACATAAAATCAAACGAAATAAGTGTTGAATGTATATCAAAAAGAGGTAATTTTAACGAAAGCATATCAATAGACAAACAAGGTGATGATTTAAAAATTGGTATTGATTCAAAATTACTCTTGGATGCACTTAAGGCTATAGAGCAGGAAAATGCAGTATTTGAATTTAATACAGTTATAAGTCCTTGTGTAATAAAACCTGTTGAAGGAGATTCATTTATATATATGGTACTTCCAAGGAGAATATAATGGATATTATAAAAATAGAAACACCTTTTATAAAACTTGATCAACTTTTAAAATATGCAAATATTACACAAAACGGAGCAGATGCAAAATTTATTATAACAAATGGTTATGTTTACTATAACGGAGAGGTTGAAAAAAGAAGAGGAAAAAAGGTTTTTCCAGGTGATAAGGTAAAAATTTTATATCAAGATGAAGACATTGAGATGATAGTTGAATAATTATGTTTATAAAAAAATTAGAAGTAGAAAATTTTAGAAATTACAAAAAAGAAATATTTGAATTTTGTCCTCAAAAAAATATTATATACGGATTAAACGGACAGGGAAAAACAAATATTATAGAAGCTATATACTTTTTTGTAAATGGTAAGTCATATAGAACAACAAAAGATAACGAAGTTATAAATTTTGATGGTGATTTTTGTAAAATAAAAATACTTTTTAATGATGGAATACGTGACAACAAAGGTGAAATAATAATAAAAAACAAAAAAATTATAACTGTAAATGATATACCGATTGTTAAATTAAGTGAGCTTATAGGATTTATAAACATAGTAATATTTACGCCGGACATGCTTTCGATAGTGAAAGAAGGTCCGGCGGGAAGACGACAATTTTTGGATATATTAATAAGTCAATTAAAACCCGTCTATTTTAAAACACTTTTAAATTATTATAAAGTACTTATAAACAGAAATAATATATTAAAAAGAAAAAACAAATCAGAACTTTCTACCATATCTGTATGGAATGAAAAGCTTGCCGAATATGGCACTGTAATTGCAAAATACAGAAGTGATATGATAGAAAAAATAAATGAAGTAATAAAAAATATAAAATTTGAAAATATAAAAGAGGATTTATGCCTTGAATATATTGCAGGAATAAAAAATGATTTTTGTGATAAAAATGAATTTTTAAAACAGCTAGAAATTAATATGCCTAAAGAACTGGAAAAAGGGCTTACACTTATTGGACCGCAAAGAGATGACTTTGAAATAAAAATGAATGGAAAATCAATAAAAAAATATGGTTCGCAAGGTCAGATAAGAACAAGTATATTAAAATTAAAATTAACAGAGTGTGAAATTATAAAACAAAGTACAGGAAAAACGCCAATACTTTTGCTTGATGATATACTTAGCGAGCTTGATAAAAAAAGAAAAGATTTTTTTGTGAAAAATTTGGGTGACATGCAAATCTTTATAACATGTACACAAAAAGAAAACGTACAAAACAATGAAAATTCAAAGTATTTTTGTATAAAAAACGGAAAAATAAAGGAATGATAAAATGTTTTTGCATCTTGGAGCAGATGTGGTTGTTAATGATAAGGATGTTGTGGCAATTATGGATATGGAAACAACATCAATTTCAAAAATAACCCGTGAATATTTACAAAAAGCCGAAAAACAAAATGATGTAATTAACGTAAGCTATGAAGATTTGCCAAAATCATATGTAGTTGTTAAAAATAAAAATGAAAGAAAAATATATATTTCGCCGATTTCATCGGCAACACTTTTAAAAAGAAGTGAAAAATAAATTGTATGTAAAAAAATAATGAATAACTCTCAAGAGGGGGAAACTTTAAATGAGTAATAAAACAAATTATGATGAGTCCAACATTCAGGTACTTGAGGGACTAGAAGCTGTACGAAAAAGACCTGGTATGTATATTGGTTCTACATCTTCAAGAGGTCTTCATCACCTTGTATATGAAATTGTAGATAATAGTATTGACGAAGCTCTTGCTGGCTTTTGTGATACAATAAATGTTACAATTAACGAGGACAACTCTATTGTTGTAGAGGATAATGGGCGTGGTATACCTGTAGGTATTCATTCTAAAATGGGTATTCCTGCAGTAGAGGTAGTATTTACAGTGCTTCATGCCGGCGGTAAATTTGGAGGAGGCGGATATAAAGTTTCCGGCGGACTTCATGGTGTTGGTGCATCTGTTGTTAATGCACTCAGTGAATATCTTGAGGTAGAAGTAAGTGACGGCGAGCATATTTATTATCAAAAGTATGAACGCGGAACAAAACTTAACGAACTTAAAGTAATAGGAAATACAACAAAAAGAGGTACAAAGGTACATTTTAAACCAGATTTTGAAATTTTTGAAGATCTTATTTATGATTATGAAATACTCCTCAACAGGCTTCGTGAGCAGGCATTTCTTAATGGCGGTGTAAAAATTCATCTTAAAGATGTAAGAGGAGAATATATAAGAGAAGATGAGCTTTATTATGAAGGGGGCATAAGAAACTTTGTTTCATATATAAACGAAGGAAAAAATGCTTTAGCCGACATAATATATGTTAAAGGTGAAATAAAAGGAAGAGAAGCAGAAGTTGCACTTCAGTGGTGCGATACATACAGTGAAAACATTATATCTTTTGCAAACAACATTGCTACAACAGAGGGAGGTACTCACGAAACAGGCTTTAAGAGTGCTCTTACTAAAGTAATGAATGATTACGCAAAAAAATATAAGCTGATTAAAGAGGATGAAAAACTCTCGGGTGAAGACGTAAGAGAAGGACTTTCGTGTGTAATTTCGGTAAAATTGGAAGAGCCTCAGTTTGAAGGGCAAACCAAAACAAAGCTTGGAAATTCCGAAATGAGAAATCTTGTAGAAAACACAGTTAATGAAAAACTTGCAGACTTTTTTGAAGAAAATCCCCAGGTAGGAAAAACAGTAATAGAAAAAGCACTTCTTGCGTCACGAGCAAGAGAGGCTGCACGAAAAGCAAGAGAAGCAACAAGAAGAAAAACACCCCTTGAGGGTCACTCAATGCCCGGAAAGCTTGCAGACTGCCACGAAAAAGATGCATCAAAAACAGAAATATACATTGTCGAAGGAGATTCGGCAGGAGGCAGTGCAAAAGGCGGACGCGACAGTAACTATCAGGCAATACTTCCTCTATGGGGTAAAATGCTCAACGTTGAAAAAGCAAGAGCCGACAAAGTTTACTCAAACGAAAAACTTTTACCTGTAATTGTTGCATTAGGTGCAGGAATAGGTGAAGAATTTGATATAACAAAGCTACGCTATGACAAAATAATTATAATGGCAGATGCCGATGTTGATGGTGCTCATATCCAAACACTTCTTTTAACATTTTTCTTTAGATTTATGAGAGAGCTTGTTGAAACAGGGCATGTATATCTTGCAAAACCACCTCTTTACAAACTTACAAGAGGCAAAAAGAGTCAGGTTGCGTACTCTGACGAGGAAAGAGACACCATAAGCGAACAACTAAAAAATGGTGATGCTAATGCAAAGGTTGAAATAAGCCGATTTAAAGGTCTTGGTGAAATGAATCCTAAAGAACTGTGGGAAACTACAATGAACCCCGAAAACAGAATTCTTTTGAGAGTGACTTTGGAAGATGCCATAAAAGCAGACAAGATATTTTCTGTTCTTATGGGTGATGAGGTAGAACCAAGAAAACAATTTATTGAACAAAACGCACAATATGCTGTAAATCTTGATATTTAATTGGTGAGGTTAATTATGGAAAACAATAAAATCAGTGATTTTGAACAACATCTGGAAACCCAGACCATAGTTGACATTGATATAGAAAAAAGAATGAAAGAAGCTTTTATTGACTATGCAATGTCTGTTATTATAAGCCGTGCTCTGCCAGATGTAAGAGATGGCTTAAAGCCTGTTCACAGAAGAATACTTTATGCTATGTATGAAGAGCATCTTACAGCAGACAAGCCGTTTTTTAAATCGGCTACTACTGTAGGTAATGTTATAGGTAGATATCACCCACACGGAGATGCATCAGCGTATGATGCTCTTGTTAGGATGGCTCAGGATTTTTCACTCCGTTATCCTTTGATAGATGGACATGGTAACTTTGGTTCGGTAGACGGAGATCCTCCGGCTGCTTACAGATATACCGAAGCAAGAATGAGCAAAATTTCTAATGAGTTGCTTAATGATATAGAAAAAAACACAGTAGATTTTGTACCAAACTTTGATGAAAAGCGCAGGGAACCTACGGTACTTCCTGCAAGAGTACCTACACTGCTTATAAACGGATGTTCAGGTATTGCTGTGGGTATGGCTACAAATATACCTCCTCATAATTTAAAAGAGGTTATAAACGGTGTAATTGCACAAATAGACAACCCCTACATAACTGTTGAAGAACTTATGGAACATATAAAAGGTCCTGATTTTCCTACGGGTGCAGTTATTATGGGAAAAAGCGGTATTCGCAGTGCATATAACACAGGACGCGGCAAAATTGTTGTAAGAGCAAAAGCCGAAATTGTTGAAGAAAAAGATGACAGATATTATATAAACATTACCGAAATTCCTTATCAGCTTAACAAAAGTGTGCTTGTAACATCTATTGCAGACCTTGTTAAAGATAAAAGAATTGAGGGTATATCTAACATTAAAGATTTGTCTTCCGACAGAAACGGCTTGCAAATTAGAATTGATATAAAAAGAGACGCTAACCCTCAGATTGTGCTTAACCACTTGTATAAATATACAAGACTTCAGGACAGTTTTTCTATTAATATGCTTGCTATTGTAGACGGCAAACCAAAGGTAATGGGATTAAAAGATATACTTGCTAACTTTATATCTTTCCAGGAAGATATTGTTCGCCGTCGTACACAGTATGACCTCGACAAAGCGCTTGCAAGGATGCACATATTGGAAGGCTTGCGTATCGCTATTGCCAATATTGACGAGGTTATAGAAATAATACGCAATTCGTATGATGACGCCAAAGAAAAACTCATGGAGCGTTTTGGATTTTCGGATGTTCAGGCACAAAGTGTACTTGATATGCGTCTTATTCAGCTGCAAAAGCTCAATGGCGAAAAAATTGAGGATGAATATAGTGAACTAAAATTAAAAACCGAAGAATTTAAGGCCCTCCTTGCAGATGAAGAAAAGCTCCTTAGTCAAATTAAGCTTGAACTTTCCTCAATTGCCGAAAAGTACGGCGATGAAAGAAGAACAGGAATAGAAGCCGCAATTGATGATGTTGATTATGAGGACCTTATTGAGCAAGAGGATTGTGTTATTACAATGACACACTTTGGCTACATAAAAAGAATCCCTGTTGCTACATACAAAAGTCAGCACAGAGGCGGCAGAGGAATTTCGGGAATGTCCACAAGAGAAGAGGACTTTGTTGAAGACCTTATTGTTGCATCATCACACGATTACCTTGTATTCTTTACTTCAAAAGGTAAAATGTACAAAATAAAGGCATACAGAGTTGCCGAAACAAGCAGAACTGCAAAAGGTACTGCAATTGTAAATATACTACCTCTCGAAAATGACGAGCATGTAACAGCGATGATTCCTATTCGTGAATTTGAAGAGGGCAAGTACCTTACAATGATTACAAAACGCGGCTTTGTTAAAAAGACCTCTCTTACCGATTACGACACCAACAGAAAAGGCGGTATTATTGCAATTGGTCTGCGTGAGGATGACGAGCTTATAAGTGTTAATCTTACCGATGGCGACAAGCACATAATTATTGGCACAAAAAATGGTATGTGCATACGCTTTGCCGAAACAGATGTAAGACCAATGGGCAGAACTGCCAGCGGTGTTACAGGTATTAAACTCAAAGGTGATGATTATGTAATCGGCGCAAATGTAGGTGGTGAAGATTCTACTCTCCTTACAATAACCGAAAACGGTTACGGCAAAAAGACACCTGTGTCGGAATTTAAGCTGCAGTACAGAGCAGGTAAAGGTGTAACAGGCTACAAAATTACCGAAAAGACAGGGCTTATTGCTGGTATGAGCATTGTTACAAATGATGATGATGTTATTGTTATTACAACCGAAGGTGTAATTATAAGAATGAGTGTTGCCGAAATAAGCGAATTTGGCAGAGTAACTCAGGGAGTAAGAGTTATGAGGCTTGACGATGGCGTAAAAATTAAATCTATTGAACGCACTCAAAAGGAAGAGAAAGAAGAAACCGAAGAAGCTCCATCAGAGGAAACACAGGAATAATTAATATATCCAAAAAGTGAAAAAAGGGGATGGCCGCGCTTGCGCGTGCGTCTCCTTTTTTTATGCAAACTTATTTTTTCACTCAAAACAGCTGCCATTAAATGTTTTTGTAAAGAAATTTAAAAATGGTATTGACAAAGTTGGTTAGTTGTGGTAAACTCAATTAGAGTTAGTGATAACTAATCGTTTTGTGGTCGTTTCTAATTAAAAATACAAAATCAGGTGATACATATGAATTTAAAAGATGCTCTGGAGGGCAAGGAGTATATCATCGAGCGCATCGATACAGATGATGAAGAACTTGATGCTTTTCTGTTTTCGTTAGGATGTTACAGCGGAGAGCCTATTACAGTTATTTCACACTTAAACGGCGGATGCGTTGTTTCTATCAAAGACGGCAGATACAACATCGACAATCAGTTGGCTGCAGCAATTATTGTAAAATGAGTTAAGTAGTCGGCTGATTACTTTTTGACGTCGAGTTAGTTAAACCTAACCGACATGTATTTTAAGATTTTCTTTAAAATAGACATTAATTTTCAAGGAGGCACAAAAATGAGAATTGCGTTAACAGGAAACCCAAACAGCGGAAAAACAACAATGTACAACGCTCTTACCGGATGTAATGAAACAGTGGGTAACTGGTCAGGAGTTACGGTAGAAAAAAAAGAACATCCTATTAAAAAAAGCTTTTACAAAGGAAGTGAAGAGCTTATTGCAGTAGACCTTCCTGGTGCTTATTCAATGTCACCGTTTACCTCGGAAGAAAGCATTACAAGCTCATATGTAAAAAACGAAAACCCCGATGTTATAATAAACATTGTTGATGCAACAAACCTAAGCCGAAGCCTGTTTTTTACCACACAGCTTTTGGAGCTTGATATTCCTGTTGTTATTGCATTAAACAAATGTGACATAAACCAAAAAGAAAATACAATAATAGATATTGAATTGCTTTCGGCTTTTATGGAGTGCCCTGTTTTGGAAACTGTGTCAACATCAACAGAAGGTCTTAAAGAGCTGGTGCTTACGGCAGTTGAAAAAAAAGGAATGCATCAAAAAGCCCCGTATACTGATAAAAATGTAAATAAAAATGACAAAAAATCTGTGCGTCAGGCAGACAGAAAGCGATTTGCTTTTGTAAAGAGCATAGTTTCTTCTGTAGAGGTACGAAAACAACAATCCAACAAAATTAACTTAAACGACAAAATAGACAAAGTTCTTACAAACAGATGGATAGGAATTCCAATTTTTGCGGTTGTTATGTCACTTGTGTTTATGATTTCGCAGCACGAAAAAGGACTTGGTGTATTTGTTGCAGACTATCTGGTTGGTTGGATAGAAACATTTCAAGCTTGGGCAGGTGAGTTTTTATTTGATGCAAATCCTCTTTTAAGTGCCCTTTTGGTTGATGGTATTATAGGGGGAGTTGGAGCAGTTGTTGGCTTTTTACCTCTTGTTATGGTAATGTATTTTTTAATTGCTCTTTTGGAAGATTGCGGATATATGGCAAGGGTTTCAGTTATACTCGACCCCATATTTAAAAAGGTAGGACTTAGCGGAAAATCAGTAATACCATTTGTAATTTCTACAGGTTGTGCTGTGCCTGGTGTTATGGCTTGCCGCACAATACGAAGCGAAAGAGAACGCAGAGCAACAGCTATGCTTGCACCATTTATGCCATGCGGGGCAAAGCTTCCTGTAATAGCGCTTTTTGCAGGTGCATTTTTTGAACAGGCTTCGTGGATAGGAACAGCTATGTACTTTGCAGGAATTGTTATTATTTATGTTGTGGCTGTTGTTATTAACAAAATTACAGGCTACAAAGCAAGAAAGTCATTTTTTATTATTGAGCTTCCTCAGTACAAGGCACCAAGCATTAGCCGTGCATTCAAATCAATGTGCTCACGCGGTTGGGCATACATAGTAAAAGCAGCAACAATTATTCTTTTGTGTAACACAGCCGTTCAGATAATGCAGAGCTTTGACTGGACTTTTTCTGTTGCCGAAAGTGCAGACAAATCGATACTTGCATCAATTGCAAATCCCTTTGCGTATTTGCTTATACCTGTTATAGGAGTATTTTCATGGCAGATGGCAGCAGCAGCTATTACAGGCTTTATTGCAAAAGAAAATGTTGTAGGTACACTTGCGGTTTGCTTTGTAGGACTTGAAAACCTTATTGATACCGAAGAGCTTGCTCTTATGGAAGGTGCAGGCGCGGAGGTTGCAACAGTATTTGCAATTACAAAGGTTGCAGCACTTAGCTACCTTATGTTTAACTTATTTACACCTCCTTGCTTTGCGGCAATCGGTGCTATGAATGCCGAAATGAAGAGTGCAAAATGGTTGTGGGGAGGCATTGCGCTGCAGCTTGGTGTGGGCTACACTGTGGGTTACCTTGTATATCAGATTGGTACAATTATTACCACAGGCGCTGTTGGTGCAGGCTTTGCTCCTGGGCTTGTTGCAGTAGCAGCAATGGCAGCAGTGGTTGTTTACCTTTGCTTAAATGCAGGCAAAAAGTCGAAAGCAGAATACGCATTAAGCGGCAAAAAGAAGGAAAAAGTTAATGCATAAAAATTGGATGGTCCTCCAATGGCTAAGGAGATGTTCTTATGGATAATATAATTGCTATTGTAATAATTGCAGTAATAGTTATTGCAGCATCAGGCTATGTTTACAAAGCAAAAAAAAGCGGCAAAAAATGCATAGGTTGCCCCGAGGGTTGCAATTGCAGCAAAAATGGAAGCTGCAGCAGTAATAAATAAATCAAAATAACACGAAACCAAATTTTTGGTTTCGTGTTTTTTGATTTACTCACCGACAGGTGAAAGTCAAAATATTTAAGAATTTTAAAATTACTATCATTCGCTTAAAAATCAGCATTACCAACTGTTCGCGGGAAAGGAATTACATCACGGATATTTGAAATGCCTGTAAGATACATAATTGCCCGCTCAAACCCAAGGCCAAAGCCTGCGTGCTTGCAGCCGCCGTATTTGCGAAGGTCAAGATACCAGCTGTAATCCTCAGCTTTCATACCAAGCTCTTCAATTCTGTTAACCAAAATGTCGTATCTTTCTTCTCTCTGGCTGCCGCCGATAATTTCGCCAATGCCCGGGACAAGCAAATCCATAGCAGCAACAGTTTTGCCGTCGTCGTTAAGACGCATATAAAAAGCCTTTATTTCCTTTGGATAATCTGTAACAAACACAGGTTTTTTAAATACCTGCTCGGTAAGATATCTTTCGTGCTCTGTCTGAAGGTCTGTGCCCCATTTTACAGGATAATCAAAGTTTGCATTGTTTTTTTCCAAAATTTTGATAGCCTCGGTATATGTTATGTGGCCAAAGTCGGAGTTTGCAACATGTGTAAGGCGCTCTAAAAGGCCCTTGTCCACAAAATTGTTAAAAAATGCAATTTCCTCCGGTGCATTTTGGAGTACATAGTTAATAATGTATTTGAGCATATCCTCTGCAAGATGCATATCGTCACCAAGGTCTGCAAACGAAATTTCGGGCTCAATCATCCAAAATTCTGCCGCATGGCGCGTTGTGTTGGAATTTTCGGCACGGAAGGTAGGGCCAAATGTGTACACATTACGAAATGCAAGTGCATATGTTTCGCAGTTTAACTGACCCGAAACGGTAAGGTTAGCAGCTTTCCCAAAAAAGTCCTGCTTAAAATCAACACTGCCGTCATCATTTTTGGGCGGGTTGCCAATGTCAAGAGTTGTTACCTGAAACATTTCGCCTGCACCCTCACAATCTGAGCATGTAATAAGCGGTGTGTGTGTGTAAACAAAGCCTCTTTCGTTAAAAAATTTGTGTATTGCGTAAGCTGCAAGGCTTCTTACGCGGAAAACTGCCGAAAAAGTATTTGTTCTCGGACGAAGATGCGCAATTGTACGGAGGTACTCAAGAGAGTGTCTCTTTTTTTGAAGGGGGTAATCGGGAGTTGATTCACCTTCAATTACAATTTGCTCTGCCTTAATTTCAAAAGGCTGCTTTGCCTCGGGTGTAAGTACAAGGGTACCTGTAACCCTTATAGCTGCGCCTACATTTAGAGCAGCAATTTCCTTATAATTGCAAATTTTTTCGGCCTCAAAAACAACCTGTACATTTTTAAAAAATGTACCGTCATTAACCTCAATAAATCCAAATGCGTTTGATGCTCTGAGGGTTCTTATCCAGCCAGATATACATATTTGCTTGTTGCCGTATGCATTTGCATCGGAAAAAAGCTGTTTAACCAAAATATCCATTGTTTCACTTCCTTAATGTAGATATATACATAAACATACATTATAATTATACTATATTTTTCAAAAATTACAATGTTTTTTTAAAAATTTGTTAATTTATCCGTATGTTTGCGTTAAAATAGCAATAAATTGTTGATAACTTATTAAATTTGTGGTAAAATTATGGTGATAAATTGCTGAAAGGCGAGTGATACATATGAAAAAAATATTAGCAGTTATAATAGTAATTGCATTAATAATTTTTGGTGCACCTGCCATAACAGAATATTTTGGTTTGGGATCCACAGCCGAAAATGCTGTTACAGTTACCATCCCAGAGGGGGCAACCACCACACAAATTGCACAAATTTTGCACGAGGCAGATGTTATAGACAGCAAAATTGCATTCAGGCTCAAGGTAAAGCTTTCTAAATACAACAACACTCTCAACTGGGGTACATACACCCTTGACACAGGAATGAGCCTTACCGATATTGTAAAACATCTTGGTGAGGGCGGCAATCAAAATACGGTTGTGCTTGTTGTGCCTGAGGGTTTTTCGGTTCAGAATATTGCCGAGAGAGCCGAGTCTATTGGACTTTGCGGGAAAGATGAGTTTTTGTCGGCCTTGTCAGACAATTACAATTACGAATTTGTTAATTTAATTCCAAACGGCAGCTATCACTACAAGCTTCAGGGGTTTTTGTTCCCCGACACATACAGCTTTAATGCAGGGTCGGATGCACATATAATAATCGATACAATGCTTAAAAACTTTGATGAAAAATACAGGCAGTACATTGGCGCATACGACGCAAAAATTTTTGAAACAATAATCAAGGCATCTCTTGTTGAAAAAGAGGCAAAGCTCGAAAGAGAGCGCCCTGCAATTGCAGGAGTTATACAAAACAGACTCAAAATTGATATGCCGCTGCAAATAGATGCATCTATTGCATATGCAGTAACAGACGGAATTTATGATGTAAACGGAGTAACTTATAACAACCTTGAGGTAAATTCGCCATATAATATTTATACAAACAGAGGACTTCCGCCGGGCCCTATATGCAACCCGGGCATTTCGGCAATCAAAGCTGCAGTAAATCCGCAAAAGCACAAATATTTGTATTATCACACAGACAATTCAAAAAATGACGGAAGCCACATATTTACCGAAACATATGAGCAGCATTTAAACACTATGAATTAGGAGATTTATTATGGAGCAAAGCAAAATAGACAGAATAAACGCCCTTGCGCGAAAATCAAAAGCAGAGGGTTTAACCGATGAGGAAAAGGCAGAGCAAAAAATTTTGCGCGATGAGTATATTGCCTCTTTCCGACAGTCCCTTACAGGAATACTTTCTAACACATATATACAAACTCCCGACGGAAAAAAGGTAAAAGTAGAAAAGAAAAAATAAAGGGAGTAAGGAGAGTTTTTATGAAAATTTTAATGGCACTTAACGGCCTTGACATAGGCGGAGCAGAAACGCATGTTGTGGAGCTTGCAAAAGAGATTGTACGGCGAGGCCATGAGGTAGTAATGGTATCGTCGGGAGGCGTGTATCAAAAAGAGGTTGAACAGGCCGGCATAAAGCACTACACAGTTACTCTTACCTCGCGCTCGGCCCGCAGCATTTTTGCATCAAAGGCTCTGCTCAAAAAAATAATAAAACACGAAAAACCCGATATTGTACACTCCCATGCGCGCATACCGGGGTTTTTGCTTGATATGGTGCACAAAGAGCTAAAATCCTTTGTGTTTGTAACCACTGCTCACTGGACATTTGATACATCTTTTATGGTTAAAAACCTTACCCGCTGGGGGCAAAAAACGCTTGCGGTAAGCGATGACCTTAAAAAATATTTGCTAAAATATTACCCCGAGGTAAAAGAGCAAAACATATACATCAGTATTAATGGAATTGACGGCAACAAATTTTCAAAAGATGTTGACGGCAGCAGAGTTGCAAAGGAATTTAACCTTGATGCCAATGCCAAAAAAATTGTATATGTAAGCCGTCTTAACCCTGCCGTATGTGCTCCTGCATACGGACTTATACAAAAAATCAAAAAGCTCAACGACGCAATCCCAGGAATACAAGTAATTATTGTAGGCGGCGGCGATTGCTATGATGATATGAAACAAAAAGCAGACAAGGCCAACGCCTTACTTGGCAGAAATGCAATTATTATGGCAGGTCCGCGCACCGATATTAATGAGATTCACGCAAATGCAGATGTGTGTGTTGGCGTAAGCCGTGCAATTTTAGAGCCAATGATTATGGAAAAAAAGTGTGTTGTTGTGGGTCAGGAGGGCTATATTGGCATACTCACTCCCGACAAACTCGATACTGCAATCAAGTGCAACTTTACCTGCCGCGGATGCGACAAGCTTGATAGCGATGTTATGACAGACGATATAATACGCCTGTTTAATATGACAGAGCAACAAAGCAAAGAGATTACCGATTACGGAAAATGGGTGGTTGAAAAGTATTATTCGGTCAAAAAAATGGCAGATGACAATATTAAGATGTACAACGATGCAATACGCGATGCACAAAAAAAGACAGTTATGCTTGGGTATTACGGCTATGGCAACAGCGGTGACGATGCATTGCTTGGTGCAATTATAAATGACATTAAAGAAATTGACCAAAGCTTTAGCCCAATAGTTTTGTCACACAATGTATCAAGCACTCAAAAGGCATATAATGTTGAATGTGCAAACAGGTTTAACATAAAGCAGGTGATAGATGCTTTTAAGCGCTCTAAAGTGCTTATTCTCGGCGGCGGCAGCCTTATTCAGGATGTAACAAGCACAAAATCGCTGCTTTATTATTTGTGGTGCATAAGGCTGGCAAAAAGGTACGGGCTCAAAGTAATGCTGTATGCAAACGGAATAGGGCCAATTGTTAAGGAAGAAAACAAAAAACGAACTGCAGCTGTTTTAGACACTGTTGATGTTATTACCCTCCGTGATGAAGAGTCGGCACAAATTTTAACAGAGCTTGGAGTTACCAAACCTCAAATTACAGTTACTGCCGACCCTGCGTTTTCTTTTGTTGGCCAAAGCGATGACATTTCAAAGGATTTTGGCATAGAGGGCGAGTATGTGTGTATGTCGGTGCGTAACTGGCCCGAATCGGACACAAAGGTAATTGCAGGCATTGCGCAGATGGCCGATTATATCAGTCAAAAATATTCGCTCACCCCCGTGTTTGTGCCAATGCAGTTTGAAAAAGACCTTAACCCAAGCAAAATAATTGCTTCAAAAATGACCCAAAGTGCAGTTGTTATACACAAAAAGCTGTCGGTAAAACAAATAATTTCGCTGGTTAAATATTCAAAAGCCGTTGTTGCAGTAAGGCTTCATATGCTTATTTTTGGTGCTGCCTTGGCAGTTCCGTCGGCAGGTATTGAGTATGACCCAAAAATCAGAGGGTTTCAAAATCATATGGAAATGCCATTTGTAATTAGTGCAAAAGATATAGTTGACGGCACATATAAAGAGGTTATTGACAACTTTATGCAAAATCTTGATGCTACAAAACAGCTTTTGGAGCAAAAACTGCCCGAAATAAAAGCAAAATCAAAACAAAATGCAATTATTGCAGCAAGTATTATTAGCGGCGATGCCACAGCAGAAAGGAACTAAAACTTATGACTTATGAGTACAGACCCAAAGGTGTATGCTCAATGAAAATTGTTTTTGATATAAACAACGGCATGGTAAGCAACATTCAGTTTACAGGCGGCTGCAACGGCAACCTTCAGGGTATAGCAAGGCTTGCAGAGGGAAGGAGCGCATCAGAGGTAATAAAACTTGTTGAGGGAATAAAATGCGGCTTTAAAAACACCTCCTGCCCAGACCAACTGGCACAGGCGTTAAAGCAGGCTATTAACAATTAACAATTGAGGTGACAAAAATGACTTCAAAAATACAAAGTGCAGGAGTTTTTGGCATAGACGGATTTTTGGTTACGGTAGAAACAGATATGTCAAACGGCCTTCCTGCAATAGATATTGTA
This sequence comes from Clostridia bacterium, assembly GCA_045538875.1. Taxonomy (GTDB): domain Bacteria; phylum Bacillota; class Clostridia; order UMGS1810; family UMGS1810; genus RGIG4708. Next base: position 83,159 of record JAZQEG010000007.1, on the reverse strand, counting down.
GGACTGCCCGATACAGCAGTAAAAGAATCTAAAGAAAGAGTAAAGGCGGCAATAAAAAACAGTGAGCTTAAGCTCCCTCCAAAACGATTTGTTATTAACCTGGCTCCTGCAAACACAAAAAAGGAAGGCGTATATCTTGATTTGCCAATCTGCATTGCAATACTTATGTCAACAAAGCAGATTGTAAATGACAACATAAACAGCTATCTCCTTGTGGGAGAGCTTGCTTTAGACGGGACACTTCGCAGCGCAAAGGGAGTATTGCCAATGGTGCTTTGTGCAAGGCAAAACGGCATAAAAAATGTAATTGTGCCCTCCGACAATGCATATGAGGCTGCGGTTGTGTCGGATGTAAATGTGTTTGGCGCACAAAATCTTAGTCAGGTGGTTAAGCACTTGCAGGGCATTGAACCAATACCCAAAACAGAGGTTGATGTAGACGCCATGTTTGTAAACAACCGTAGCTACATTGACGATTTTGCAGATGTTAAGGGTCAGGAGGGCGCCAAAAGAGCTATTGAGGTTGCTGCAGCAGGCGGTCACAATGTGCTGATGATTGGCTCGCCAGGCACAGGAAAAACAATGCTTGCAAAGCGAATCCCTTCTGTACTGCCCGACTTATCTTTTGAAGAGGCGCTTGAGGTTACAAAGGTTTATTCCATATCGGGTAAGCTTTCGCAAAACAATTCGCTTATTACTGTGCGTCCGTTTCGCAATCCTCACCACACTGTTACAAATGTAGGTATGACAGGCGGCGGAGCAAGCGTAAAGCCTGGCGAAATAAGCCTGGCTCATTGCGGAGTGCTTTTTCTTGACGAATTTCCCGAATTTCGCAAAGATGCAATTGAATCTATGCGTCAGCCTCTTGAAGATGGCAGCCTTACAGTAACAAGGGCGGCGGGAAGTGCTACATACCCATGCTCTGTAATGCTTGTTGCAAGTATGAACCCGTGCAAATGCGGCTACTACGGCGACCCTGTACGAGAGTGCAGCTGTACCCCTACACAAATACAAACCTATCTTGGCAAAATATCGGGCCCTGTGCTTGACCGATTTGACATTCAGGTAGAGGTGCCTGCAGTAAAATATGATGATATTTCTTCAAAATCCAAAGGCAAAAGCTCTGAGGAAATTCGCCAAAATGTAGAAAGAGCGCGCAAAATACAGCTCGAAAGGTACAAAGATGCCGACATATACTGCAATGCGCAGCTCGGAGCTGCAGGAATCGAAAAATATTGCAGTGTAGACAAAGATGGCAAGGAGCTTTTAAAAAGTGTGTTTGAATCACTGGGGCTTTCGGCAAGAGCACACAGCCGTATACTAAAGGTTGCAAGAACCATTGCTGACCTTGACGGAAGTGAAAACATAAAAACACAGCATATTGCCGAAGCGGTGCAGTATAGAGGTCTTGACAAAAAATACTGGTACAAATAATTGTGATTAAATAATATGCGGAAGGAATGATTTGATGAAAGGTATAACAAACGCAGTGTTGATGATACTGTTGGTTGTATTGCTTGCAATTATTGGCGGAGCTTCTTTTGGAGTTGTAGGAGCGATTGTTGGCTTTGCGGCAGCAATTGTAACAATTTTAATTGTTAACCGTGCAAATGTTTTGTTTGCACTGGGGCTTTACCGTTATGCAAAGGGTATGCACAATGAGGCGTACAAACTTATGCAAAGGGCGGCGGCAACTACAAAGCTTTCCACATCAAAAACTCTGCTTTATGCGTATATGATGGTTCGAGATGGAGAACTTGACAGAGCCGAAGCGGTTATAAACAAGGTAACATACCTTAACCGAAACAACTTAACCGACGCAAACATTATAGATGCCGATATGTCAAGAGCCGTTATATGCTGGAAGAGGGACAATATTGAGGAGGGCATAGAAATACTCGAAAACCTTTACAACAAAAACCTTCGCTCAACAACCCTTTACGGAACACTCGGATACTTTTATATATTAAACAATCAGCTTTCAAAGGGAATTGAATTTAACAAAGAGGCTTACGAATACAACAGTGATAATCAGGTTATTATGGACAATTATGCCTGCAACTGCATTTTGTGCAGCTATTTTGAAAAAGCAGAGGAAATTTACAATAGACTTTTGCCGCTTAAGCCAGAGTTTATTGAGCCATATTACAACTATGCAATGCTGCTCGAAAAAAGAATGCAAATAAGAGAGGCTATCCATTACTACAAAAAAGCGCTTCAATACCCCGAAAAATATCTTTCTGTTATCACTCACAGCAGTATAAACGAGGCAATTGAACGCCTGCAAAAACATGTTGTTACTCTTGACAGGACAAATGAGCTTGATCAACATCAAAGCGAGCCTCAGCCCAATAACAATACAGACGGCAAATCGCCCGACCAAACGGAGCAACCATCAGATGCAGATGTTGCTGCAAGTGAAGATATATGAAAATTTTGTATATAGATTGCAACAGCGAATTTTCGGCAGATATGCTGCTTGGCGCTATGCTCGATATGGGTGCGTCAAAGTGTTATATACAAAATATGCTAAAGGATGCAGGCTTTGATGCACAGGTTGTTAACGATAGTGTTCGGCGCCATGGTATGGAGGCACAATATGCTTACTGCAAGTGCGAAAGCGCTCTCCAAAGCATACAAATACCCAACAACATAAAAGATGTTTTTGTAAAGGATTTTGGCAAAAACTGTGATTGTATTGAGGAGCTTTGCGGGGTAGTTGCAGCTTGCTACGGGGTAAAATGCTTTTTACCCGACTATATAATGTGCTCAAAGGTTACGGGCACAAGCGATATCCAAAAAGAGTTTTTGCGCTGTATTGTCAACGAAGAGGGGTGTGCTCCAAGCGGCAACATAATATGTGCAGGCTACGGTGCAGGCGAAAACGATGTACTAAGAGCAGTGCTTTATTTAAGCGAGAGTGACTTGGAATTTGCAGAGCAAAACAACGCTGTTTACAGCTGCTCGCAACAATAAAATTTGCTATTTTGATACACTTAAAAAGGAGGTTAAAATGCGCACAGTAATAATTAACACTAACGACCAAAACCAGCGGCTTGACAAATTTGTTTTAAAGCTGTGCCGCAATATGCCTCAAAGCTTTATGTACAAAGCAATACGCAAAAAAAACATAAAGGTTAATGGCAAAAAGAGCGAAATAAGCTATCGTCTTAAAGAGGGCGACAAGGTTGATTTGTATATAAACGATGAGTTTTTTGAGGACGCTCCGTACAACGACAGCTACCTCACTCTTACCCCGCAGCTTAATGTTGTATACGAGGACAACAACATTTTGCTTATGGACAAGCCCTCGGGGCTTATAGTGCACGATGATGACAGCGAAAAGGTAAACACTTTGCTCAATCATATGAAAGCATATTTGTTTAAAAAGGGCGAATACAACCCCGAAGCCGAAAATTCTTTTGTGCCATCGCTATGCAACCGCATAGACCGCAACACACAAGGTATTGTAATTGCTGCAAAAAATGCAACAGCTCTTAAAATAATTAACCAAAAAATAAAAAATCGCGAAATCAAAAAATTTTATTTGTGCCTTGTACAGGGCAAGCTTAAAAACAAAAGCGGCACTCTTGAGGGTTACCTTGTAAAAAACACAGAGCAAAACAGGGTGTATATACATAGCAAAAAAGTTGAGGGGGCAAAATCGATTGCCACAAAATACAAGGTGTTAAGCGAGGGCAAGCTTACTTCGCTTGTGGAGGTGGAGCTTTTAACGGGCAGGACTCATCAAATAAGAGCACACTTTGCATCAATAGGCCATCCTCTTGCAGGCGACGGCAAGTATGGCACTAACGAATTTAACAAAAAAGTGGGATTAAAAACGCAGGCGCTGTGCTCGTACAAACTCAAATTTGAATTTAAAGATAACAATGAGCTTTCCTATCTTGACGGAAAGACATTTGAAGTAAAAAACATACCATTTAAAGATGATGTAAAATAAAAGAGGAAGTTGGCAAAAACACCAACTTCCTCTTTTAAAATTTAACACCAAAAATAATAGCACGCCAAAATAAGTATAGCCAAAAATGCAAAATTAAATGCCGAAAACAATGTTATATAATACAATGCCTTGCCTTTGTTGTGGCGAGTGTACTCTCTAAAGGTTATAAGGCTTGCAAGCGATGCAATAAGGGTGCCGGTGCCGCCAATGTTTACCCCGTACAAAAGCTCACGGTAGTTGTTGGTAAATTGCGACAGCAGTATTGCCGAGGGCACATTGCTTATAAACTGGCACAAAAGTGCACTAAATAAAAGTGTGCTTTTTTTTAGCAATGCCGAAAACACATTGGAAACGGCATCTATCCTTGCTAAATTGCCCGAAAATATAAAGAAAAATGCAAATGTTAAAATTAAGCCATAGTCAACATCTTTAAATACTTTTTTGTCAAAAAAATAAAGCAACACAACCACAACCGCAGTACCAAATATGTACGGAACTGTGCGAAACACTATTGCAATAGACAGGGCAAACAAAACAAGGTATGATATTGTACGCACAGGGTCAAGTATAATCTGAATATCGTCAATTTCTAAATTCTCGCTTTTTATTAAAAGGCAACATATTGTAATGAGCACAACCGCAAGCACAAAGGGTGGTGCCATAATGCTCATAAACTCTCCTGTTGGTATTAAAAAATGCGAGTACAGGTACAGGTTTTGGGGGTTGCCAAAAGGAGTAAGCATTCCGCCAAGGTTTGCGGCAATGTTTTGCAAAACAAAAGTTACTGCCATATATTTTGTTTTGCCCGTTGTATGTAGCACCATAAACCCAAGAGGCAAAAATGTCAAAAGTGCCATATCGTTTGCAAGCAGCATCGAACCCAAAAAGGTTATGTAAACCAACGCCAAAATTGACATCCTTGTGGTTTTAAAACATTTTATTATTTTTCGTGCTATTATGTAAAAAAAGTTTATTCGCTTTAGTGCACACACAACTGCAAGAGTGCAAAAAAGGCACGCAAGAGTTTTAAAATCAAAATATCCTATGTACTCCATATCGGGAGGTACAAAAAAGCATGTAACAAGTGCGCACATTGCCGCAATTACTGTAACTGTATTATTTTTAACAAATTTGAGCATAATAAAATTCTCCGATTGACATTTAATTTGCTTAGTAAATTTATCTTAAGATTAATAATTTAAACAACAAAATAATAACACATTTTTGGATATGTGTCAAAATATGACAAATATTTTTTTGCAGCAGCTCTACATCTTGACATAAGACATATAAATACAGTATAATAACTATGTTATGATTTTGACAAAGTATCTTATAAATCAGGAGGAAATGCAATGTTAGTATCAGCAAAAGAAATGCTTAACAAAGCTAAAGCAGGAAAGTATGCGGTTGGACAGTTCAACATCAACAATCTTGAATGGACAAAAGCAATACTTCAAACTGCCGAGGAGCTTAAATCACCTGTTATTCTTGGTGTGTCAGAAGGTGCAGGAAAATATATGACAGGTTACAAAACTGTTGTAGGTATGGTAAATGGTATGATTGATGAACTTGGCATAACAGTGCCTGTTGCTCTTCACCTCGACCACGGCAGCTATGAGCATGCACTCAAAGTAATAGAGGCAGGTTTTTCATCGGTAATGTTTGACGGCTCGCACTATCCTATTGATGAAAATATCGAAAAAACCAAAGAAATTATCCGTATCGCTCACGAAAAGGGCATTTCTGTAGAGGCAGAGGTTGGCTCAATTGGCGGAGAAGAGGACGGCGTTATTGGTAATGGTGAAGTTGCTGATGTTAACGAATGTAAAATGATTGCCGACCTTGGCGTAGATATGCTTGCTGCAGGTATTGGCAACATCCATGGCAAATATCCTGCAAACTGGACAGGCCTTCGTTTTGATGTGCTCGAACAAATCAGCAATGCTACAACTCCAATGCCTCTTGTTCTTCATGGTGGTACAGGTATCCCTGAAGATATGATTAAAACAGCTATATCCCTTGGTGTTTCCAAAATCAATGTTAACACCGAATGTCAGCTTTCGTTTGCTGCTGCCACAAGAGAATATATCGAGGCAGGCAAAGACTTGCAGGGCAAAGGCTTTGACCCTCGTAAGCTCCTTGCTCCAGGCTCAGAAGCAATCAAGGCTACTGTTAAAGAAAAGATGGAGCTTTTTGGTTCTGTTGGCAAAGCATAATAAATTACAAAAAATCGTATTGGCGAGGCCAATACGATTTTTTTATTTATAAATTAAGTATTTTAATGCAGCAAAACTTCACCTTTTAAAATGAACAAGTGTGAGCTAAATTAATAAAAGGTTGCAACCTCCTGCTCGGGAACACAAGCAGGCTCAATAGCTATTGCCTCAAGTATAGGCCCGTTTTGCTTATAAACGGGGCTGTACTCGTGCACAAGCTTTGCAGTAAGCTTAACCCACTGCCTGTTTTGAGGCATAGGCAGAGAGCCGCATTTGCAAAGTATGCCTTTAAATTCTATATCGTCAACACAGCAGGTCATTACATGCCTGCCTGCAACAACATTGCCCTCGGGCAAGTTTTTGTGTACGCCTACAATTGCTGTAAAGCTAACGGTTTTGCCAATGTATTTGGGCATTTCTTCAGTAAAATCCCTAAACCACAGAGCGTAATCTCTGTCCTCAATTTTAATTACCTTTGCATTTATATCAAATGGCAGCGGGTCCTCAATTTCGTCATATTCCATTGTGCCGTCGTACATTTCGTACCCTATGTTTGTCTGTCTGCTTACCCCGCGCACAATTTTGTGAAATTTTTCCCTGTCGGTGTTAAGCAGTGGTCTGTTAAACACCACAAGCTCACAGGTGCGCAGCTTGTCAACCATAAGGGAGCGCATATTTGCATTGTAGCTTTCAAAGGTTTTACAGTCAACAACAAAAATTTCCTGATATATTCCCCATTTGTCAGGCAGGCTCTCAAACAGCTTGTCCAGCATCCACATGCCGTTGTATTCTACAATAACCTTATCGGGCTTGTGCCTTTTGTTAAGCCTTGTAAGATACGCTTTGTTTAAATCTTCGGGCGATTCAACAACTTCAATTACAGTTGTGCCGCTGGGGAATTTTGACACATCATATTCTTCTATTCCTTCTTCACACAAAAGTATTAGGTTTTTTTCGCCGTCACAAAATCTTTCGTCCTCTAAAGTTTCCTGAATTGCTTTGGTTTTGCCTGCTTCAAGAAAGCCCGTAAACAAATATACTGCTGTCATATTTGCCATATTTATCACCAAACCTTTTAATTGTTGAATAATTCGTTAATTTTATCTTTGTTTATTTTTGAGCCGATAACGCAAATTCTGCCTGTTACCTCTGCGCTGCCTGTGCGGATGTCTGCTTCGCCCGGCACATAATCAAAGTGAATCCACTTGCCGTCCTCGCCGGCAACAATACCTTTTGCACGCAGCACCATACCATATTTTGACTCATCCAAAAAGCTTTCGAGTATGGTTTCAATTTGTTGTTTGGAGTATTTTTTTGCGGTTTCTATGCCAATGCTTTCAAACACCTCATCTGCGTGATGGTGATGATGTCCGCCGCAACCGCAGTCGCACTCTTTATCGTGGTCGTGATGATGGTTGTGATGATGGTCACATTCGCACTCTTCATTGTGATGGTGCCCGTGATGATGCTCGCAGCCGCACTCTTCATCGTGATGGTGCCCGTGATGATGCTCGCAGCCGCATTCTCCGTCGTGGTGATGATCCATATGCGAATGTATCATATTCTCCATTGTGTTTTGGAGGGTTTCGGTTTTTTCGATTGCTGCACGCAGCTGTACACCCTCAAGTTTGGCCCATGGGGTTGTTACAATTACGGCATCGCTGTTGTGCTCACGCAAAAGCTTTGTGCACTCTGCAATTTTTTCATCACTCATATTTTCGGTGTGGCTGAGTATTATGCAATGAGCATGCTCAATTTGATTGTTAAAAAATTCGCCAAAGTTTTTCATATACATTTTGCATTTTGTTGCATCAACAACAGTTGCCGCACTGCCAATTTCAACATCCTTGCCACACACGCCCGCAACTGCTCCAAGTACATCGCTGAGCTTGCCTACTCCCGATGGCTCAATGAGTATACGGTCGGGCGAGTACTCATCCAGCACCTTTTGCAATGCTTTTGCAAAATCACCCACAAGGCTGCAGCATATACAGCCCGAATTCATTTCGGTAATTTGTATTCCTGCATCTTTTAAAAATCCGCTGTCTATGCCGATTTCACCAAATTCATTTTCAATAAGTACAAGCTTTTCGCCATTGTAGCTTTCGGCAATAAGCTTTTTGATAAGTGTGGTTTTTCCTGCACCCAAAAAACCCGAAAAAACATCGATTTTTGTCATAATAAGTCATCCCTTTGGAAAATAAAATAAATATGTAAACATTATAAATCAAATTTAAAATAAAGTCAATGAGTCAAGGGGTTGTATATATACTGTCTGTTGGTAAATACTAGACATTATCTTATTATTTACGGCAGTGAGGTATTATATGAAAAACATAAAAATTTTGATGGTAGCATTTGTTACGGCAATATCATTTTTGGCAGTGCACATATTTAATGTGGCGGTTATACAGGGCGACAAGCTGTCGCAAATGGCATCAAATCAGCGCACATACAGCGAGGAGGTAAAGCGGTGGCGCGGTTGTATATACGACTGCAATATGATACCCTTTTGTGACAGGAGTGAGGCACAGTCCAAAGAGGTTTTTGGCAGCACCGTTCCTGTAAGGGCAAGGTACACAAGCAACAGCCTTGCAAAGCATCTTTTGGGGTATGTAGATTTTGATGGGCAGGGCATAAGCGGAATAGAGAGTGCATTTGACCATGTACTGCGCACCAATGGTAAAAGCTATGCATCATATGTCCGTGATGTCAACGGTGCTCCAATATGGGACAATTTTGCAACAAAAAACTACAATTATTTGCCACAAAGCAACATAAGGACAACTCTTGATTACAAAATTCAAAAAATCGCCGAAAATGCCGCCTCAAAATATATTAAAAGCGGCGCAATTGTTATATTGGACACACACACCTTTGACATAAAGGCAATGGTGAGCCGCCCTGAGTATAACCAAAACAACATTGCCGACAACATGGACGATGCGGACAGTCCTCTGCTTAACAAAGCACTGTGTTCGTACAACGCAGGCAGTATTTTTAAAATAATAACTTCGGCAGCGGCTATTGAGCAAGGTGCACAAGCTCCAGTTTACTGCAATGGGTATGTAAATATAGACGGAGCTGAGTTTTTGTGCCACAATCAGGATGGACACGGTGTGCTCAACTTTAAAAATGCCTTTGCACAATCCTGCAATTTGTTTTTTTACAATTTGGGGCAAACAGCAGGCGGCAAAAAAGTAATACAAATGGCACAGCGCTTTGGGCTGGGTAACACCCTTGTTAATATAGATATTGGCGAAACTCCGGGGCTATTGCCTTTAAGGGAATTTTACACTCAAAGAGAGTGTGCAAATATATCAATAGGTCAGGGAGAGGTGCTTGTAACACCTTTGCAGGCGGCATATGTGTGTGCCGTTGTTGCCAATGACGGCATTGCAAAAAGCGTTAATGTTGCAGATGCTATTGTAGATTATAACGGAGCAGTATTGCAAAACCTGCGGCAGGACAGCAGCCACATTGTCATACCAAAGCAGCATGCAATACAAATTGGCGATATGATGCGCGAATGCGTGCTTGAAGGCACTGCTCAGGGGGTACAAAACGGAATTGTTGCCGTTGCGGGCAAAACAGGCTCTGCCGAAACCGGCTGGGCTGATGGTGAGGCGGGCACTATGGTTCATGGTTGGTTTTGTGGCTACTTTCCATACCAAAACCCGCAGTATGCAATGGCAGTTTTTTGCGAAAACGGAAAAAGCGGCAGCATAGCATGCATACCGCCTTTTCGTGAAATTGTACTTGAAATAAATGAGTTGTATAATTTGCAAAACTAACAGAGCAATCGCTCATTTTTAACACTTGCTTAGTTGATTTTTACTGTTTCCCACAGTGTATTGATATAATCAAGCAAATCAGTGCTCAAATTGCGGTAAGCATAGGTGTTATATTTTTGTGCAAAGTCCGCAATTTCGGGGTAAAGCACTTTAATTGCATCTTCACCCATATCATTTATATATTGTTGGCTTTGGTAAACAAGGCTGTTTGGCGAAGCATAGCAGGTGTACTCGGCATTTGCAATTGCAGGTTGCTCAGACAGCATATAGTTAATAAATATTTCTGCAAGTTGCTGATTGTTACAGCCTTTAGGGATGCACATAGCATCTACATAAAGGTTGGTTGGGTCAGGGTAGTAAAACCTAAGGTCTACATCATCAGCCTGATTGTCTCTCATGGTAAAATAGTCGCCTGCATAGTATGCACCAATGGCAGCCTCGCCCGATTCCATCATGTTAAAAATTTCGTCCATAACATAGCTGTAAACAAGCGGGCGTTGCTCAAGCAATTGCTCGCTTGCTGTTTGCCATACCAACTTGTCCTCTGTGTTTACATCAAGGCCAAGCTTGTACATTGCAGTACCAAATGCATCGCGCGAGTTGTTAAACTGCAAAATCGATCCTGCATACTTTTGGTTCCACATTAAATCCCAACTGCCTGTGTCTTTTTGGTCAACCTGGTTGGCGTTGTATATAATACCAACAATGCCATATGCATATGGCACAGTATATTTGTTGTCACTGTCGTAATACAAGCCTTTAAAGTTTTCGTTGATGTACTGATAGTTTGGTATGTTGTCAAAATTAAGAGGCAAAAGCATATTTTCTTGCTTCATACGGGCAATCATATAGTCAGATGGGAATATAACATCATAGCTGAGTGCACCGCTGGATATTTTGTTGTACATATCCTCGTTGGAGGTATAGGTATCGTAATTTACCTTTACTTTTACGCCGTAGGTTTGCTCATACCATTTTTCAAATTCTTTTATAGTGTCAAAGCTGTCCTCGCTGCCGTCAGATATATATTCGCCCCAGTTGTAAACATTAAGCGTAAGGGTGTCAGAACCTGAGCAACCTGCAAAGCATATGCAAACAAGCATTGCAAGCAATGCAACCAGTGCAGTAAATTTTCTGTTCATTTTATTTCCTCCCAGAGTTTATTTGTTTTTGTGAGCTTTTTGTTTGTTCTTTAGCTCACGGAGTTTTTTGCTGTCATCATTGTCTATTATATTGCTGATTAGCAGCAGTGCCATAGTCACAAAGAATATGATTGTTGCCAGTGCATACATTTTGGGTGTAACTGTCTTTTTTGTCATACTGTATATGCGAATTGGCAGTGTCATAAAGCCCGTGCCTGCTGTAAAATAGCTTATTACAAAATCGTCAAGCGAAAGAGTAAATGCCATAATGGCACCTGTTACAATGCTCGGCATTATTTCGGGCAGCTCTGCCCTAAAAAATGCACGAAGCGGTGTGCAGCCAAGGTCCATTGCAGCCTCTATCAATGAGCGGTCAAGCTGCCTGAGCTTTGGCAACACCTGAAGTATAACATACGGCAGGCAAAAAGTAACATGTGCAATAAGCATTGTCCAAAAGTTGAGGCTTGTGCGTGCACCAAAAAGCCTGCCAACAAACACAAACATAAGCATAAGCGAAATGCCTGTTATAATGTCGGGGTTGGTCATAGGTATATCGGTAACCGTGTTCATAGCGGTACGATACCATTTGGAGCGCAGCTTGTTTATGCCAACTGCTGCTGCAGTACCCATAATTGTGGAAACAATGGTAGCAGACGCAGCCAAAAGCAAAGAGTTTTTTACCGATTCAAGGGTGTTTTGGTCGTCAAACAGCTCTTGATACCACTTGAGCGAAAACCCCGAAAATACCGACAGGCTTTTGCTCTGGTTAAACGAAAACACAAGCAGTACCACAATGGGAGCAAACAAAAAAGCAAAAATCAAGCCGCTGTAAATTTTTGAAGATATTTTCATTTACTCACCCCCATAAACATGCTTTGCCGAAAAATATTTCATAAGCATCATACCTGCAAGCAAAATAAGCATAAGTATAAAAGCAATTGCCGCAGCAAAGTGCAAATTGTTTGCAATGTACTGACTTTCAATTGCATCACCAATCAAAAAGAATTTGCCGTTGCCAAGCTTTTGCGAAATGTAAAATGTACTGATAGACGGAATCAAAACCATTGTAATTCCCGAAATTACTCCAGGCATACTTAAAGGAAGTATTACTCTGCGCACAACCGAAATGCTGTTGCAGCCCAAATCTCTTGCCGCTTCCACCAGCTTGATGTCCATTTTTGCCATAATAGAGTATATAGGCAATATCATATACGGAAAATAGTCGTACACCATACCTATAATTACGGCGCTCTCTGTGCCGATAATATGCACCTGACCCAAACCCAAAAGCCCAAGTATACCATTAAAAATACCGCTGTCCTGTAAAATGGTCATCCAGGCATATGTACGAATAAGAAAGTTCATCCACATAGGGATCATAATTAATGTTAGCATGGTTTTTTGTGTCTTTTGCGATGAGCGTGCCATAATGTATGCCATGGGATAACCCATAAGCAGACAAATTATGGTGGAGATTGCCGCCAGCCTCAGCGAACGCCAAAATATCAGCAAATATGTACGCACCTCGGAAACAGCTCCGTCATCACCTGTAATGTTGCTGGTGGCAGTAAAAAATCGGGTAATGTGCTCTGTGGTAAATTTGAAGTTGTTGTCGGTAAAAGCGTAGTATGCAACAAAAACAAGCGGCACAATTATAAACAACAGCGACCATACCGAATACGGCGCAAGTGCCATATTTGTGCCACCTTTGCGCTTTGGTGAGGTTTTGATCATTATTGCTCTTCACCTCCAAGGTTGGAAAGCTCATCAAGCTCGTTGGAAAACGATGAGTAATCGCCATACATACCTGAATATTCAGATTTTTTCATAATATGAATATCATTAGGCTCAAGATAAATACCAATTTGCTGGTCAACCTCTGCCGAATCGGTGGTTTGTATCATCCATTTAAAACCGCCTATATCTACAATAATTTCGTTGTGAACACCCATAAATGTTACAGATGTAACCACACCGCATAGCATCCCCTTGTCTGGTTCAACAATGTCTATATCTTCAGGGCGTATTACCACATCTACAGGCTCATTTTTGCCAAAGCCTTTGTCAAGGCAGGGAAATTGGTGTCCGCCAAAGCTAACCATAAAGTCCTCTGTCATAATGCCGTCTATTATATTGCTCTCGCCTATAAAATCTGCAACAAAGGCATTTACAGGTTCGTTGTATATATCCTGAGGTGTGCCTATTTGCTGAATTTTACCTTCGCTCATAACCACAATGGTGTCGGACATGCTCATTGCCTCTTCCTGATCGTGGGTTACAAATATAAAGGTAATCCCCGTGCTTTTTTGAATTTTTTTAAGTTCCTGCTGCATATCTTTTCGCAGCTTGAGGTCGAGTGCGCCAAGAGGCTCGTCGAGCAAAAGCACCTTTGGCTCATTTATAAGCGCTCTCGCAATTGCAACACGCTGTTGCTGACCTCCCGAAAGGCTGGTAACCTTGCGGTTGCCAAAGCCCGGCAGCATAACAAGCGAAAGCATCTTTTCTACCTTTTGTTTTATTATTTGTTTTGGCACCTTTCTTTCGCGCAGCGGAAATGCCACATTTTCAAACACATTGAGGTGCGGAAACAGCGCATATTTTTGAAAAACGGTGTTTACATTGCGTTTGTGTGGAGGTGTGTCATTGATTTTTTGCCCCATAAAAATTACTTCGCCGCTGTCGGCATGCTCAAAGCCGCTTATAATACGCAGCATAGTTGTTTTGCCGCAGCCCGAGGGGCCGAGCAAAGTTATAAATTCGTTGTCGGTAATGTAAAGGCTTATGTCGTTGAGCACCGATTCTCCGTCAAAAGACTTAGAAATATTTTTAAGTTCGATAATCTTTTGCATGTTTTTGTACCTCTTTTGAACAATAAAATGATGGTTGCCGCAAAACAAAAAGCGGCATGCCGCAAATATGCAGCATGCCACTTGTAATGTACCATAATAATCCCTACTGGGAGTATAAACATACAGTATCATATCCTAATGGGTTCAGAGTCTATATAGCAACAATACTTTTACTACTCTTTATTGACCATTTCACAAGTTGTATGCCGCAAGGCATCGGTTTATAGTAACCAACTTAGCAAAACTGAGCTTTTAACTCAATCAATAAGGCGGCTATCCGCCAATCGGCAGTGGACCCGGCTGTCCGTATGGCCTTAACTCCAAAAGGAGTGGTCCGAAGTAATCGCTTGGAAGACTCTGTTACCAAATCTTTCCATTAGATAATTATGTATATGCTTTTGATGTTGTTAAAACAAAAACAATACATATCTTATTTATTATATTATATAACCAAAACCATACTATAAGTCAAGTGTTTTTTGCAAATTTGTTTGTTTTTTGTATAGTAAGTATATTGGATGGGTTAAATTTATATGTTGCCACTGACAATTTGTAAAGATTTTGCCGCCCAAGGTTCGATTCTCTCCCCATTATACGCACAAAAAAAGTATAGGCATAAGCCTATACTTTTTTGTGGTGGAGGCGAGGAGAAGCATATTTGCAAGCAAATCTGCCCTGCTTGCCGACCCAAACGCGAAGCGTTTCGGTACCCGTCTGCGCAACATTTTGCTGAAAAACAGTCCGCAGGACTATTTTTCTTAACGCAAAATGCCCTCTCAGAGTTCGATTCTCTCCTCATTATACGCACAAAAAAAGTATAGGCATAAGCCTATACTTTTTTGTGGTGGAGGCGAGGAGAATCGAACTCCTGTCCGAAAGCCTATCCGGCGAAAGCTCTCCGAGTGCAGTTTGTGATCAACATTCCCTTACTTACAAGTTCACAAACAAACTTGTAAGCTTGGTAGCTTCATTGTTCATGGCAGCCTCAAAGCTTTGGCTGCTCACGTTCACCGCAGGATGACGCCCTATTCCAAGCCGCGGTATGCCTGGATAGAACGGCTGCCTTTAATTAGGCAGCGTATGCTAAATTATTGTTAGCTTTTATATTTAAAGTTAGGCTTTTTAAGTGGTGCCCGCCACTACTCGCTCTCTCGTGTTCAAAACCCCCGTCGAAACCTTTACGCCCCCAAACAAATGTTTTGATGCAATGTTTATTATATCCAAATTGTATATAAAAGTCAACAAGTAACATTCGCCAATTTTTTTATTTAATCTTAGTGTGACAGGACTCGAACCAACAGTGGTTTCACATGGAAAATTTACCTAAAACTTCAGTAAATTCCTTGAAAATACGCGAGTATTCCCTTCGTAATTTACCTTGTTTCAGAAAAATTTTTCTATGTGAAACTGCTTTGCACCTGCCATCTTGAAATTTTTGTTAATATTTCAGTGCGACAGGTTGCAGGCGGGCTGACGCCCGTCAAAACCGACAATCTGAAAGATTTCAAAAATTTCAGATGTCAGGCATTGAGAGTTCGAATCCTGTCACACTAGCCGTCGGAAAGTTATCCGAACTTGTTTTGGAATTACAAATTTGCGATATAATTTTGTCAAAAGCCTCGGAAATATGTTCAATATTTCCTGCATTTTTGCCGCATTCTATCACAAATTTGAAAATTCGAAAATTCTATGAACCTGAAGTCATTTAAAACTGTGATTTTTCGAGGCGGAAACTTTGGGTAATACGAGGTATACCCATAAGTGACAACGAAGAAAAAGCCTGTTTTCAATGCATTCAGGCAGGTTCGGATAGCTCTCCGACGGCTAAAGTGTTTAATATTGTATAGTTTATTTATATATGTTACAATTAATGTGTAATTTCATTTTTCTCATTTTTGTTGGCGAAATCCAAACAACAGTATTGCTATAATTATATTATCAAATAAATTTGAAAGGAATGATAATATGCGTTATAGCAACAAGTGGAAGAATTGGTTGGCCATATTGGATGGAAGAATTTGTAAAGATTGTAAAACCCGACACGGACAAATATATGCAATTGATGAACAACCCGACAGGATGCCGCCGATTCATTACAATTGCAGATGTAGAATTGAAAGATTAGCCATTGGGGTATTATCCGAACTCCGATTTAAATATATAAAAATTCATGTAAACTGTGTTAAAATGCTCGCAAATACATCAAGTATTCGCTGCGCTTTTGCCTTGTTTACAACAATTTTTATTATATTTAAATTCTTCGACCTGAAAGGCTTGGATTTTTGAGGGGTTTTTGGTGCGGAGGACGAAGGAATGCTCGTGCCTTTCAAGGACGACAATCCAAAAAGCACCGAAAATACTGACTTTCAGGCGGGTTTGAATAGTACCCCAATGGCTAAAATCAATATTTGCAGGCGAAGCAACAGACAAAAAACAAGATGGTGGAGACTGGTACTTAAAATACAAAGGTGAATTGCCTAAATATTATATATCCGAGGAAGATGCACAAAAATTTGGTTATAAGTCATATTTGGGAAATTTGCATATGGTTCTTCCTGAGAAAATGATAACCAAGGATTATGAGAATAGAAATAAACATTTGCCGTCAAAAAATGGCAGGTCATGGTGTGAGGCTGATATTAATTATAAGGTTGGATATAGAAATAGCGAGAGAATATTATTTTCAAATGATGGATTGATATTTGTTACATATGATCACTACAAAACATTTATAGAAATAAGATAAAGGAGTTATTAAATATATGATAAATGACACAAACGCATTTAAACCAATAACAGAAAATCCAATCATTCTTGATTTTAAGGGGTGCAGGTATGTAAGTGAAATTCACAGAATTCTTAAAACCAAGTTTGGTTTGCCCGAGTATTACGGTGAAAACTGGGATGCTCTCTGGGATTGCCTGAGGGGGTTGTTTTATGACAGGGGCGAATATGTAGTAAAGATACGCGGTATAAATTCTCTTGATAAACAATTAATAGATTATTGCAAGCCGATGCTTGAAGTTTTTAATGATGTTCACAATAAAACGCCAAACGTTGTTTTTGAAATAGAAAACTTATAATAATTAAAATACCCTTTCACAGGAGAGGGTATTTTTGCATATATATGCTACATTGACAAATCGGGCATCTGATGGTAAAATATTTGTATTAATACATAAGGGGCTAAATCTATGCACAAATGCAAAAATTTTAAAGGCAACAAGTGGTTTAATATGTCTGCAATTGTTTTGTGGGCTTTTTTGTGTACGCTTATTTCGTTTGCGCTTTGTGCAAAGCCCTATGCAATGTCGGCAACCCTTTTTAAATCGTATATAGTAAGTCCTGCAATTGTGGCAGTAAACTTTTTGCCGTTTTTTATTATAACATTGCTGGGCTTTTTTGCATCAAACAGAGTATGGGTGGGCTTTGTATTTGCAGGTGTGCCCTCTATGGTGCTTATGTATATAAATTATTTTAAAATGACATTCCGCAACGACCCATTTACAATGGTTGATTTGTCACTTGTTAGCGAAGCGGCAAATATGGGCGAAAGGTACAGCTTTATGCCCGATGCAACAATAGCTGCTGCAATTGCGCTGGTTGTTTGCGCAATTGCGCTTGCGGCAATATGGTGCAAATACAGCCTGCCAAGCAAGGGAGTGCGCATAGGCGGAGCAATTGCAGCTGTTGTTGCCTCTGTGCTTGCGTTTGAATTTGTGTATATGAGCGGCGGTGTATACACTGCCACCGAAAACATACAAAAAAACTCTTCGTTTATGTCGGTAACAAGCAAAAATGACCAGTATGTATCGAGAGGCTTTTTGTATTCATTTTTGCATAGTGCAGGCGACCTTGTTCAGCGCCCGCCCGAGGGCTACAACGCAAAGGAAGCAAAAGCAATTTTGGACGGGTACACAGATGATTGCATACCCGATGACAAAAAAGTAAATATAATTGCGGTTATGCTTGAGGCATACAATGATTTTTCAAAGTTTGATAATGTTAAATTTAAAAACAATCCGTACAAAGATTATTATTATATAAAAAGAATGAGCACATATGGCCAGCTTTTTACAAACATTTTTGGCGGCGGCACAATTGATACAGAGAGGGCTTTTGTTACGGGGTTTTCGTATCAGTATGACTACCGCTACCCTGTACAAACTTATGCGAGCTACCTTAAAAGCCAGGGCTACACAGTTGAAGGCGGACATCCAGGTCACAACTGGTTTTACAAAAGAGATGCGGTAAACGCAAACTTTGGTTTTGAAAATTATTACTTTTTGGAAAACAGATATCAGCAGCTTTATGACAGCACTGAGCACAAAATAAATGACGGAATACTTGAGGACAAATACCTTTTTGAAGACATTATTTCCCTCTATGAGCAAAACAAACAGAGCGGCAAGCCGTATTTTAGTTTTTCGGTAAGCTATCAAAATCACGGCCCGTATGATGATGAAAAGCTTGTTTTTGGCAAGGAATATGTGGCAAAAACATCAGGCATGACCGACGAAACATATAACATAATAAATAACTATTTTGCAGGAGTTGAAGATACTTCAAAGCAGGTAAAAAAGCTTGTTGAGTGGGCACAAAGCCAAAGCGAGCCGATTATGGTTGTACTTTTTGGCGACCACAACCCATGGATGGGCAACGGAATGAGCGGCTATTATGATATGGGCATCAACATCAACACTGCCACGCTCGAAGGGCTTTACAATTACTACTCAACACCATATGTTATATACACCAACAAAGCAGCAAAAGAGGCAACAGGCAGCAAACGAATTGGCTACGGCGGAGATTTTTCGCCTATGTTTTTAATGAACAAGGTGTTTGAGATTAACGGTTGGGGCGGCAGCAGATTTATGAAGATATCAAATGAGCTTAAACAGCATATAGATATTGTGACATATACAGGTCAGGTTCGTCAGGGCGGTGAGTTTACAGAATTTCCTGGTGCAATGGCGTTTGATGCGTTAAGCAAGCTGCGTAAGGCTCAATATTATATGATGGACAAAAAATAGCCCATATTGAACAAACTTCACCACTTGGCGTATCACATACGCTGTCGGGCGGGTCAAAACAATGACAAACCATTGTTTTGATTTGGTTTGTCCAATCTGAACTATTTTTAGGTTGTATAGAGAGGATGCTGAGCAGCATCTCTATTCTGTTTGATGGAGGATTCTATGAAAAGAGCAAGTGGTGTGCTTATGCACATTTCAACACTTTTTGGTGATTATTCGTGCGGAAGCTTTGGCGATGAGGCAAAATATTTTATAGATTTTTTAAGTAAATGCGCCTTTTCGTACTGGCAGGTATTGCCCTTTTGTATGGCAGACGAGTGCAACTCGCCATACAAGTCGTATTCTGCATTTGCAGGAAACCCTTTTTTTGTAGACCTTAAAAAGCTCAACCAAAAAGGTGTTATAACAGATAACGAGCTTGAAAATGCAAGGCAAAAAACACCATATGTGTGTGAGTATGACAGACTCAGGAAGGAACGCTATGCACTTTTGCTTAAAGCATCAAAAAGGGCATCCTACCGTGACCAAATTAATGAGTTTATAGAAGGCGACAAATATCTTGAGGATTTTTGTTTGTTTATGGCGCACAAAGAGGCAAATGCTCAAAAGCAGTGGACAGAGTGGCAAAACACTAATATAGACGAAGAAATTTTGTTTATGCACAAGTTTATTCAGTATGAATTTTTTGCACAGTGGAACGAAATTTTGCAATATGCTCATTTAAAAAATGTAAAAATTATTGGCGATGTGCCTATATATGTATCTTTTGACAGCAGCGATGTGTGGAGCAATTGCAAGTATTTTGAGCTTGACCATAGCAACAATCCCAAATGTGTTGCAGGAGTCCCACCCGACTACTTTGCAAAGGATGGTCAGCTGTGGGGTAATCCTCTCTATGACTGGGAGGCTATGCAGGCAGACGGCTTTAAATGGTGGTGCGACCGTATGCAGCATATGTTTAAAATGTTTGATTGCGTGCGTATAGACCATTTTAGAGGAATTGAATCATATTGGAGTGTGCCTGCAATGGCAAAGAGTGCAAAAGAGGGCAAATGGGTAAAAGGCCCGGGCAAAGCCTTTGCAGATGCTCTTAACAAAATCCGCGGTGACAAGCTCATTATTGCCGAGGACCTTGGCGACATTACCGAGGAGGTTTGCGACCTTGTAAAGTACAGCGGCTTTCCTGGGATGAGAGTAATGCAGTTTGGCTTTATGGGTGACAGTGACAGCACACATCTGCCCCATAATTATATAAACAACTGCATTGCGTACACAGGCACTCACGACAACAACACATTGCTGGGCTTTGTGTGGGAGCTGCCAGATAGCGACCGTAGGCGCATGCTTGATTATGTTGGATATGCCGACTCAAACTGGGACAATTGCTACGATTATATAATACGCTCTCTTTATGCAAGCAGCGCAGGAATTGTAATTATGCCCATTCAGGATTTGTTAATGTATGGCTCAGACACCCGCCTTAATGTACCGGGCAGATCTGAGGGCAACTGGCAGTACCGCATTACAAAAGAGCAGCTTGACAGCATAGATGCTGACAAATATGCAAAATTAAACAGCTTGTATAAAAGAAATAATTAGGTATTGACAAATCGAAATAATTGTTATATAATGTATTTTGGCTTTTAGCCGAGGTATAATAAACTGTTCAGTGATGTCCGGAATTGCCTTCGGACAATGCACTTTTGATACAGAGTGCTTATTAAGGAGGTGTTAGTTGTGAAAAGAACATATCAACCAAATGTTAGACACAGAAGTAAAGTTCATGGCTTCAGAAAGAGAATGAGCGATGCTAATGGTAGAAAAGTTTTGGCACGCAGAAGATTAAAAGGTAGAAAAGTTTTGTCAGCTTAATCTTTTAGACCACACCGCTGTTGTGGTCTTTTTGATTAATGAGGTTTTTTATGAAAGGTACAATTAAGGAAAACCGTGAATTCAGATATGCCTACAAGCGGGGCAAAAAGATTGTTTCTTCTTACATAGTAATGCACTATGTAAAAAACAATACCGATGCCAACAAGCTGGGCATAACTGTTGCCAAATTGCGCACTGCAGTTGAGCGCAACCGAGCAAAAAGGCTCATAAGAGAGTGCTACAGAGCACATTTTAACAAAATTCGGGGCGGCTACAATGTAGTTATTGTGGCGCGCTCAAAAATGGCAGATGCTACCCTTGTCGATGTGGACAAGGCTATGCAGTACTGCATAAGAAAGTCTGATTTAATATGAAAACAATACTTATTTGGTTAATTACCTTTTACCGCAAGTATATTTCGCAGCTCAAAAGGCCTTGCTGCCGTTTTGTGCCCACCTGCTCGGAGTATGCCCTGCAGGCAGTCAAAAAATACGGCGCATTTAAGGGTGCCCTTTTGGCAATCAAACGCATTTTAAAGTGCCACCCCTTTAATAAGGGTGGGTTTGACCCATTAAAGTAAAAGGTAACATCTTGAGCAATATCTATTGCTTGCACAGGAGGTAGACTATTATGTTTGAAACTTTGATAATAACACCGCTTGGTTATATACTCGGGTTTATATATCAGTTTGTGGGCAGCTACGGTTGGTCACTTGTAGTATTTACACTTTTGGTAAAAATTATTTTGCTCCCTCTTGGTCTTAAACAGCAAAAAGCCACTGTAAAAATGCAGCAGGTTCAGCCAAAAATGAAAGAAATACAGGAAAAGTATGCAAACGACCAGCAAAAACTGAGTGAAGAAACTATGAAGCTCTACAAGGAGTACGGCGTAAACCCTATGGGCGGATGCTTGCCTCTTCTTATTCAGCTCCCTATATTGTTTGGACTTTACAGAGTTATTTACAAGCCGGTAACCTATATGCTCCACAGGGGCTCAGAGGTTGCTGCCCTTACGGAGCAATATATGGCAAACAGTGAATTGGTTAACAAGTTTGGTGATATTGCCGGCAAAACTGCTCAGCAGGCCGAAATTGTTATTGCCAAGGCGTTTGACCTTATAAACTTTGATTTTTTAGGTCTTGACATTTCGGCAACACCAAGCATAACAAAGCCATCACTTATATGGCTTGTGCCTATTCTTGCAGCTGTTACAACATATTTGTCAAGCAAAATCACAACTGCTATGAGCGGCACCAAAAAAGAAAAGAAGGAAGAAACAAAGCCGCAGAGAGTTCTCTCTCCCGACCAAAAAACAAATACAGGTGCAACATCATCTGCAGAAAGTATGACAAAATCTATGTCGGTTATGATGCCTCTTATGACACTTTGGATTACATTTACATTCCCTGCAACAATAGGCGTTTACTGGACAATATCTAACATTGCATCACTTTTGCAGACAGTCCTTTTAAACGGATATTACAAAAACAAAATGCAGATTGAAGTAGCACAAAAATCAGAGCTTATTGCTCAGCAAAAAGCAGAGAAAAAGGCTCGTTACAACCACAAAAAAAGATAGACGAGGTGAATAGATTATGCAAAGCATAGAAATGAGCGCAAAAACAAAAGATGAAGCTGTTTGTGCAGCGCTTAGCGCACTTAACGCACAAATGGATGAGGTAGAAATAGAGGTTATTGACGAGGGCTCAAAGGGCTTTCTTGGAATAGGCAGCAAAGACGCTACTGTAAGAGTTACAGTTAAGCAGGTTGATACCCAAAAAAGAGCAAAAGACTTTTTGGACGGACTTTTTAAACTTGCAGGTGAAGATGTTACAGTAGATGTTGAGGCAAACGGCGATACACTCAATGTAGAATTTTCAGGCCCCGATATGGGCCTTATTATAGGCAAACGTGGCGAAACACTCGATGCCATTCAGCATATTACAAGCCTTGTGGTAAACAGAGGCGACAATGATTTTGTAAAGGTATCGTGCGATACCGAAAACTATCGCGAAAAACGCAACGAGGCACTTGCAACACTTGCACGCAAGCTTGCACGCAAGGTTGCAAAAACCAAAAGAAACACAACACTCGAGCCGATGAATGCATATGAGAGAAGAATTATCCATGCAACACTTCAGGATGATGAATATGTTACAACATATAGCGTTGGTCAGGGTATAAACAGAAAAGTTGTAATAGCACTCAAAAAATAATCAATAAGAAGGCTCAAAAGCCGGAACGAGCTTTCTCGTTCCGGCTTTTGTTTTTCAGGTGATAATATGATTACAGATAATACAATAGCTGCTATATCCACACCAAACGGTGAGGGCGGCATATCTATAATAAGAATAAGCGGAAGTGATGCAATTGCCGTTGCAGACAAAATTTTTGAAAGTGCAAAAGGCAAAAGGTTAGCAAATTGCAAAAGCCATACCATAAACTATGGCTTTATTAAGGATGCCTCGGGCAATGTAGTTGACGAGGTGCTTGTATCTGTAATGAAAGCTCCCAACACATACACCTGTGAGGACATTGTCGAAATAAACTGTCATGGTGGCATTGTAAGCACAAAAACCATTTTAGAGCTTGTAATAAAAGGTGGTGCAAGCCTTGCAGCACCTGGTGAATTTACAAAAAGAGCATTTATAAACGGCAGAATAGACCTTAGTCAAGCGGAGTCTGTTATTGACATTATCAATTCCAAAACAAATTTAATACACACGGTTGCCGTTAATCAGCTTGGCGGCAAGCTCTCGCGCGAGATTGACGAAATAAGGCAAAAGCTGTTAAAGCTCCTTGCGCACATTCAGGTGCTTATAGATTATGCTGACGAAGACCTCGAGCCTCTTTCGGATGAGGAATTTGCAGATGTTTTGCAAAGTGCCTGTGACCATATCGACAAACTACGCAAAACTGGCGATTCGGGCAGACTTTTAAAAAGCGGTATTCTTACCGCAATTGTAGGCAAGCCCAATGTGGGCAAATCAAGCCTTTTAAATTTGCTGTCGGGCGAGCAACGCGCAATTGTAACCGAGTACGAGGGCACAACCCGTGACGCCATAGAAGAGTATGTAAATCTTGGCGATGTTGCACTTAGGATTGCCGACACTGCAGGCATAAGGCAAACCGACGATGTTGTAGAAAGCATTGGTGTTGATATATCCAAAAAATATATAAGCGATGCCGACCTTGTGCTTTTTGTGCTTGACGGGAAAAGAGAGCTTGACCAAAACGACGAGTTTATAATAAATGAGCTTGGCGGTAAAAACGCAATTGCCATTATAAACAAAACCGAAGACGGATGTGTGTTTGATCAAAATAAAATCAAACAAAATTTTGAAAACACTATTATGTTTTCGGTGCATACACAAAAAGGTGTAAAGGAGCTATCGGACTGCGTCAAAAGGATTTTTGATATAGGTAGTATCACCGACAGCTCAACAGCGGTAATTACAAATATGCGCCACAAGGAAGCGCTTATAAAGGCAGGCGAATTTGCCGGATGTGCTCTTGATGCGCTTAAAAGCGGCATACCCTGCGATATGATTTCTATTGATATACAAAATGCAATTTCATCACTTGGTGAAATTACGGGTGTTACAGTTGCTGAGGAAGTTGTAGACAAAATATTTCACGATTTTTGTCTTGGAAAATAACGGAACAAAATATACTAATCAGAGGAGGAAGCAATTTGAACCATTACAATGCAGGCAAATATGATGTTGCAGTTATAGGCGGCGGCCACGCAGGTTGCGAGGCAGCTCTCGCAAGTGCACGCCTTGGCGCAAAAACAATTATGTTTGCCATAAACTTAGACTCCATAGCAAATATGTTTTGTAATCCTTGTATAGGCGGGACTGCAAAAGGTCACCTTGTGCGTGAGATAGATGCTCTCGGCGGCGAAATGGGCAAGGTTGCCGATAAAACCTTTATACAGTCGCGCATACTCAACAAAGGAAAGGGCCCTGCAGTATACTCACTCCGTGTCCAGTCGGACAGGCGCAAATATCAGGATGTAATGAAACATACCTTAGAGGTTCAGCCAAACCTTGACATAAAACAGGCAGAAGTTACTAATATAGAATTTGATGATAACAACAATGTAAAATCTGTTACAACCCACCTTGGTGCAAGGTATGAGGTAAAAGCGGCAATAATTGCAACAGGTACATTTTTAAAAGGCAAGGTTATAATAGGTAATGTTGCATATGACAGCGGCCCCGACGGGATATTTCCGTCGATGAATTTGTCCGAGTGCCTTATAAATGCAGGCATACCCCTTATGCGCTTTAAAACAGGCACGCCTGCACGAATAAACAAGCGGAGTGTCGATTTTTCAAAAATGCAGGTTCAGGCGGGAGACGATGACATAACGCCATTTTCTTTTGATACCACAGAGGTTGGTGAAAACAAGGTTTTGTGCTACCTCACTTATACCAATGCCACAACTCACAAAATAATTCTTGACAACCTAGACAAATCGCCTATGTACAACGGGCTTATCGAAGGTGTTGGCCCAAGGTATTGCCCTTCTATCGAAACAAAAATAGAAAGGTTTAAAGACAAAGAACGCCATCAGCTTTTTATAGAGCCTATGGGGCTTACCACAGACGAAATGTATGTTCAGGGTTTTTCAACCAGTATGCCTGAGGATGTTCAGATAAAAATGCTTCATTCTGTGGCGGGGCTCGAAAATGCCGAAATGATGCGCACTGCATATGCTATTGAATACGATTGCTGTGATGCAACAATGCTTAAGCACACTCTTGAGTTTAAAAATTATCCTGGGCTTTACGGAGCAGGCCAGTTTAATGGCAGCTCGGGCTACGAAGAGGCGGCAGCTCAGGGACTTGTAGCAGGAATTAATGCTGCACAAAAAATTTTTGGCAAAGATGAGTTTACTCTTGACCGAAGTGATTGCTATATTGGTACGCTAATAGATGACCTTGTTATAAAGGGCACAAACGAGCCATACCGCATGATGACAAGCCGAAGTGAGTACAGGCTCCTTTTGCGTCAGGACAATGCAGACCTTCGTCTTACCGAAAAAGGACACCAGATTGGTCTGATATCAGAAGAAAGATATCAGAGGTTTTTAAACAAAAAAGCAGCTATAGAAAATGAAATACACAGGGTAGAAAATTGCAACATAGGCCCTAATGATAAGGTACTTGAGTTGCTTGGTATGTATGGCAGCACTCCTATTAAATCTGGCATAAAGCTTGGAGAGCTTGTGCGCCGCCCTGAGCTTGATTATCAAAAATTGGCTCCAATAGATGCAAACAGACCTGAACTTTCAAAAGAAATTCAGGAAGAGGTAAATGTTCAAATAAAATACGAAGGATATATTAAAAAGCAGATTGAACAGGTGGAAAAGTTTAAAAAGCTCGAAAACCGCCCTATCCCTCACGATATAGATTACCAAAAAATTTCGGGCCTTCGCCTTGAGGCAATAGCAAAGCTGTCGCAAATACGGCCTGCTTCGGTTGGTCAGGCGTCAAGAATATCGGGAGTTTCGCCTTCGGATATGAATGTACTTCTCATATATTTGCAGACAAACAAATAGGAGGGTTTTATGACTGTTTACGATATACTTTCGGGTCAGGGCATAAGTGATGATATATGCCAAAAGCTTGACAAATATTATGAGCTTTTGATAGATTGGAACCAAAAAATAAATTTAACTGCCATAACAGAGCCTCAGGATGTTGCTCAAAAGCATTTTATAGATTGCATGCAAATTTTTAAAAGCGGAGTTATAAGTGACGGAGCATCTGTTATTGATGTGGGCACCGGAGCAGGCTTTCCGGGCCTTGTTATGAAAATTTGCAATCCCACTTTGCGTGTTACTCTTATGGATTCACTAAACAAAAGAATAAACTTTTTAAACCAGGTGTCAACAGAGCTTGGATTGGATGTAAACTGTGTACATTCACGAGCAGAGGACGCGGCCCACAACAAGCTTTATCGCGAGAGATTTGATGTGTGTGCCTCACGCGCCGTTGCAAACCTGGCAACGCTGAGCGAGTTGTGCCTGCCGTTTGTAAAGGTGGGAGGGTACTTTGCGGCTCTTAAGGGGCCAAAAGCTCAGGAGGAAATTATTGAGGCTCAAAATGCAATCAGGCTTTTGGGCGGACAGGTAGAAAGTGTAATTGAATACAAAATTGCAGATACAGATTATGCTCATAATATAGTTTTAATCAAAAAAATATCAGCAATTTCATCTCAATATCCCAGAAAAGCACCAAAACCGTCAAAAGAACCGCTGAAATAAAGCGGTTCTTTTTGTTTTGTGCCGATTTTGCCCGACCGAAAATGTTTCACATTTAATTTGGTGTATGATATCATTTAATTATGAAAGTACATAAGAAAGGGTGGTATTATGCTAGAAACTATCGGCATGTATGCAATGAGGAACAAACGAGGCACAAGCTTTAATGTTACAGGAGGAAATGTAAAGCAAATCCCCATAAAACAAATCGTTGCAAATCCCAATCAACCGCGGAGGGTTTTTGGCGCAGAGGGGTTAAAGGAGCTTTCAGATTCTATTAAGGTGTACGGAGTTATTCAGCCAATCACTGTGCGAAAGCTGCCAAGCGGCGATTATGAGCTTGTGTCAGGAGAGCGAAGGGTGCGTGCATCAATTATGGCAGGCCTTGTGCGCATACCTGCAATTGTTGTTGCTGTGGGCAATATGGACAGTGCTCTTGTGGCTTTAATCGAAAATGTGCAAAGATGTGATTTGTCTTTTATGGAGGAGGCAACGGCATATCACCGATTGCTCTCAGAATTTGGCTATACTCAGGAGCAGCTTGCAATAAAGCTTGGCAAAAATCAGTCTACCATAGCCAACAAGGTGCGCCTGTTAAAATTGCCGGAGGCAGTAAGGATAATCATTTGCGAAAATCATCTTACCGAGCGTCACGCAAGAGCACTGCTGCGTATAAGTGATGTGGACATGCAAATGAAGGTTGTAAACGAAATACTAGAAAAATGCCTCAATGTAAAGCAGACAGATGACCTTGTAGACAAAATACTGTGCGGCACACCTTCGGTATCAAAAACGCAAAAAAACACTGGCTTGCCGCTTGTAAAGGATGTGCGTATATTTAACAACACAGTTAAAAAAGCCGTTACAATGATGAAGCAAAGCGGGGTAAAGACGGAATCCAAGGAAATGGAATTTCCCGACAGGTTTGAATATCATATATGTATATATAAATAAACAAATGTTCCACGTAGAACAAAAATGTAAAAGGTGAGCGCGACAAAGCATTTACAAATCATTTTTGCAACATAAAACAAAAAGCCAAAAAGCAAAGTAAACTGCATTTTTGCAGTTTGCTTTGCTTTTTGTTTGGCCGTTTAAGTGTTGTGTCAAATTTTGTTGCCACATATAACAAAAGGCCACCGGTGCAGTATATAAATGCAGCAAAAAAAGGCAATATAACATTGGATTTTGGTATGTTTTTTTGTGATTTGTATATTTAAAAGCCTATCATTGTTCCATGTGGAACATTTTTGTGCATTAAATTAAATATATTTGTTGAAAAATCATTCTGTTTGTGATACAATATATACAAATATCAAAAGAGGTGAAAATATGGGAAAATGTATTGCCGTCGCCAATCAAAAAGGCGGAGTTGGCAAAACCACAACTTCTGTTAACTTAAGCTCCTGCCTTGCCGCACTTGGCAAAAAGGTGCTGCTTATAGATACCGACCCTCAGGGCAACGCAACAAGCGGCGTGGGGATAGAGCGTGAAACATTGACAAAATCTGTTTATGATGTTATTATTAACGGCGATGATATAAAAGATGTTATACTCAAAACCGAGTATCCAAAGCTTTTTGTGTGCCCATCAAGCATAGACCTCGCAGGTGCCGAAATTGAGCTTGTTGCGCTTAGCAATCGTGAATATATGCTTAAAGATGCAGTGTCAAAAATCAAGGACGATTATGATTTTATAATTATAGATTGCCCGCCGTCGCTGGGTTTAATAACACTTAACACATTTGTATGCACCGACAGTATAATTATTCCTATTCAGTGCGAATACTATGCTTTAGAGGGCCTAAGCCAGCTTACAAACACAATTAGAATGGTAAAAAAGCAACTTAATACAACGCTTGACATAGAGGGCATAGTGCTCACCATGTATGACACACGCACAAACCTTTCGGTGCAGGTTGCCGACGAAGTTAAAAAATTTTATGCCACCAAGCTGTACAAGTCGGTAATTCCGCGCAATGTGCGCCTTAGTGAAGCACCAAGCTACGGACAACCCATTAATATATACGACAGTACTTCAAAGGGCTGTGAGAGTTATATGTCACTTGCCCGCGAAGTAATAAAAGCAAACAAATAAACAAACGAAAGGATTGATACAATGGCTAAAAAAGGTCTTGGAAAGGGACTTAACGCATTAATTTCAACACAGCAGCTTGAGAGTGAATCTGCTCAAACAAAGGGCGAACCAATAGTTACTCTCAAGGTTATGGATGTTGAGCCAAACAGTAATCAGCCGCGAAAAGTATTTGAAGATGAGGCTCTTACAGAGCTTGCTGAGTCTATAAAAGAACATGGCGTTATTTCGCCAATAATTGTGGCTCCGCCTGTAAACGGATACTACAAAATAATTGCAGGTGAACGCAGATGGCGTGCCTCAAAGCTCGCAGGAATTAAAACAATACCTGCAATAATAAAGGATTATGATGATGCAAAGCTTTATGAGGTAGCACTTATCGAAAATCTGCAGCGCCAGGATCTTAACCCCGTTGAAGAGGCATTTGCGTATCGCAAGCTTATGGACGACTTCAATCTTACTCAGGAAAAAATTGCCCAAAGGCTTTCAAAAAGCCGCAGCAGTATTGCAAACTCATTGCGATTGCTCACTCTTTCAAAAACTGCCCTCGAGTTGCTTGCAGACGGCAAAATTTCTACAGGTCATGCAAAGGTGCTTGTAGCTGTTGACAGCAAGCTTCAGTCAAAGCTTGCAAAAGAGGCTGCCGAAAAATCTCTTTCGGTCCGTGAGCTTGAATTGCTTTTAAAACAGCTAAACAAAAAACAAAAACCAAAGGCACCACAAAATATAAATGTAAAACTTGCTTTTGAACAAATTGAAAAAACCATTGCAAATTCGCTTGCAACAAAAGTAAAAATTGCAAATGGCAAAAATGGAAAAGGCAAAATCACAATAGATTATTATTCAACAGAGGATTTGGAAAGAATTACCAATTTGTTAACAAATAGTGGAAAATAGTTGCCCTTTGTAACGCACAAATACACAACAGGCAATGTAATTTATCATATAACAGCAAAAATGTCTTAAAATTAAATTTTGAGCATAATTCAACAATAGAAGCTAAATTACAAAAATCAGAAAGGCTTGGAACAAATTATGAAAAAAAACACAAAATTTTTACTTATGTATATTGCGATTTTGTTTTCTTTTGCGCTTGTGCTTATATTGTTTGCGGGGCTTACTCAAAACAATTATGCCAAAGAGCTTGCCGAAAGCCAGGGTATAAAACAAAATCTTGTAGAAATCACCGAGCAGTATCAAACACTTACCGACAGTATGAAGGTTATGACAAAAGAGCTTGAAAGCGCCAATGCCACAATCGAAAAATACGAAAAAGATATTTCGGAAAAGGCAAGTCAGATTCTTGCAACCGAAAAATTGATACAAGCAATGAAAATGTATGATATCGGAAAAAGAAATGAGGCAAAAAGTATAATTGCTGAGCTTGACAAACAAATGCTTACAGAGTCACAGCTTTATATCTACAACAAAATTAACAGATAAGGAGAATATAAAATGTTAGACATTAAATTAATAAGAACACAACCCGAAATAGTAAAGGCTGCACTTAAAAGACGAAAAATGGATATTGATATAGACCTTTTGCTTGAGCTTGACAAACAAAAGAGAGAAATTATGTATCAGACTGAGCAACTCAAAGCACGCCAAAATGATGTGAGCAAAAAAATCCCCGTTATGAAAAAGAATGGTGAAGATGTAGCACCTGTTTTTGCCGAAATGAAAGAAATATCGGACAAAATCAAAGCAGATGACGAACAAATTAAAGCACTTGACGAAAAAATTGAGGATATTATGTATTCAATCCCAAATATTCCAAATAGTGAAGTGCCAGATGGCGATACAGACGAAGACAATGTAGAAATTCGCAAATTTATGGAGCCTACAAAGTTTGATTTTGAGCCAAAAGCACACTGGGATGTTGGTGAAAACCTTGATATTCTTGATGCAGGCAGAGCAGGCAAGGTTACAGGTGCCCGTTTTACCTACTACAAAGGGGCAGGCGCTCGCTTAGAGCGTGCAATTATCAACTTTTTCCTCGATACACACACCGAAATGAGCGGATACAAAGAGATATTTCCACCATATATGGTTCACAGAAGAAGTATGGTAGGAACTGGTCAGCTTCCTAAGTTTGAGGAAGATGCATTTAAAGTTGCATCAACCGAATATTTTCTTATTCCTACTGCGGAAGTGCCTGTTACAAATATGTACAGAGATGAAGTGCTCGATGCCACAGACCTTCCTGTTAAGCATGTTGCATATTCTGCATGTTTTCGTGCAGAGGCGGGCTCTGCAGGTCGTGATACAAGAGGACTTATTCGTCAGCACCAGTTTAACAAGGTTGAGCTTGTAAAATTTGCCGATCCCGAAAACTCATACCAGGAACTTGAAAAACTCACAAACGATGCAGAAAAAGTTTTGCAACTTCTTAAAATACCATATAGGGTTGTAAAAATATGTGTTGGCGACCTTGGCTTTACAGCCGCAAAAAAATATGATATCGAAGTGTGGATGCCAAGTTACAACAGATATGTAGAAATTTCTTCCTGCTCAAATTTTGAGGATTTTCAGGCAAGGCGTGCAAACATCAAATTTAAAAGAGGACCTAAAGACAAAGCGCAGTTTGTGCACACTCTTAACGGAAGCGGTGTTGCAATAGGCCGAACAGTTGCTGCAATTTTGGAAAATTATCAAAATGCCGACGGCTCTGTTACAATTCCTGAAGTGCTTGTACCTTATATGGGCGGCAAAACCAAAATAGAAAAATAAGAATAAAAAATTAAGTGGCCAAAATAGATAATCGTAAAATGTATTATGCCATTAATATACTCAAAAAGCGTAGAGAACCATGAAAAATCATGGTTCTCTTTGTATTTTATCCATTGAAATTTTAAATCATGTAATACCAAAATTAACAAGCTTTCATTTCAAGCCTGATTTTGTCTGCAATCATTGCAATAAATTCGCTGTTTGTAGGCTTGCCCTTGCTCGACAAAATAGTGTAGCCAAACAAATCGTTTAGCACATCGGGATTTCCTCTGTCCCACGCTACTTCAATTGCGTGCCTTATTGCTCTTTCTACTCTTGATGGAGTTGTGTTATAGTGGCGTGCAACTGTAGGATACAAAACCTTTGTTATAGAATTTATTGCATCCATATCATTTATTACCATAGTAATTGCATCGCGTATATACTGATACCCTTTTATATGAGCGGGCACACCAAGCTGCTGAATGTGCATGGTGATATTTGTTTCTATATCCATAGAGCGCAGGTCGGTTCCTTTGCTGTCACCTTTTGCAAATTTTTCGCCCGTAATATCAACAATGCGGTCGCGTACCACAGCAAATTCAAATGGTTTTATTAAATAATAATCGGCACCATGGTTCATTGCTGAGTTTATCAGGCTTTCGTGAGCAGATGGCGATAGTACAATTGTTTTTGGCTTTTTGCTTACAATGGCATTAGCATTTATTTTGCTCATCACCGCAAGCCCATCCAAAAACGGAAGCACAATATTAATAATAAGCACATCTGGCTTGGTTTCGAGCACCAGCTCATAGGCAGCCTTACCATCGTGGACTGTGCCTGCCACCTCAAACAGTTCAATTTCAGACAAGTACTTTCTTAAATTGGCACAAAAATCCTTGTTTTCGTCTGCAATTACAATTTTGGTTTTTCTTTTCATCATTTTTTCCTCCTTAAAAAACATTATTTTAAATTTAACAACAAAATAATTATAAACTCCCCAAACAAAAAAACGCATAATGAGTTTTTAAATCCTTCGTAATTGTGTAAAATAAACTATTTTTCTACGGCAATCCATACAATGTGCACAAATTCGACATTGCAAAAAAATAACTTCAAGTTGAACTTCAAGCTCCTTGAACACCAATGTTGACAACTTTTGCAAAAATCGGCATGTTTGTTTAAAAAACATTTGCATTTATTTGCTTATTGTGGTATAATATTAGCACTAATGTTTTGAGGTGCATAAACTGATTTAAATTACGTTGTGTTACCTTGCGATACTTGTATCAGAAGGAGTTGGCAATGCTTTACACAGCATCATTTTCCAAACTCATCGAGGTTTTTCAAAAAATGCCCGGGGTAGGTCATAAAAGTGCAGTCCGTATGGCATATCATGTGCTGTCGCTATCACAGCAGGAAACAGACGATATGATAAAAGCCATTACCGATGCAAAACAAAAAATTCACTATTGTTCCGTGTGTCAGAATATTACCGAATCAGACCCTTGCGAAATATGTTCCAATCATAAAAGGGATCATTCTGTCATATGTGTTATGGAGCAGGCAAAAGATGTTATTGCTCTTGAAAAAACCCGTGAATATTTTGGTTTGTATCATGTGCTTCATGGTGCCATATCACCAATGGACGGCATAGGACCCGACGACATTCGCATTAAAGAGCTGCTTAAAAGAGTTGCATCAGGCGAGGTCAAAGAGGTTATTATGGCAAACAGCCCGAGCATCGAAGGAGAAGCCACAGCCATGTATATATCACGACTTATTCGTCCTTTTGGTGTAAAGGTAACGCGCATTGCATACGGACTGCCTGTTGGCGGCGACCTGGAATATGCCGACCAGGTTACCCTTGTTAAAGCCATTGAGGGCAGACGCGAAATTTAATTATTTATTTTAAAGGAGATTTATAATGGCAAAGGAAGTAATACTAACAGCCGAAGGTCTTGCAAAATTAGAACAGGAACTTGAATATCTCAAGGTAGTTAAACGTAAAGAAATAGCAGAAAAAATCAAAGAAGCACGCAGCTTTGGCGACCTTTCCGAAAATTCGGAGTATGATGCAGCCAAAGAAGCACAAGCTTCAATGGAGCAGCGCGTTGTTGAAATTGAAAATCTTATTCAAAACGCAAAGGTTGTATCGGCAAGCGACTCACCAAGCGATGTTGTTAGCATTTGCTCTTCGGTTAAGGTTTTTGACTGTGACTTTGATGAAGAGGTTGTTTACACAATTGTGGGCTCAACCGAAGCAGATCCTCTTAACAACAAAATCTCAGACGAATCCCCCATCGGCAAAGGTCTTTTGGGCAAAAAGCTTGGCGATAATGTAGAAATTGAAACACCTAACGGTATTATTACATTTAAAATTCTCGAAATACAAAAGTAAGGAGTATCACAAATGGACCAACATAACACAACACAGCAAGAACAGAGTTTGAGCGAAATTTTGCAGGTAAGACGTGATAAACTCAGCGAACTCGTAGCTGAAGGAAAAGACCCTTTTACTATCACCAAGTATGAACGCACACACACATCAGGTCAGCTTACACAAAA
Source organism: Clostridia bacterium (assembly GCA_045538875.1). Taxonomy (GTDB): domain Bacteria; phylum Bacillota; class Clostridia; order UMGS1810; family UMGS1810; genus RGIG4708. The sequence goes on along the minus strand of JAZQEG010000007.1, from coordinate 48,642 downwards.
CTATACCACCGAAAAAAGAGAAGTTACAAAACGCGGCAGCGAAGAGGTTGAAGTAATAGATGCAAAAATTTCTCCGCTTGATGGCAAAAATGTAATACTTGCAGGCCGTATTATGTCTAAAAGAGGTATGGGTAAAGTTGGATTTGTTCATATTCAGGATTATGACGGCCAGATTCAGATATTTGTTAAAAAAGATATCCTTGGCGATGATGAATACAATCGTTTTAAAAAGCTTGATATCGGTGACATAATAGGCGTTGAGGGTGAGGTTTTTACCACACAAACAGGTGAAATTTCGGTAAGAGCAGCAAAAATTACACTTTTGTCAAAATCTCTTATGACTCTCCCCGAAAAATTTCATGGTATGACCAATACAGACCTTCGCTACCGCCAAAGATATGTTGACCTTATTATGAATGCAGATGTAAGAGATACATTTATAAAGCGTTCAAAAATTATTTCTGCAATACGCAGTTACTTAAACGGTCAAGGCTTTTTGGAGGTAGAAACTCCTATGCTTGTTTCAAATGCAGGCGGTGCTGCAGCACGCCCCTTTGAAACACACTTTAATGCACTTGACGAGGATTTCAAGCTTCGTATTTCTCTTGAGCTTTACCTTAAACGCCTTATTGTAGGAGGGCTTGAGCGTGTTTACGAAATTGGCAGAGTGTTCCGTAACGAAGGCCTTGACACTCGTCACAATCCTGAGTTTACACTTATGGAGCTTTATCAGGCATATACCGATTACCACGGTATGATGGATTTGACAGAAAACCTCTACCGCCATGTTGCTATGGAGGTGCTTGGCACCACAAAAATTGTGTACAACGGCATCGAAATGGACCTTGGCAAACCATTTGAAAGGATTACAATGGTTGACGCGGTTAAAAAATATTCGGGCGTTGACTTTAACGAAATACAAACAATCGAGCAGGCGCGTGAGGTTGCAAAACAGCATCATGTAGAATATGAAGAGCGTCATAAAAAAGGCGATATTCTCAATCTGTTTTTTGAAGAATATGTTGAGGAGCACCTTGTTCAGCCTACATTTGTTATGGATCACCCAATAGAAATTTCGCCTCTTACAAAGAAAAAGCCGGAAAATCCCGACTATGTAGAACGTTTTGAATTTTTTATGAACGGCTGGGAAATGGCAAATGCTTACTCGGAGCTTAACGATCCTATTGACCAGAGAGAGCGCTTTAAAGCTCAGGAAGAGTTGCTTGCCCAAGGTGATGAAGAAGCAAATACAACAGATGAGGACTTTATGAATGCACTTGAAATAGGTATGCCTCCTACTGGTGGCATAGGCTTTGGTATCGACAGAATGTGTATGCTCCTTACCGACTCTGCTGCAATCAGAGATGTGCTGTTATTCCCAACAATGAAGCCACTCGCCGACAAATAAGTTTGCGTAGCAAACGAAATGCGTCGTAAGCGAGCAAAAAGGCACACAGGTGTGCCGCGAGCGTGCGAGGGCGAATGCATGCGAAGTGAGAAACGCTTCCTTTTTATAAATAAAGCGTTTTGAACGGAGTCGTAGAAGCCGAAAACGAATATCATTAAAGGCAGGCACAAAATGAGTGACAGCTTTATTGAGAAAAGAAAAGCTTTCCGACAAATAAGTTTGCGTAGCAAACGAAATGCGTCGTAAGCGAGCAAAAAGGCACACGGGTGTGCCGCGAGCATGCGAGGGCGAATGCATGCGAGGTGAGCAGCGCAACGTTTGTTAAAATTAAACGTTGCGAGCGCAGTAGCACAAGTCAATAAACTCCCCTTTTTTAGAGATAAATAAAAGGGGAGTATTTTCATAGAGCGACGCGGGTGATATCGGTGATGCTGTACTATAAAAAGAGGTGAAATTATGGAAAATTTTGTATATTATGCTCCTACAAAAGTATTTTTTGGCAAGGATACACACAAGGATGTAGGCAAAATAATAAGCGATTATGGATACGATACAATAATGATGCAATACGGAATGGGCAGCATTAAAAAAAGCGGGCTTTATACCCAGATAATGACATCACTTAATAAGTACGGAATAAAGGTAATCGAAATGGGAGGTGTAGAGCCAAACCCCAAACTGAGTTTTGTGCGAGATGCCATAAAGGTTGCTAAGGAAAACAAAGTGCAAATGATTTTGGCAGTTGGCGGAGGCAGTGTGCTTGACTCGTCAAAGTATACAGCAGCGGGAGCGGTATCAGATTGCGATGTGTGGGACTTCCCAACGCGCAAAAGCACTCCAAAAGATGCACTCCCAGTTGGATGCATACTAACAATAGCTGCTGCAGGCAGCGAAATGAGCTCTTCGGCAGTTATAACCAACACCGAGCTTAATATGAAGCGTGGATACAACAGCGATTTTAACAGGTGCTTGTTTGCAATATGTAATCCTGAGCTTACATACTCTGTAAGCAAATATCAAACTGCTTGCGGTGTTGTGGACATTATGGCACATACAATGGAAAGGTATTTTACTCCATACCCGGCAACAGATTTGACCGACAGAATTTCGGAAAGTATTTTAAAATGTGTAATACAAGCAGGGACAACACTCATCACCGAGCCTTGCGATTACAATGCCAGGGCAAATATGATGTGGGCGTCGAGTCTTTCGCACAACGGATTGACAGGATGTGGCAGGGAGGATGCGCTCCCTGTGCATCAGCTTGAGTATGCTTTAAGCGGTGAATTTGACGAGATAGCTCATGGAGCAGGGCTTGCAGTGCTGTTTCCCGCATGGGCAAAATATGTGTACAAAAACGATATTTTGCGCTTTGCTCAGTTTGCACGCAGAGTGTGGGATGTAACCGAGAGCGATGACCAAAAAGCCGCGCAGCTTGGAATAGACAAAATGGCGCAGTATTTTGTTTCTCTTGGTATGCCTCAAAGGCTGTCGAATTTTGGCATAGGCCGCGACTGTATTAAAAGGCTTGCGGACCTTTGCACATTTAACAAACAGCGTAGTGTAAAGTGTGTAATTGATATGGACTACCAGGTAATAGAGGATATTTTCAATAGTTGTTATTAAAAAATACAGTTGTACAAAACCCCGACCAAACATATAAACAATTTGTTTGGTCGGGGTTTTGTATTAAACAAAGTTTTAACTGCTGTATTTAGTTGTACAAATAACTTGTTGCCAATTATTTGAGATATGCACTAAGTCTGGCAAGGCTTGTGGTAGAATCTATGGCATCTGCAATAATGCTGGCTACAAACTCTGCACCTGTTTGACTAAGGTGAACCCTGTTGTTGTTACCTTCGTCTACATACATTTTATCAAGCTGTGATTTGGAAAGGTCTTTTGTTTTTTGTATCATAAGCTTTGCAACATCTATAAATGCAACATCGTTTTGCTCGGCAACCTGTTTTGCGACATTTCGGTAACTCATAATTCTGTCAGACTCAATGTTGTATTCGAGTGTGCCCTCATTGTACATATAACGGCAAATAGAAGTTGCAACAATTGGAGTCGCACCCTTTGATATAATTTTTTGTATAAATGACGTGAGATTTGCCGCATATGTTGCTTGGTCTACACCGCGTGAATTGGACGCACTGTCGTTGTGGCCAAACTGTATTATTACATAGTCGTTTTGATTTAAATCTTTTGTAATTGAATTAATATTAGAAAACGTCTTTGTAGAAGCTCCTGACTGTGCATAGTTGACAACCAAAACATCTTTTTTAAAATGGCTCGGGATAATCATACCCCAACCAACGATTTCGCTTGCTTCACTGTATTTTGCTGCAATAGAATCACCTGCAATATACAATTTGTAAGATGCGAGGCCAAGAGGCGTGGTATCAGCGTGTTTAAGCACACCTTTTTTGAGAAGACTGTCTACAAGAATGGTTTGTTGCTCGCCTCTTTTAAACGAAGAATTAAGACCATTATAAGCAATTGCTACAAAGTTATCTCTTGTTATCGGTCTGTCTGCACCAAAAATGAGGTCAGTTTCTTTTATTAAACCATTTTTGTTTGCAACCTCAAAAGCGGTGTTGTAAAGCTCGGGGCTGCCATAACCCATATATCTTAAGTAAAATGTAAGCATCTCGCGAACCGTGCATACTTTTTGTGGGTCAAATTTTTTGTCTTCCGGCATTGCCGCAAGGTTGTATTTGCGTGCAACACCTACAATTTTTGCGTCTTTGCCTGATATGTCAACAAATTCTGTATTTGGTTGGGCCGAGTCAATTTCGCTTTCGCAGCCTACAGCCTTAAGTACAGAGTCAAGAACTTGTATTCTTGTCATTGTGGCAGTCAGAGGATAATTTTGTGTTTTGTCTTTTTTGCGGCTGTAAAGGCCAAGCTTTTCGAGGTTTTGCTGTTTATCATAGTTTACTGCGGTGGCAATGCTCTGAAAATTTTGTGTTTGGTCTAAATTTATAATTTCAATTTTTGAAAATGCATTGTAAAGTCCCGATGCTATACGCATATCGGCACCATTTTCCATAGCTCCACAAAATGCCGCATCATCTATTATGATTTTTGCTGTGCTCCACTTTGCAACTGTGCCTGGTTTTTCTACCGAAATTCTTTTGTTTTTGGAAGAGGTGCTGTTGTATTCAAAGTGAAAGTAACCTCTATCGGGGCCAAAGTCATAGTATGTTATAAGCACAAGGTATTTACTGCCCGAAAAGTCGTAGTTTTGTTTGTCGAGTGTAAAGTAAGCATAGTTTTGCTTATACACTTTCCTGCCCTTTATTCCGTCTTGCTCAAATTTTTCGGAATAGGTAGGGTCGGTTTGTTGAATATTTTCATTTAAAAGTCCATCTATAAAAGACATTTTGTTGCTCTCAACAGGGTCGCCAAGAATAACATATGCATTGTCTTTTGAGGGTGTTGCAACAACTGAGTCGTCAACAATTGCGTGAGTTTGTGCGGCAAATGCAGGCATCGATGTAAATGCAAATGCTAAAGCAAAAAGCACGCATAAAAAATTTTTTTTGCTCATAAGTATAGCCCTCCTTTATATAAATCTGACATTTGTCATATTTACAGATGTGAGTAAATTACATATCATAAACAAACAACGCAAAACCGTTTTTGTGTATAAGTGTTTTGTCGCTTGTTATTGTAGCGTTGTGGCATACAACACATTTTTGGTTTGGCACATTAACTGTGTATATTGAGTTGCCTCTGTTTATAACCGCATCGGCAATTTGGCCATTTAACATCCTTGTTATGTGCATTACGCTAATAGCGGCGTGGCACATTACAGATATATTGCCGGTCTGGAGGGGTTTAACAGTGTTTTTAAGCTTTGCCATATGCTCAACAAACGCGCTTGTGGCATTGCCAGTGTTTTCCCACCTAAAAAATCCTCTGTTAAACGGATCGCCAAAGCCTTCCATTGCAATTTCATCGCCATAATATATACAGGGGCATCCCGGCAAAACAAACTGCAAAAATATTGCTGTAAAAAGCCTTTCAAAAGCAACGCTCTTTTGCGCATCGGTAAGCACATAATTTGATTTTTGCTCTTTTGGAAGTGACAAATCGGCGCCCGACAGCACAGTAAAAATTCGTGCGGTGTCGTGGGTGGACAAGCTGTTCATAAGGCAGTCAGTGACAGGCTTTGGATAATTTTCGCATATTGTCATAATACTTTTTTCAAAATCAAAAACACTCATATTGCCCATACACAGTGCAATTATGGCATTCATAAAGGGGTAATTCATTACCGAATCAAGCTCACATTGCGAAAAATACTTTCTTCGTACGCTGTATGCAATTTTGTTTGATGCATCCTCCCATACCTCGCCTATAATAAAGGCGCCTTTTTTGTGAGCATGAACGGTGTCGGTAAGCAGCTTTATAAATTCATCAGGCAATTCATCTGCCACATCGAGTCTAAATCCGTCAGCACCTTTATCAAGCCAGTACTTGACAACGCTGTCTTTGCCTGTGATTACATATTCCAAATAATGTGGGTTAAGCTCCTCTACACAAGGCAGAGTGGCAATGCCCCACCAGCTTTCGTATTTGTTTGGGTACTCAAAAAATTTGTACCAGTTTTTGTAAGGCGAATTGGGGTTAGAAACTGCGCCGTTACCAAATATATGCTTTGCGTCAAAATACACACTATTGCTGCCTGTGTGTGAAAACACTCCGTCAAGAATAATTTTTATACCACGCTCGTGCGCCTCTTTGCAAAGGGTTACAAAATCACTTTCATCACCAAGCATAGGGTCAATTGTTTTGTAATCGCAGGTGTCGTAGCGGTGGTTTGAATATGCTTTAAAAATGGGGTTGAGATAAATAATCGACACACCAAGCTTTTTGAGGTAATAAAGCTTTGAAGTGATGCCCTGCAAATTGCCGCCAAAAAAGTCGTTGTTGAGAATTTCGCCATTTTGGTCGGGCAGGTAATGCGGTACATCGTTGGCACATTGGTGCACCCAATACGGCTCAAGCTTACCCTTGGTGTCTACATTGCCCTCGCGGCAAAATCTGTCAGGGAAAATCTGATACATAACCTTACCCTTAAAATCCTCGGGCGTATCATAATCTTTGTTGTACACAGTAAGCTGCCACATATCCCCTGAACCCATATTTGTGTCGGAGTAACCCTCTTTGTACAGGTCAAACTCGCCGTCCTGCGTTACTATGTGGAACTTGTAAAAGTACAAATCTGCCATATCTATACAAAATTTTGCGCAGTATATATCATAATCATTTTGCTTTTGCTCCAGGCTCATTTCAAAGGTATATTGCCTTGAGTTGTCATCAGAGTTAAACAGCAAAAATACAGTGTTTGTCATACAACAACAAGGAATGTGCAAGTGTATAACACATTCCTCGTCTGTTTTTAAACAACCAAAGGGTTTTTTGTTTATTTTGCTGTTATATAAAATACGCATAATTATCTGCAATGCCAGATGTTATCGGCATATTCTCCAATAGCTCTGTCTGACGAAAACAGTCCTGCTTTTGCAATGTTTGTAAGTGACATATTCATAAACTTTGTTTCGTCTTTGTATGTGTCCGATACTCTTTGCTGTGCTTTTGCATAAGAGTCAAAGTCGGCAATTGTCATATATGCATCGGCAGTTCCGTAAGAGTTTGTAAGCAGTGATTTTGCAATGTCGTCAAAGCGTGCTCCGAGCACTCCTGATGTGAGCATATCTATAATAGCCGAAAGCTCGCTGTTGCCGCGTAAAAATTCCAGTGGTGAGTAGCCTCTTCTCCACAGCTCGTCAACCTCGTGAGCCTTAAGGCCAAACAGGAATATGTTGTCCTTTCCAACTTGTTCAAAAATCTCTACATTTGCGCCGTCAAGGGTACCAAGGGTAACTGCACCATTAATCATAAGCTTCATATTGCCTGTGCCCGATGCCTCTTTGCCTGCAATGGAAATCTGCTCCGAAATATCTGCTGCAGGAATAATTTTTTCGGCAAGAGATACACGGTAGTCTTCCATAAACACAACTTTTATTTTGTCCCTTGCAACAGGGTCGGAGTTAATTGTGTTTGACACCGCAACAATAAGGCGGATTATCTGCTTTGCCATAAAGTAACCAGAGGAAGCTTTTGATGCAAATACAAATGTTCGCGGTGGGATGTCAAGGTTTGGATTGTCCTTAATCATTCGGTACATATGCAAAATTTGCAACACATTGAGTAATTGACGTTTGTACTCATGAAGTCGTTTAATCTGAATGTCAAATATAGAGTCTGGGTCTACATTTACGCCGTTTTGCTTTGAAATAACATCAGCAAGGCGAACCTTGTTGTTATATTTGATTTTTTTGAGGTTTTTAAGAACTTCGGCATCACCGTGGTACTTAAGCAGCTTTTCAAGCTCATTGCTGTCTTTTTTAAAGCCATCACCTATAAGCTCGCTAAGGTAGCTTGTCAGCTCAGGATTGGACTGGCAAAGCCATCTGCGGTATGCAATGCCGTTGGTTACATTTGTAAATCGGCTGTTGTCTATATTGTAGTAATCGTTAAAAATGCTTTTAACAAGAATATCAGAGTGCAATTTTGATACACCGTTTATTGTGTGGCAGCACGCAAGGCAAAGGTTTGCCATACGTATTTCGCCGTTTGCAATAACAGCCATATAGTCGATTTTTGCATAGTCGCCGGGGTAAATTTCAAAAAGCTGCTGTACAAGTCGGCGGTTGATTTCGGCAACAATCTGATATATACGCGGAAGCTGCTCGCGGAACATTGTTTCGCTCCAACGTTCAAGCGCCTCGCTCATAACAGTGTGGTTTGTGTACGAAAGTGTTTTTTTGGTGATTTCCCACGCATCGTCCCATCCGTAGCCAAACTCGTCCATAAGTAGTCGCATAAGCTCGGGCACGCAAAGTGCAGGGTGAGTATCATTAATATGGATAGACACTTTGTCAGCAAGGTTGTCGAGAGTGCCATGCTTTTTGTGGTGTTTGCGCACAATTGTCTGCAGTGACGCACTTACAAAAAAGTACTGCTGACGTATACGGAGTATTTTACCTTCAAGGTGATTGTCTGCGGGATAGAGAATTTTAGAAATTACTTCGGCTTTGTTGTTTTCTTCCAGAGCTTTTGCGTAGTCACCGCGCGAAAATGCGGCCATATCAAGATTTTTTGGTGATTTTGCGCTCCACAGCACAAGCTTGTTTACCGCATCAGAATCGTAGCCCGAAATAAACATATCATATGGCACTGCAATTACAGAATTGTAGTTTTTGAGCTCTGCGTGGTAGCCAGATTCGTCGCTCCACTGGTCAACATATCCGCCAAATTTTACTTCTACCGACTCATCTGCTCTTGCATTGAGCCACACGTCACCGAGGTTGAGCCAATCATCAGGAAATTCCATTTGCCATCCGTCAATAATTTTTTGCTTAAAAATACCAAACTCATATCTTATAGAATAGCCTGTGGCAGGGATTCCTAGAGATGTAAATGAGTCCATATAGCACGAGGCAAGTCTGCCGAGACCTCCGTTGCCAAGGCCTGCGTCAGGCTCAATTTCATAAATATCTTCAATATCTATACCAATACCTTTTAAAGCTTTTTTAAAAGCATCTTCAACCATAAGGTTGGCAAGGTTGTTGTGAAGCGAAGTTCCAACAAGAAATTCCATTGACATATAGTAAACATGCTTGTCGTCATTTTTGTTTGCTTTTTTTGCAAACTGCATATTTTTGTCAACAAGCATATCCTTTATAACATAGCAAATTGTTTGATAAACCTGTTGTTTTGTAGCCTCTTTTAGAGAACAGCCAAAATATTTTTGATTGTGTTCCTCCATAAGCTTGAGGGCTGTTTTCTGATCCATTTTCATAATTTCATCCTTTCATTTCAAAGCACGGGCAGCGCAAAGCGCCGCCCTAAATATTAATCTATTTGCAGTAACTCTTTGTATACGCCGTTGTACAGCTCTGCAGGAGTTTTCCAGCTGCTGTCATAGCGCATAATTTTTGCTTTGAATTTGTTTAATTTGTCATTATCATAGTAAAAGTTTACTGCACGCTCAACTGCATCTAGCATATCGTGAGCGTTATAGGTTTTAAATGTAAAACCTCTGCCGTCAAGATTTTGGGTGTTTATAGCAGGCACTGTATCAAAAAGCCCGCCTGTTTCACGCACAATCGGAATTGTGCCATACCGCATTGCAATAAGCTGCGAAAGTCCGCAAGGCTCTGATTTTGACGGCATAAGGAAAAAGTCTGCTCCTGCATAAATCTGATTTGCAAGCGCTGCATTAAAAGTAATGTTTGCACTCATTCTGTCGTGGCGAGTGTAATCGAGAAATTTAAACATATCCTCGTATTTTTTATCGCCTGTGCCAAGCACAACAAATTGAATGCCCAAATCAAGCATTTGGTTTGCCACAGTTTGTACAAGCTCTAGCCCCTTGTGGTCTACAAGGCGGGACACCATTGCCACAATTGGGACATTGGCATTAACAGGGAGCCCAAGCATTTTTTGCAGCTCCTCCTTGCATTTTGCTTTGCCTTGCAGGTCGCCAGGTTTAAAGTTTGCAGCTATTGTTATGTCTGTTTCGGGGTTGTAAAGCTGTGTGTCAATACCATTTACAATGCCAAAGGTTTTGTACTCGTTTTCACGCAGGATATCCTCAAGGCCGTGTGCAAAAAATGCATACTTAAGCTCGTGAGCATATGTTGACGATACTGTTGTAACCTTGTCGGCAAGCACAATTGCCGATTTCATAGCGTTAAACAAATTGTCAAAGGTGGCAACATTTTTGAACGATTTGTCAATACCAAGCACCTCAGGCAAAAAATCGGTGTCTGCCTTGCCCTGATATTCGATGTTGTGAATTGTGTACACCGTGCGAATGTGACGGTGCCGCTCGCTGTTTTTGTAAAGCGATTTAAGCAGCAGGGGGATATACCCCGTTTGCCAGTCGTTGCAGTGTATAATTTCGGGAGTATAGTCAATGTGGTTTAAAAACTCCAGCACTGCCTTTGAAAAGTAAGCAAATCTTTCGCCGTCGTCTGCATAGCCGTAAGGAGCAGTACCACGGTTAAAATAATGCTCATTGTCCAGAAAGTAATAGGTAAGGTCGGCTCTTTTGTTTTTGCCAACACCCTTTGACTTTACTGTGGCTTTAAACACGCCTACATACACACTTCGCCATGCAAGCGGCATATAAAAGCATGTAACGTATTCGATGTTAAAATTTGGATTATTTTTTATTGATGCATAGTAAGGGAGTACAACAGACACCTCGTTACCCTTTATTGCAGTAAGTGCCTGAGGAAGTGCTCCCGCAACATCACCGAGTCCACCTGATTTTATAAACGGAGCGGCTTCGCTTGTTGCATATAATATTTTCATTTGTTTCGCCCTTTCTATTTTGTTTTTATTGCCATTTTATGGGCATTTTTAATATCCCTATACAGTCTTTCCTTTATGAACAATTACCGGAACGGTAGATGCGCCAACAAGTGTTGATGCAGGCGAAATAGTAACATTTTTGTCAACTATTGCATACTCGATGTGAGCATCGGCACCAACTCTTGTGCCCTGCATAACAATTGCATTTTTGATTGTTGCGCCTTTTTCAACAACAACATCACGGAAAAGCACCGAATTTTCTACCTTGCCGTAAATTTGGCATCCGTCTGCAATAATGCAGTCATTAACAATTGAATCGTTGCTGTAATAGCTTGGTATTTCGTCTCTGATTTTTGTATAAATTGGTGCATCGCTTTTAAAAATGTCTGCACGAACATTTGCATCTGTAAGCTTAAAGTTGTTTTTGAAGTACGAAAGCGTGTTGTGATTGCGAAGCACCGTACCTTCAAAACGATAAGCATTAATAGCAATAGCACCTTCGTTAAAGCGTGAAAGCAAATAATCTTTTTCAAAGCTGTATCTGCCTCTTGATACATAGTTGTTAATAATATTAATAAGTGTTTTTCTGCCAATTATAAACATACCCATACCAACAAGCGGATTGCCGTCAAGCATATAGCCTATTGACATATCGGTAACGTTGCCGTTTTGGTCTGCCTGTATAATAAAATCATTATCATCACATTCGTAATTTTTTATTTCGGAGTTTGCAATAACTGTTACGTCTGCGCCCGATTCCACGTGTGAAGCAAGGGCGAGGTCGTAGTCGATGTTGCAAATTACTGTTGTGTCACACATAAGTACATAGTCGGGCTTTGTGGTATTTAAAAATGTAATGGCGTTAGAAAGCGCCTCAAGGTTGCCCCTGTAAACATTTGTTACACCTGTGCCAAATGGTGGCAAAATAAACAAATTTGCATTTTTTCGATTAAGGTCCCACTCGGTACCGCCGCCTACGTGGTCCATGAGTGACTGATAGTTGTATTTGGTAATAACGCCAATGTTGTTAACACCCGAGTTAACCATATTTGAAAGCACAAAATCTACAAAGCGGTATCTGCCTCCAAAGGGCATCGAAGCCACAGTTCTGTGCATAGTAAGCTCACCCATAGCAGTGTCATATATATTAGAAAAAATAATTCCACTCATTTTCATAATGGTCACCTCTCCTTATTTAACAATAGTTTTGCCGTCGGGCACGGTAACACCTTTGCCAACAACGCATATTTCGGGCAGATTGTCGCCCTCAGGGAGAATGCCCACAGACGCGTCTTTGCCAACGGTGCACTCTTCGCCTATAATTGCATAACGCACAACTGCATCTTTTTTGATTACTGCATTTGGCATTATTACGCTGTGTATTACCTGAGCACCTTCTTCTATGGTGCATCCGGTAGAAACAACCGAGTTGTCAATGCTACCGTCTATTGTACAGCCCTCTGCAACAAGAGAGTTTTTGATACATGATTTTGACGAAATAAAGCTCGAAGGCCGTGCAGAATTTCGCGCATAAATTTTAAAGTCGGGGTCACGCAAATTTATTGGCACGTTTGGGTTGATTAGGTCCATATTTGCCTCCCACAAACTGTAAATAGTACCAACATCTTTCCAGTAGCCGTCAAACTGATATGCAAACATCCTTTTTCCGTCAGAAAGCATTTTTGGAATGATATTTTTGCCAAAGTCATTAGAAGAGCTTTTGTCTGCCTCGTCTTCTATAAGATATTTACGAAGTACATCCCAGTCAAATAAGTACACACCCATAGATGCTTTTGTACTCTTTGGATTTGCGGGCTTTTCTTCAAATTCGTATATTGAATTGTCGTCGTTTGTATTCATAATACCAAATCTTGATGCTTCCGAAAGGGGTACATCGAGTACGGCTATTGTACATTCTGCTTTTGTCTTTTTGTGGTAAGACAGCATTTTTGCATAATCTGCCTTGTAAATGTGGTCGCCCGAAAGCACCAGTACAAATTTGGGGTTGTATGAATCTATAAATCCAATGTTTTGATATATTGCATTTGCTGTGCCTTTGTACCATTCGCTGTTATCGCTCTTTGCGTATGGCGGGAGCACATGTACACCGCCATAATTGCGGCTTAAGCCCCATGGAGCGCCATTGCCAACATAATCGTTAAGCTCAAGCGGCTGGTACTGAGTCATAATACCTACTGTGTCGATGTCCGAGTTGACACAGTTAGAAAGAGGGAAATCAATAATTCTGTACTTTCCGCCAAAGGGTACTGCAGGTTTAGCTGTGTTTTCGGTAAGCACTTTGAGTCTGCTGCCCTGACCTCCTGCGAGAAGCATAGCAATACATTCTTTACGTTTTTTATACATAATACAGACCTCCTTAGAATAACATTTGTTATTCCTTTATTATATAATAAGACGTTGACATTGCAGGAATGGTGAGCTCTATACTTTGATCATATCCGTGCATCGGTGTTTTTTTCGCTTTTACCGATGTAAGACGGACAGTTTTGCCGCCATAGCTTGCTTTGTCACTCGAAAAAACACATTTATATATACCTTCATCGGGCACACCGATGCGGTAATTTTCACGTTTTACAGGGCAAAAGTTGCACACTGTAATAATTTTTTGTCCTTTTTTGTTAATTCGCATAAACGAAATAATGCTTTTTTGGTAATCGTCAAGGCTTATCCATTTAAAGCCGCTCCAATCGGTGTCATTCTCCCAAAATGCCGAATGCTCAAGATAAAACTTGTTGAGGTCACTTACAAATTTTTGCATTTGCTTGTGTGCAGGGTAATCGAGGAGCATCCAGTCAAGCTGCTGGGAGTAGTTCCATTCTATAAACTGGGCAAATTCACCGCCCATAAACATTAATTTTTTGCCCGGATGAGCCATCATATAACCATAAAATGCACGGAGGTTGTGGAATTTGTCGTCATATTCGCCAGGCATTTTGCCAATAAGCGAGCATTTGCCGTGTACCACCTCATCGTGTGAAAGAGGCAACACAAAATTTTCCGAAAAGGCATATGTCAGCGAAAATGTGAGGCTGTTGTGCTTACCAGCTCTAAATAATGGGTCGGTAGACATATAGTCAAGCATATCGTTCATCCAGCCCATATTCCACTTAAAGTTAAAGCCAAGGCCTCCGTCAAATGCAGGCTTTGTAATCATTGGAAAGGCAGTTGATTCTTCCGCAATCATAAGCACACCGGGGTTGAATTTAAATGATTCGGCATTGAGCCTTTTTAAAAAGTCTATTGCCTCAAGGTTGTAGTTACCTCCGCCTATGTTTGCACGCCATTGCCCGTCTTTTTTGCCATAATCAAGATAAAGCATAGATGCAACTGCGTCAACTCTTATGCCGTCTATATGATACACCTTTTGCCAAAATATTACGTTTGATATAAGGAATGATATAACCTCGTATCTTGAGTAGTCAAATATTCGGGTGTTCCAGTCGGGGTGCTCCCATTTGAGCGGATCGGAGTACTCGTAGCAGCATTTGCCGTCAAATTCCATAAGACCGTTTTCGTCTTTTGGAAAGTGTGCTCCAACCCAGTCAAGAATAACACCAATTCCGCCCTGGTGGCAAATATCTACAAACTTTGCAAAATCCTTAGGAGTTCCGTAGCGTGATGTGGGTGCATAGTAGCCTGTCACCTGATATCCCCATGATGGGTCGTAAGGGTATTCGGACACGGGCATAATTTCTATATGGGTATATCCCATTTTTTTAACATAAGGAACCAACTTTTTTGCAAGGTCAACATAGTTGTAATAGTTGCCGTCGCTATGGAGCATCCACGAACCAAGGTGAACCTCATATATGTTTATAGGCTGCTCCATATGATTTTTTTTGCGGTTTTGTTTAACAAATTCATCATCTGTCCACTTGTAGCCGCTTATGTCATATATTTTTGATGCGTTATCAGGGCGTGTACACATATGAAACCCATATGGGTCGCTTTTTAATTTGTACTCGTCATTTTGTGTTAGTATGCAATATTTGTAATTATCATAAATTTTTGCATTTTCAATTTCAACTTCCCAAATATCGCGGTACTTTTTTTGCATCACATTTGCTTTGTGCATGTCCCAGTTGTTAAAATCACCCAAAACGCTTACGCTTTTTGCATTGGGCGCCCAAACGCGAAAAACATATCCGTTTTTTGTTTTATGGCATCCCATAAATTCATATGCATTTGTGCTTTCACCCTTTAAAAAAATGTCTATTTGTTGCTCTGTTGTAAGTCTTTTGCTTTTACTTGTCATAAAAACATTCCTTTCTGTTGTAATAAGCGTAAGGCATATAAATAATTATATGATTTAATTCAAAAATAAATTACTGTTCACTAAAATTTGAATTATAAATAGGCTTAAAAATATAGTTTTTTGATTTTAAATATTCAATAACCTGAACAAGAGTATCCGCAGTAACCTGCTTTGCAGCTGCATCGTGCATAAGCACAACTATGTCCTCGGTTTTGCCGTTGTTTGTACTTTCTTTAAGCTGATTCATAAGGTATTCGCTATCGGGGTTTTCAACCTCGCCTGCACTGTCGCCTGTAAGAGAGTTCCAGTTTATATACTGGTATCCTTGAGAGTTAATGTTGTAGGTATACCAGCTTGCAGGCTGACCAAACACACCACCGGGGAACCTAAAAATTTTGTTTGCATAATCCTTGCCCAAAACTGTGTTTATGGCATTTTTGCACGCATTAAGCTCACTGTCAAAAGCGTAGTCATCGGAGTATAGGTAGTCATAATTGTGAGAGTATGAATGGTTGCCTATTGAATGACCTTCTGCTTCCATCCTTTTTATAAGGTCGGGGTGAGCTTCGACATTTTGACCTACTACAAAAAATGTTGCTTTTATGCCGTACTGCTTTAAAATGTCAAGCACCTTGCCTGTAACCTCGGCACTTGGGCCGTCATCAAAGGTGAGGTAGCAGCTTTTTACATAATCGTATTTGTAGAGGTTTGGAATTTCATAATTTGACGGCATGTATGCATTTTGCGCTGCAATACGCTCTGCCTCCTTGCGCGCCTGAGCATTTTTGGCCAAAATATCCTCCGGCACTTCGGGGTATATATAATCCTCGGCAGGGTACTGCGTGGAAAGTGCTGCGTTAAGCGATGCAAGCTGTGCTCGGTACTTTGCAGCATATTTGTATCCTAAAAGCCCTATTGCACAAATTATTACAAACAAAAGCGCAGTTTTTGCCACGACTGCAATAACATCGCCTGCAGTAATTTTTGGTCTTTGCTTTTTAGGCTTTTGGCCGTTAGGTGTTGGAGCAGGTTTTGGCTTTTGGCGTTTTTCAAATTTTGTTTGATCGGGCTCGGGGTTGGTTTGTAGTTTGGCCACATCTTTTTTTGTTTTAATTGGCTGTTGCTTAGATTGTGTATTTTCATTGGGTGTACTTTGTGGCTCGTTTTGTGCCGGGGCAGGTATTTCGGCAATTTCTTCCGATACTTCTATTTTGCCCTTAATATCCGAAAGCACAATATCCCCGTCTATTACAGGGCGCACCTTGCCTTCGGCTTTTACACCTGTAAGGTCGGGTTTTTCAATAGGGTCGGGGCGGCGTACTGCAGGTCCCGACACTACCGCTGCCTTTGTGTACTCGGGTTTAACTTCGGTAAAAGAGTTTTTGTATTCGCTGTCATGGGCAAAGCGGATAGTTCCGTTAGGCCCTTGAGGACGATTTGGTTCTTTTGTTGGTTTTTCAGCTTTTACTGTCGGTTTTATCTGGGCAACCGGGGCCGAAAATGTGGTTTTAACAGACGGAGCAAAAGTGATTTTTTTGTCTAAATTTTTGGATGCATATCTTTTTATATATGTTTTTTTTGATTTAAAAAGTGACATCACGTTTTTCCTCCTGATTTAGTCTTTAGTATACCTAATTTTATTATAACTGTTAAGTGCTTAAAAATCAAGGTAATTTTTGAGATTTTGCTAAATTTTAATAGGCATAAATGCTTGTTTTGTGGTTAATTTAACTAATGATAAAAATTAATTTTTAATCAAACAAAGGAAGGTGAATATGAAAAAACTAAAATCAATTTCAAAAATATTATTATGTTCTTTTGGTGTGACAGTATGTGCCCTTGGTGCAAGGATAGGCTATATATGCATCAAAATTCCTGATAATATATTTGTAATAGAGGGCGAAAACTATAATTTTGATAAGTATGGTGTGCTCTCGGAGTTTTTAGCACTTAATACCGCTGCAGCAAAAAGCGGAGAGGTTAACTCAGACGGAAGCATAAGTACAAGCGGAGTATCCACTGTTTCGCTTTTTGGTATTGATATAAAAGATGTAAATGTAAGCACAATACCCAAAAATTTTCTTGTGCCCTGCGGCAACTCAATTGGAGTAAAAATATATGCAGGAGGCATTGTGGTTGTACAAAAAACCTCTTTTCAAAACGAAAACGGCAAGCTTTCAAGCCCCTGTGAAAAGCTTGATATAAAAAGCGGCGATATAATAAAGCAGGCAAACGGAAAAAATTTGGAAGACATTTATGATTTTTGCAAAGTGGTAGAAAATTGCGGAGGCAACAGCGTAAACATTCAATTTGAGCGAAACAAAAAAACTTACTCACAAACAGTTACTCCTGTTATAGAAAATACAAGCGGCAAATACAAGGTTGGACTAACTGTCCGTGACAGCATAGCGGGCATAGGCACACTCACCTATTATTGCCCTCAAAACAACACTTTTGGTGCTCTTGGACATGGCATTGAGAGTGATGGGATTTTGTTTCCTGCAAAGTCGGGAAGTGTTGAAAACGCCAAAATAATAAATGTGGTAAAGGGCAGGCGCGGCAGCCCCGGCGAAATGCACGGAGCTTTTGCAGGAGGCGACATACTTGGCAGTGTAAGCAAAAATGCAAGCTGCGGAATTTTTGGTACTTCTGACGGTGCATTTTGCAGCATGCAAAATGCAATCCCTATGGCTGTAAAGGACGAGGTTACAGAGGGTGCTGCATATATTTTGAGCAGTGTTGAGGATCAAAATACACAGCAGTATGATATACAAATAGAAAAAATACTCCCTTATGGCTCCGGCGGCAGCAAGGCCATGGTAATTCATATTACAGATACAGATTTGCTTGCCAAAACGGGCGGTATAGTACAGGGAATGTCAGGTAGCCCAATCGTTCAGAATGGTAAACTCATCGGAGCTGTGACACATGTTTTTGTGAATGATCCAACAAGAGGTTATGGGATATTTATTGAAAACATGCTGGCTGAGGGGAACTGATTGTTTAAAAAAACAAAGTGTATATAAAAACGCAATGTTTTGTCGAAATCAAGCATTGCGTTTTTTTGTTTTTACCATTATAATTAAGTTGCAACAATTGTTTTATTTGCTTTGGGGGTGATTATGTTGCAGTATTTGTTGCTTGCAGTAGTTGTTATATGCATTTCGTTGCAAAATATTTTTCGCAAGCAGTATAACATAAAAGCACAAACACCAAATGCATTTTTGTTTTCGTTGGTGTGTTGTGTATTTGCACTTTTATTTTTTGTGGCATGCTCAGGGTTAAGGTTCAATTTTGTTAGGGGCATTGTTCCATATGCTGTGGGTTTTGCAGTATCATATGCGCTTGCTCTTGCAGGTAGCGTTTTGGCAATTGGCAACGGGCCGATGTCTATTACAATGCTTATTACGTCATACTCACTAGTTATCCCTGCATTTCACGGGGTTTTTGCATATGGTGATACATTGGGTACTATTGGTGTAACAGGACTTATATTACTGCTTGTTTCACTTTTTTTTATAAACAAAAAAGGTGACAATTCGTCAATTAATATAAAATGGCTGATTTATGTGATTTTTGCTTTTTGCGGCAATGGCTTTTGCTCTGTTTTTCAAAAAATGCAGCAGCACACCTATAATGGAGCATACAAAAATGAGTTTATGATAATATCCCTTGCGCTTTGCATTGTGTTTATGATAATTGCAATTGCAGCATCAAAACAAAAAGCCGGATTTAAAAATTGCTTTGCACTGGGTGCGGGCTGCGGTGCGGCAAATGCAATTGTAAATATGCTTGTAATGGTGTTGGTTGGCAGTGTCCCAAGCATTATACTGTATCCAAGTATGTCGGCGGGCGGAGTTGTAATAGGTTTTTTTGTAGCTGTGTTTGTATATAAGGAGCGGCTTACAAGGTTGCAGATAGTTGGTTACATAATGGGCACAATATCGGTGGTGTTGCTCAATTTGTAAACTGTAAAGGTCACAAAACGGCAAAAAAATTTACATAGATTATATCCTGCCTTATGAATTTGCAGTAATAGAAATAAAAAAAGCAAAGAGTCTTGATACTCTTTGCTTTTTGTTTTAAAACATATATTTTTTGGTATTTGCCGAATCCATCGGGAGAAAAAGGTCGAGGGAATTTGGATGAAGAATGGACGAACTGAATACAAAACTTGTTTTGGGCTTGCCCGAAGGCGTACGATGGTACGGCGAGGGTGAAGTTCGTTCATAGAAGAAAGAAAACAAAAAAGGAACTCGTTTTTGCGAGTTCCTTCGTAGATAAAGCATATTAAAAAATCAGTCTTTCTGCGGTCTTCGCCCAATTCACCGACCTTATCTGTTAAGGATAAGCTTTGTGAGTTCTACCGGCTCAACAATTTTACCGTCTTTGTATACTCTCATATTGCCCGAAGCAATTTCGTCTATAAGAATAACCTCATTGTTGTTGTAGCCAAACTCGAATTTAATATCCCAGAGGTCAAGGCCAATTTCCTTAAGGTCATCAGCTACAATTTTTGTAATTTTAAGAGTCTGCTCTTTCATGCTTTCAAACATTTCGGGGCTCATAACACCGAGTGCTGCAAGTCCTTCACCTGTAACAAGCGGGTCACCCTTTTCGTCATTTTTGAATGTACATTCAACATAGCCACCAGGGAGAGCTGTGCCGTCTGCCATATATTCGCCGTATCTGCGGATAAAGCTTCCTGTTGCAACAAGGCGGCATATAACCTCGAGGCCGTGCCCAAATACAGTAGCGGGAAGAACTTCCATAGTAGCATTTTCAATATCAGCACTTACATAGTGAGTTTTGATGCCTGCTTTTTTGAGCAGTTCAAAATAATGAACAGATGTTTCGAGGTTGGCTTTGCCAATACCTTCGATAGTAAGGCCAACAGAATTTTCGCCCGGATCAAAGACGCCGTCCTTACCTGTGCAGTCGTCTTTAAATTTGAGCATTACATTGCCGTTATCAAGGCTGTAAACGTCTTTTGTTTTTCCTTCATAAACTTTTTTCATGGTACATTCCCCTTTGTATATTTTTGTTAACGAAAACATTTTATCACAAAATTTTTGTGTTGTATATAGATTTTTTAAAAAAAAATACAAATATCGTGCATTTTCACAAAAAACAGCTTGTATGTTGTATATGTTGTTGTATATATCAGAAAAAAACCTGAGCCATAAGCAAAAGGCATAGCCCGGGTATGCCAAGTATCCCCACAACAAGCGCAGATACAAGGTTTATACCCATGCTTATTCCAAGAAAGGGCAGCGAATTTATTACAAACATAGCAATCCCGCCAACTACGCTGTTTACAAATATTTTTAGTGCCAGCTTAAACGGTGCAAAAAACAATTTTGCACTTACCACAATTATCACAATCCCCAAAAAATATCCCATAATTGTTGCTGCGGTGATTTCGGGCATAAGCTTTGTCCCCCTTTACAAAACTAATCTTATGATAAATGTACTATAAAATTTTGTGTTTTATGACACAAATGTGCAAAAACACGATAAAATATTAACAGTTTAGTAACAACTCAAATCAAAAAATGATGTATAATTTATAACAAATGCACAAAAAAACAGTCTATCTCGAATTACAAATGAGCAAAATGCACATTGTTTTTAAAAGATTTTTTGCTTTTATTGCAAATTGCACAAAAAACATTTATAATATAATAGGTATTAAATTGTTTTGTACAATTGTTATACTTATTACTATAAGATGAGGTGGCATTTATGAATGCAAGACTTTTTCAGCAAATAACACATCAGATGAAGGATGTTATGAACAGAGATTTGGGTATTATTACTGCAGATGGCTTTGTTGTTGCATCAAGTGACGGATGCATAAGCCGCAATGACCTTGACTGCGTGCTTTCTTTTACAGAGGATAATACCGACACATTTACATACAACGGCTTTACATACAAGCCTGTTGTTGAAATGGGAAAAGCCGAGTACATAATTTTTGTCAAGGGTGATGATGCCGTTGCCAGAAATTATGCAGATATACTTGATGTCAGCCTCTCATCGGTAAAATCTTTGTATGATGACAAGTACGACAAGCTCAACTTTATCAAAAACTTTCTTCTTGGCAACATTTTGCCCGGAGATGTTTTGGCAAAGGCTGCAGAGCTGCATATACCTATTGACGCACACCGCGTTGTGTTCCTTGTTGAAACAAAGAGAAATGCCGATTATTCTGTGCTGGAGCTTATTGAAAGTATGTATCCCAACAAGCAGGATGACTTTGTTGTAAGCATTGATGAAAACAGCGTTGCTCTTGTAAAATGCCTTGATGGAGAAACAGATGTATCTGCACTTCAGACCATGGCAAAAGAGCTTTCAAACACCATACATTCCGAAGTAATGACAAAGGCCACCGTTGGTATAGGCACTGTTGTTACAAACATCAAGGACATTGCCCGCTCGTTTGAAGAGGCACGAGTTGCCCTTGAGGTTGGCAGTGTATTTGATGACGAAAAGTACATTCTCAGCTATGAGGATTTGGGCATAGGCAGACTTATATATCAGCTTCCTACAACTTTGTGCAAGCTGTTTTTGTCTGAGGTGTTTAAAAAAGGTGATATAGAAGAACTTGACCAGGAAATTATTTACACAATTCAAAAATTCTTTGAAAACAACCTTAATGTATCGGAAACTTCAAGACAGCTTTATGTGCACAGGAATACACTTGTTTACAGACTTGACAAAATCCAGAAAATTACAGGGCTTGATTTAAGAGAATTTGACCAGGCACTTATATTTAAGGTTGCCATGATGGTTAACAAGTATCTTTATTCAAACTCAACAAAACTGTGAGGTACAAATGATTATTTTTGATAATGTAAGTAAAACGTATGAAAATGGCTACATCGCATTGTCCGATGTTAGCTTTCATATCGAAAAGGGTGAATTTGTATTTCTTGTGGGCAGCTCTGCTGCAGGCAAATCCACCATTATCAAGCTTATGATGAAGGAGCTTGACCAGACACAAGGCGGCATTTATATAAACGGAATTAATGTTGGCGACCTTAGGCGCAAGGACATTCCGTATTTTCGCAGAACTCTCGGCGTAGTGTTTCAGGATTTTCGCCTGCTTCCAAACAAAACAGCCCAGGAAAATGTTGCATATGCGATGGAAATTGTAGGCGCATCTGCCCGCGAAATACGCAAAAATGTTCCGGCGGTGCTTAGTATGGTTGGCCTTGCTCACAAAGCAAAAATGTACCCAAACCAGCTGTCGGGCGGTGAGCAGCAGAGAGTTGCAATTGCAAGAGCTATTGTAAACAACCCTGCAGTGCTTATTGCAGACGAGCCCACTGGCAACCTCGACCCCGACACCGCACTTGAAATTATGGACATAATGGACGCAATCAACCGCAGGGGTACTACC
The DNA here is from genome assembly GCA_045538875.1 of Clostridia bacterium. GTDB lineage: Bacteria > Bacillota > Clostridia > UMGS1810 > UMGS1810 > RGIG4708. The sequence continues at coordinate 26,154 of JAZQEG010000007.1, read as the reverse complement.
GTTGTGATGGCAACCCATGCCGAAAAAATAGTTGACAGTATGCAAAAAAGAGTTATTGTCATTGAGGGCGGCAAGGTTAAGCACGATGAAAAAAAAGGTGGGTACAGTTATGTCGATTAGAATGTTTCGCAGATTTGTGTCAGAGGCTTGCCAGGGTATGGTTAAAAACGGCCTTATGACCATTGCATCACTTTTTGTAGTTACCGCATGTTTGTTTATATTTGGCGTATTTATGGTTGTTACTATGAATATAAATTATCTTGGAGAGCAGCTTGCAAACCAGTGTCAAATTCAGGTATATATAACAAACGAGGCAAAATACGGCGGTATGATTCAGGGTATGTCCAACCAGATAAAACAAATCCCCGAAATATCAGGAGTCACCTTTGAAACAGGGGAACAGACCTTTGAAAACTTTAAGGCAGATCTTTCGGAGGAGGAGCTTGTTTATTTTGGCGGGCTGCCGTCAGACATCATTTCGGACTCTTTTAAGGTTACACTTGAGGATATTACTCAGTCCGAGGTTGTTGTACAAAAGCTTTCGCAAATACAAGGCGTGGAGCGAATTGAAAACAGTCAGGATGTAATAAACATAGTTAACAATGTAACACAAATTATCCGTCACATTTCGGTGTGGATTATTATTATATTTGCATTTATCAGCTTGTTTATTATTTCAAACACAATAAAGCTTGCGGTACACTCGCGAGGCAGGGAAATCAACATTATGAAATACGTTGGCGCAACCGACGCCTACATCAGATGGCCATTTATTATTGAGGGCATACTAACGGGGCTTGTTGCTGCAGTTATTTCGTATTTTGTTACTCAGTTTGCCTATATGGGAGTTACCTCGGCAATAGACAACACTGCTGCTATAGGCAGCATAATTAACCTTAAAAAATTTGCGGAAATATGGAGCACTATTTTTGTTTCGTATTTGTTGCTCGGGGCACTTATAGGTGCATTTGGCAGTGCCATTTCCGTAAGAAGATACCTTAAAGTATAAGGTTGTAAAACTTTAGGAGGAAAATGCTTTGAAAAGAAATTCACTTTTTGTCAGAATTCTTGCAGTCATTGCCCTTGTGGCATTTTTGGCAGTGTCGGTAGTTACAATTATGCCTTTTACTGCATCGGCACAGTCGGCACAGAGCAAGCTTAAGGATTCTCAAGCAAAACAGGAACAGCTTAAAGACAAAATTAACGACGCAAACAACAAAATCAGCGCAAACTCCAAAGAAAAGAAAAAGCTTGACGCTGCAATAGATGAGGTTCAGGCAGAGATAGATGCACTTAATGTAAAAATTAATGCATCAAATACCAAAATCATGGCAAAAGAGGCAGAGCTTAATAAAGCCGAGCAGCAAAGCAAAGAGCAGTACAAAAGCTACTCAACCAGAGCAAAAATGCTGGTAGAGCGAGGCAGTGTAACATATCTTGAGGTGCTGCTCAATTCAAAATCATTTAGTGATTTGCTTGCACGTTTTTCTATTATAAAGCAGGTTGTTAAGTATGACAGTGTGCGACTTGATGAGCTTAAAGCCGTTGAGGAGGAAATAGCTGCAATCAAAAAAGAGCTTGAGGCAGAAAAGCAGATTCTTGTAGACCTTAAAGCAAACGAAACGGCGCAGATGAACTCACTTTCGGCAAAAAGAGCACAGAGCCAAAAAATGATAGATTCGCTCAAAAACGACAAAGCTGCATTTGAAAAAGCACTTGCAGAGCAGGAGGCAGCCGAAGCTGCTGCCAGAGCAGAAATTGCACGCCTTGCTGCAGCGCAAAGCTCAAGCGGTTCGGCAAATGTGCCAAGCAGCTATTCGGGTAAAATGATAACCCCTGCATCGGGTCCTATTACATCATACTACGGCTCGCGTATTCATCCCGTTACAGGTAAGCTCAAAACTCACACAGGTATGGACTACGGTGCATCATACGGCTCAAACATTGTAGCCGCAGCAGCGGGGACGGTGCTTGTTTCGGGGTACAATTCAGGCGGTTACGGCAACTACGTAATTATCAATCACGGAGGCGGCATTACCACACTTTATGCTCACGCAAGCAGCCTTTTGGTGTCTGCAGGGCAGAGTGTAAGTCAGGGGCAGGTTATAGCAAAGGTTGGCTCCACAGGAATGTCAACAGGCCCGCACCTTCACTTTGAAGTTCATGTTAACGGAGCGCACACCAATCCGTTAGGTTATCTAAATTAAAATTGGGGATGCATATTTATGAACAGCAAAAAACCAATAGTTGTAACTGCAGTTGTCGCGATTATCGCGACAACTGCCTTTTATCTCACGCCGCTTGGCGAAAGCTTGTACCGTAACATCAGACTTGCTACGGGGAATATGTCTTTTAGCGATAAAATCGGGATGATGCAATCGCTGATGGACAAATATTATATAGACAAATATGACGAGCAGCAAATGCAAGACCTTGCTCTTACAGGCTATGCAGCAGGGGCAAAGGATATTTATACTGCTTATATAAACGAAAAAAACCTTTCGGCAATGTATGAGAGTATGGGAGGCGACTATCAGGGTATAGGGGTAGAAGTGTTTATAAACGATGCAAATTTAATCGAAATTGTGTCGGTGTTTGAAAATTCACCTGCCCAAAAAAGCGGTCTTATGCCAAAAGACCTTATTGTTGCAGTAGAGGGTGAGGCTGCAGATGAGAGCAACTACCAGAGTTCCATCAACAAAATAAAGGGCGTAAATGCACCCAAGGGCGACAATGATGTTGTAATAACAGTTAAACGCGGCGGCGAAAAATTTGATGTAACTCTTGTGCGCGAAACTGTTTCGGCAAACACAGTTACAAGCAAAATGGTTGCAAACGGCATAGGATATATACAAATTACCGATTTTGGCGAAAACACCTTTGCTCAGTATAACCGCGAATTGCTGAATCTTAACAAAAATGAAGTGCGAGGCATTATTATAGACCTTCGCAACAATCCTGGCGGAATGCTTACAAGCGTGGTGCAAATTGCCGACACACTGCTGCCTGAGGGCAATATACTCACAATAAGGGACAAAGCTGGCAACGAAACGCCGTACAATTCGGATGAGGATTATATAAACCTGCCCACCTGCATTATAGTAAACGGGCAGAGTGCAAGTGCCTCGGAGGTGCTCACGGGGGCAATGCGTGACCACAAGTGCGCAACCATTGTTGGCGAAAAAACCTACGGCAAAGGAGTGGTTCAGTCGCTTGTGGAGTTTGGCGACGGCTCTGCCTTTAAGCTGACAACGGCAAAATATTATACCCCCGGCGGTGAATGTATAGACGGATTGGGAATTGCGCCCGATATTGAGGTGGCTTTAAGCGAGCAATGGAAAAACAGCTCGGTTGCACTTATACCCGCAGGGCAGGACACTCAGCTTGATGCGGCAATAGAGGTAGTTAAACAAAAACTAAAAAATCCGTCTTAATTTTTTGCAAATAATACATAACAAAAATTTTTCTTGACAAACACACATTTGTTATGTATAATATAAAGGCACGCGTGTTCGTGTGCATTATTCCTGCTTTGGCAAATATGTCAAGGCCATAGTCCATAGGAGGTGACATTATAATGGAAAATGTAATTAACAAGTACGAAACCATCATTGTTATTGACGCTGCTTTAGCAGACGACCAGATTGAAGCTACTGTTGAAAAGTTTAAAGGTCTTATTGCAGCTAATGGTACAATTGAGTCTGTTGACGCTTGGGGCAAACGTAAGCTTGCTTACCCAATCGATTACAAAACAGAGGGTTACTATGTTTTGATTAATTTCTCATCTGTTGCAGAATTTATTTCGGAACTCGACAGAAATTACAACATTGCAGACTCAATACTCAGAACCATTACCGTAAGAAAATAAGAGGTGAGCAGTAATGAACAAAGTACAGTTAGTAGGTCGCTTGACCAGAGACCCTGAACTTAGAACCACCGCAAACGGTGTAAGCGTGTGCTCGTTTACTGTTGCAGTAAACAGACGCTTCCGCAATGCTCAGGGTGAGTATGAGGCAGACTTTATCAACTGCGTAGCATGGAGACAGTCTGCAGAGCTTTTGGCAAAATATTTTGCTAAAGGCCGTATGGTAGGTTTGGTTGGCAGCATCCAGACTCGTAACTACGAGAAAGACGGACAAAGAGTGTATGTAACAGAAGTTTCTGTTGAAGAGGTACACTTTGTAGAAAGCAGAAATGCATCATCCGATGCAGCTACAGGTGCAGCAAGTCAAGCGGCACAAAGCGAGCCATCGTTTGATATGGACAGCGGCTTTATGGCTGCTATGCCGTCAGCTGACGATGATCTTCCGTTTTAATTAATTAAAGGAGGTAAATAACAATGGCTGAAGAAAGACAGTATCACAGAAAACCTAAAAGAAAAGTTTGCGCATTTTGCGTAGATAAGGTTGAAGAAATCGATTACAAAGACATAGCAAAGCTCAGAAGATATGTATCTGAAAGAGCTAAAATTCTTCCAAGAAGAATCAGCGGCAACTGCGCTCTCCATCAGAGACAGCTTACAGTTGCTATTAAGAGAGCAAGACATATTGCATTGCTCCCATACACAGCTGAATAATTAAATTAAGGGAGTGTAAAAAACCTAAGTTTTTTACACTCCCTTTTTTACGGCATTGTTAACAAATTATACTTTATTTGTTAACAAAAATATGTTATACTCATAATAGCATATCGAAAGGATTTGTAATTATGAAAGATAAACAAAAATTAAAGCTCACAGATATATGGTATTACTACAAGGGATATGTTGCAATAGGCATTATTGTTGCGCTGGCAATAGGCTACACAGTGTTTAACAAAGCCACAGAGATAAAAAACGACATTCTTATTGAGTGCATCAGCGACATTGGTTTTGATTATGATGCAGCATACACCCTCGCCAATAGCCTTGAGCAAAGCGGTGCTGTGCCCGATACCAACGGTGACGGCAATGTTAAGGTAACTGTTTCAACATATCAGACGGGGCTTTCGGGGATCCAGAAGATAGATCCGCAAATTGCACAGGTTGCACAGCTGCGTATGGCAGTTGGCGAGGGTGCAATAATTATTGCAGACAAAAAGGTGTTTGAGGTGTATGACAGCTATAATATGTTTAAAGACATTTCGCCAATTGCAAACTTGTTTGGCATAGACAAAAGCAAGGTTGTAACTTCGTCTGACGGCAAAATTATAGGTATTGATATAACCAATTCAAAGTGGCTTGCTGACAATGGTGTAAAATGTAATGGATTATATGCTGCGCTCAGGGTTATTAATGAGGACAACGCAAGCGACAAAAGACTTGCAGCACAGTTTGATGCAGCGCAGGATATATTAAAATATATAGTAAGATAGATTTTGTAAAGGACAAAGTTAATGACAAAATCGTTGCAAACTTCGTCTGCGGATTGTAGCATTTCGTTTAAAAACTACCCTTTACAAAATCTATCTTTCAAATAAAAAATGGATGTAAAAACTTTTTGATTTTTTACATCCATTTTTGCAGTTATGCCATCTCAATTGCCATTGTCATAAGCGGCAGGTTGGCGTTGTATATGGTGTCAAACTGTGATATTGGCAGCGGATTGGTGCCTCTGCCCACTTCAACAGTATAGCCCGGCAAATTGTAGTACGAAATAAACCAGTCCTTGTATCCTGCCCAGCTTGATTCTGCAGGAGTAAGCGACAGCATATACCCCGATGCATTTGCAAGAGCATTTGCAATCTCCAGAGAATTTTCGGGCAGATAATCAGCAAACTTCCAGTATATAACATTGCCCTGTGTATGATACGAAATTGTAAGAGCAAAGCTGTGATTAAGAGTGTAGTCATAAACAGCTCGGGATTCCTGAGCACTGAGCGGTGTCTGGCCAACATAATCTCTCGGTGCGGGTGATGTAAAGCCTTGTGCATATTTTATTTCTCTGGCTTTTATCCACCCTGCAGGGTAGTTGAGGTTGAGGTCGGTGCCTGCAATGTTAGCCTTCCACCCCGATGGATAAGGAATAGATGGGTATCTGTCTGATATTTGTCTTGTTAAATTCAAAAAATATTCATCCTGTATGCCGCCATTTACCAAATCAACTCCGTCAGGATTAACAAGCGGCATAACATATAGCTTTTTGTCTGCCAAAAGTGCTGTTGCATCAGTTCCCGCAATGCTGCTGCCGTATGCTGCAGCTTTTGCCAAATCTTCAACATATTTTAGCACAACGGGGGTGGTTATCCACTCGTTTGCATGGTGTGATGCATTAAAAAACACCTCGGTGCTGCCGCTGCCAAGCTCAAGAGTAACAAGGTCTTTACCCATAATGCTTTTGCCTGCACTTTCTCTTGTAACCGCGGGGTACCTTGCCTCAATTCCATTTGCAAAAATATCGGTAATTTCGTATGTATAATTTACATTTGTTGCCACCACATCAAAGCGGTATGGAACAATTATTTGCTGGCCTTCTGTAAGCGGGCCTGATATGTCGCCATTTGCAATTGCCACAGCCTGCTCACTTGCGTTTAATCTGTTTGCAATAGAGGCAATTGTTTCGCCCTGTGCTGCCGTAACTGTTTGATACCCGAGCAAATACGGCATTAAAGCTTGCCACGTATTTGTGCCCGCTATCCCATCGGCAGTTAAATTGTTGTCGTTTTGAAAAGCTATAAGCGCCGTCTGTGTATTAGCATCAAATATTGATGAAATTGTTTCCAAATAACCTGCACGGGTAAGGGCAAGTGTTAAATATTCTACATAAACGCCCTCGGAGTTTAATTGTACTGTCTGCATAAAGTTACCTCGCTTGAATTTTATATTCCACTTTTGATATCTTATTGAATTTTCGTGCAAAATATGAATAATTTTACAAATTTATATTGCGAATTGTGACAATTCATAGTATAATTATAATGATTGAATATGAAACAAGCCTTTTAAGGAGGACAAAATATGGATTTCTTTTCTGTGTTGACATTACTTGGCGGCCTTGCTCTGTTCCTTTATGGTATGGAGGTTATGGGTGACAATCTCAAAAAGCTTGCAGGCGGCAAGCTGGAGAGTATGCTCTCAAAGCTTACATCAAATAGGTTTAAAGGATTTTTGCTTGGCTTTTTTGTAACTGCTGTAATTCAGTCATCGTCTGCAACAACTGTTATGCTTGTTGGTTTTGTCAACTCAGGTATTATGAAGCTTGGACAAACCATTGGTATAATAATGGGTGCAAACGTAGGCACAACGGTTACTGCCTGGCTTTTGAGCCTTGGTGGCATAAGCGGTGATACCTTTTGGGTAAAAATATTCAAGCCCGCATCATTTACACCTGTTCTTATGGCAGTAGGCTTAATTATGACTATGATTGCCAAATCCGACAAAAAAAAAGATGTCGGTGCAATACTTATGGGCTTTGCAATTTTAATGTTTGGTATGGATATGATGAGCGGAGCGATGGCAGGGCTTAAGGACGACCCGGCATTTGGCAAAATGCTTATAATGTTTTCCAACCCTGTGCTTGGTATTGCAGTTGGTACAATACTTACTGCAATTATCCAGTCATCATCCGCATCGGTGGGTATACTCCAGGCACTTGCGCTTACAGTAGCAATCCCATATTCTACTGCAATTCCAATTATTTTGGGTCAAAATATAGGCACAACAATCACACCTATTTTGTCATCAATCACAGGCAATACCGAAGCAAAAAGAGTGGCACTTGCCTGCCTTTACATAAAACTCATCGGTGTAATTATTGTTTATTCGGTGTTTGTAGCACTTGATTATGCACTCGATTTTGCCTTTATGGATGCAAACATAACAAGTATGACAATTGCTATTGTGCACACATTGTTTAATATAATTTCTACAGTTGTTCTTATACCATTTTGCTCGCTTATCGAAAAGCTTACAATCAAATCGGTTAAAGGCACAAAGGATACAAAAACAACTGAGTTTGATACTCTTGACGATAGATTCCTTCAGGTTCCTTCGTTTGCAGTAGAAAAATGCCGTGACCTTGTATGTGATATGGCACAAATTGCCCGCAAATCCATATACGATGCCACAAAGCTCCTTACAAAATTTGATGGCTCGGTGGTAAAAGCTGTACAAAAGAGCGAAGCCCTTGTTGACACATATGAGGATAAAATCAGCACATATCTTGTAAAAATTGCAGGTACAAACAATATTTCGGTAGATGACAGCAAAATTGTTACAGAACTGCTTCATTGCATAGGTGACATTGAGCGTATTTCGGACCATGCAGTAAACATTACCGAGGCCCTTGCCGAAATAAATGAAAAAGACCTTGCTTTTTCCGAGGCAGCTCAAAACGATTTAAAAGTTATATCTTCGGCTGTTAATGAAGTGCTTACTCTTGCAACAGATGCCCTTTACACAGGTAATCTCGAAATTGCAAAAAGTGTAGAACCGCTGGAACAGGTTATCGACAGGCTCAAGCTCAAAATCAAGGCAAATCACATTGTGCGCCTTAAAAGTGGTACATGCTCTATGGAAATGGGCTTTATCCTTTCGGATTTGCTCACCAACTTTGAACGTGTTGCCGACCATTGCTCAAACATTGCCGTATGCCTTATAGAAATTGCCCATGGCAGCTTTGAAACACACGAATATCTTAACCATCTTAAAAGCTCGGGTGAGGATTCTTACGTTTCGCTTTACAATAATTATAAAAAGAAATATGTACTTTAAAACAAGGGGATGGAGCAAAATGAAATCATTTTGCTCCATCCCCTTTTGTATAATAAATTTAGCCAAAAGACAGTACTCCAATGGCTAGCCATTGAAGTACTATCCGAACCTGCCTGAAAGTCAGTATTTTCGGTGCTTTTCAGCTTGTCATTCTTGAAAGGCGCCAAGCCTTCCTTCGTCTTTCGCACTGAAACCTATCAAAAATACAAGTCTTTCAGGTCAAAGAATTTAAATATAATAAAAATTGTTGTAAACAAGGCAAAAGCACAGTGAATACTTGATGTATTTGCGAGCATTTTAACGCAGTTTACAGGAATTTTTATATATTTAAATCGGAGTTCGGATAATATTCCAATGGCTAAGGTGTATATTTAAATTTTCCGCCAACTGCATGGTTTTTTACAATTTGGTATTTAAAGCTTTTTTTGGTAAGTATCCAGTTGGTAGTATATATTGTGTCCTTTTCGCGGTTTGTTATATTGTTTTCAACCTCCCTGTCAATATCCTCGGCAACATATTGCGCCTCGCCGTATTTATCAAGCTGTGCGTACATAGGGTGCTTTAGCGGATTTACAAAATACAAAATCAGCTTTGCCAAAAGGTAAACAAGCAAAATCACCGACATTGTAAGCAGCACACAGTCGCTGAATTCCGAGCCCATATCTATACCGCGTATGTCAAGAGTGTAGCTGCAAATTTCAGTATCCTCACCGTCCGATTTTTTTGCAAGCTCTTCAAGTATCAGCGGAGAGTGCCTTGTAAAAATGCCCTCAACGGTATCACCCTTTGAAATGCTTTGGTCAGCTTCCATAATAACAGGCACTGTAATTCCGTTAATAACTGCATATGTTGCTTTTACAGCGATGGGGTCGGCATCTGTGTCAACCTCATATGTCACAGGTGCACCGCCTACGGTGTATGCCGCCTCAATGCTTTTAACATCATCAATTTTTACGCTAAAATAGTATCGGTTTTCTTGCCAATAGCTGGTAGATGGAGCTGCACTGCCCCATATCCTTGCATCCTCGCTTTGCTTGTCCACTGTGTAATTTGCGGGCAGCACTTGTGTTTGCACTGAGGCAAATTGCTCCAAATCAAGAGGTGTACTGCCAAACATCATTTTGACAATATATTTTGATGAGTCTAATGCAAACAAAGCAACCGCTATTGTATACAGCACAACAATCACAGCATATTTTGCGCGAAATTTACGCATATTTGAGTAAATAAATCCTGATTTGTTCATCACTTGTCCTCCTTGGTTGTATATTGGTTATACACTTCCCTCTTTGGCAAATTGCGCAGCTTTGCAACTTGTTTTATTGCTTCTTTTTTGTCAGTTCCTTGTGCTATAAGGCTGTCTACATGCTGTGTAACGGTCATATTTTCAAACGCTTTTTCCGCTTCGCTTTTTATTTCCTGCTCCGATTTGCCCGCAAGCACAAGCACAAATTCACCTTTTGGGATTGTATTTTCAAAATATGTTATTGCTTGTTTAAGAGTTGTTTTTACAACTGATTCGTGAATTTTGGTAATTTCTTTTACTATTGTAATACCGCGGTTGCCAAAAACACTGTGCATATCGCTTAGCGTACGCACAAGCTTGTGCGGAGCTTCGTAAAAAATCATTGTGCGCGTTTCATTAGCAAGTGATTTTAAATGCTCATCACGGCTGCGCCTGTTCATAGACAAAAATCCCTCAAAGGTAAATCTGCCTGTGTTTTGCCCCGACACAATTAGAGCATTTATTAGTGCCGAAGGCCCTGGTATCGGCACAACTCTAATGTCCTCTTGTATGCATTTTTTAACCAAATCTTCCCCAGGGTCCGATATAGCGGGAGTCCCTGCATCCGACACAAGCGCAATGTTTGTACCCTCTTTCAATTTTTGTACAAGCACCTGGCCTTTTTCGGCCTTGTTGTGCTCGTGATAGCTTGTAAGAGGTTTTGCAATTTCAAAATGATTGAGCAGCTTTAACGAATGCCTTGTGTCCTCGCACGCAATAAGGTCAACCTGCTTTAAAGTGCTCAGCGTACGTACCGATATATCCTCAAGGTTTCCAATCGGCGTGGCACATAAGTAGAGTGTTCCTTTTTCCATTTTGGTAAATCCTTTCTATATGTTCACGTAAATCGGTTTTTCTATTTTAAGAGAGGCTTTTGCTCCGTAAATCCCTTCAATTAGTATAAGCCCGGGTGCTCTGTCTGGCGATGGATGAACAAATGTGAGCCTTTTTGGCTCTATTTTTTTGCTACGCATTGTGCATATAATGTCGGCAAGCCGTTCGGCACGGTGCACCATATACAGGTGACCGCCAAACTTTAACAGCTTTGAAGCAATGTCTATAATGTCGTACACATTAATTGCAATTTCGTGACGTGCAATGGCCTTTTTGTCACTTTGGTTTGTGTATCCCGATTTTGGTGCCATATAAGGTGGGTTGCAGGTAACAACATCCACACTGCCCGACTTAAAGTAATTAAGTGCAAGTTTTGCATCATCGTTTATAAACTCTACCCTGCCGTCAAGGTTGTTTAATTTACAATTGCGCACAGCAAGCTCGAACGATTGATTTTGCAGTTCGATTCCGTATATTTTTTGTGCTTTTGTTTTTGCACTCAGCAAAATCGGTATAATTCCGTTGCCTGTGCAAAGGTCTAATATTGTGTCGCTTGGCTTTGCTTTTGCAAAATTGCTAAGCAGCACGCTGTCCGTGCCAAAGCAAAAAAGGTCGCTATCCTGTATAAGCTTTAAGCCGTTTATTCCCAAATCGTCAATTCGTTCCATTATGAAATCTCCCACCCGGCTGTTTAGTGTGACAAAACTCAAACTCACACAGCCTCGCAGCTAAAATTTTTATAATACTCAAATGTCATGTTGTAATACAAAACCTCAGCATAATTGCTGAGGTTTTGAATGTTTGTTTTATACACTTTGCAAAATTATTCTGCAACAGGTGCGCCTACAGGGCAAACACTTGCACAAGCACCGCAATCAAGGCACTCATCAGCATTGATAACATATTTGCCATCACCAGCAGAAATTGCACTAACCGGGCATTCTGCTTCGCAAGCACCGCAGTTAAGGCATTCATCTGTAATTACATAAGCCATTGGTAAACACCTCCATTAAAATTCGTACAACTTATATACATTATAACACCTGTATTAAAAAAATCAAGTGTTTTTGACAAAATTCATCAATCTTCCAGCTGCTTGAGAGCTTTCATATCAACCTTTTCTTCGTTTTTGACAGCTCCCTTTTTAATGATTTTTATATCGTCAATTTTGTATTCTCTTATAACCTTTTCCAAATCCGATTCAATTGCAACCGAAACAAGCTCTTTAAGCAACGAAACTGCGGTTACAGTTCCTGTGCCACCTGGAGTTTTTACAAGTGAGCCGATGTTTGGAGCACGCTTTAACACATCCTCGTAAGCAGCCTGCTCATTTTTAAGGCAACACATAAGCCTTCCGCAAGTGCCCGAAATTTTGGTTGGGTTAAGCGAAAGGTTTTGCTCCTTTGCCATTTTTATGCTCACAGGAGCAAACTCGCCAAGGTAAAGGTTGCAGCAAAATGGTCTGCCGCATATGCCAAGGCCACCCACCATTTTTGCCTCATCTCTAACACCAATCTGTCGCAGTTCTATTCGTGTTTTAAACACGCCTGCCAAATCTCTTACAAGGTCACGAAAGTCTATTCGCCCATCTGCCGTAAAGTAAAACAATACCTTGTTGTTGTCAAATGTATATTCAACATCCACAAGCTTCATATCTAACTTATGATCTGCAATTTTTTTTGCTGCTATTGACATTGCCTCTTTTTCTTTTTCGGCATTTTTTTGCACCTGAATATCGTCCTCTTCAGTTGCCTTGCGAATAATTTTTTTGAGCGGAGGCACAATCTGGTCATCTGTTACAAACTTGCTTGCAATAACAACAGTGCCATACTCAATGCCTCTTGATGTTTCCACAATAACGTGGTCACCTTTATTAAACTTATTTTTTTCACCGTCAAAATAATATATTTTGCCTACGCTTTTAAAGCGTATTCCTACTACTTCAATCATGAATAACCTCCCGGCATTTTATAAACATTGCCTGCCATGACATAGCGCTGCTCTGGCTTATGCCAATCTCTGTGCGTGCCTTAGTAATAATATCTGCAACCTGAGCACACTTTTTTGCGCTAAGCAACGCACAAAATGCTTTTATATCGTTGATTTTGTCATTGTTGACAATTAGTTCATCAACATTGTTTTTTTTGAGTACACAATCACGCACAAACATCAGCATAAGGTCGTAAATTGCGGCAGTTTGCCCATTGTCTGAACCAAAATAGCTTTCGAATGAGTACATTTTGTAGCTGTCACTTGCGCAAAGGCTCATTACCATTTGTACTGAGGCATCGCGCAATTTCAAAAACTCATCGTTGCTTTTAAGCTCCATGAGTCTGCCCGGATTGCCGCCGCAATAGCGGTACATAAATTCATCACAGCCAGGCGCTATTTGCCTTAGGGTGTTAATGTCAAGCGGCGCAATTTCTATTTTTGTAACTCTTGAAAGTATTGTTGATAGCATGTTGCCTACGCTGTCGCACAGCAAAAAAAACACAACATAATCAGGCGGCTCTTCAATCACCTTAAGCAAAGCATTTTGAGCCTCTTGGGTCATTAAGTGTGCATTTTGTATAACAACTATCTTTTTTGAAGATATAATAGGCTTTGTATACACTTCGGCTGTCACATGACGCACGTCGTCTACACCAATCGTAAGCTTGTCGCCGTTTGTTATATACATAATATCGGGGTTTGCTCCCGATTTTACTGTAGCGCAGCCATTGCAATTGCCACAGGCAGTATGCGATTTGCACATTATTAAATTAAGCAAATAATTGCACACTGTTTTTTTGCCAGAGCCCTTGTCGCCGCACAAAAGATATGCGTGCGAAAGCCTGTCGTTTTGTATCTGGGCTTTAAAAAAATTTACAATACCCTCTTGTCCTAAAGGAAATATCATATATCAAACCTTTTCAAATCTGTCTACATCCAGCACAAATATTGTTGCACCGCCAACTTCCACTTCAATAGGGTACGGACTGAAAGAGGCTGATGCACCAATTGGAATAGGCGAAGCGGTAATTTGCTTGCGGCGTTTGCTTTTGCTTGAAATAATATCAATTACCTCCTGAACCTTGTCATCATCTGTACCTATAATAAAGGTAACATTACCTGACTTGAGAAAGCCGCCTGTTGTAGCAAGCTTTGTAACACTAAATTTGTTTTTATTAAGTTCGGAAAGTACACTGTTACCGTCTTCATCATTGACAATAGCCATTACTAATTTCATAATATCCTCTCCTTTGAAAGCGTGGTTTAGATGTTTTCATAAATATTATATAATAAAACTTACTCAAAATCAAGAGTATTTTGTTAGTTGGGGACAGATGCATCAGATGTAAATTTCCCAATTGGGGACGGTCCTTTTTTCCCAATTGGGGACGGTCCTTTTTTGTCATTTTCCCAATTGGGGACGGTCCTTTTTTGTCAACTTTCAAAGGTGACAAACGAGAACGCACCTTTTGCAAAGGGACATCCCTGTTTGTCACACAAGTATCACGCTCCTGAAAAGTGAAAAACAGCAAAAAAATAACGTAAAATAGCGGTGAGACGTTTGGGGTATTGATTTTTTGCAGTAATAATGTTAAAATATATATAGCTATAGTATATGGAGGAACTTGATATGAATTTACTCAAAAAAACAATTTGTTTAATTATGGTATTTGCATTAATTTTGTGCTCAATGCAGGTGTTTGCCAATGAGGATGAAATAATGCTTATATCGCAAGGGCCGACAAGTGAATTTGCTGATATGGACAAAAGTCATTTTGCATATGAGGCAGTTGCAAATCTTTACAAAAACGGGTTTGTAAGTGGTGATGAAACAGGCACAATTCGCCCTGAACAAGGTATAACAAGAGAAGAAACTGCAAAGCTTGCGCTGTCTATAAATAAAGTGGAAGTTGAGCAACAGCTCACCGTTGATGCCCCCGATAGCAATGCCGTTTCGCACTGGGCAAAGGATATTGTTGCAACAGCATATAAATACGGTGTGCTCCATGGAGATGAAACAGGCACAATTCGCCCTCAAGACATGGTTACAAGAGCCGAAATGGTTGCAATTATTATACGCGCGCTTAATGTGCAGGTTGAAGATGCTGCCACAAAATTTTCTGATGTTTCAGACGAAGATTGGTGTGCAAGCTATATAGATGCAGCATCAGAGCTTGGAATTGTAAAAGGCTACGAAGATGGTACATTTAAGCCTGAAAATATAATTACAAGAGCGGAGGCATTTGTAATTTTTAACAGGGTGCTTACTTTACGAACATTTCTTGAAAATGCATAAAATTTGAACAAATTAGCAATGGGATGTAACAAAACACTTTTGTTATGATTTATTCCACAGAGCCTAGGCAAAAAAATATTTTGCCTAGGCTCTGTTTTGTATTAAAAATTAGCATTTAAAATGCTTATTACAATTTGGTGACAAACACATGTATTTCAAGAAATTTCTATTGACGAAAACATTATTTGATGTTACTATATACATATATAAGTAGCCTAATATGCTTGTGTGAGCAATGTTTTTTGCTCATGCAGACGGCAAAACTTATGAAAATGGAGGTATACAAAATGAAATCATTTAAAAAAATCACATCATTATTTGTTGCTCTCACTATGATTGCCGCAATGCTTACAAACATTGCATTTGCAGAAGGCGTCGCATTTTCTGATGTAGCGCAGGATGATGTACATTATCAGGCAATTTATAATCTTGTAAACAGAGGTGTTCTCAACGGCTACGAGGATGGCACATTTAAGCCTGACAACACAATAACAAGAGCTGAATTTGCAAAGGTTATTATGGTAAGTGAGCTTGGTGACTCAAACATCTCGGCATCTTTGGTTGCAAACTTTAGTGATACAAACGGACACTGGGCAAACAAATACATAGCAGCAGCAGTTAATGCGGGCATTATCAACGGTTATCCCGAAGGCACATTTAAGCCCGATAACACTGTTACATATGCCGAGGCTGTAAAAATGGTAGTTTGTGCACTCGGCTACGGCCCTGTAATTGACAAAACACTTAACCCATGGTACTCAGACTACATTAAGCAGGCAAGCTCAATAGGTGCCACCAAAAATGCAGTTGCAGTTGCCGACAACGGTGCATCAAGGGGCCTTGTTGCGCAGCTTATTGACAATATGGACGATTGCCAGCGCCTTGTTCAGACAGGCACAGATGCTGAAGGCAATCCTATATTAACCCCATCGAATGACAAAGACAATATATTTTCTGATGACGAAATTACCGAGGGCTACGGCGTGCTTGTAGGCGTGTATGAAAATTCACTCATAGGAACAGACAGCACCCTTACAAAATCTCAAATTCAGATTGACAATCAGATATATATCCTTGACGAGGGTGTAGACTACACATCGCTTGAAAGATATGTTGGCTATAATGTGGACTACAAAATCCGCAAAACAAGCGGCAACAGATTTTATGTGTCAAACATAGTTGCTAACAACAGCACAAAGGTTGTCACTCTTGATGCTGACTATATTGATGATTATTCGGGCAACACTCTTTCATACTATGTTGACGATGAATTTGACGAAACTGATGATTACAAAATAGATGACAATCTTTATGTAGTATACAACGGCTACGGCATTCCTGCATCATACATAAATTCTTCTTTTAAGGCAGAAATTTTTGATATAGACGCAGGCAGTGTTACACTTTACAACAACGACAACGATTCTGCTATGGACGTTGCTATTGTTGAAAAGTACCAGACATATTTTACAGATGTCGTTACCACAAAAACTAAAGAAGGCACTGTAACAATTAAAGACAAGCTCAAAATTCAGCCTGACATCACTTTGTATGAGGATGATGTTGTTGTAACAAAGGTTACAACTGCAGGCGGCAGCGAAACCAGTGCAACTTATAAATCTATTTCAACAAGACAGGTAGTGTCTGTTGCCGAGCCGCACTCAAGCGCTCCTGCAGATGCTCCTACAATTGTTAAAATTTCTACCGCAAGTGTATTAGGCACAGTGGAAAAAATGCAGGGCGATTATGAGATTGTTACTGTAAAATCAAAGGATTATACTCTTGCTCCTTGCTTTAGTACATTTCTTGCAACAGGCGACAACGAAGCAACATACGGATTTGAGGTTGGCGCAACGGTTAAATTCTTCCTCGATTATGCAGGCAGAATTGTATGCACAGACGTAACCGAAAAGACAGCTTCATACGGCTATCTTATAGACCATCAAGCAGGCTCAGGCATTGATTCGGGCGTAGAGGTAAGAGTTCTTACAACATCGGGCAAACTTGAAAAATTTGCGCTTGCTTCAAATGTAAGCATAAACGGCGGTACAGGCGTCAGCCCTTCTGAGGCAATTGCAGAGCTTAAGGCTTCATCTGCAGTAATCAATGCAAACAAAGCATCCGATTACAAAGCACCTGCAGGCTCAATTGAACAGCTTATTACATACGAAACCAATACAAAAGGTCAAATTAACAAAATTGGTACTGTAGGCACAGGCGCAGACGGTAAAATTTTGCCATATGCGTTTAAATATAATGGTTTAACTGAAGCAAGTGATTTTAACGAATGTGTTAGAAAGACACAATACTATCCGTCATTGTCAAAATTTGAATCATCCAATGCAAAATTCACTATGGATTCGGGAACCTTGGTGTTTTATGTTCCATACGGAAGAAAGGATATTGATGACTACAAGGTTTACAAAAAAAGCAAGTTTGTCGATGACTCTTACCATATAGAGCCATATGAAAGAGACGGCTCCAGCCTTATTGCTGATGTTGTTGTGTGGTATGGCGATGATGGCGACGATACAGCCGATGTTACTGTACAAAGCCCAACAGTTATAGTAGAGTATGTTGATGATGTATATGACAAAGATACAGGCGAAACACATGGTATACTTTCGTATATGAAGGTTGGTTCAACAACTATAGAAACAGCAACATATGAATCATCTTCGCTTGTTGCAGGTATAGATAAAGGCGATATTATAAAGGTAGCTGTTTCGTCGGGTGAGCTTGATGATGCAAAGCTTATGTATGATGCTTCAACCGATACTGTTTATGGCCTCGACGGTAATGAGGGTGACAACAATTATGTTGATGAAACATACGGCAGCAATACAAAGTACTTCCAGATACAGTCAGGTCTTGTGTATGATTTGCCTGATGATGGTGCAGATGGTACAATTTCTGTGCTTTTAGATGACACAGAAAAAACCGCAGATTATGCTATAAACAGCTCAACAAAATATTACTCATATGACGATGGCGATTCTAAAGAACCATTGAAATCGGATGCAGAAATAAGAGGTTCAATTCAAAAATATCTTAAATATCCTGATTCTGCTACAAGAGCAATAATTGTTGCAGTTGACTCATATGTAAAAGCAATTTATATTGTTGAATAGTTTTATTTAACATTTGACGGCGTGCCCAAAGGCACGCCGTTTTTACATACATTTTACATTTCCGTGATAGAATATTTTACATATATTGGTTTAAAATGATATTGTAATATTTACTATGGAGGAATATGTATGAGTATTTTTGAGGTTTTAGAATTAATTGGCGGCCTTGCCCTCTTCCTTTTTGGTATGAACTTTATGGGCGAAGCTCTCGAAAAACGCGGCGGCGGCAAATTAAAGCAAATTATCGAAAATGTTACATCAAGTCCACTCAAGGGAGTGCTTTTGGGCGCAGGCGTTACAGCTATTATTCAGTCATCATCTGCAACAACGGTTATGGTTGTGGGCTTTGTAAACTCGGGCATTATGCGTCTTAGTCAGGCAATCAGCGTAATTATGGGTGCAAACATTGGTACAACCATCACAGCATGGATATTGAGCTTGTCGGGCATTGAGGGCGACAATATTTTTGTTCAGCTCCTTAAGCCATCTTCGTTTACACCTGTGCTTGCGGCTATTGGTACAATTTTTGTTATGTTTTTAAAAAGCAACAAAAAAAGGGACACAGGCTCCATTCTTTTGGGATTTGCAGTACTTATGACAGGTATGGATATAATGAGCGGTGCAGTTAGCGGCCTTAAGGAAAATGCAGCATTTACATCAATACTCACACTGTTTTCAAATCCTGTGCTCGGTGTGCTTGCAGGTGCAGTGCTTACAGCTGTTATTCAGTCGTCCTCTGCATCGGTGGGTATACTGCAGGCGCTTTCCACTACAGGTCAAATTAAATTTTCTAATGCGCTCCCCATTATCCTTGGTCAAAACATCGGTACCTGTGTAACTGCACTTTTGTCAAGCATAGGCACAAACAAAAATGCACGCCGTGCGGCAGTTGTGCATCTATCATTTAATATAATAGGAACAACGGTATTTTTGATACTGTTTTATGTGCTCAACAGCCTTTTGGATTTTGCATTTATGAACGATTCTGTAAATGCGGCAATGATTGCATTGGTTCACACAATCTTTAATGTATTTGCAACAGTGCTTTTGTTCCCGTTTACAAAGCAGCTGGAAAAGCTCTCTATGCTTATTATCCGCGACGACAACACACAGGAAGATGTATCTTTACTTGATGACAGACTTCTCACCACCCCTGCTGTTGCGGTTGCACAGGCAAAAAAGCTTGCAAACCAAATGGCGCTTTGTGCAAAGGATGGGCTTGTTGGTTCGCTTAATCTTATATTCGACTACTCTGATGATAAAGCAAGACAAATTTGTGAAATGGAAGAAAAAGCCGATAAATATGAGGATATCCTCGGCACATATCTTGTTAAGCTCAGTGCCGAAAGCCTCAACGATGAAGACAGCCACGAGGTGTCAAATTTGCTTCACTGCATAGGTGATTTTGAGCGAATTTCCGACCACTCTGTAAACATTGTACAGTCGGTAGAAGAAATCGTATCCAAAAATCTTGAATTTTCACAAGATGCAATCAAAGAGCTAACTGTTGTAAAACAAGCACTTACCGAAATACTTGAAATTTCATATGAGGCGTTTGTAAGCGAAAATCTTGAGCTTGCAAAAAATATTGAGCCGCTTGAGCAGATTATTGACAAATTAAAAATGAAGCTTCGCAACAATCACATATTGCGTCTTAAGCAAAATAGGTGTACAATAGAAACAGGATTTGTATATGCGGATCTTGTTACAAACTTTGAGAGAGTTGCCGATCACTGTTCAAACATCGGCGTGTGCCTGCTCGAAGTTGCAAACGGCAGCTTTGACACACACGAATATCTCAACAATGTAAAGCATTTTGGCGGAAACGACTTTTCCGAAAAGTACGAAATGTACAAATCAAAATACGCTATATAACTCCAAGGAGAGTCTGAGCATTCAGGCTCTCCTTGAGTTGGATTAACAAGGAGGTAAATGCAAATGATATTTTGTGTAGAGGACGATACCAATATACGTGAGCTTATAGAATATACTCTCACATCAACGGGCTTTGAGGCAAAGTCTTTTGAATGTGGCAAGGATTTTTTTGAGGCACTTAAAACAAACATACCATCGCTGATATTGCTTGATATTATGTTGCCTGATGCCGACGGGATTGAAATTTTAAAAAATCTGCGAAGCTTAAAAAAATTTGCAGATGTTCCTGTTATAATGCTGACTGCAAAATCGGAGCGTATGGACAAAATTAAAGGCCTCGACAGCGGAGCGGATGATTACATAACAAAGCCGTTTGATGTGCTGGAGCTTATATCAAGAGTAAAGGCAGTGCTTCGCCGTTATACACCAAATCAGGCAAAAAGCGCAGTGCTTGAGCGTGCTGGCATAAAGCTGGATACCAAAAAGCATATTGTATATTCAAACGGAAAAGAGGTTTTGCTCACTCTTAAAGAATATAATCTCCTTAATATGCTGCTTGAGGCGCAGGGCGATGTAGTAAGGCGCGAAAACATAATCAGCACAGTATGGGAAACCTTTTTTGAAGGCGAATCACGCACTCTTGATGTTCACATTCGTACCCTCCGTCAAAAGCTTGGCGAAACGGGCAACGCAATAGAAACAGTTCGTAATGTAGGTTACAGAATCGAGTAGGCTTATGTATAATAAAATATTTCGTAATATGTGCTTTTTGTCTATGGTAACAATGCTGCTTTCGGTTGTATTTGTTATGGCAGCATGCTATAGCTCACTTACCACAAGCTTTACATCGGAGCTTGAGTCAGAGGCAAATGCAATAGCAGATGTAATATCCGACAAAGACATATCAGCAATGCTTGGCAGTATATCCGCCAATATGACCGACAAAAGAATTACTCTTATTGATGCCTCGGGCAATGTGCTTTTTGACAATGAGGGCAATTATTCTAATATGCAAAATCACCTCAACCGCCCCGAAATTGTGGCCGCAAAATTAGCAGGTTCGGGTACTTCGTCACGGCGGTCGAGTACTCTGCACACAAGGCAGTTTTATTATGCAGTGCAGCTTAATAATGGTGCATTTTTACGGATAGGCGACGATTTTAAAGGTGTGTATTCGATGTTTTACACTGTGCTTGTGGCAGTGCTTTTTGTTACGGCAATGTTGTATCTCCTTACTGTAATTGTAGCATACCGCCTTACCGAAAATATTGTAGAACCTATAAAAAATGCGGCATCTGACGCAAACTTTGACAACAATGAAATGTATGAAGAAATAAAGCCTTTTATTGAGCGCATATTAAGTCAAAACAAAAAGCTTGCCAAAACAGATGAAATGCGCCGTGAGTTTACCGCAAATGTATCACACGAGCTAAAAACGCCGCTTACTTCCATTCATGGCTATGCTCAAATAATAAACAGCGGTATTGCCAAACCAGATGATGTTGCGTCTTTTGTAAAAAAAATAGAAAAAGAGAGCTCCCGCCTTATTATTCTTGTTGACGATATAATCCGCCTTTCAAAGCTTGACGAAGGGCAAAAGGCAGAGCAGTCCGACAATGATATGCTTGTTGTTGCACGCGAGGTAGCAGAGCAGCTAAAGCAAAAAGCAGCCGTACGAGGAATTACAATAAATGTATCGGGGTCAAGCAGCCGCGTGTATATCAACGAAAGCTTGCTTACTCAGCTTGTGTACAACCTTTGTGACAATGCAATAAAATACAACAAAGACGGAGGAGTTGTTGATATAAATGTGTGCAAAAAAAGGCTAACTGTGTCCGATACAGGTATTGGCATAGCCAATGAGCACATTGAACGCATATTTGAGCGATTTTTCCGCGTGGACAAAAGCCGCTCCAAAAAGGTAGACGGCACAGGACTTGGGCTGTCTATAGTAAAGCATATTGTGCTTGGTGCAGGAGGCACAATTGACGTGCAAAGCACAGAGGGCGAGGGCACAACATTTACAGTGGATTTTAGTTAGCCGAAAGAGAGTAATCCGAACCCGCCTGAAACGGCGTAATTTCGGTAACTTTCGGTTTGTCATCTTTGCAAGGCTGACGCCCGTCAAAACCAACAAACTGAAAGATTTCAAAAATTTCAGATGTCAGGCATTGGGAGTTCGAATCCTGTCACACTAAAGGGTGCTCATATTTGTAAAATAAAATTATAAGAAAAACTCACAATTTGTTAAAATTGTGAGTTTTTTGTCTATACAAGCATTGGCTGAACCTGCACACCTTCGAGTGCGTGTATAAGCGTCTGCTCAATTTTTGACATATCTGCCACTATTGATTTGGGTTTATTAACAGGGTCATCTTGACCAAATGGTACAAAATAGATGTTTTTTGTATTCATCAGCATACCAATGTTTTTGGCACTGCCGCCAAGCGCGTCGTTGGTAGATATTGCAATTATAAGCGGCTTTTCGTTGCGAAGGTTAGCTTTTGCAGCCATAGTTACAGGGGTATCGGTAACGGCGTTTGCCAGCTTTGCAATTGTGTTACCGGTAGCGGGTGCAACAATCATCGCATCCAAAAATTTTTTTGGTCCTATTGGCTCCGCCGATGGTATACTGTGAATTATTTTTCGTCCTGTAATTTGCTCAATTTTTTCCACAAAATGCTTTGCATTTCCAAAGCGTGTGTCAGTGCCGTATGCAACCTCCGACATAATGGGATATATGCTTGCACCAAGGTTTGCCAGATACTCTATCTGAGGCACAACTTTTGCAAAGGTACAAAAAGATCCTGTCATTGCAAACCCAATACTAACATTTTTTAAATCCATATTGGGCCACTCCTTTATACATTAACTGAGAACAGTATTTATTATTATCCTGCCTGCCGATTTTGGCGAAAATTTACCCGGCAATCCAAATGCGTCAAGAACTTTTATGCCCAGAAGCTGTGCTGTCGATTTGTCAATTTGCCCGGGGGCTGCAGATGCATCAATAATCAAGCAGTCAGGATTAAGCATTTGGTAAAACTTTTCATCGGTGACTTTGTGGGGTATGGTATTAACAACTGCATCAAAATTCCCATTGTTAATGTGGGATGTGTGCATTTTGTCAATACCCTTTAAGCTCATTTCGGCAAAGTCGGATTGCTTTCGGGCAGTAGCGGTAATGTTGCCGCCCATTGCTTTTAGCATATCGCAAAGCTGTTTGCCGATTCTTCCGTAACCCAATACCAAAAACCTGCCGTCTGATATGGAAACAGGCAAATTGCTAATTATAAGCGACAGTATTGCTTCTGCACTCAAATGAGCGTTGCACATCTGAAAACTCTCTATAATATTGTAGTCGATACAGCTCGCTCCGCGCATGGCACAGCTTGTAACAAAGCTACCCGCCATTCCTAAATACACCGTGTGATGAGGCTCTAATGCACACAACAGCTCCTCGGTGTATATTTTTTTGCCAAAATGAGGAGCAAACACCGTTTGCCCGTCATCACGGCTAAAGGGTATTCCGCACAAAATATGTGTGCTGCTCTTTACAGCTGCCTTTAAGCTTTCAGCGTTTGGGCAGGCGCACAGTCCGTTTCCGTAGCATATTACTTTTTTGCCGCGGTGCTCAAGTTCCTCAGCTGCAAAAGCAAGCCTTTCGTCACCGCCGACAACAACATATTTTTCTTCCATACCAATACCGCCTTTTATGTTAATTTGCCTTATACATATTATGCCTTAAAAAGATGTGGTGTGACATTATAATATCCCAAACAGCAAAACACTCCAATGGCTAGCCATTGGAGTGTTGTTAAAATCTGGATTTTAAAAGGCAAAATTTCGTTTTTAATGTGTTTAAAACACTTAAGAAACCTTATAAATAAATTAGGAAAACGGACAAAAAATTACCCCCTATATAAAACAAACTTCGCTACTTAGTTCGGTTGTTGTTTACTCTTTCGGCAAGATATTGCCTGTTAACGCTCCATTTGCGAAGTGATATGAGCAAATCCTTTTTGCCCTTTTCGTCAAGCAAATCGAGAGTTTTTATAAAGCAGTATTTTTTGTTTTCATCCTGACGGAATTTGACTTTTATTGCATAGCATCCGCAATTTTTGCACACACCCATTGCAACAACTCTTGAGCTTCCGTGTTGCACAAATCTGCTCACCGCAAGAGGCTTGTGGCATTTTGTGCAGGCAGTTTTATACACAGCTTTGTCCGATGCCGCCTCAATTTTTGACTCAAAGCCTTTGCGTAATATCGCTCCTTTTGGCAAGCTTTTTTCGTCAATTATGTTTGCACTGTTAATAACTGTTGTATCATATTCCTTTATGCCATCGGCAATGCTCAGATTAGACACAATAAGTGCTGTGTAGTACGCATCGTTAAGGGCATCGTGCCTCATATTGTCAAGCGGTATTTTAAAATATTGTGCAGCAAAATCTATTGAGTATTGCCTGCCTGTATTGCCCGTCTGCTTGTTAAAAAAGCATTGTGCATTGTAGCAATCGGGTATCCAGCTATCCCCCATGGCAAAAAACTTAAGGTTGTCCCGAAGAATGGGGATGTCGTTTATACCCCATGTAATAACAACAAAATCGTCGCCGCACCAGTACTTAAACAGCTCTATTGCCTTTCGAAAGGTAACACCGGTTTTAAGGTTTTCCTCAGTAAGCCCTGTTATCTGTTTTACCATATGCTGCATAACAGTGTATATTTTTGGAGATATTTTGACTTCAAAGGTGTCAATAATTTTTTGGTTTTTATTAAGCTTTACTGCGCCTATCTGTATAATTTCGCCAACAAGCTTTATTCCGTTGCGCACCTTAGTAACCTCTCTCGAAAAAGGCTGGTTCCATTCCATATCGAGTATTATATAATTCAAAATATCACCTCCGCTTGGTAATAATGTAAAAAATTCATTTTTCACTTGAGTGAATAATGTTGTAAATTTTTGTATTATATGATACAATAAATAATGTCAAAACCGCATTGGCGATTTGGACGAGATTATTAATTAAATTAAACAATAACCAGATTTATTATAACACATAAAGGCGGTGATTTCAATTAAAACATTAATATATTCACCAATTATTGAAGCAGATGAGCAGAGCTTTTTTGAACAGATGGAATTTGCATCATCATTTGGTGCGGATTTGCTTGTGTTGGGCGAGGGAGTCAAAAACCCATATACCGAGCTTTTGTCGGGTATGGATGTTTTAAACGGGGACGAATACAATTATGTGCTCGAATCGCTTTATGGATTTTGCTTTGAGCTTGGCTGTGCTGCTGTATTTAACGGAATTGACGATTTTGGTATGCATTTTTGCATTTTTGCAAATCCCTTTGCCCAAGAGGGCGAAACCTTTAACAAGCTGTACATTAAGCATGCCACACAAAACGGCTCAGTTTTTGAACTTGAGGATTATATCGATTGTATAGACGAAATTTTTGACCCTGTTGTATTTAAGGGTGCAAAGCTTGCTATGTGTATGGGCGATGATGTATATTTGCCAAAGCTTTTTGAAAGATATCGCTTAAACGGCGCAACAATTGCCATAAATTGTTTTAAGGGCGACAATGATTTTAAAAATTACAACAATGCACTGTGCGATATTTGTCAGGCAAACAATATGGTAATAGTATCGGCAGGTACAAACGGCAGGGTGCAGGTCAACACACCTTTGGGGTGCAAAGAGGTACAAAAATTAACAGATAATTTGTATATCTCAGAGTTTTGCAAAGCCGATTTTGCAAAAAAATGCGGACTTTTGCAAAATGATTTATCTTCATGCTATGTACCATCTAGTAAGGCGGAGCTATATAAGCTGATTTAAAAATTTCTAGTGTGACAGTAATCCGAACCCAACTGAAACAGCGTAATTTTGGTAACCTTCGGCTAATCATCCACAGGATGCGCTCGGGTACGGAGCCCACGCCACGCTCCGCGTGCCGCTCGTTCAAGTCATCAAAATACTTGCAAAACAAAAAGAACCACTTTGTAGTGGTCCTTTTTTGTTTGGCAGGGGTAGTAAGACTT
>JAZQEG010000006.1:0-18750 GCA_045538875.1 Clostridia bacterium | reverse complement strand
GCTGTAATCAAAGAAAAGCTCTTTGAAAAAACTTCGTAGACTTTCCTCATCTTCTGTGGTATTTTTGTGTTACCGAAAGGTAATATAACATTAGAAAGGAAGAATTTTATGAAGAAAAAAGTGTTATGTACAGCAATGGCGGTAACTATACTGCTAACACAAACTGCATCGGCGGCACCTTGGCAGATGCGAAGAAATCAGCTTATATTTGATAGCGAAAATGGATACATAGGAAATGTAACCTTGCAATTCGCATCGGATGGCGGTAGCTTTATCAGGCCAATAACAAAAAGATATGGCGAGAGCATCAATCTTAAAAGCTACATCCCAACAAAATGCGGTTACACATTCGCTGGATGGTTCACCGATCCAAGAACTAAACAGAATCAGGTAACAATATTCAAATTCACAAAGCCTGATGTTCTCTATGCGAAATGGGAAAAGAATCTGGAAGAACCAATAAATCCAAATGACAGAATTATGGCAAAAGACACCTGCTACCTCACAGATGAGGAAACAAAAATACGAAATGAAATTATAGAAGAAAAGAATAAGGCATACATAGAAGGATTCGGGTATGTGGCTCCTGCTAAGACAAAAATTATCATAGCAGACTCAGATGGAGATATAAATAAAATGGTCGGCTCAATGGAGTAGAATTAAAAATATTCAGGGGCGTGCTCGTAAGAGTACGCCCTTACTCTTTAAAATCGATTTTGAGGCCGAGTTGCAAAGGCTGTTAAAGGGATTGTAAGGACAAACTCTCTCGGGTAGGGTAGTTACACCACCCAAGATATTAAATCGCAAATAAGACGGCTGTTAAAGGGCGTGTGAGCCAATGTTTCTGACGATAATTTAATCATGATAAAACATCTATTTATACAGAATATTATCAAAATATTGAAAATCATTAATTAATATGGTATAATCATTGATGTAGAACTGTGAGTTTAGATAAAAGATGGGAAAGAAGATGAAATATTATGGCTAAAACATCAGAAACTAAAACAATATTCCAAGAAGTTAGAGATGAGCTCGGATTAAGCAGATTGGAAGCCGCAAATTTAATTTCAGAAGTTGATAATGGAAAATATGGATATCTTGATGAAAATAAATTGGTTAAGATAGAACACGGAACTGTAAAGGTGCAACCGGATGATGTCGTTGCTCTTTCAAAAGCGTACAGCAGACCTGAGTTAAGAAACTATTATTGTTGTCATCAGTGCCAAATAGGCAGATTGGACGCTCCAGAAGTTGATGATGCTAATAATGTTCATAAAACACTAGTTGAAATGTCGGTATCGTTAGAATCAATTAACGCAAAGAAAATGCGATTAATGGAAATACTTGCAGATGGCAAAGTAGATGATACAGAGATATTAGACTTAAATAAAATTCTCGACGAGCTTGAAAAAATATCGATGGCTGTTGAAGCAATTCAAATTTGGTGTGAAAAGATGAAAGTAATACGAAACGAAGAAAAGTAAATCCATAAATGTTGAAATAGCGTTTTAGACATAAAAACCTAAAACGCTATTTTATTTTGCTGATTTAGTATAAAAACACACCGTTATTTTGCTGAAACAGATATTTCGGATAGCATAAAGAAACTGTATAATTAAAGTATAGTAAGAACTGATCCTTCAGTTGAATAGGAGATGATGTGTATGACTGTGAGGGAAAGAATTCTTGCATTAAGGTTGCTAGAAAAACAAAAAAAGAATCCGGAATTAGCAAAGCAGTTGGGAATAAATGTTTACATGAAGAAAAAAGGAAAGGAAGGTGATTTTTGTGAGAAAGACAAGAAGTGATTGTAGGGTAGGCACCTTTGAGAAAAAACATGGTTTGCCTGCAGGTACAATTAGAAACAAGGATGGAAGAGATACTAGAAGCGATAAGAAAATCGGTACAATAAGGAAAGAGAATAAAAAATAAGTTTTCATATCACAGTCTTAAATATTTTGCCGAAAAAGCAGATAGTAAAAACTAAGTTAATTAATAATGAGGTGGTGATATTATGGGATTAATATATTATGAGAAATTAAATGAATTTTCTCGAAAATATCTAATAACAGGCACAAATCCAAATCCAAGAAATTTCACTTTGGACTATAATAATATTTTGGGTGATGTTTCCGAAATGCTTATGTATTATGAGGGAATTTCATTTTATGTTTATGGAGAAAACATACCATTGGCAATATTGATTAATGTATATGGAGTCAATGGTGTAGAGGCATTGATAGAGCAGGGTGCAATAAATTTTTTGTTTTCCAAACCTGAAGTTATGTATAATGTCGATGACATACCAGGTATAATTCCCCTTATGTCATCTTCATACCCATCTACAAAAGCACATAATGATCCTGAAGAATCAGCAAAATTAGGTTTAAATTGGTTGAGGTATCCGTTGCATGAAAAACAGAAAAAACGATTAATAAAAAAAGTTCTAGATACATATCGAATACCAACGGAAACAATATCTAAGGACGCTGTCAAATTTGGTATAGACGGGTACAATAGAAATGATTTTAAAAACTTAGGTCTGCCTAAAGAGAAGAAAATAGAGGAGCTAGATTTAAGAGAGCGTTCTGTTTTATGTTCATTAGCAAATGAGTGTAATACACTAGCAATTCTTTCGGAATTTGGGTATGACACAGTTGATAGTTTTAGTATAACCGAGTTGCATAAAACAAAAATGGAAAGTCTGCAACATGCAAATAAAGTTAGGGAAGCAACTGATAAATTGTTCAAAGTTGAAAACTTACCTAATTTCAATATGCTTTTAAAAGACGGAATAATGTCGCATAAGGACATTCCAAAAATAAGGAGCACTTATAATTCAATTAAATTCAGAGAATGGATTCGCACCGTGAATCAAAACTCCGATTGTGCAGATATAACATTGGAATATATAAATGCAATTGAAAATACAAAAGGTCTTTTTGATAAAGAACCCGGGAAATTTTTGAAAACAATTGGTATTTGTGCAACATCTTGTTTGGTGGGTGAATTAGCATTAGGCCCTGTAGGAGCTATAGTTGGTTTAGGAACAGGAGCTGTATTGGAAACAGCTTTGGATACTGGATTAAGCTTAATAGAATCATATGTTTTGGGAGGTATTGCAAAAGGATGGAATCCCAGACACTATTTTAGTAAAGATATCAAAAAACTAGTTGAAAACAATACTAGGACAAAAGAAGTATAGAAGCATGCTAGTTTTGATGTAATTTAAGAGAAAGGAGGTGTGCATATGGCAACATATACTACAGGTGAAAAACCTGGAAAAGGCACATACAAGTGCACTAAGTGCCCGCAGAAGGTGGTTCTGGATGACAAGACAGATACTTTGCCTCCATGCCCTAGTTGTGCAAATACTAAATTTACAAAACAGTAAGTTTAGTTAAATTAAATGATAAAGAAAGGAGGAAAGAATATGGGAGCATATTATTGTGTTAACAAAAACTCAACCATGAATCCTGGTTGGCATCATGAAGTACATACTGTTAGCCATGCGGACGAGTTAGGAATTGCAAATAGAATTTCGCTTGGTTATCACGCTAATGAGATCTTGGCAGTTCAAGCAGCTAAAGCATATTATTCAGATGCTGATGGTTGTGCAATTTGTTGTCCCAATGCACATAAGGGATAATCCAAGTGCAGAGAAATAGAGCAGTGCTTTGACACACTGTTCTATTTTTTGTATAAAATAAAAGCCCTTGGAAAGCAATTGCTTTCCAAGGGCTTTGGCGGAGATGCAGAGATTTGAACTCTGGCGCCGGTTTGAGCCGACCTACTGCATTTCGAGTGCAGACCCTTCAACCACTTGGGTACATCTCCAGATATGTTAATTCGCTCCGTTTTGATAGAGCAAAAAACAAGCAAATTATAGAATTTTGTTAGAAATGGCTAGAAAAACCGCTAGATAAAGCAGTGTAAGAGAGGTTTGAACCTCGCTTAAACCCGCACGGTTAAGCCATTTGTGAGGGTATAGTTACAGTGTAACCGAGGGGATTTCGAGTCGTTCTCGTTATGACCTCTTCGATACTTCTCCCAATATGTTTAACAGTTGCAGAAAGCTTGCAAAAAAGAGGGAACTTCCTGAGGGAACTGTTAAAAATCGTGTTATTAAATTTTTAGAAAACCCCATAAAAATAAGGATTACAAGCGGTTGAAGTGGAAATTAGACTACCGCATTTCGAGTGATTTCGAATCCGACCCCTTCAACCACTTGGGTACATCTCCAAATTTATATAAACTTTTTTCAAAGTTTAAAGCAAATATTAAATTTTATTAGAAATCTCATTAGAAAAGATTTTTTGTTCTGTCAGCACTGATTGCTGTAAACCGCACTGTTAGAGAGTTTGCAGAGAATTGTGTTCCAACAACTTCTAAAAGTTTGGGACAATTTCGAGTCAATTCCGTTGTGAGCACTTCGCTATCTATTCATATTAACTTAGTTTTAACATATATATTTTTTAACAAATCCCATAAAGAATGGCAACAAATGTATTATACTACAACAGAATCAAAAAGTAAATACCCAAATTCAAAGTTTTTTGAATTTGGGTATTTGTTATTTGTTTACACTTTTTACATCGTCAACAAGTTTTAATAGTTTTTCTTTAACAGCAGGTGGTTCAATTATTTTTGCTCTGTTACCAAAACTTATAACCCAGGATAAAAACTGTGGACTCACGGCAACTTTGATTGTGCATTTGAAGTAATCGCCATCAGTTTTAATAATAGGTATATCTGTGCCGAATTGGTCAAATATTACACCAGCAAGCTCATTTTTGAATTGAATTGTAACATCTGTTTTTTCTCCGCCAAACATACCAAAAACAGTTTTTGAATAGTTTGACAAATCAAATTCAAAATCAGGCAAATCACGCTTTTGGTCAGTTACAGATACGTTTTCCATTTTGTCTACGCGATAATGTGTAAAGTTGTTATATTTAGGCTTGTATGTAATGAGGTAGTAATTTTCGTCATCCCAAGTAAGTGATACCGGAGATTCCATATACAAATTACCGTCCTTGCGATACACTTTTTGCTTGGTAACATCATACTCAAAATATTTAAAGGTTATTTGTTTATTGTTTGCAATAGCCTCATGAATTTTATCTACGTTATAGTAAATTCGTTCATTAAAGGTTTTAACTCGGTTGGTAACAAAAACCTGACGTTGGAGCTTTTTGGCGTTTTCGTGGCTTGTGAGTTTTTCTATTTTAGATATGAGCTCAAGGCTTTTTTTCTTTGTGATAAATTTAGATGCCTGAACGCTGTCTACAAGGAGCTTTAGTTCGGGTAATTCAAAATCTCTTGAGGCAATAAAATAATTGTATGTTTTGCTCTTTTCCACACAAATATCAACTCCAAACAACTTAAGGCATTCGAGGTCGTCATAAATACTTTTTCTCTCGGCAGATATGCCATATTTTGATAATTCTTCAATCATTTGAGGTACTGTGATTGTGTGTTCTTCATCTGTTTTTTCGGAAAGGATTTTGAGTAGGTAAAGGAGCTTTAATTTTTGGTTGGATTGTTTCACTATAAGCACCTCCAATTAAATTTATATTACCATAAGTCAACAAAAATATCAATACCGGTAATTTATACTGTGCATTCAGTGATGAATAAGAAATATCACAATATACGTGGTTAAAACTAAAAATGATAACAAACTAAACATTGTATTTAATTATTAATATTTAAAAGTTTTTTATTGATGACTTTTGAATCAAAGTTGATTGTTTTATATAAAACACAATTTCAGCTTAAATATTTGCATTAAAATAGTTGAAAACGTAGTTGAAATATGTTATATTAAAATTGCATTTGCCAGCATGTTTATATTAAAGAAGAATTATGCTCAATTTGTACTTTTTAAAACAAAAGTGAAAAGATCCTTTAAACAAAAAGTAAAAAATCTAGTTGAGTTATTTGAGCAAGGGGGTATATAACAATGGCTATTATACATAATAACATACATGCAGATGAAACAACTTTTCAATATTCCTTTTATGAAGCATTATTGGGAGATAATATAGAAGTCCATATAGACAGAAGTACAGATGGTTATATTGATGGAACAATTTTTGAGCACAAATTAAATGTTACTAGTTATGGCAAATCAAAAGCATTATCCCAAGCATTAATTTATCTTGCAAGATTTAATCGAGATGGTTTGCCTGTACCTAAAAACATAATGTTGGTAAGTCAGGAAGAGGGAAAAGTATATGTGTATAATGCGAATGACTATGTACATGTTATAAATAATATATCAGAATATGCCACTTTACAAGCAAGTAATGGTATTGAAGGTTTTACAGCTACAACGCAACCCGAAATTTTTAATTTTGACTTAAATAATCATCAAAAGTCTTTTGAATTGATTGGAAAACTAAGGGAAAATCCGGAATATGTTAGAGTAGATATAAATGTACATAATGTTTATGGGTGGTCTAATTTTTTCTATTCAATAGCAAAAAAGCCTAAAAAGGTAGAGTTCTTTAAGGAATTAAGAAACCCAAGAAACGAGTTAAGAGAGTACATAAATGCTTGGAATGGTGAAGAATCAGATTTTTCTTTGATTATGGACTTGTTAAACGATCCTGCTCAAAAGAAAAAATTAGGAGCATTTTATACCCCTCCTCTTTACGCCAAAAAAGCAGTGGAATTGGTCAGAAAGGCAATCAAAGATGTTCCAGAGGGTAATGACTATATAATACTTGATAGATGCGCCGGAACAGGTTCATTGGAGTATGAACTCTCAGAAGAAGAACTTAAACATGTTGTTGTAAGTACATATGAATTAAAAGAGTGGCATGCATTAAAAGATAGATTAGGAAATTTGGTTAGGTGTGTTATACCACCAATTCCTGCAGATGAAAATAAATACCCAGATTATGATGAAACTACAGGTTTTTTAAGTGGTGCTAATGCATTAGAAAAAGACTTTCTTGAAAGAGAAGATATAATGCAATATGTGAGAGACCCCAAATGTAATGTAATTATATTTGAAAACCCTCCTTATGCAGACGATAGTGCGGATACACCTAAAACAGGTGTTTCAAGAGGAAGTTCAAAAGAATGTTATTTGGCAGAGGAAATGAATAAAGTGGTAAAACCAGAGTTTCCTGGTCTTGTTCAGTCAAAGGACATTGCAAACTTGTTTATATGGTCTGGTTTTAAATATTACTTAACAAAACCAAATGATGCATATATATTGTTTTCGCCAATTAAATATTGGAAAACCGGTCATCTTGTAAATAAAACTTTTGTTGATGGCTTTGCTTTTAACAGGGAACATTTTCATGCTAATGCCTCCACTATTTCTTGTGTTTATTGGAAGAATGTCGACGACACACAGGAAACGCTTTCTTTACCTGCATTTGATATTGAAAATAATCAAATTAAAGAAATTAAAGATATTGTTATTAAAAAAGTTCATAAGACAGTAAATGAGGAATTGTTTGATAAAAGAACTTTTGATGCTGATACCGAAGATGGTATTTGGTCTCAAAGGAATGGCTTAGAGGGTGAAAAACAAAAAAGCACAGGAACCAAAAATATTTTCAATGAGAATATTATTGGTTGGTTGCATTTAGTGGGATTTGCCTTTGATCCAAAAAATCTTGATTTAACAAGGAATACATTAAATCTTAGAAAAAATGGTTTTTACTTAAGAAGGGATAATTTTGTTAATAAATTACCACTGTTCTGTGCCAAAGCATACCCACAAGATAAATGGTATGAAACAGATGTTTACTCAACAACTGGAGATTCAGGGAATATTTTTGAAAATGATAAAAATTTCTTAAAAAAATGTCTTATATATACTTGCTTGACTCAGAAAAACAGATGCCGTTCTTTATATGGTTCGGATGGTAGGTTTTATAGAAATGAATTATGTTTTGATGGGGATACTGCTGCAAGTGTTGAATTACAAGCATTACTTGATGCGCATAATTTATCATTAGTAAATACAGAGCAAGATTTAATAAATGATTATTATGAAATATTAAATGAAATAAAGAAACAAGATAATTCTGGCAACTATATTTATTCTGAATATAACCCCAATTATTGTTATGGTATTTTTCAAATTAATGATGAAATTAACATACAGATAATTATAGGAGTTGACAGGAATGGAAATGAGAAAAAAGGTCCTAAATATGGTGATTTGAATAATATGTTAATTGATTTCAAAAAAAGAGTTCAAAAATATTATAATGATTATATAATTTTAGATTTGTTTAAATACGAATTATTAAAATAATAATAGGTTGTGAACTGCCCCGTTTTGTATTGTCTGCACAAAATGGGGCAGTTCAAATGCAATAAGTGCCGTTTGTAATAATGTTTTTTTCAAAATTTTAATCAAAAAAATTAATTAATATAACATAGAGTTACAGGTACTTACTGGCAATATTGACATTTGAGGCATTTGGTATTATAATATTATAGAATATGTTAAAATAGGAGGTATGTCGTTTATGAAAATTACTTTAATGGACAACAGTGTAATTGAAGTGGAAAACGGTCTTACAGTATACGAAATTGCAAAAGACGCGTATCCCGACAATATCAGGCAGGCGCTTGGAGCACTTGTTAACGGTGAGGTGTGTGAACTCACTACCACCGTTACTGGCGATGCAACTGTTACATTACTTACTTTTGATGATGATGAAGGAAAACGAATCCTCCGTCACACTGCTTCGCACATTCTTGCGCAAGCTGTAAAAAGATTGTATCCAGACACAAAGCTTGCAATTGGCCCGGCAATAGATAATGGTTTTTATTATGATTTTGATAATGACAATGGTTTTTCTGCTGAAGATTTAAAGGCAATTGAAGCGGAAATGAAAAGAATCGTTAAAGAAAATATAAAACTTGAAAAATTTACTCTTCCAAGAAATGAGGCTATTGCTTTTATGAAAGAAAAGGATGAGCCATACAAGGTAGAGCTTATTGAAGACCTTGAGGATGATGCTGAAATTTCATTTTACAAGCAAGGTGATTTTACCGACCTTTGTGCAGGCCCTCATTTGTTTGCTACAGGTGCAGTTAAAGCGTTTAAGCTTATGTCGGTAACCGGTGCATACTGGAGAGGCAACGAAAATAACAAAATGCTTAATCGTATTTACGGAACGGCTTTTACAAATAAGGAAGACCTTAATGCATATATCGAGCAGCAGGAAGAGGCAAGAAAACGAGATCACAACAAATTGGGTCGTGAGCTTGGATTTTTTACTACAGTTGATATTATAGGTCAGGGTTTGCCAATTATGCTCCCTAAAGGTGCAAAGGTAATTCAGCTTCTTCAAAGATTTGTTGAAGATTACGAGGCGTTAAAAGGATGGCAGCTTACAAAAACACCTCTTATGGCAAAATCTGATTTGTACAAGCTTTCGGGCCATTGGGATCACTATCAGGATGGTATGTTTGTTTTGGGAGATGAATCCAAGGATAAGGAAGTATTTGCACTTCGTCCTATGACATGCCCGTTCCAGTATCAGGCATATCTTAACAAACCTCGAAGCTACAGAGATTTGCCACTCAGGTATGATGAAACATCCACGCTTTTTAGAAATGAAGCATCGGGTGAAATGCACGGCCTGATTAGAGTAAGGCAGTTTACAATTTCCGAAGGGCATCTTATGTGCCGCCCTGATCAGCTTGAGGATGAATTTAGAGGTTGTCTTGAGATGGTAACATATATGCTTACCACGCTCGGACTGTATGAAGATGTAACATACAGATTTTCACAGTGGGATCCTGACAACAGAGAAAAATATATAGGTACAGTTGAACAGTGGGATGAAGCTCAGGGAGTTATGAAAAAAATTCTTGATCACCTTGAAATCCCATATAAAATTGGTATTGGCGAAGCTGCATTTTATGGTCCTAAGCTTGATATTCAGATTAAGAACGTATTTGGCAAAGAAGATACACTTATTACTATTCAGATTGACCAAATGCTTGCAGAAAAATTTGGTATGGAATACACTGATACAGACGGCAGCAAGAAAAACCCTTACATTATCCACAGAACTTCAATTGGATGTTATGAAAGAACTCTTGCACTCCTTATTGAAAAGTATGCAGGTGCATTTCCAACATGGCTTGCTCCAACACAGGTTCAAATTATCCCTGTTTCTGAAAAGCATTTTGACTATGCACAGAAAGTATACGAAAAGCTGCGTGATGCCGGCCTTAGAGTAGAAGTCGATTACCGCAACGAAAAGCTTGGTTACAAAATAAGAGAAGCACAGCTTGAAAAGGTGCCTTATATGCTTATTCTTGGTGAAAAGGAAATTGAACAAAATACTGTTTCTATCCGTTCGAGAAAAGACGGTGACCTTGGAAGCAAAACTGTGGATGAGTTTATTGCATTTATCAAAGAAGAGATTGACAACAAAACTCTGAACATATAGAAATGTTGTTCTATGTAATTTGAATTTAAAAAGGAATTCGGTACTCTATACCGAATTCCTTTTTTATTCTCTGCATTTTAAAATTGTTTTTATGTAGTTGGCACTGTACAAAACAAATGACAATATAATTACTGCAGTACACAACAGAATTGTTGATGTGGAAATTACATCAGGTATATTAATCCATAGCACATGGAGCGTCATCATTGCATACAAAAGTATTGTAGATACTTTTCCGTGCCATACAGCACTGTGAACTTTTTTGGTGTTGTGTATCATAATTATTGAAAGAATTGCTGCAATAAACTCCTTAATTATGAGCAGGCCAAATGGTATCAGCATAAGCGGAAATTGTGTTGTGAGGCAATACAACATAGATATTTGTGTCAGCTTGTCGGCAACAGGGTCTAGAGCCTTGCCTATGTCACTAATCATATTAAAGTTACGGGCTATATATCCGTCAACAGCATCGGTTGCTCCCGATATTATAAGCACAATTGCTGTAAGAGCATAATCTTGTTTTACACTATATAGCCATATTATAAGCGGTATCAGCGCCAATCGTAATAAAGATAATATGTTTGGTATTGTAAATACATTTTTGTAAGTAATTTTTTTCATTTTAAAAACTCCAGATTTTATAACTTTAATACGTGTTTTATACTTTCGAGCACAGTTGCAGGCCTTGCAATGTAATGTGACAAACTGAATGAAACTATGTGTTTGCCTTTATTGTATATATTGATGTTGCCATTGTGAATTTCAAAGTCGTACCCGGCATATTCAAAACCAAATTTTGCGTTCAAATCGTTAATACGAAAATCGTTTATACAATCGGTTAACAATTGTGAAAGCTTGTAATCTGATTTACTTTCGAGTGTAAGTTGTGTTGCGTCGCTGCTATGGGTTAGCAAAAATAAATTTGTAAATTCACACACATATATCATATTTTCCGAAATTTTGATTGGCCGCACAAGCTGCTTCCATTCTTTTATGTTATAGCGCACATACTCTTCGGCTGATTCTGACTTCAGTTCGTTAATTTTGTTTCTTGTAACGATTTGGGTTGATTCAACTTCGCCGTAGTATTTTATGCCTGCATCAATACCCCAAAGCCTTATGGACTGATATATTGCCACATATCGAATGGGAAACGGGTGATCTTGAACCATAAATAAAGGTATGTGATAAAATTTGTTGCGAATAGATGCATTAAATTGAGTTTTGTTCTTTACAGTTCCAATTAAAACATCCCTGCAATCAAAATCTGAATATGTATTTTTGCTTTTGTCATTTGAATGCTTGCCAAATATCATAATTGTAAGTCCTTTTTGATTTAAATATATCTTAAAGCATTTTTTATAATGCTTATGTTTGCACTGTTGGTTTTGTATATCTCGCCGTCAGAGCATATTTTTTTAATGCCGCTGATTTTTATTTCGGTGCACATTCTGTATACCATATAATTTTTAAACTTTTCTGCAACCTTGTTGCCATCAAAATGTCTGCCTGCTCTGTAGCTGAGTATAAGCCTTAATAGTGTTGGTATAGATACTTTTTTAATAAGTATAACATCAATTAATCCGTCTGATAGACTTGCAAGTGGCGCGGCATTAAAACCGCCACCGTAAAAGTTGCCGTTTGCGAACAAAGCAAGTGAATATTGCTGACTGTTAAAAAACTCATTTTCGCCGTTTTGGTTGCACAGTGAAATGCTCCATTTTTCATTGGTTTTTTTAAACAGTGCACAAATTACACCAAGAATATAAGCAAGCGAGCCACTTATCAGAGGTAATTTTTTAAATTTGTTACTTTGCTCAACAACAACAAGGTCGATGCCTGTATTAAGTGAGTTTATGCAATATTGGTCGTTGAATTTAATTGCATCTACAAAATGTATTTCATTTTTGGAGTCAAACGCTTTAACAAAATCATTACCTGTGCCTTTTGGCACAACCGACAGGAGAGAACGATGCCCTGCACCTGCTTTTATTATTCCGTTTGCCACTTCACTGATTGTACCGTCGCCGCCGTGTACAATAAAGTGTATATCGTTATCAAGACATAGATTGTACACATATTTTTCGGCATCACCGATGCATTTGGTTTGGTATATTTGTTCATGTATGTCTTTTGGCAAATTTTTTATTTTGCCTGCCGCAGGATTAAAAATATGTATTTTTTGCATAACATCACCCTTAAAATATATAATAACAAAAATATTTTAATTCGTCAATATTTTACAAATAATCTTATTATTTTATGTAAAAAATATTAGTTGTGGAATGAAACTCTTACTAGTATTAATTTTTATAAAATTTTGATATGCTGGCATTTGTGTGAGATATGAGAGGTATAAAAAATGTGTGCATTTAATGGTGAAAAATTAATCAAATTAAGATCAAAAAATAAAATTACCCAAAAAAAGCTGGCAAAATATCTTGGATTAAGCGACAGTACTGTGTCTAAGTGGGAAACAGGTGCGTCAAAACCATCGCAGCAAAACATTGTGTTTTTGAGCAAAATATTTAATGTGCCAATAGATTATTTTTTGAGCAAAGAACAAAATCGTTGCGAAATAGTTGATAAATGTGGAATGGAATCACTTACTGAGCTTTACAAAATCGGAAGAGGTCCATCAAGCTCACATACAATAGGCCCCGAAAAAGCGTGTATGATTTTTAAGTCAAATAATACAAATGCAGATCAATTTAAGGTGATTCTTTATGGATCGCTTGCAAAAACAGGTAAAGGGCACGGAACAGATGTGATAATAAAAAAAACATTTATGCCGTTTAAGTGCAGTGTGGAATTTGATTTTTTTAATACAAACATACCACATCCAAACACAATGAAGCTTGTTGCATACAAATTGGGTAAAAAAATTGATTCGGTTAGGGTTTTCAGCGTAGGAGGAGGAAGCATAGAGTTTGAAAACTATAACAGATTAAAACCTCACAAAATTTACAAACTTAGCAACTTTTGTGAAATAGCAAGTTATTGCAAACTAAATTGTATTAGGCTATGGGAATATGTAGTTGAAAATGAAAACAATGATTTTTTTGATTATATGGAAGCTGTGTGGGATCAAATGAAAAAATCTATATTAAATGGATTAAGTGATGAAGGAGTACTCCCAGGAGGACTTAAAGTTGTAAAAAAAGCAAAATCATTGTACTCAAGTGAGAGTGTTGATGAAACCGAACAAACAAAAGAAAACAGAATTGTATGTTCGTATGCTTTTGCAGTAAGTGAGCAAAATGCCTCAGGTGAAACAATTGTTACAGCCCCCACATGCGGGGCGGCAGGAATAGTGCCTGCAGTTTTGTATTATCATCAGCAAAATAACAAATTTAGTGATGAAAAAATAATTAAAGCACTAATGACTGCGGGATTAATAGGGAATATAATTAAAACAAATGCTTCTATTTCGGGAGCTGAATGCGGCTGTCAGGCTGAGGTTGGCAGTGCATGTGCAATGGCTGCGGCAGGCCTTGCTGAGCTTTTTGAACTCGATATTGACAAAATAGAATACTCTGCAGAAATTGCAATTGAACATCACCTGGGGCTTACCTGCGACCCTATAGCAGGCCTTGTGCAAATACCTTGTATTGAGCGTAATGCAGTTGCGGCAATGAGAGCAATTAACGCAGTTAACTTAGCAAGCTTTTTGTATAACACACGCAAAATATCTTTTGACAGAGTTGTACAAATTATGAAGCAAACAGGAATTGATATGCACACTGCATATAAGGAAACCTCTGAAGGAGGACTTGCAAAAATAGATTTTGATTAATTTTAAAACTAAAATTGCTTATTATTAAATTGACTTTTGTGTACACAAAAGTGTATAATTATTACAATTAAAAATGCAATGACTGGGGAGGTGATTATATGAAGGTAACGGTAGACAGAATAGAAAGTAGATATGCTGTGGTAGCACTTGAAGATGATACATTGGCAAATTTGCCGATTATGCTTTTGCCTGAGGGGGCAAAAGAAGGCAGCATAATAGAAATTGTTTGCAGTGACAATGATACACAAAACAGAAAAAATGAAATACAACAAAAAATGGACCATCTGTTTGGCAGATAGGTCCAAAATAGTAATGTGAACTATTATTTGAGCATATAAAATTTTTTTAACTTGAAAGATTTGTATTATTAAATAAGTTTTAATTTAAAATATTTTCAGTAACCTTGTATTTTAGATATGATATACTTAAATTGCCAAAAAATTGTTTTCGGCTATGCAAGATATTGTTCTATATAGTGCGAAGCTGTTGCTCCGTCAGCCACAGCAGTAACAATCTGACGCAGTGGTTTTGTGCGGACATCACCCACAGCAAATACACCTGGCAGGTTTGTTTTTGTTGTTTCATCAGCTTTTATATATCCAAATGCATCTGTATCAACCTGATTTTTAAAAAGATTTGTTTCGGGAGTTCTGCCAATGCTTATAAATATTCCGTCACAATTTATTTGGCGGAGTTCATCTGTCTTAATATTTTTGATTTTTATTCCTTTTACAATGTCATCAAAAACAAATTCACACACAACGCTGCTCCATAAAAATTCAACATTATCGGCGCCTTTGAGGGGCTCGTGATATATTTTGGTAGCTCTTAAAGTGTCACGTCTATGCACCAAAATAACCTTTTTACATATTTTGCTAAGGTACAGGGCATCTGAAGCAGCAGAGTTGCCACCACCCACTACAACCACTGTTTTACCCTTAAAAAACATTCCGTCGCAGGTTGCACAATAGCCCAGACCTTTTCCGATTAATTGCTCTTCATTTTTAATGCCGAGGTGTTTGTGACGGGCACCAGTTGCAATAACAACTGTTTTGCTTTTTATGGTTCCCTCCGATGTTTGTATAATTTTGATTTTGTCTTCAAGGCTTACCGCCAAAACTTCTGCCTGTAGTGTGTTTGCACCAAAACGTTCTGCACCGCTCTGCATTTTATATCCCAGAGTAAACCCGTCAACTCCTTCATCAAAGCCAGGATAGTTGTCTATTTGCGATGTTTCAGTCATTTGTCCGCCTGCAGAAAATTTTTCTGCTATAAGGGTGTTAAATCCTGCTCTGGCACAGTATAGTGCACTTGTGTATCCTGCTGGCCCTCCGCCTATAATAACAACATCATATATGTGGTCCATACAATTTTACCCCCTGTACTTTGTATTTACTTAAAAATTCAGCCGTACCAAGCAAAATACGGCTGAATTTAAATTAAATCATATCCAATATTTGGTTTTTTGATTTTGCTCCAACCGACTGGTTTACAATTTTTCCGTCTTTGATTACAAAAAGGGAAGGTATGCTCATAACTTTAAATTGGGATGCAAGCTCAGATTCGATGTCAACATTAATCTTACCAACTTTGATTTCGGGATGTTCGTGCGCTATTTCGTCTATAATGGGTGATACCATTTTGCAAGGTCCACACCAGCTTGCCCAAAAGTCAATTAGTACTGGCTTGTCACTTTGCAATACTTCAACATTAAAGTTGTCCTTGTTAATTTCTATTGCTGACATAATTTTGCCTCCTTTGTTTTTTGTTATTATTTGTGTTTTTGTAAAATTTATTATGTTACTTGCAAAGCTCATCTGCAAGGTTTGTTATTTGTTGTATGTTTTCGCCTGATACTGCTGATTTTATGCAAACGGTTGACTGTGTATAGTTAAGGTTTTTTTGCTTTTCAAGCATTGTTTTTATTGTTTTTGCTGCAACAGGTGCCCAAGAACCATTTTCAATAATAGCAATGGTTCTGTTTTGATAATTTCTTTCGGTAAGATGGTTAACAAATTCAAGCATAAACGGAAATATTCCGCCGTTGTATGTGGTTGTTGCCAAAACAAGTTTGTCATATCTAAAGGCATCCTCAACAGCTTCTGCCATATCATCTCTTGCAAGATTTGCAACAGCAACCTTAGGGCAGCCTTTCATTTTGAGTTGTTGCTCAAGGAGCTTAACAGCTTTTTCGGTATTGCCGTAAACAGATGTGTATGCGATCATAACGCCTTTGCTTTCTGCCTCGTAAGATGACCATATGTTATACAAATTGATGTAGTGAGAAAGATTTTTGTTAAGTACAGGCCCGTGAAGAGGACAAATTGTTGCAATGTCAAGATTTGCTGCCTTTTTGAGCAATGCCTGAACCTGTGTACCGTATTTACCTACAATGCCAAAGTAATAACGGCGAGCTTCACAATCCCATTCCTCATTTGCATCTGTAGTGCCAAATTTGCCAAACGCATCTGCCGAAAACAGTGTTTTTGAATAGCTCTCATAGCTGAGCACAACCTCAGGCCAGTGCACCATAGGCGCAGTAACAAAGGTTAATTGATGATTTCCGAGGCTTAATGTGTCACCTTCGCCAACAACAACTTGTCTGTCTGCATAATCTGTGCCAAAAAACTGCTTCATCATAACAAAAGCTTTGCTGCTTGCAACAATTTTTGC
This sequence comes from Clostridia bacterium, assembly GCA_045538875.1. Classification (GTDB taxonomy): domain Bacteria; phylum Bacillota; class Clostridia; order UMGS1810; family UMGS1810; genus RGIG4708. Next base: position 1,836 of record JAZQEG010000006.1, on the reverse strand, counting down.
AGATGTATATTTGTTCATAAACTTGTCTATATTAGCCGAGTGGTCAGGCTCCATATGGTGCACCACAAGGTAGTCGGGCTGATTGTCGCCGATTGTATTTACTATATTATCAAACCACTTATCGCCGCAAGCCTTGTCCACTGTGTCAAGTATAGCAATTTTTTCGTCGCATATGACATAAGAATTATATGCCATACCTTTTTCAACTTTATACTGACCTTCAAATAAATCTATATTGTAATCATTAACACCAATGTAAAAAATATTTTCGGTAATTTTCATAATTATTTTATCTCCGTAACGCTTATTTGGTAAGGAGCAGGTTGTGCCTGCTCTTTACCGTAAAAAATCTTATTCTTGCGAAAAGTCGTCTTTGCCAACGCCGCAAAGCGGGCAAACCCAATCTTCAGAAACATCTTCCCATTTTGTACCGGGTGCTATTCCATTGTCGGGGTCGCCAACAGTTTCGTCGTATACATAGCCGCATACGTCACAAACATATTTCATACAGCAATCCTCCTTTCGGGATATCTTATAATATATATTACCACAAATTTGACCGCTAAGCAATATTTAGTTTCAATATTTCTTGATATTACAAAAATTACATAATTTTAATTATTCCACATGCAATTTTTTGCCCTGCATTACCTGATGGCTGTGTCGTAAAATCGTCGGGTAGTGAGTGTATAATAACGGTTTTTCCAATAATTTCTTTAACTCTAAAACGATTTGTAAAAAATGCCGAAAATGCATTGCCGTCTGCTCCAAAAAGAGGGGGCATATCACCTGCGTGGTATGGATGAGGGCAGTTATGGGGATTATAGTGTGTCATTGCATTTGCAAAATAATCATCTTTGTTTCCACTGCAGGAGCTGCCCTCATGAATATGAAATGCAAATATCGGCTGTGAGCATATGTCGTTGCTGCCTGGTAACCCCGATATGCTTGTTAAAACAAAAACACCTGATTTTGTCTGATAAAAGTGGGTAATTCCTTTGATTGTAGCATAATCGAGGCTACCTGATATAACTGCAATTGCGTTTGGTTTGCGACCTAGTATTTTTAATAAATTTAAATTACTCATAAACAACACCTTTCATAATGTTTTCATTAACAAGTTATGATAAACACGGACATATGTTAAAACAACATATTGACAAATTTTGTCAATCGGGCGTAAAAAAGCACATAATTAATTGACAAATTATGAATGTAGTGATATAATGGCACAAAGTGTGCCAGACTTATGGAAGAGTGATAATAAGTCGCAAGGTATATTGGATGTAAAAAAAGATATAAAGCTGATTTTTGACAGCATATCCGACTCAATAGTTGACATTGCCGAAAAGCTTGCCAAAAACACGGAGCTCATACCATCACCGTTCGTAAGATACTTGCTGAGCTTGGTACCACAAGCAGAGTATTTTACAACAGATTTCACAATATAGACCAAGTGCTCAAAATTTTTGTTAAGATTTCAGTGTAACAGGTTGCAGGCGGGCTGATGCCCGTCAAAACCGACATTTTGAAAAGTTTTAAAATTTCAGATGTCAGTTCGAATCCTGTCACACTAAGTATACAAAAAGCTTTGCAACCCATATGATTGCAAAGCTTTTTGCTAAAATTAAAAAATTTTAAAAAATACTTTATTTCTTTAAAATTATGTGTTATAATACCTCTGTTATTAAAATTTCGGGATGTAGCGCAGTTTGGTAGCGCGCTTCGTTCGGGACACGGTACTATTCAATTCATTAGTATTAAGCCGAACGCCCACAAACCTTTTAACACCGCCACTTTACGGCAACTTAAAAAACAAAATACATGTGGTCAAAT
>JAZQEG010000005.1:0-34043 GCA_045538875.1 Clostridia bacterium | reverse complement strand
ATACCTAAAGCTTGCTTTTTCTGTGCCAGCTTTACATATTCTTTTTTGTCCATACTATATGGTCGCCTGCGAGATTCCTGTCTGTTTTCTTCCTGACACCGACCTTCAAATACCTTGCAGATATTGAAGACTAAATCACCGATGACATTATCTATATTATTAATTTCTACGCTTTTCTCGCTTGCCGCAGAAATGATTTGATTTCGTATCTTATTAAATTCTCTGTTATCGTATAGCTTAGGGAAATCAATTTCATCTTCCTGATAGTAACCCATAATTCTGCCTTGTATGTTACACCATTCTTTGTAGAATGCTGCAACGTTCTTATCCTCTGACAGCATTTTGTATATGCTGTTTACAATCTCTTTCTGTTCCTTTGACAGATATGAATATACTTTTTTACCTTTATAGGTTCGCATTTCGTCTGCCAATTGATTAAAGAGAGTGTTGATTTCAGTGTTTGGTTTCACACTGAAATCTTTTTTCAATTCCCGTATTCTTTCCTTGGATTTCTCAACTAACTTCTCGCGCATCTGAGTCTTTTCATCGTACAGATGATATAACTCGTCTCTGAATATTTCTCTTACCATACAGGATTTCATTTGCTCAATCCCATGTGTAGTTAAAAAACCACCACCCGAAGCAGAATACACTAGCATGTGTATGTGTGGGTGGTGGTCTTTATTATGGAATGCTGCATACCATCTTAAGTCATCAAGCGGTATCTTATATATCTTAGCTATGTCTGCCTGTTTGGACTGAATAAGCGTTTGCCATGCTCTTGCATTATCATATCCAAACCTTGTTGCATCTTCTCTTGTGAGAGACAACATCGGCAACCAAATATTACATTTAAGCTCTCTTAATTCTTCTAAAACTTCGTTCAGATTCAGGTCAGTTTTATTTGAAAACAAACCGTGAGTTCCGAACTTTTCTACCTTTGGCCTTGTTGCAATGTAGTTGGCGTTGATGACTACTTTGTTATTAATAGACTTGTCCACACCTATACGTCTTGCTATGTATCCGGCTTTACCTGCCGCCCTGCCGCCTTTAACATACGGGCTTTTGAAAACTACTGCGACTGACATAAAATTTCCTCCTTTCTTCAAAGCACCACTTTTGCATCCATTATTTTCTTGCTATACCTGCATTCACAAGATATTGGATGCTCATTTAGCACCAATTTTTGAAATCTTCCCCTGATAGGGAATCCCCCGAACGGCACTGCCGGTCGGTGTTTGAGGGCACGTAGATGCTGTTAGAGCACCGTGCCTTTATCCTGCTTACTTTTATTTAGCGGATATTCCTCAAATTAAAGAGTTTATTTTCATACTTTTCACATCCTTTCAAAAGAAAAAACCTACGAACCATTGACTTTCGGAGAGAGAGATGATATAATCAAGAAATAAAGAAAGAACAACTTTATTTCTTGGTGAGTATAGTTTAACATAATCAAAAACTTTTGTCAAGACATAAAATTATTACAATTATATTTCTTTAATTTTGAGGTGAGAAAATATGAATTTACGAGTTGAATTTACAGGAGAAAAAATTATAATTCATACAAAAAAAAAGACAGTAGAGTATCAGCTAGGAAGTATAACTTGTATGATTTCTGCAGGTGAATGGGATGAGCTTTTACAGTTTTTAGAGGCTAAAAAAGATTATAAAAAGATAGAAAAGTATGCTGCTAATTTTTTAAATAAGTGTTTTTATAGCAGAGAGAAAATTTCAAAAATAAATGGATATATGCTCTGCGATAGCGAACTAAACTTAAGCAATAAAAACTATACTTCAAACAAAAAAGTAAGCGGAAGAATGCTTCAGGGAAAAGCAGATTTAGTTGTTTCAGATATTTATTTAATTGATTCATTAGTTGATTTAATTAATCTTGAAATGATGTACGCAGTTATCAATGATATGCCGATTAACAAATGCAAGAATTGTAATAAATATTTTGTTGCCGGCAATGCCGCAGCTCTCTTTTGTGACAGACTTTATACAGAAGATAAGACTTGCAAACAGTTCGGCGGAAAGAAATCTTTTGTTGATAAACTTAAAAAAGACGAGGCTCTTTTAAGATACGAAAAAGTGTATCAGGCAACCTACTATCGTTTACGAAAAGCAGAAACACAAGCTGAAATAGATGTATTAAATAAGCGATTACAAGATTTAAAAAACTGGCGCGTGAAATACAAAAACGGAGAGGTTAAAGAAAAACCATTTATCGAATTTGTTGAAGGATACGGATGGATGAAGAAGGAGAAATAATTATCGTATGAAAAATGAGCTTACAATAAAAGAACAAATTGAAAAATTTCATCATATTCATTCGGTTTATATAACTAAAGAGATTGATGAATTAAGTATTAATTTCGACAAATGCTTCTTTGATAAGAATACTGCTGAAACCTTAAAATTAATAGAAAAAGCTAAAAAAATAAAAGAACACTCGCTAACATTAGCAAATAAAATGCAGCTTAACTATGATATTGCTACGGCATATAGTGATCTAAGAAACATAGACCATGTAGACAGTTACCTTGAAAAAGAAATTTTGCATTATAGAAAAGTCATAATGTTTTATGAAGAAAACCAAGATAAGGTTTGTGACGATGAGTTATTTGTTTTAAATTATATTGCCATGCGCACCTATACCAATTTAGGAAATGCTCTAAAGGCTACAGGTAGATATATTGCATCGATTGATAGTTTTTTTAATGCACTTTCTATTGAAGAATCTTTCTCAATGGCTAGTTTAAACTTATCAAGAACATTGCTTGACTATTCGTTTCTTCAAACACGAAAATATGAAGAACAATATTATCAGCATGCTTCATATTACTATTTTGAGTATACTAAAAAATATGATTACAATTTAGAAAATCTGGAATATTTGAGTGGTTTGAAAAAGGCATTTTCAATATTTCATAAAGATTATATTAATAATTTTTTGATTAAGGAATTGAAGTTACCTGATTATTTTGTTGATAATGAGAAGGAGAAAATCTATAGAGATTATATAGGTCTCTTTAGATTATTTTTAGATCCCTGTGCCGAAATATTAGCAGATCCTTGCTTTTTAGTTGATAGTCTTGTGTTACCTTTTAATGCAGGAGAAGGAAAAGATGAATTTATTGGATTGTTTAATCAATTAAAATCAGAATACATACATGCTCGTTACTTATGGTATACCTCGGAAGACAACAAGCAAAAGTATTTATTTGAAAAGGATATAGATTTAGTAGACATAAAAGATACTGCTAATTATTCGTATAATGATACACTAATGAGAATGTCTTTTAGAATAATATATTCAGCATTTGACAGGATAGGATTTTTTATCAATGAGTATTTTAATGTTGGATTAAAAGGCAGTAATGTGAGTTTTAAGAACATTTGGAAAGAGGAGTTGAAAGGTCGTAATGGAGAGGTTTTCTTTACAATTCCCAATCCATTAACAAAACAGTTAGATAATGTTGGACTGAAAGCATTATACTGGTTGCAGAAGGATTTATTAGATGATAAAAAAGTTTGTGTTACCGATCCATATTCCATAATCATGTTTAAAATGAGAAATGATATGGAACATAATGTATTAAGAACGGTAGATAATCTTGCAATAAACAAAATCTCTAAATTTACTACTTTTGTCACCGATGGTCAAATAGAGCATAATGTTTTTAGAATACTCAAATTATTTAGAGAGGCCCTTATCTATTTGGTTATAGCTGTTAATGAAAATTTGAAAAAGGAGAAAAAGCGTGATTTGTGATAAAGTAATATATGGTGGACAAACCATTTTGACAATATACCATCTGGGGTTAGATAAAGATGTACCCAAGAGAAAAATAGAAAAAACAGAAAAAATAGGCAAATACAGTTTGAAATTTATAGAGACTTTTGTCGAAGACAAAGAAACAGAAAATATTAAAGATTGGATTACAAAAGATGAAGGTATAATTCCACCTGGAGAATCTTTAAATCCATATGGGGATGGTGCATGTGCACATGTAATTCATTATAGCTATTTAAACAAACCATCAAACATATTCAAATTACAGAATAATTCATTTTCGCTGAAACTCTCTGTCGATGAATATATAAGCATTAGTGAGTTTGTAGAGAAATATATGGGAATAGATATCAAAACAAATCCAATGTTTTGCGGTGATATTTTTGTATGTAAGTGCTATGAGCGAAACTATAGTTGCAATAAGGAAAATAATATTGTTTTTAAAAATATTCCAGCCAATTCTACAATTATTGTTCATTTCAAAAAAGGTAAGTTAATAGTTTCGAGTATAAAAACCGATATACTGGAATTTCAGGAAGAATTAAATATAAAAACAGAATGCATATGGGACAATCATGATGTGGAAATATATCACAATGGTGAATTAGTTTATTATCAAAATGATGTGTACTATATGCGCCATATGTTTTTAAACACAAAAATTAAAGAACCGGGACAAATTATTAAATTAAGCAAAATTGGAACTGAATATGTTATAGAAAAAGATTCAAAAGGAGATGTCACACAGATTGGAGAACCGATAGAAGAATACACTCAAATTCTTTCAGAGTCTTCTGCAACTATAAATAAACAAATTCAAGCAGAAAGCCCTGATGATAAAATCTTTTTTATAAATCCAGGAGAATTAGATAAGGCCACTAAACTAATTGGAGAAGCCTTTCAAGCAACAAAAGATGAAATGTGGCTATTTGATTCATATTTTACCGATAAGAATGGTATATCTACTATATTAGATTGGTTAAGAATTATTGCTAATTATCCGTCTAAGGAAAAGCACATTGTATTTTGTTGCTCTAATCCTGAACGAGCATTAGATATAAATGAACTAATTTGTGAAATAGAAAAAGATAGCATTTTAAAAGAAATGATAAGACTTAAAGGTGATATAGGAATACATTTCTACCAGGCAAAATCACCTATACATGATAGATTTGTATTATTTAAAAGTGATGACACATATGGTGGAATTAATATAGGTACTTCAATTAATTCTCTTGAAAGAAATCATTATTGCATATCAAAACTTAGCAATTCTGCAGCTAAAATTATTCTATGCGAACTAAAAGATTGGCTGTTCAATGGAAATATTATATCTGATAAGGGGGTATAATTTATGCTAACTGCAAAAGACATAAACCTGCTTAGTGTTGTAATAAGCGATTCTGCAAATAAAAATATTAAATCCGTTGATGCAAAGAAAAAAATTAATGCTATTCTACATAATAAATCTATTAAAACGGTTATAAATGAACTTAGCACGTATGTTGAGAATATCAATGGTAATGAAAAAAACAAAGCAGTACTTATTGTTACAATGTCATTATTGCGTAGAAATCTTGATTGCGAAAAGGAGCTTAGTCTACTGATTTCTAAGTATAAATTAACCGGATGCTTGTACGGAGGATTGAAAAGTTTTCTGTCAGGAGATTCAGAACAATTTGGATTAAAAATAAAATTATATACTAATTCTTTTGAAAACAAGTATGAATATGTAACATGTTTTTTTGATTTTAATTATTGGGAACTCATAGTTCTATTTGAAAGCGTAAAGGTTCTTAGTCTAATAGATTTTTTAAATTTTGAACAATTAGCATTTAACGACCAAAGTAAGCTTGTGCTTTTGAATATGGTTACACATCATCTAAATATCAAGCCATCTAATGACTTGATAACTAAGTTGCTTCAAAGCGATGATGAATTGAACCAAAACATCGGTTTTGCGTTTTTAACTGAGAATATTGCAAGGGCTGTTAACGATATCTGCGAAATAAAACGTAGCAAAAAAAATGGATTTCCAACAACTAAAAATATAAAGGAAGTCAACAAAATCTTTAGAACAGAAATGGCAAAATGTTGTAATTTGTTAGATAGATGTACTGAAAAAACAATAGCTCAATTATTGTTTAATTATTTGTTAGTGCATCAAACACAATATCCTACTGTTTTTGCTGAAATGTTGATGAGCAGTAGACTTCAACACGAATTTGTTAATCAGATCAAGGGAACTAACAAAATAAAGACATTAAAAGATGTATCGTTTTTAGCGAATTTAATTTATGACACGCCTGCTCTTAATGATGTGAAAAAGCGTATTTCTAAGGCAAGTATATATAGTTCTGTTACAGATTTACTTATAGATTTTATTGAAAAAGATAAGGGAATATATGGGTGGGATGAACAGCAAGAACTATATATAAAAGAAATATGTAAAAAATTACCCGCAAAAAACATTTCTGCACTTAGATCGTATTTGCTTAGGAAGAGAAAAACTCTTATGGCCACTAAGATTGACGAATTAGTTAGATTTAAAATATATTTAAAGGATAATAAAAAGAGCGAAATTGTAGAGGGAATACTTACTATTATAGAAAATGATTCTTAGTATAAGTATTTTTAGTAATTTCGAAAAATTGTTTTAATGTAAAAGTGACGGTTAATAACAAGTTACAAAGGAAGGGATACATATGGATATAAATAAACTTATAGAAAAAGGTTATACAGTGAGCAAAAGTTGTTATCATAAAGGTAGTATGGTGCCGAACTATATATCGGGCGAAGACTATGAAAAATGGATTCAATTGACGGTTAGATTTTTAGAACAAAATTTTCCTGATGAAACATTTACTATAGATTTCAAAGAAATCGGTTGCAAGGCTAATGGATGTGGTGAAGATCGATTTCACAAATTAATTGGAATATTAGAGGCTGTTCGAGATATTCCACCAGTTGCTTCGAAAAAGCAAGATATGGATTGGATATTAGAAAAAATATGCACTAATTTCAACAAGGCAGCAAAAGCTTTGCTGAACAGACGAAAAGATGGTGGTACACCGAGAAATACAATAGTGATTATAGATGAATATGATGTTCAGGATTTAATGCATGGTATATTAAAACTATTTGTGGATGATATACGACCAGAAGACTATGTGCCGGCATACGCAGGTGGAAATTCTCGTATTGATTTTCACTTACCAGCGCATGAAACATATCTTGAAACAAAAATGACACGTAATAATTTGAAAGACAGAGAAATTGGCGAGGAACTTGCTATTGACATTGCTAGATATAATGGAAGATGTAAAAAGTTAATCTGCTTTATATATGATAGTGGGAATTTTCTACAGAACCCATATGGCCTAATTTCTGATTTGGAAAAACTTAGTAAGGATGAATTGGAAGTTAAGGTATATATATCGCCTCTTTAATACATATTGTAAATTGGAAGGGCATTCACCGTACCCTATTATAGTTTATTACTTAAACCCCTGTCTCAACCGCTGTAACTGGCGCTTAAAATCGATTTTAGAGGCAGGGGTATTGGTGTAAATGAATTGACGATATATTCATGATGCTATTCATCGAATATATCGTCTTCATTTTCAAAGCAAGCCATAGTAAATCTTGCTCCTAATTTGACTCCTTTTATAAAGGTTTGACATTCTGTAATTTGTATCATTTCATCATAGCAAGCCTTGAATTTATCAAATAATTCTTTTTCCTGCTCGTTTAAGGTCTCAAGTAACTTTTCTTCATTCTTGGTCAGCATCCTGAATGCCTTATCAAATCCTCTTTGTTTTTGGAATGGCCTTTCCATCGGGTTGATGTTCCCATACCAGAATTCTTCAAATATATGCATTATTTTTCCTCCTTACGCAAAGAGAGCGCCTCAAGTTCCGGTATATCCGAAATCGAGTCGCCCTCTTCGATCATTTTCTTTGCTGTCAGCAGTGCGTGCTTGACATAAATTATATTCAGTTGTTCTCGTATGGTTTTGGCATCAACCTTTTGCTCCACCATCCTGAATACTTCTACAAACACAGAACTTTCAATTCCGTATTTGTCGCCGTACATAATTTCTTCCAATGTGTACTTAGCCATTTGTGTCACCTCCTGTGACACAAACAATATCACGAAGGGGATGGGAAGTCAACGAAGGAATTTAATCTTCTTCATCTTTGCTTGGTGAATCAAATTCGTGTTCTGAAACATCAACAGTTTCTTCATACTGATAGTCTCTGCCAACATGCCCACTATCACATGTTATAGCCGTTCTGTCATATTGATCCATTTGCACATCTTTTTCATCGCACATACTATAATCTCCCTCCATTTCTGTTTCATATTATAAATTCACCTGTACTATTATTCTATTCTTCCAACGTCCTGTAATCAATCTTTCCAATCGGAGTGAGAGGCAAAGCTTCACAGAATACATATCTTATTGGTTGTGCATATTCAGGTAATTCGCTGATACATAGCTTAATAAGCTCTTTTTCAATATTATGTTCTGTGCCCTTAAATTCATCTTTAAGAACAATATGTACTACAGGAAGTTTGCCTTGACTATGTTTTGTATCCTGAGTTCCAACCGTACAGCATGTTTTAACGGAATGATGAGTTGATACGACTTTCTCAATCATAGATGGAAATACTTTGAATCCATCGTGACGTACGATCATTCTTTTCATTCTATCAACGATAAACAAAAAGCCATCTTCAGTCATATAGCCGATATCTCCTGAATGTACCCACAGTTTGCCGTCAGCATGTTTTTTAATAACTGCATCTGTCTCTTCTTTGTTGTTATAATATTCAATCATGGTATTAGGACCGGTCATGCATACTTCACCATGATTATTATATGACAATTCCTCACCGGTTTCTGAATCAAATATTGAAATAATAGTATGAGTAAGGGGAATTCCTACACTACCTATTTTATTGCATTCGTTGGATATGCAAACACTTACAGCGGCACATACTTCGGTCATTCCATAGCCTTTAATAATTTGATTTGGGCAATTATGTTCTTTAAAGAAGATGTTTGTTTCTTTCTCTAACTCCGAATCCATGGTATCTCCGCCAACTATTGCAGTAATGATATGTGATAAATCATGTTTTTGCATCTTTTTGCTGTTAATAATATTTCCGTAGTGAGATGGCACACCAACCATATGATTAGGATAGTGTTTCATCAACAATTCATCAAATTTATTTGGGTCAAACTGCGGAATTAAAACTACTTCCATTCCGATTATCAAAGGTAGATGTAACCCATTTCCAACACCATATGCTATGAATGGGGGCATGATGTTTAACCATTTGTGTTCTCTCTTGAAGTCTAAGCCACAATATTGACACTGAAAAGCGGCTGCATTTAAGTTGTAATTGCTCAGCAAAACGCCTTTGGGACGTCCTGTTGTACCACCGGTATGTACGATTACTACCGGTTTATTCTGCTCATATGAATAATCTGTAGATTCTGAATAATTTTTTCCTTCTTCAATAAATGATTTCCAGGTGATACAATTAGAACTGTAAGTTATATTAGTTTTATTTTTTACTTTGTATAGTGTTTTTACAATAGGTGGTAACGAGTCAGCAGGTGAGATAACAAGAGTCTTTTTAACACTTGTTTTTGAAAGAATGCTTTCAATTTTTGGGTATGCTACATCTACAACAATCAGGAAATCTGAATTAACTTCATTGATATAGTCAAGAATTCCTTCAGATGATGTTCGGGGGTCGACCATATTTGCAGTTGCACCAATTTTGCTGATTGCATATAATAGGTACACTGTTTCAGGCAAGGTGGGCATTAAAACAGTAACTATACTATTCTCGTTGATTCCATTTGCTTTTAGAGAACGAGCAGTTTTTTCAATGTTTTCAAGGAGCTTACCATACTTGATTTTTCTTCCAAAATAATTAAGTGCTATTCTCTCTTTGTAATCTTTATTATTTTCATACAGATAACTGTATAAAGTTTTTTGCGGTAAATCTGAAGATACTATTGCTTCGTCATACCATTTAAGCCACGGCTTGTCTATTGACGGATAACCGCTTGTTTTACTTTCTATATTCATAAATAGGTTTCTCCTTATTTCATGTCAGTATATAATTTAGTTAAAGGATATATAAGTTAGTTCACCATCTTTAACAACTACAAAGTTATCTTTGTCCTTTTTAATTAACTCCATATCTCTTTTGCCGCTGCTTTTCACGGGGAAAGATTTGCATATTTTATATCCTCGAGGAATGCAATCATCTGCAAGTTTTGAAACACAGTTATTATGTATATCGCTTATGATTTCAAATTCACCTAACGTGCAGCCTTCTTCGAGAATAATATGAACAACTGGCACTTGAAAATTGTCATCTGGCAAACCAACAACTTCACATTGAGCCACATTTTCGTTTTCTAACACGACATTTTCAATATCAAAACAGTAAATCTTATTTCCTTTTTCTGAGATATAATTATCAGTCGCTCTGCCAAGTATGTACACAAAACCATCTTCATCTACATATCCCATATCACCTGTGCGACCCCAAACATTACCATTATCATCCGTAAAGAAGTACTCTTTCGTAGCCTCAGGATTTTTAAAGTATTCTTTCATTCTCGCAGGCGATTGGACACGAATTTCACCCTTTTCCCCATACGGCATTTCCTTATTAGTATCAATATCAAAAGCAGCTACAGTAACTCCCTTGATAGGAAATCCTGTAGAACCATTTTTTCGTATAGAGGATGAATCGGTAGAAACTGTGCTGCCTAGTTCACACATTCCGTAGCCCTTAAGCAACACAGATTTGCATCCGTGTGATTTAAGGAAAATATTGATTGTATTTTCAACGCGAGGAAGTACCGCTTCTCCACCAGTAATAGGATATCTTATACGCGACAAATTGCAGTTTTTTAATTCATCGCATTCCGCAGCATAAACCCATAGACTGGTGGTTGCCAAAGTCATATCAGGTTTATATTTCTTTAAATCCTTGGCGAAGTTTTCTTTACTAAATACTGGTTCCAAGATACTTGTTAGTCTAATACAGATAGGCATTAAAACACACAACACTATGCCTGTAGAAAACCAAACAGGTATCATCTGCAAAAATCTCTCACCATTTTCAAAGGGAAAGTCTGGGCTTAGATAATGAGATATCGTTGCGTTAATACCATCATTTGTCAACACAATTCCCTTTGAGGCTCCAGTCGTGCCCGAAGAATAGACCATAATTAATGGTCTATCTTGTTCATATTCTGCATCGTTAGTATCTGCGATTTGAGCTCCTAATTTAATAAATGTTTTCCAAGACAAAACATTTTTATTATAGGAAATCTTTTTGTTCATTTTGATTCCAGCAATCATTCCCATTACTTTTGGCATTTCGTTACAAACAGAAATAATAACCGTCTTTTTTACACTCGTTTTAGTAATCAAACCCTTCACTTTGTCGTACAATTGATCAAGAACTAACATTAATTTAGCATCAGTTTCATTAATACGATCACAAATCTGTTCAGCATTGAACAACGGATTAATCATATTTGCAACTGCGCCTATACGACACAATGCTAAGGTTACATAAACCATTTCAGGTGTTGAGGAAGTGAACATAATAACCTTTTCTCCCTTTTTAACACCTTGTGCCAATAACGCACGCTTTACAACTTCAACATTTTCAAAAAGTTTCCGATATGTAATTTTATTGCCAAAGTACTCTATAGCAATAGCATCTAATCTATCACAGTTGTTTTTGTAAATGTGTTCATAAAATGTGCATTTTGGTAGAGGGCTATTGATTGTTTCCTCTGTATAGTGTTTCAACCAAGGCTTATCAATCGACGGATACCCCGTTATTTTGTTTTCTGTTTTCATAATTATCTTCTCCTTGTAGTATAATTAGTGTTCATATGGATTAAATATGAATTTTTCCTCATCTTCTTGATCTAATCTCTGATATTCATTTTTTACCATAGTTATAAATTTTCTAAAATCATTTTTACTGATTTCATTTCGTTTTGACATTCCTTTTTCTTCCCATAAATACCATCGTAGTGTTGCCATAGAATCACGAAGTCGTGTGCATCCTGATTGTAAAGATTCCTCGTCTGAAATTCTCAATGCTTTTCCAACGATGGCATGGCACCGTTTTTTAGAGTAATCATATTCCATGACAACCGGGATAATAGGTGTGTTTGTTTGCTTGGCGATATCAATAATTCCCCAAGGAAAAGGCAACATAGGCAAACTATCACTTAAATTCCATGTTCCTTCTGGGAAAATCAATAAATTAAACCCTGCCTGTAAAGTTTCAACCATTTTCATTTTAGATTCTAAACGACTATTTCTGTCATCGCGTTTTACATATATTGCTCCGTTTAAATCGCAAATCAACCCACCAAGACTTCCTCGAATTCCAACATCCGATAAGATAACAAAATGCTTTTTCAATATGTTACTTACACACGGAAAGTCATGTCTATTTGAATGATTTATTGAAAAGATAACAGGACCATTACTTGTGATGACATTAAATTCATTTTCATCACAATATTTTACCTTTAATTTAAAAATCACTGCGGCTTTCAGTAATGTACGAGTAAATGGATGAATAACTCTTTTTATATGTAATATATGTTTATTAAATTTTTTCATATGGATTTATCCAATCTTAAAATTAATCACCACATAATCGGCATTATGTGGTGATTCACGGTTTTAGCAGGGGCCCAATCAAATTTATAGTACTAAAATATAGAAGTTTAACAACGATTTTTAGGTCAATGGTAGATGAAAATATACCCTTGACCTGATTACTATGTTATTTTTTATAAAATTACTTTGATTTCGACGTAATTATACGCATTCCATTGACAAAATATAATTTTGGTGATATAATTTTATGTATGAAAATATGCTTTTTTAACCACATAATGCCGATTATGTGGTATTTTTATTTTTAGCATCGTAAAAGCCCAAGCTTTTGCATTTGTTGTCTGTGAATTTCGCCTGTTTCCATTGTGTATATTCGTGTGGTGTTCACACTTGAGTGACCAAGAATATCAGCAAGTCTTACTACATCTTTTTGAATGGAGTAGTAAGTGCGTGCAAATAAATGGCGTAGATTGTGAGGAAATACTTTATCCTTTGACACGCCAGCACTTTCACATAGCTTTTTCATATCAGACCATATATTTGACCTATCAAGTGGTTTTCCGTTTTTGCTTACGAACACGGAACCGCTTTTTATATTGTTTTCTTTTATATAGTCTTTTAGCATTTTACAAAGTTGCTTTGGTAAGATAACTATTCTCATTTTACCTTTACAGTTGATTGTTGCCTGTCCAGACTTGACAGCAGAAACCGTTATAGCTTTAAGTTCTGATACACGGATACCTGTTGCACATATGGTTTGCATAAGGTAATACAATCTTTGGTTTTTCTTTTGCTTTGCAGCAACTAACAATCTTTCATATTCAGCCTTTGTCAGTTCTTTATCCTTGCTTGCAAATATGTGTCTTTGAATTTTAAGTGCTTTTACCTTTAAGTCATACCACTCGTTATATGAGAAGAAACTGTTAAGCGATGACAGTATAGAATTTACACTTGCCGGAGCATATTTTTTTACTATATCTTGCTTGTATTCAAGCACAACACTTTTACTCAATTCTGTTTCTTTGCACCATTCCATAAATACTGTTATGTCACGAATATACTTTTCTAAGGTAGAGGAGGACTTCTCCTCGTCAATTAAATAACTTTTAAACTTTTGTATTAGTTCGTTTGTGATTTTTCTCATTTTTGAATCAACTCCTTTAGTTTTATTTTACCACCACCGATAAAATATATAAGAGTTGTCAATGATTTGCGTTTTACCTCCTTATTCAACCACAAACAATACCACAGAAGAGGGGGAAAGTCTACGAAAATATGAGTTAATAATGTTTTTAATATGCTAATGTATAAAATATTTATGTGTGTGACAGTAATATACCCTTAGTAATTTATTGGAATAAAAAGTTTTATAAATGAATTAAATTATGTTATAATTTATATAAAAAATGTACAAAAACAAGAATTTTGGAAAATATTACTTGTTTTGAATTGAATTATTTAAAATTTGTGATATAATATACTTGTTAATAATTGGAGAATGGAGATGAGTGTTTGTGCTGAACTATTGTTATATAAAAACCCAAGATAATTTAGTCTTATATGGTACACTTCACAAATCAAAAACAGCAAAAAAACCTATCGTTATTATTGCACACGGATACTTTTCTTCCAATAGGATTGGACCACATAGATTATACTATCAAATAGGAGAAGAACTAAAAGATATAGGGTATAATGTTATACGGTTTGATTTACGAGGCATGGGAGAAAGTGACGGAGATATAAGAGAAGTTAAATATGAACACCATGTTAAAGATTTAAGTGACGTTATAAATTTTGCTAGGCAAAGATTTAACGATGCCCCAATAATTTTGATCGCACATTGTATTGGTTGTAATGTAAGTTTACCTTTAATAAAACATAATCAAGATATTTTTAAAAAGGTTATATTTATTTCGCCTTATTTTACATCGCCCTCGACAATCAATGCTTTTTTTGATAAGGGGCAACAGGAAGAATTGGTCAAATATGGATATACATATAGAAAGGGCATTTATTCTGACGCAACTTTCTTTTCAGGTTTAAACATATTTTCTGAATTTGTAAAGACTATAAATCATATTGGGGGATTGATAAAAACAATTTCAGCACAAAAAGATCAATTTATCTGTATCGATGAAATAAAAACTTTCTACAACGAAACAAATCAAAATGAAATAATTATTCCATATGCAGATCATAATTATTTGGACGTAAACGCAAGAAAAGAGCTTATTGAGAAGATTAAAAACATAATTAAAGAAGGTGATTAATATAAAAATGTTTTATAAGTACTTTGAAAAGGTAACTGTTCCATTAGGATATATAATGGCAATAGTAGGTTTTGTATGCCTGTTTCAATGGGATGATAACAAAAAATGGATTGTATTCGTAATAATAAGTCTATTAACACTGTTGATAGCCGCCGGATTAACATTAATAAGTATGTTTAACCAAAAAAACTTACATAGTATAATTTCGGATAATAATATCATTGCTAGGAAATTAAGCGATGCAATGAAAGCTTGGTATGAAGATGAACGATACGGAGAAGTGACAACGTTTGGAAGAGCTCTTGGACGAGCTTTATATATAGGAGCATGTTATAAGACAAGAATTGAGATCGGCGAATTAGTAAAAAAAGCAGCAGAACATTTAGATGATAATTTGTTGTTAGCTAATATTTTGTTGGATGATTTGGGTTGGACAAAGGTCCTTTGTGGCGATAAAGATGCGGAAAAAGATATAGAGTCTGGTATAAAATTAGCGGAGAAATATAATTTTTATAAAGAAATAAGTAAAGGTTATAGACATCTAATGGCACTTGAATTGTCTAGATGGAATAATCCCAAGCTTGCTCATGATTATTTAGATAAAGCATATGATGCATATAATTGCATGGACGAAGGAAGGGCAAAGGAATTAACATTATCAGGATTGCTCTTTGCATCATCCGAATTAGCTTTCAAAGAAAAGGATTACTCACTAGCATTACAAAAAGCTAAAGAAAGTGAAATCAAAAGGAAAGAGTTGCATGAATTAGACAGACATATGCGTTACTATGCACAAGTGGGTAAGATAATTTTATTCGCTCCTAACGGCAATGTTCGTGAAGCAAAAGACCTATTTAGGAAAGGGATTGATGAGTCAGAAAGTGCCAATCGTATAGATGAAATTGTAAAGAATACATATGGATATGCAATATGTTTAATAAAGTTGGGAGAGCAAAAAAAAGCAAAGAATGTAATTGAAAAAATAAAGAAGCAATATGGGAAAATACCATTATATAGCGAAGATGCATTATTACGAAATGAATATAATAAATTAATAACACAATGTGTTGAAAAATAGGAGGTTGCTTTATGGAGTATATAGATATTTATGATGAAAAACTATCTATGATAGGAAAAGTAGATAAAAAAGAAGCTCATAGAACAGGTGCATGGCATAAATCTATTCATTGTTGGATCTTAAGAAAAGATGAAACTGGTGAATATATTGTATTTCAAAAACGTAGTGCTCAAAAGAGTTCGTTCCCCAATTTTTTAGATATATCTGCAGCAGGACATTACCAAGCAGGAGAACGTTTGGAAGATGGTGTGCGCGAAATAGTAGAGGAGCTTGGAGTAAATGTTAGATACAATGATTTATGCTATTTAGGCATCAAATTTGATGTTTACAAAGATGAAAAGATATTCAATCGAGAATTCTGTGAAACTTTCATTTATAGAGACGATCGACCATTGTTAGAATATCCAATTGATTGCAATGAAGTTACTGGTTTAGCTCAAATAAAAATACAAGATGGTCTAGATTTGTTTTCTGGGAAAAAGGATTATATTTATGCTGATGGTGTAGAATATTCGGAGGAGAAAAAGGTCATCGAAGAAATATCTCTACGCGTTAACAAAGACATGTTTATTTCTAGAATAGATCCTTATTATGGCAAAATATTTATGATTGCTAAAGCTTATTTTGCTGGAGAGAAGGAGCTGTTCATTTAGTTTTGGATACAACAACTATTATTCTCATACGACATGCACAATCGGAAAAGAATCTTAAAGATATTCATGGAGGAAATGGAGAAGCTTTGACAGAGTTAGGACTTCATCAAACGGAGCTACTTTCCCAAAAAATAAAAGATATGGGAGCACGACGAGATAATGCAGTAATAACATACGCTCCAAATGTTCAAACATATCAAACTGCAGATATTATATCAAAGAATCTAAATATACCCATCCGTGAGTTGCCAAGTTTCAAACCATTAAATTTAGGTGTAGTTCATGGTTTATCAAATGTTGAGGTTAAACAAAATTATCCAGAAGTTTTTGAGCTGTTAACAAAATGGCGAAATAAAGAGATAGAAATCACCGATTTAAATATTCCTAATATGGAAAGTCCTATTCTTTTTTATGAGAGGGGAAGAGAAATTTTAAATCAGATTTTTGAAAAAAAACATAACATATTTATTTCAACAAATTCGTTGTATATTTTACTGCTTAATATTTTGCTTGGAAATGATTGTTCCGTTGGCGGGGGATATAAACACTTTGATATACAGAATTGCGGTATTTCGTATTTTAAAAAAAAAGCCGACGCTCAATATTTACTTATTAAGGAATTAACAAATGTGAAAGATGTTTATGAGTATCAAATAAGCATTGACCGTTTATAAATTATTTGTTTATAGAATTATATTTATAGTCAAAGGGGCTGTCTTACCTTTTTAGTAAGACAGCCCCTTTTTTAATGGTGCACCTGAGGAGATTTGAACTCCTAAGCCATTACTGGCACACGGACCTGAACCGTGCGCGTCTGCCAATTCCGCCACAGGTGCGAATATTAAATTTTAAGTTGTTAGCATTTACACAAGCCGTTTTTGATTACTCCCTTAAAAAGGGTTCACGGAATCGAACCTGCACTGAGTTGCCCCAACTAGCACCTGAAGCTAGCGCGTCTGCCAGTTCCGCCATATCCGCATACATATTAAATTTTACATTTACATCCATCAAAATTTTGTCACGATTAGAACTGTCAGATAAATCTGCCAGCCGTAAACTTCCTCCAATCGGCTGCTCGCCGTATGTGGGCGCTTGCCTCTTGGGAAGTTTTGGCATAAGTTCCACCTTCGAAAACAAGTTTTCGGGTGTCACTTAACTTCCGCCATATCCGCATATATTAAAAATGTAAAACAAAATTGTGGTTAAAAAAACGACTTGTATTAACAAGTCGTTTTTTGTGGTGCGAGCAGTGGGACTTGAACCCACACGTCATAAACACACGCCCCTCAAACGTGCCTGTCTGCCAATTCCAGCATGCTCGCAAGCAATTTTAAACTTTCCGTCAACCGACGACTTAATTAGTATATCACCAATAATACAAAAAGTCAAGGCTTTTTTACAAAAAATTTAAAATATTTATTTGGCAAATAAGTGTTTTGCTTCAGTTTAAATGGTAGTGATACACAAGCAAATAATGCTGTTTAGTTTTGTATGTTAAAATATATTTTAATTTTGATATGATATTGACTAATTTTAAAATACTGATATAATTAAACTTGGTGATACTAATGAAAAAATTTTTTATATCGCTTATTGCACTTTTAATTATACCAATTATGTGCAGTGCCAAGGTTGATATATTTAAAGTACCTGATACAATTTCGGTAAACGACTACTCGGTAGTTATGAACGAAGAAACAAAATCATATATACGCGGTTGCAACGATGCTCTTATGGCAAGTGCGCAATCACGAGTTATATTTGTTACGGTACCTACAACAGGCGAAGAAGCAACAGACGAATATGCAAAAAGGCTGTATAATACCTGGGGAGTAAAAAACATAGGCAACGGCACCTCCACATTTGTGCTGCTTGCCACAGATGATATGCAGTATTGGGTAATTGTGGGCGACAATTTAAAGAGCGCTCTTACAACTGATATTGTAAACAAATTTTTGCTTGAAAATATGGAGCCTGACTTTGCAGCACGCAATTTTGACTCGGCAATACGCAAAACCTTTAATGCCTTTAATTCGTGGTACACAAGTACATTTCATTCGTCAACAACAGCAAATCAAAACGACCAGGCAAACAATGCAAAAAAAGGCAATGGGCTAAAAATGCTAGGTACAGTATTAAAAGTGATTTTGCTTGTAATTGTGCTGTTTATAGTAGGCCTTATACTTTTTGCATATGTAAAAAGAGAGATACGCCTCAGGCAAATAGCACGGCGCAGAAAAAGCCGAAGAGCACAAAAATTTAGCTATTTAGAAGATAAAAAAAGCGATGATGTCAATGTATGACATCATCGCTTTTTTGTTAAATAATTTGACGCAAATACATATCATATTAAACTTTGGCTATACTCAAATTAATTAATGCAGTAAAGCAATTAATACTATTTGGACTTAATGTATTCATCCATTGCTGCAGCTGCTGTTTTACCTGCACCCATTGCAAGTATAACTGTTGCAGCACCTGTTACAGCATCGCCGCCTGCAAACACGCCCTCGCGTGATGTGAGGCCTGTTTCGTCGGCAATAATGCCACCCCATTTTTGCGTTTGGAGCCCTTGTGTAGTAGACTTTATAAGCGGATTAGGGCTTGTACCGATAGACATAATTACGCAATCAACATCAATTGTGTGCTCACTGCCTTGCTTTACTTGAGGTCTGCGTCTGCCCGACTCATCAGGCTCACCAAGCTCCATCTCTACACATTTGATGCCACCAACAAAACGGTTGTCATCAGGGAGAATTTCTACAGGGTTGGTAAGGAGCTTAAAGATAATGCCCTCTTCTTTTGCGTGTTCTACCTCTTCCTTACGGGCTGGAAGTTCCTCTTCGCTTCGGCGGTACACAATGTAAACCTCTTGCGCTCCAAGGCGTTTTGCGCAGCGTGCAGCATCCATAGCAACATTACCGCCGCCTACAACTGCAACCTTTTTGTTTGCCTTTATTGGTGTTGTGGCATCGTCTTTGTATGCTTTCATAAGGTTAACACGCGTTAAAAACTCGTTTGCACTATATACACCCTTTAAGTTTTCGCCGGGGATATTCATAAACCTAGGCAGGCCTGCACCTGAGCCTATAAATACAGCCTCAAAGCCATATTCACTCATAAGCTCGTCAATAGAGAGCACTTTACCTATAACCATATTTGTTTGTATTTTTACACCAAGTGCTTTGAGGCCGTCAATTTCCTTTTGAACTATTGCTTTTGGCAAACGAAATTCGGGAATTCCGTAAACAAGCACGCCCCCCGCCAAATGGAGCGCCTCAAAAACTGTAACATCGTAGCCTTTTTTTGCAAGGTCGCCTGCACATGTTAATCCAGCAGGTCCGCTGCCGATAATTGCAACCTTATGACCGTTGCTCACTGGCTTTGCAGGAGCACTGAGAGCATTTTGATTGTGGTAGTCTGCAACAAAGCGTTCTAATCGGCCTATTGCAACGGGCTCACCTTTGATGCCTCGTACACATTTACCCTCACACTGACTTTCCTGCGGGCATACTCTGCCGCATACCGCAGGAAGTGAGCTTGATTTTGCGATTACTTGATATGCTTTTTCAAATTGACCCTCGGCAACAAGTGCCACAAACTCAGGAATATCTATTTGAACAGGGCAGCCCGATACGCAAGGCTTGTGCTTGCAGTTAAGGCAACGCTGTGCTTCATCTATTGCCATATCAGGAGTGTAGCCAAGTGCAACCTCAAGGAAGTTGCCATTTCTGATATCAGGTTTTTGCGATGGCATGGGATTTTTTGTAAGTCGCATATTAGGCATTATTGCTCAACCTCCTTTTTAAAAAGATTGCACGCATCGCCGTGCGCTTGTCTTTCAAAATTTTTATACATAGAAGCTCTGTCTATAGCTTCATCAAAATCTACAAGGTGCCCGTCAAAGTCGGGTCCGTCTACGCAGGCAAATTTTGTTTCGCCGCCAACTGTAAGTCTGCAGCCGCCACACATTCCTGTTCCGTCTATCATAATGGGGTTCATACTTACGGTTGTTTTGATGCCGTACTCTTTGGTGAGCAGGCACACAAATTTCATCATAACAAGCGGGCCTATAACAATAACCTCATCATACTTATTGCCCTCCTCAATGAGCTTGCGCAGTGCATCGGTAACAAGTCCTTTTGTGCCGTGACTGCCGTCATCTGTCATCATAACAAGACGAGAACTTGCCTTTTTAAATTCATCTTCCAAAATAACAAGGTCTTTATTTCTAAAGCCTACAATTGCATCTACCTCGCAACCGCTTTGAAAAAGCTTTTTGGTAACAGGGTATGCAATGGCACAGCCAACGCCGCCGCCAACTACTGCCACTTTTTTGAGCCCGTCGGTATGAGTTGCAACACCAAGTGGCCCTACAAAGTCGCAAATATATTCACCCTCATTTTTGTGATTAAGCTTTTCGGTAGTGGCACCTACAATTTGAAATATAATTGTAACTGTGCCCTTTTGTCTGTCAAAATCCGCAATGGTAAGAGGGATTCTTTCGCCGTCTTCATCGACTCTTAAAATGATAAATTGGCCCGGCTGTGCTTTTTTTGCAACAAAGGGAGCCTCAACATCCATAAGAGTAACTGTTGGATTAAGTTCTTTTTTTGTAACAATTTTAAACATTTTACTCCTCTTTTCTATGTGTAAACTATGATATACTTAATTTATGCTTGAGAGTCTGATAAAAGCTGTCGTCGTTAAACTTGACAAGCTTTAATTTGTATTTTGATTTATAAATGGTAACGGTATCGCCAAAGTTAAAATCAAAAGAGCTTATACTGTCGGCAGAAAGAGTTGCGCATTTGCCCTCATCGCAAGGAGCACCATGCTCAAGCTCTATTGTAACAACATCATCACCCGATGTGACAACCGAGCAATCGGACATGGAATATGCACAAACAGGCGTAATAACAAAATTGCTTGCAGTAGGTATTACCACAGGCCCGCCTGCCGACATATTGTAGGCTGTTGAGCCTGTTGGAGTTGCAACAATAACGCCGTCGCTTGATAGCTTTTCAATCAGGTTGCCGTTTACATATACATTTATATGTAGTGCGTGGGCAATAGCACCCCTGTGAAGCACAATTTCGTTAATTCCGGTAACACCATACTTTTTGTCACCGCTATCTAAATTTGCTTTTATCATTATGCGGTTTTGTATTTCAAAGTTGCCATCTATAATGCGGTCAATACATTGCCTGTACATGTCGGGGTCGCACTGTGTAAGGTAGCCTATGTGGCCAAAATTGATACCAAAAACCGGGATTTCGTGATGCTTGAGTATGCTTATTGCCCTAAGCACAGTGCCGTCGCCGCCAAGAACAACTGCTATATCCATTTGCGGTAGCTGATCCTTGCCGATTACGCTCACATCAGGGCAGCACGCGGCATGTTTATCCTGCTCAAGTATAAATGCCTTTTTGCCTTTTGACACAATGTAGTGCGCAACACAAGGCACAAAGCCAATTGCCTCTTTTTTGGTTGTGTTTGCCATTATCAAAAAATTATTTGCCACAATTGCTCACCGCCTGTCTACATAAAATACTTACAATATATTATAATAAAATATGTGCTTAAAGTCAAGAAAAGATATTCAAACTTATTGGAGTTCAAATATCTTTTTTGCTTTTTGTATGTCCTTGTTTAATTGATTTTTTAGCGTTTGTACATCGTCAAATTTTGTCTCGGGGCGTATATAATCAACAAATTCAACAGTAATATCTTTGCCATATATATTGTCGTCAAAATCAAAAATATGTGTTTCTACCACTACATTGCTGTAGTTGTCAAGTGTTGGGTTTACACCCACATTGGTAGCCGATTTGTAAGTAAATGCGCCAACAGTAGTTTTGGTTGCGTACACGCCAAATTTAAGCGGTATGCTGCTTTTGTCACCTGGATATATGTTTACAGTAGGAAATCCTATTTTGGCTCCCAGCCTTTTGCCCTGCTCCACAGTGCCCGATATATTGTACGGTCTGCCAAGCATTTTGCATGCAAGATGTGTATTGCCGCTGTTTAAATATTTTTTTATATTGGTGCTGCTCACCTCAACCTTTTTGCCCTGAGCATCAATATACACGCATTTTACAACCGTTACGCATATTCCAAATTTTGCACACTCCTGCTTAAGAGTATTTACATCACCGCATCTGTTTTTTGCAAAGCGATAGTTGTAACCTACCACAACATGAGCGCAGTTAAGAGTTTTAAACAAAATTTCGCTTACAAACTGTTTGGGAGTCATTGACATATACTCATGTGTCATAACATCCTCGCATATTTTTGACACGCCCATTTTTTTGACAATCCTGTTCATATATTCATTGCTGCACAGTGTGCGCTCTGCCCCTGTAATGATGTACATGCACGAGTCAAAGCTTTTGTTTTGTGCAATTTCGACGCATTTTTTTATAAGGGCGCGATGGGCAATGTGCAAGCCGTCAAACTTACCAAGTGCCACAACTGTTTTTGTATTTTTAACTGTATTTAAAACATTTGTCTGCATTTTAAATTTACCTTTACTCACCAAAATATTTTACTACAGAAAGTTTGTTTCGTCCGTTTATAACCGTTACCTTGCCTACTGCAATAAACTCATTGTTTTTGTCGTAAACCCTGTATGTGCCAAGCTCTTTTGATACAGTTGAAGGTGCGCCGTTTTTGAGCCTGTGTTTAATTTCGTCATTTACGCACATTGGCATAAGATGCTCAAAAACCTTGTCAACAGGTACAAGCACACTATGCAAATCATTGTTTTGAACACAGTGCATAAGTTTTTCCAGAGTAATTGCGTCTTTTTCAAAAAAAACCGATGACTGAGTACGCCTTAACGAAAGCATACAAGCTCCGCACCCTAAATTTTCGCCTATATCGTGGCACAAGGTGCGTATGTATGTACCCTTTGAGCATTTGACTTTTACTTTAAAAACATCATTTTTAAAACTCAAAAGCTCAATTGAATACACAGTAATATTGCGCGGCTTGCGCTCTACCTCTATACCCTTGCGGGCAAGGTCGTACATTTTTTGACCGTTAATTTTTATTGCAGAATACATAGGCGGTATCTGGCTTATATCACCCGTAAAATGCGATATCGCTGCGTTTATGTCATCAAGTGTTACACTTGTACAGTCGCCCGTTTTGACAATGTTGCCAAATATATCCTGAGTGTCGGTAACAATGCCGAGTTTAACCTCGGCAATATACTCTTTGTCAGAGTTGACAAGCATATCGCTTACCTTTGTGCCTTTGCCTATACAAACCGGGAGCACTCCGGTTGCCTCAGGGTCAAGAGTACCGGTGTGTCCTACCTTGCGGTATGACAAAATACCGCGGACCTTGCTTACCACATCGTGAGATGTAAAGCCACGGGGCTTGTCTATTATTATAAGTCCGTTAATATTTTTCATATCAAAACAATTCCTCTAATTTGCCAAGCAAAATTTGCTTTGCAGTTTGCAAATCACTTTTTATTGTAACTCCTGCAGCTCTTATGTGGCCGCCTCCGCCAAGGCTTGCTGCCAGCTTCGATACATCTGCATATTGGTTGGAGCGCAGGCTTGCCTTTGTTTCGTCATTGCTGTAGCATTTTAAAAATATACCCACTTCAACACCATTTATTGTACGGGGCAGCGTTGAATATTCGTCTACATCATCAAATGACAAATTGTATTTATTAAGCATCTGCTCATTGCAATATGTTATGCACACCTTGTTGTCAAAGTAAAACTCCATATTGTCTATAATATCGGACATAATTTTGGTTTGCTCTATTGATTTTGTTTCAAACAGAATACGCATAATTTTTGCGCTGTCAATGCCCAAATCCACAAGCTCCGCAGCAATTTTGAGTGTATTGGAGGTTGTGTTTGAATAGCGAAAGCTGCCTGTATCGGATGCTATTGCCGCATATAGTGCCGATGCAATTTGTATGCTTATGTTGCACTTAAGCTCGCCAAGCAACCTAAATACCACCTCGCCCGCAGCAGCAGCCGATGCATCTATAAAA
Organism: Clostridia bacterium; assembly: GCA_045538875.1. GTDB lineage: Bacteria > Bacillota > Clostridia > UMGS1810 > UMGS1810 > RGIG4708. The sequence goes on along the minus strand of JAZQEG010000005.1, from coordinate 9,533 downwards.
TTAACATCTGCAATACCGCTGTTTGTACCATGATGGTCAAGGCACACAGTGAGCGGGGCTTTGTCAAAAATTTGCTCTTTAAGCTGAGCCATCATATAGCCAGATGCAACATCAACCGCAATACACGCATCGCAAGCAAAGCCCTCGGGGGTATTGTAGCTTTTGTCCCACAAAAACGAGAGCCTCTCGCCAAAATTATTTGGCAAAGAGATATAGGCGGTTTTGCCTATATCTCTGAGGCCCAAAAGGAGTGCCACACTGCTCCCGAGGCAATCACCATCGGGATTTTTGTGGGGTATTATTATAAAATTATCTTTTTTTAGCAGGATTGCTGCTATTTCGGTCAGGTTATTCATTGTTACCACCGTTTAATTTATTAATCAAATCATTTATATGCATACCATAGTCGATAGAATTATCCAGTACAAAGGTAGGCTGCGGAACAATGCGCAAATTTAGCCGCAGGGCAATTTCTTTTTTTATATAGCCTGTAGCACGTTTGAGTGCCGCAAGTGTTTGCTGCTTTTGCTCATCGTTACCCATTACGCTTACATATACCTTTGCATACTTAAGGTCTTTTGTAACATTAACGGATACAACACTTACAAATTCGCTCATTCCAGGGTCTTTTATTGTGCGGAAAATTGAAGCAAGCTCACGCTGCATTTCGCCGTTTATTCTCTGAGTTCTGTTAAATGCCAAAACAACATTCTCCCTTCGTCAGTTTTAAATTTTATCACTTTTTAACTTCTTCCATTACAAAGGATTCAATCACGTCGCCCTCTTTAATGTCATTAAAGTTTTCGATGCCAACACCGCACTCATAGCCCGATGCAACCTCTTTTGCATCATCCTTAAAACGCTTGAGTGATGAAAGCACGCCCTCATGAATAACAATGCTGTCACGGACAATACGAACCTGCGAATTACGGGACACCTTACCGTCGGTAACGTAGCAGCCTGCAATTGTGCCCACTCCGCTAACCTTAAAGGTGTTGCGTACCTCTGCGTGACCAAGTACATTTTCTACAAATGTAGGTGCAAGCATACCCTTCATAGCAGCTTCGATTTCCTCGATAGCCTGATAAATAACTCTGTAAAGGCGTATGTCTACATTGTTGCGTTTTGCAGATTCCATAGCGGATGGCTGAGGTCGTACATTAAAGCCTACAATAATTGCATTTGATGCAGTAGCAAGCATAACATCTGATTCGGTAACACCGCCTACACCGCCGTGGATGCAGTTAACACGAACTTCTTCGTTAGACAACTTTGAGAGCGACTGCTTAACAGCTTCAACAGAGCCCATAACATCAGCTTTTACAATGATGTTGAGATCTTTAACCTCGCCAGCATTAATTTGATTAAACAAATCATCGAGGCTTACAACATTGTTTGCTTTTATTGACTCTTCCTTAATTTTTTGCTTACGCTGCTGTGCAACAAGGCGGGCTCTTCTTTCGTCTTTTACTGCAAAAAATTCGTCGCCGCCGTCAGGCACATCGCCAAGACCCAAAATTTCAACAGGAACCGAAGGACCTGCTTTTTTGATGTTGTTGCCTCTGTCGTCCATCATAGCTCTTACATGGCCTACTGCAGTGCCCGCAATAATTACATCGCCAACCTTGAGTGTACCATTTTGTACAAGCACAGTTGCAACAGGGCCTCTGCCTTTGTCAAGGCGTGCCTCAATAACTGTGCCTCTTGCTCTTTTGTCGGGGTTAGCCTTAAGCTCTTTCATATCTGCAACAAGCAGTACCATTTCGAGCAGCTCATCAATATTTTGACGGTATTTTGCCGAAATAGGCACGCAAATTGTATCGCCGCCCCACTCTTCACAAACAAGTCCGTATTCGGTAAGCTCCTGCTTGATTCTGTCGGGGTTTGCACCCTCACGGTCAATTTTGTTAATTGCAACAATAATTGTAACACCTGCAGCCTTTGCGTGGTTGATAGCTTCGACTGTTTGAGGCATTACACCGTCGTCGGCAGCAACTACAAGGATAGCAACATCGGTAACCTGTGCACCGCGCATACGCATTGCTGTAAATGCTTCGTGTCCGGGTGTATCAAGAAATGTGATTTTGCGGTCATTGATGCGCACCCTGTATGCGCCGATATGCTGAGTAATACCGCCTGCTTCTTTGGCAATAACATTTGTTTCTCTTATTGCGTCAAGGAGAGAGGTTTTACCATGGTCAACATGCCCCATAACAACAACAACAGGTGAACGCGGCTTGAGGCTTTCGGGTGTGTCTTCCTCCTCTTCAAGAAGTATATCCTCATCGGTAACAATAATTTGCTGTTTGATAACAAAACCAAGGTCATCACCTACAAGCGATGCTGTGTCAAAGTCGATAACCTGGCTTACAGATGCCATAATACCAAGCTCAAACAGTTTTTTGACAACAACTGTTGCCGATACTCCAAGGCTTGCTGCAAAATCGCCCACGCCGATTTGTTCAGGAATTTCCACTTCTTTTTTCTCTTTTGGCTTAGCTTCCTCTTTTTTAGGTTTATTCTTTTCGTTATTTTTATCAATATTTTTTTCTTGTTTTTTAGTTGACTGATTACCCTTTTTAATTTTTTGCTTTTTCTGGCTCTTTTCCTGTATGTCAAGGTCAACAAGTTGCTCTGCCTTGGTGTTGTCTTCTATTTTGTCGATGTCAACATTGTTTTGGCGGGTGTCAACAATTTTTTTGTTGTCCTGCTTTTTAATTTCGTAATCCATTTCTTCCTCAACCTCGGCAACCTGAGGTTCGGCTTTAAGTGGCTTTTGAGCCTCTTGCTTTTTGGGAGCAATTTCAACTGGCTCGGGCGGAGTATCATTTTCGTGAAGCTTTTCAAAATAGTCGATAATTGAACCGCCGTCATCATATTTGTTAAGGTATGTTGTAAGCACAATATCGAGTGCGTCATACTCAAGTACAGTATTATTATTTTTTATAATTATACCAAATTCCTTAAGCAATTCTACTACCGATTTGCTTGTTATATTAATTGATTTTGCTATTTCACTAACTTTTGGATTAGGCATAATCATTCACCTCCATTAATTTTTGCTAAAATATGCTTTTCAATTTGTTTTGCAAAGCCTTCGTCTGTGACAGATAGTACAGCGTTAAAGCTGTTGCCCACGGCATTGCCGTTACCCTGCATTGTTCCAATCTGATAATATGGAACATTGTAGTATATGCAGCTGTCGATAATGTTTTTTTGGGTGTTGGCACCTGTATCCTGTGCTATTATTACCAAATAGCTTGAACCAAACCTTATAGAATCCTTACAGCCTGATTCGCCGCTTATTACCTTGCCCGCACGCTTTGCTAAACCGAGCATTCCGTATATCTTATTTATATTAATCACTCCAATGCAGTTATATACTCTTTTACATACTGTATAAAACTTTGGTCTGTATCTGCCTTTAAGTTTCGTTTTATGCTTTTTTTGCGGTTTGCAATTTCAAGGCATTTTTGTTTTTTGCAAATGTACACTCCCCTGCCGTCTTTTTTTTGACTTTCATCAATCACAATTTGGCCTGAGGGAAGGCGCACAATACGAAGCAGCTCATTTTTGGGTTTGCGCTGCATACAACCGCTGCACATTCTTATGGGAGTCATTATTACTGGTCACTCTTTATATCAATTTTGTAGCCTGTAAGTCTTGCTGCAAGGCGGGCATTTTGACCCTCTTTACCTATTGCAAGCGAAAGCTGATGGAAAGGCACTACAACATGTGCTTCCTTATTTTCAACATCTACATCAAGGCTTACAACCTCTGCAGGGTTAAGGCTCGCTTTAATAAATTCTTTAGGGTCGTCACTGTATTTTACAATGTCGTTTTTTTCGCCGCCAAGCTCATCAACAATAACCTGTACCCTTGTGCCCCTTGTACCAATACAAGCACCTATTGGGTCTATTGTTTCGTCTTTGGACATAACTGCAATTTTTGTTCTTGAGCCTGCTTCTCTCGAAATGCCCTTGATTTCTACAATGCCGTCTTTAATTTCGGGGATTTCCTCCTCAAAGAGGCAGCCTACAAATGCAGGGCGTGTACGCGATACATTTACTATTGTACCCTTTGTGGTTTTGCGTACTTCGGTTACATAAACCTTCATGCGTTTGTGGAACTCGTAGCTTTCACCGGGTACCTGCTCGTTATGTGAAAGATATGCCTCTGTTCTGCCGATGTCGAGGTATACATTTTTCTTTTCAATTCGCTGAATTGTACCTGACACAATTTTGTGCTCTTTTGCAGAAAATTCGTCATAAATGAGTGTACGCTCAGCTTCCTTAATTCGCTGTGTTACAACCTGCTTTGCTGTTTGAGCTGCAATTCGGCCAAATGCCATAGGGGTATCTTCAATATTTACTGTGTCGCCAAGCTCATATGTGCCGCTGATTTTTTTAGCTTCGTCAAGGCTTATTTGTGCAAGAGCATCCTCAACGGTTTCAACAACCTCTTTTTGAATAAATACTCTTACCTCACCTGTTTTGCGGTCGATGTTTACAAGCACATTGTTGTTGCTTGTGTTATAATTTCTTTTGTATGCCGATACAAGTGCTGCGTCAATTGCATCAAACAAAATATCTCTGTTGATGTTTTTTTCTTTTTCGATTTCACAAATCGCTGTTATAAATTCATTAGCCATTTTTTTAATCATTCCTTTCGTATAGTGTGACTAAATTAAAATATTACCGTTAATTTTACAGATGATACCTCATCCTCTTTTGCAGCATATTGGCTGCCGTTTTGGAGCTTGATTGTAATAACGCCGTCTGCCTTGCCTACAAGCTCGCCTGTTACAACCTTGCTACCGTTTACTGCTTTGTAAAGACCAATGTCCACCTGACTGCCCTTAAAGCGGACAAAATCCTCTTGCTTTTTGAGTGGTCTGTCAAGTCCGGGGCTTGTAACTTCAAGCATATACGGCTCTTTAATTGGGTCGTCGCCATCGAGCAAATCGCTTAACGCTCTGCTTATTTCTTCGCAGTCATTAATTGAAACATATTCGTTTTCGCCGTCCTGCTTTGTGTCAAGAATTACTCTGAGCACATAATCAGAGCCCTCTTTTTTGTACTCCACCTCGTAAATGTCAAGCCCATGCTCATTAGCAATAGGCAAAGCCATCTCGTAGATTTTGTCTGTAAGCTTTTGTTTTGCCATAATTACCTCCCCGATAACATCGAAAGAGTGGGTTTTGCAACCCACTCTTTCGTAAAAACTTATTCTAACATTGCATAGTATACCACATAAATTGAGTAATTGCAAGTGTTTTTTGAAAAAAATGTAAATTATTAATCTTTGCTATATACAAAAATTATATTTGGACTTTGTTTGTGAACATCGTCAAACACAGACACAATGCCTTTCATATAGTCTTTCATATCGTCCGACATTTTTCCAATTCCGTAAACACATACTTTTAACGGTTCCGAAGTATAGCAATCAAGACTATCCCAAAGTGCATCGAGGTTTTCTCCGTATTCTTTCGGCAAATCAAATTTTGCTTTGATTTCACCATATAATTCTGATATGTATTTGCAATTACTAAAATCAAGTGTTATTTTTTCCATACAATCAACTCCTTTATCTTATTTCAGCAAATGTTTTATAATGATCATATGTAACAAATATTAATCCATGGCTATCATCCGCAGACGGCGTTTGTACAGATTTTGACATTGAATTATTCCTTTGTAAAATTTATCTTACCATAATTTTGTTACATTGTCGATACTTATAGCGTTACTTTAATATTTCAATAAAATTACAGCTATTGATATTTTGTCGATTGTAATATATACTGATTTTAACAACAATAAAAGGAGCTGATTTCAATGAAAAGATGCAAAAAATGTTTTTTTGAAAACCCCGACAGCAACAGCATATGCGAAAAGTGCTACTCGCCACTCGGCACTTCAGATGAGGGAAGCAAAGATTTAGATGCCTTTTTTGAAAAACAGGAACAAAAGGAAAAAAGAACAAAAATATTTCATCTTGCACTGATACCTGTGTACCTTGTAATATGCACGGTAATGCTTATTTTTACACTGATAAACTCCGACTATGGTGCAGATATTGCAGTATTTTATGTTGTTGCTCTTGTGCTATGCGCTTTATACTATTTTTCCATATTTCACACAGATACTCTTTTTAAAATTGAGCATATAAGCGCAATTGCAAACATTGATGATGCAAGGCCATCCGATTGGTATTACATAACAAGCAGAATAGGTGCATATATAGGACTTGTGTTTGGCGTAGTGCTTGTGGCAATACCCTTTATAAATTCGCTATAAAGCAACACTTAGCCATTGAAGTATTATCCGAACTCCGATTTAAATATATAAAAATTCCTGTAAACTGCGTTAAAATGCTCGCAAATACATCAAGTATTCGCTGTGCTTTTGCCTTGTTTACAACAATTTTTATTATATTTAAATTCTTTGACCTGAAGACTTGTATTTTTGAGGGGTTTTTGGTGCGGAGGACGAAGGAAGGCTCGTGCCTTTCAAGGACGACAATCCAAAAAGCACCGAAAATACTGACTTTCAGGCGGGTTCGGATAGCTCTCCGACGGCTAACCGAAAGTGAGTAATATGTTGGCCGTGCAATTAAGCCAGCACATCAAAATCCTGATTTGCCTATAAATTTTTGCATTAAAGCAAATTTGGTCAAGGAGCTTTCAAAGCGCCTCAAAATGATGGGCAAAAAATTAAAGTAAGTTATTTTTAAGGCCTGCCAGGTACAAATTTTGCCTACTGCAACACAATTTACATCAAGTATTTGATGCGTTGATTTTTTTACTAATGTATGGTATAATGGTTTGGTAAAATTTAATACATTCACACAGAGTGTCGGTTATGCTGCAAAGGCTCGCAAGCAAGGCATAATCGGTGCAAAGGGAATGAGGTGCGAATCCTCAACGATAACTGTCGGTGTGTGCATCAAATGTTTTTGTATCCGTTAGCGAAAGCTAGTCAGTGGGAAACTGCGAAGGCAGGATACAAAAATGCGTACTTTTTAGTATATATGGTGCGAGTCACAAGACCTGCTTTGATGTTATTCCGTAAGTGCTCTAAAAGCATAGGGGTAGCATTTTTGTTTGCGCTTGTGGCTATAAAGCAAGGGCTTATTGCTTTAGCAAACAAATTGTGATTAATCACAGAAAAACTCAGCTGTGGTAATTTTTAAAATTACCGCAGTTTTTTTAATTTTATTTTTTGTAAGGATTTGAATTTTAATATGAGCGAATTTAAAACATATCATCCTATTGTAAATTTAACATACTTTGTATTTGTAATTGGGTTTTCATGCTTTTTTATGCATCCTGCGTGCCTTGGTATATCACTTGCAAGCGGATTTATATATTCTGTAATGCTAAAAGGCAAAAAAGCAATCAAAACAAACTTAATATATATGCTGCCAATGCTGCTGATGACGGCACTTATAAACCCTGCCTTTAACCACCAGGGTGCTACCATTATAAATTATTTGCCAGGCGGAAATCCGCTTACACTTGAATCAATTATTTACGGACTTTGTGCAGCTACAATGATTATAAGTGTCGTTTTGCATTTTTTTTGCTACAACGAGGTTATGACGAGCGATAAATTTATTTATTTGTTTGGCAAAATCATTCCAGGGGTGTCGCTTATAATATCTATGACACTCCGCTTTGTACCAAAATTTGCATCGCAACTTAAAGTTGTGGCAAATGCCCAAAAGTGTATGGGGCGGAATTTGAGCAACGGAAGTATGTTACAGCGTGCAAAAAATGGACTTAATATATTGTCAATTATGACAACCTGGTCACTGGAAAATGCCATAGAAACCGCAGACAGTATGAAATCGCGTGGCTATGGCCTACCTGGGCGGACTGCATTTGGGGTATTTACATTTGATAAGCGTGATAAAAAAGCACTTGTTTGTATTTTGCTTTTAGGTATATACACATTTGTTGGAAATTTAACGGGCGCAGTGTATTTCAGATTCTTCCCATCTATGAAAACAGCACAAGTTTCTGTATTTGGTATAAGCATATTTGTGGCATATTTACTGCTTTGTATGTGCCCTATAATAATTGAACTGTGGGAGGTGAAAAAATGGAAAGCTTTAAAATCGAAAATTTAAGTTTTACATATCCGAACAGAACGGGTAAGGCACTTGATAATATAAACTTTACGGTAGGTCAAGGTGAGTTTGTTTTGCTTTGCGGCAGGTCGGGATGCGGAAAAACTACGCTTTTAAGACTATTAAAATCATCATTGTCCCCTTTCGGAGAGATAAGCGGAAATATTCTCTTTAACGGCAAACCTCTTGATGACTGCGATGCCAGGCAGCAAGCATCAGGCATTGGCTTTGTAATGCAGAATCCCGATAATCAGATTGCATGCGACAAGGTATGGCACGAGCTTGCATTTGGGCTTGAAAGCCTTGGATACAAACAAAACGAAATCAGGACAAGAGTTTCTGAAATGGCATCATTCTTTGGTATACAGACTTGGTTTTACAACAAAGTAACAGAGCTTTCGGGCGGACAAAAGCAACTTTTAAACCTCGCATCAGTAATGGTTATGCAACCATCTGTATTAATTCTTGACGAGCCCACAAGTCAGCTTGACCCAATTGCTGCAGGTGAATTTTTTAAAACTCTTGAAAAAATAAACCGCGAGCTTGGAACAACCATTATCCTCACCGAACATCGATTGGAAGATATTTTACCGATGGCAGACAGAGTAATAGTTATGGATGACGGCAAAATTATTGCAAATGAAGTGCCGCAAAAAGTGGGCAGCATACTAAAAAATCACGATATGCATAAGGCACTGCCCACTCCTATAATAGTACACGCAAGTGTTGAAAGCTCCCTGCCCTGCCCTTTAACAGTTAGAGATGGCAGATTGTGGCTAGAAAAATATTCAAACCAAAACATATTGAATACCGAGGTTATTCCGAAAGACAATGTACAAAGCAATACCGATACAGTAATTGAAATCAAAGATGCTTGGTTCAGGTACGAAAAGCAATTACCCGATGTAATTAAGGGCCTTAATTTAAGTGTAAATAAAGGCGAATTGTTTTGCCTCATGGGCGGCAACGGCAGCGGAAAAACAACGGCACTTTCGCTCATATCAGGCCTAAATACACCATACAGAGGTGATGTAAAGATTAAAGGACAGAGTATTTCCAAAATCAAAAATTTGTATGACGGACTTTTGGGTGCTCTTCCGCAAAATCCGCAGAGTGTGTTTGTAAAGAAAACGGTATATCTTGATTTAATGGAAATACTTTCTGATAAGAAACTCACCAAGGCTGAAAAAGAACAAAAGGTACAAAGCATCTCTGTTCTTTGCAGAATTGAAAATCTTTTGGATAGCCATCCTTACGATTTATCAGGCGGTGAACAAGAGCGTGCGGCACTTGCAAAAATACTCCTTATGGAGCCGCAAATTCTGCTCCTTGATGAACCTACAAAAGGAATGGATGCACATTTTAAGGAAGAATTTGCAGATATTCTTTTAGACTTG
>JAZQEG010000004.1:0-3986 GCA_045538875.1 Clostridia bacterium | reverse complement strand
ATATTTTAAACTACCCTCCAGACCAAGTTCTGCAAGCCATGTATATGTTTTTGCATGCAAATCAAGTACAGGAACATTAATCTCCTTAGCAACTTCTCTCATTGCTACATCATAGTTTTGATGTGTATCTTTTGGTGTGCCGTCATTTGCAAATGATCTGCGGTAGATAGGTGTAACAAATACAACATTTGCACCCTTCATACGAGCACCTTGAGCATATTCTCTGAGCCACTGTTCGTATGTTTTGTAATGTTTGTATATATCAGGAGTTTCCTTTGTGGCACTTGACCTGTGCTCTTGTTCAAGAGGAGCATATACCTCCCAGCCTTTATTGACATCCTCAGACTTTACATCATTGTGTCCAAACTGAATTACAAGATAATCACCAGGTTTGATTGCGTCATATACTGGGTGAATATAACCTAAGTTGTAGAAGGACCTTGTACTTGTACCTGATACTGCATAGTTAGACACCTGTACATTTGTGCCTTCGATACCAAGCTCAAGCAGCTGTGCCCAACCTGTTATCATATTATCCTCTTGTCTTTTTTCAATGGTGTCATAAGTTTGCAAAGTTGAGTCACCAATTGTATATATTGTGGTTAAGCCGTCAATAGCTGTGGTGTAATTGTACGAAAGAGGTTCGAGTGTTTCACTATTCCATACAAATGCTTTTGCATACATGCCCTCTTCATTTGGAAGAGAAATATTCAGCGTTATATCTCCCGAACCAGAAACTGTTTGAGGCTGTGATACAAGCATCAAATTGCCAAGTTTATTGTACACAGCAACTATTGCAATTGCGTTGTCGGTTGTTGACTGAGTATATTTTGTTACACTCAATTTAGTTACTCTGCCTCCTGCTACAGGTACATACGAAACTTGTTCGCCTGATGTTTTAAATTCAATATTGTCTATTGTGTAGTAAGGTGATTTAACAACATTTACATCAAATTGTTTGGTATAATCCTTACCTTTTGCACGGATAGTTGCTGTAAGAGTAACATCTGTGTGGCCAAAGCCAAGTTGTCTGTTTACAACACCCTTGTTTGAAAGAACATCTGGCTGTGATGAACTCCACGAAATTTCGGTGCCCATAAACAAGCCTGTTGTTGGAAGCTCTATATCATATACAAAGGTTGAAGGAGCAGTCAATCTGTCAAGCTCATATTGAGCTGCCATCTGCGAATCTGCTCTGACAATCAAATCATCCACATATAAGTGACCCGAATTACCTTCAACACCTACTAATACTTCGGTAATGGAAATAAGCTTGTAGCCTGTTGGGTCATCTACTTTATTGTCTGCAACATCGAGATAATATGGAACATCCGCACTCTGCAAAACATTATCTATATACAAATCAAAGGTTCGGTTAACATTATCTGCATCAATTTTAAAGTTAAACCATTGGTTTGTAGGCAGGGTTGCCATATCAGCGTTTAACAAGTTTTTGCGGGCAGTTGAACCATCTTGAGTATAACCAATGCTTTCGATAGTATTAGCATATCCATTATTTGCACGGCGATAAATAAATAGCTGTGCAAGCGAGCTTTTATATGTGCTGCCGTCGGGTTTTTGGTATGTACCACTAATATACAAGAGGTATCTGTTTTTTTCTTCATCAGGGAACTTCATATTCATCTGAATTATAGATGAAGACGGAACCTCTAAAGCTTTAGTATATGTAGCACGCTTTGGTTTGCCGGATACAGCAGTTGCACCTTCAATATCAAGCATCATATCGGTACTGTCATCGGGAGATGATTTGAGAGTGTAGGTAGGACCAGCCTCAGCATTGTTACTAACAGCCCACGCTCCAACACCATTAATATTAGTGCCTTTTTTGTCAGTATAATTTAATCCTTCGTAGTCAATAGCTGCGCTGTCAGACAAAACATAAAGCTTTATAACCTTTGAATCTTGCTCACCTGAAGAAAGTTTAACATCTACAGTTACATCAACAATTTTATCCTCTGTAGCATGAGGATTAACTGTAGCATTTAATCCGTCAAACGAAATAACGCTTTGTTCCGAAGATGTAATGGTTACTGTATCACCATCAGCAATATATGGAATATTTGCAGTAAAGTTTGTTGTTACATATTTTTGGCCCGAAAGCACATAGCCTGTAAGCGAACTCATAATGTCTGCAAGCTTGTCAGTGGTTGGTGCAATTAACTTAACTGTGAAAGCTTTTGTTCCTTTATTACCGGCAGGAGATCTGAAATTAGCAGTAAGAGTTACTGTTTTATTATCTTTACTCTCAGGGACTGTTATAACACCTGAAGAATCAACAGTTACCTCTGCATCGTCGCAAGTCCAGGTTATTTTAAAATCTTTAAAAATGTCACTCTCAACAGGAAGGGCGTCACCGCCGCAAATTTCCGAAGGCATAGTCATTACAGACTGTGTATAACTTACCGCACGGGTGTCGTTTATTCGAACAAATGTCATATTGTCTACATACATATGTCCGCCGCTTCCATAAGCCTTGTTTACGCCAAAATAATATTTATACATGTAATCTTCTGCAATTTTATGATCTGCATTAACAGGTTCTACCCTGATTGGAGTATCATTTATTTTAACATTGTCGGCATATATGTCATAGTAAGCGCCTGTTTCAGTTGGGTAATTAGCTCTAGCACGATACAAAATAACCTTAAAATTAAACCATTTATCTGTAGCAACTACCGAGCCTACTTTTGTACCGTTTGCATAAAATCCTGCGCCGCCAGCTGCGTTGCCAACAGCAATTTCTACATTTACCCATGTGTTATAACGATCTGCAATTTTAAAAATATATCTGTCGTTACCTGTGAGATACAAATCCATATCGGCAACATTATATGAGCTTACAGCTAAATTGGTGTTAAGCTCTACAAGCTTGTGCGCAGATGCACCTGCATCTACCGACAGAGAATTGATATCAAGCACCTTGTTTTGTGCATTTACAGGGTCTTGCGCAATAGCCATTGTGCTGTATGCATCGTTTTCAAACAAAGGTGCATCGCCAGTAGTTCTGTTATTCCTTTCAAATTTATAACCTTTAGTCAAGTCAGTGCCAGTTGAGTCATTACGGTCGTAAGCACACTTGATTTGAGATATAGGGTCACCTACGCTGTTGCTTTCAAATGTATAGCTTAACATTTTCTCTGCATATACACCATCTTCCATAATTGAAGGTGTTACCACACCGCTCGCATTTGCTGTAAATGCCCTACTAAAAAGCATACATATTACAAGCAAAGCCGAAATAAATTTTTTCATTACTCTTCCCCCCATTTTAAATATTCTATTATATATAGTGTAAAACATTGTAATGGAATTTAAAATGTTATTTTTGGTTTTTAGATGTTATTTTTGGAAAGTTTGGGGTGTAAAAATAGCCATTAGAGCTCCAATACATAAGATGGTTTTTTAGTCTAAATGCTGCAATCCGCAAACTGCGTTCAAAAAGCTTAACAAATTGTAATTTTTTTATTTAGCACTTTGTGTTAGCACGCGCAAAAGAAAATACAAAAAAATTTAATTAATCTTTACACTTTTTTGGTTGAATTTGACTAAAATTATTTATACAAAACAACAAAAAACGGCATTACAGCTTAAATTAGCTGTAATGCCGTTTTATTAATTTTTAATAAGATTTGTTATCACATTGTATTACTACAACCTATGTTAACATGACTTATTCTACAACTCTTTGGGGTACCTGACCAAATTGCTCTGCTATAGGAAGACCAATTCTCTTCATTTCATCTATAGCAAAGTTGGCAATCTCTACAGCACCATCGTAGGTAAGGTGAGTATTATCACCTTTTTCATCAGCACTGCCTTCACCCTCATAATGGAGCGCCAGGTAATATTTTAAACTACCCTCCAGACCAAGTTCTGCAAGCCATGTATATGTTTTTGCATGCAAATCAAGTACAGGAACATTAATCTCCTTAGCAACTTCTCTCATTGCTACATCATAGTTTTGA
>JAZQEG010000003.1:0-68431 GCA_045538875.1 Clostridia bacterium | reverse complement strand
ATCTGATGTGAGATATGTACTGCCGTAGTTATAATCCTCTTCAAAAACCAATGTTCCTTCGCTTTCAATTGCGGCTGTAAATGATGCTAAGCCGGATGCACTTACAGATACACTTGGCACAACAAGCATTGTTGCAACAATAGAAAGTGTAATTAATAAACTTAATACTTTTTTCATTTTAATCCACCTTTTTCTATAATATATACTAAGTATATCACAACTATTTTTTTAAGTCAATCCCATTAAACAAAAAAAACCAAACTGAATTGTTTTTTGTTTAATATAACCAAATCACTTTGCTTATTTTATATTTTAATAAAATTTTCAACGGGCAGCTACTATTTATTGCGCCCAAAAATCAATGTTTGGCAATTTGTAATTATTTAGTTTTAAGGGCAGCTAATCAACAAAATCAAATTCTATATCATACATCTTAACTGAGTCGCCCTCACAACATCCCTTTTTTACAAGGTCTTTAATTACGCCCTTACGGCGAAGTGCATTTTGAAAGTATGTGAGCGATTCGGCATCGTCAAAATTGGTAGAACCTATGAGCTTTTTAATCCAGCTGCCCTCAACTACAAATGCACCGTCATCGTCACGAGTGATTGTATAATCTTGTTCATCCTCAAATGCAATAACGGTGATTTGTTCATCCTCTTCAGCCACAAGGACAGGGGCAGGAATTGTATCAAGAATTGACGATACATAAAGCATAAGCTCGTTAGTTCCAAGCTGTGTTGCAGCCGAAATACGAAACACCTTGTAGCCTCTCGATTCCATTTCGCTGCAAAATCCCTCGTAAATAGTGTCATCATACACAACATCCTTTTTGTTTGCAACAACAATCTGAGGTTTTTGAGCAAGAAGGGGATTGTATGTGGTGATTTCGTTATTGATAAGGTCAAAATCATCTATTGGATTGCGCCCCTCAATGCCCGATGCATCCACCACATGAAGTAAAAGGCGGGTACGCTCAACATGGCGCAAAAATTCGTGACCAAGGCCAATGCCTGCGCTTGCGCCCTCTATAAGCCCCGGGATATCCGCAATAACAAAGCTGCCCTCAACTCCAAGGTCTACAACACCAAGATTTGGCTCCAAAGTGGTAAAGTGGTAGTTTGCAATTTTGGGTTTTGCATCACTTACAACCGAAAGCAATGTGGATTTGCCTACATTTGGAAAGCCCACAAGGCCTACATCGGCAAGCAACTTAAGTTCAAGGCTGATTTGCCTTGCTTCGCCTTCGGTGCCGCTTTTTGCAAAACGGGGAATTTGCCTTGTTGCAGTTGCAAAATGCGAGTTGCCCCAGCCGCCGCTGCCGCCTTTTGCAGCCACAAACTCCTGCCCTTCGGTTTTCATATCGGCAATTATTCGGTTGCGTTCAATATCTTTTATAACTGTGCCAACAGGCACTTTTACAACAAGGTCGGCGCCGTTTTTGCCGCTTGATCGTGCACTGCGCCCATCCTCACCGTTTTGTGCCTTGTAGTGCTTTTTGTAGCGAAAATCGGCAAGGGTAGAGAGCTTAGAGTCCGCAACAAATATTACACTGCCTCCTCTGCCGCCGTCGCCGCCGTCGGGACCGCCTGCTGCAACATATTTTTCACGGTGAAATGACACAAGCCCGTTGCCGCCGTTGCCCGCTTGTATAGTAATGGTAGCTGTATCTGCAAGCATATGTTTAGTCCTTTCATTAATTAGTGCAAGCACTAAAAAAATAATTTATTTTGATATTATCAGATTTAAAAAGCCGAGTGTATTAACACTCGGCTTTTGTGCTTAATTACTGTGCGATTACACTTACCTGCTTTTTGTCTTTGCCAAGTCTTTCAAACTTAACTTTGCCGTTGGCAACTGCGAAAAGTGTATCGTCGCTACCTCTTTTTACATTAACACCCGGATGAATTTTTGTGCCGCGCTGTCTTACAAGGATGTTACCTGAAACTACATAAGAACCGTCTGCCTTTTTAACGCCAAGTCGCTTGGACTCACTGTCACGGCCGTTCTTTGTGCTGCCCATACCTTTTTTATGAGCGAAAAGCTGTATGTTTAATGCGAACATTAGTTACACCTCCAATTCGGATACTGATATATTGTCCGGATACTGCTTTTGCAATTCCTTAAGAAATAACAGCATAGATTCCAGCAATATATTTATATGTTTTGTTTCTGTTTTTGATAAGTCGTCGGGCATAACACAGAGTATATAACCATCACTGTGCTCATAGCCAAACTTTATACCGAGTACATTTTCAATCCCGTTCATTGCAGCATATACTACGCTTGTAACAGATGCACACACAATGTCACTGCCACAAGGTGCATACTCCGAATGACCGCTGCACTCGAACTTGGTAATGTTACCAAGCTTGTTTCGAAAAATATCAACCCTAGTCATAATTATGCGTTGATTTTTTCAATTACAACCTTTGTGTAAGGCTGTCTGTGACCCTGTTTCTTTTTATAACCTTTTTTAGGTTTATATTTAAAAACAATAATCTTTTTTGCCTTGCCGTTTTCAACGCATTTAGCGTCTACAGATGCACCTTCAACAACAGGTGTACCAAAAACTGTGTTTTCACCACCGATAGCAAGAACTTTGTCAAACTTAACAGCAGCACCTTCTTCTACATCGAGTTTTTCGATAAAAAGAACATCGCCTTCAGCAACTTTGTACTGCTTGCCGCCTGTTTCAATTACTGCGTACATTATAAAAGCACCTCCCTCATCCAATCTCGCCTGAGTATGGTATTGCAACAAATATGCAATTTTTAACCAATTCTGCGCGGTTACCGCTATATTGTATCACAACAAAAAGGTAATGTCAAGCATTTTTTGACTTTTTGCAAAGTAAAAAAATAAAGGGTGTCATAACGACACCCGATTATTTTTTATTTAGGCTGTTTGCCAAAATAAGCCAATATTCCGCCATCAACATAAAGAATATGACCGTTAACCGCATTTGATGCATCTGATGCAAGGAAAACTGCAGGGCCTGCAAGCTCTTCAGGATCTAGCCATCTGCCTGCAGGAGTTTTTGCACATATAAATGAGTCAAACGGATGTCTTGAACCGTCAGGCTGTTTTTCACGAAGTGGAGCAGTCTGAGGAGTGGTAATGTATCCGGGGCCGATACCGTTACACTGAATGTTGTATTCACCGTATTCGGAGCAGATATTTTTTGTAAGCATTTTGAGACCGCCTTTTGCAGCAGCGTATGCAGAAACTGTTTCACGTCCGAGTTCTGACATCATTGAGCAGATGTTGATGATTTTGCCGTGACCTTTTTTAATCATTGCAGGGATAACAGCTTTTGACACAATAAATGGTGCGTTAAGGTCAACATCAATAACCTTGCGGAAATCATCGGCTGACATTTCGTGCATTGGAATTCTTTTAATAATACCTGCGTTGTTAACGAGGATATCAATAACGCCAACCTCTTTTTCTATTTGAGCAACCATATTGTTAACTGCATCTTCGTCTGTAACATCGCAAACATAGCCGTGAGCGTCGATGCCCTCTGCTTTGTATGCATCAAGGCCTTTGTTAACAAGCTCCTGATTAATATCGTTAAATACTATTTTTGCTCCCGCATTTGCAAGGCCTTTTGCAATAGCAAAACCGATACCGTAGGATGCACCTGTTACAAGTGCAATTTTGCCGTCTAATCTGAACATTTTAATATCTCCTTTACATTAAAATTTATCAAAAGTTTCTGACTACATTATAACCCAATTACCACATATTGTCAACCTTTTAATATATGCCATACATAAGCTTTGTTGCTTCTGCCCTTGTTATTTTTTTGTCGGGCTTTAAGGTGCCGTCATCATAGCCCGACATAACATCCATACTTATCATTGTTACAAATCCGTCTGCAGCCCAGCCTGGCACCGAGTCAAAGTCCGAATAATTCATTTCCTTTGTATCGAGAGATTCACCAAACACTCTGCCGAGCACTGCAACCGCCTCTGCTCTTGTAATGTTGTCGGTACCCGAAAATGTAACTGTGCCGTCGGGGTTGGTTTTGCCGTTCATAATACCTGTGCTTACAAGGAGTTTAATTTGATTTGCAGCCCAGTCGGGAATTTGTGCGGCATCGTCAAAGGCAAGCTGTATGCTTTCAAAATCGCTTGCTTCAATACCCATATAGTTTGCGGTCATTACTGCAAATTCGTACCGTGTCATATTGTTATCGGGGTTAAAGCTAAAGGTTGTGTCACTGTTTGGCAAGCCGTTTACAACACCTTTGTTGTTCATATAAGCAACAACGCTCTCGCTCCAGTGACCTGCCATATCAACAAAATTATTGGCAAAAGCTGCACCCTCTGCGGTGTAGGTGTGGATTGAGCGCATATTCATAGAGTTGGTGTATGCTATTATTACCTTTGCCATATTGGAGCCGCTTCGGCTTACGGTAACCAAATTGTCTTTGTACTCAAACTCTGCCTGCTCGCCGTCAACTGTTATGCTTATATTTTCTTTTTGTACATCTATGCCGTTTTGGGAAACGAGTGTTACATATATATTATCGCTGTCACTTGCAAACTCAGCATTTGTATATGCAGCATATTTGTCCCCTGTTACAACAACAGGCAGCTTACTGGTTTTGTTGCCTGCCGTAACGGTTATACTGCCGCTTGATGAAACCTGTGACGCAGTAAACACACCATCTTGTGTTATGGTGCCGATTGCCTCATCGGCACTCCAGCTAAAGCAGCTGTCATCTGCAACAAGAGTTTTGCTGCCCACTGTTGCATTTGCACCGAGTGCCACACTCTGACCGCCCGAAATATTGAGCGAGGTTATTGCCTTGTTTGTGCTTTTGTTATAAAAGCCTATGTTGTCGGGAGTTGCAAAAACTGTTACGGTTGTGCTGCCCTTAAGGTCACCGCTTGTTGCAGTAACAGTTACATTGCCATTGCCTGTAAGCACTGCAGTTCCGTCGGTAGAGGTGTAGCTGCTCCCGCCTGATGAATATGTTACCTCACCGTCAAGCTTTGCAGGGTGGTCATTTTGGTCGGTTGCGGAAACAGTGAACTTTTGGGTTGTGCCCGAAAGATAATTGCCTCCGTAGGGCGACAGATGGAGTTTGCTTGGAATACCTGTTGCCTCACGGGTGTTCATAAGTGCAATAAAAGTGGCAACTGCTCTCTCGGTGCCTTCGGACGGCTTGTTGAGCAATTCGATGTTGTCATAACCAGGGTAGGTGCCGACTATTGCAGTAGAGCCGCCTCCATCAAAATTGATTGCATCCACACACCCAAGCTCAAGCAGCCTTTTTGACAAGGTTTTGAGCCTTATGCCAAAGCTGTGTCCTATTTGTCTGCCGTCTATTGTGTAAAAAATAATTTTGCCGTCCTGTGTAATGCCCACCGCACTGCGCGGTGCCGCCGCCTGGTCAACATCCTGAATTTGACCGTTTTTAATAAGTCTGCCACCTATTGAGCCCTGAATATATTTACACTCGCCCCAGCGTGCATCTCCCTCGGCACTATTATTTATGGTTACCTCATCGCCTACATTAAGAAGCTTTATATTTTCCATTTTTTCATCAGCAATTTCCTTGTCCACGCACAAAACAATTTTGCCTTTTGGGATTGGTATTTCGCCATCCGATTCAATTACCTCTTCCACTACGCCCGTTACATCAGCGTTTAAAGCCATACTGCCCGAAAGCTCACCTATTACAACATTGTACGAGGGTTTTTGGCTTTTGGTGGTGGGGGCAAACTCATCGGTAAGCAGATATATAGAGTATGGCTGTGGGTACTTGTTGACATTTTCAATTGCAAAGGTTTTGCCATTAGCAGTGAGCTTTGTGTTAATCTGCAGCCACGAAATAAATGCGCTACCATCCTCCCTGATGCCCACAGCATCCTGACCGCTTGGGTCTTTGGTTACAACAACACCGTCTACCACCTGATTGCCCATTTGCACTCCCGTTTGCAGCGAAAAATAATCGCTGTTCATAACCATTATGGGATACAAACCCTGTTGTTGCAGCTTTTGCGCCATTTGCGAAACCTTTGTTTTACCATATATATATGTGTCATTGGCAATTACGGGCACAATGCCGCTATTTGGCTCATATATATAGTAGTTTTCGCTCTGCCTGCCCACACTGCTCTGGTCGCTTACAAACACATTGCTCACATATGTTGTACCCTTTGCAACCTCCACCTTTAGTGCCGAATATGTTTCGCTGCCCAAAACCGAAGCAAGTGCAGTTGTTGTTATCATACATATTATTAATGCTATTGTCGTTATCCTTTTAAATTTCATTTTATTATAACCATCCATAATTTATTTATATTTATCAACTTGATAATTATATCAGAAATCAAAATCAAATTCAATTAATATGGAAGTTTTTTTACACAATGGTAACAATTTTTAAATAATTTTAAAAAATTTTCATTTTTTGCAATTTCAGTTGGCGAAATAGGTGCCACCAATTATTTATAATGATATTAGGTCGCGACAAGAGCTCATCGCACCTGACCCGCGGGAAAGACCGCTTGACGCCGGCAGGGGAGTGCGTATGCACACCCGATTTAATAATTTTTGAAAATCAAAAAAGGAGAAAAACAAAAATGAAAAACAATTTTAAACTCGATTTGTTTGACGAAAAAGAAAAAGTCGCAAATCCCGAAAACAACACTGTCGAAAAACAAAAGACAGACAAAAAAGCTGAGTTTGATGCACTTATCAAAGGCGAGTATAAAGACTTGTACACAGCAAAAGTTAAGGAAATTATTTCTAAAAGATTAAAGGGAAATGAAGTGCTTAAAGGCAAGCTCGCTAAACTTGAACAAATTGTTGAAGTATTGGCTGACAGATACAAGGTAGATAAAAACGACCTTGAAGCACTTACCAAAAAGGTTGCCGATGATGATGCACTTATTATTGACAACGCCAAAGAAAAGGGTATGGATGTACACAATTACAGATACATTAAAAACCTTGAAAAAGAAAATGAGTATTACAAAGCACTTGAGCAGCAAAAAGCTCAAAATGACAAAATTGACCAGCAGGTTAAAAAATGGTATGCCGAATCGGAACAAATAGCAAAAGAATACCCCGATTTTGACATCAGTGCAGAAATTGCAAATGCAAAATTTATTGAACTGCTCCGAAATGGTGTTGATATGAAAACCGCATATGAAGTTGTACACCATGCAGACATTATTGAAGCAATAAAAAATAAAAGTGCTATGGATGCCGAAAAGCAAACTGCCGAGCGTATGCTCTCTGTAGCAAACCGCCCTGTAGAAAACGGCCTTTCGGCACAAAGCTCTGCCCTTGTTAAAACAGATGTGTCTAAGCTCACTCCCGAGCAGCGTGCACAAATTGCAAAGCGCGTAGCAATGGGCGAAACAATTACATTTTAATTAAAAAGGAGATATTATATGAAAAATTTTGAACTTAACCTTACATTGTTTGATGCAAATCCAAACACAACCACAACTCTTTCGGCAGAAATGAAAACCTATTACAGCGATTACCTTATTGACAACGCAAAGCCGAACCTTGTGCACGACCAGTTTGGTCAGAAGCACAACATTCCAAAAAACGGAGGCAAAACAATTAACTTCCGCAGATTTGTGCCATTTGACAAAGCAACAACTGCTCTTACCGAAGGTGTTACACCAAGCGGCGGCACACTCTCTGTTACAAGCCTTACATCATCAGTTGCCGAGTATGGTTACTATGTAACTCTTTCGGACTTGCTTATGCTCACAAGCGTTGACAATACTCTTGTAGAAACTACAAAGCTTTTGGGTAACCAGGCGGGCAGCACTCTTGACACAATTACAAGAGAAGTTTTAAACGGCGGTACAAATGTAATGTACTCGGGCGGTGTAAGTGCCAGAAGCTCTGTTACTGCAGACTGCAAGCTTACAGTTGACGATATTTACAAGGCTGCAAGGTTCCTCAAAACTCAAAATGCACCAAAAATTGACGGCTCATATGTTGCAATTATCCACCCCGATGTTGCATATGACCTTATGAGAGACGAGGAGTGGATTGAAGCTCACAAATACGCTGCAACAACCGAGCTTTTTGAAGGCGAAATCGGCAAAATCGGCGGCGTGAGATTTGTAGAAACTACCGAAGCAAAAATATTTGAGGGCGACACACCTGTATATTCAACACTCGTGCTTGGTGCAAATGCCTATGGTGTAACAGAGGTTACAGGCGGTGGACTTAAAACAATAGTTAAGCAGCTTGGCTCAGGCGGAACTGCAGACCCGCTCAACCAGAGAGCAACTGCAGGCTGGAAAGCTGTAAAATGCGCAGAGAGACTTGTTGAAAACTATATGATCAGAATTGAAAGTGCATCCACTTTTGGTGCTTAATTAAATTTATTATCAGGAGGAATTAAATTATGGCTAAGGCTAAAACAAAAAAATTTGAAACTATTGCGCAGGAAAACGCATACTACAACGAGCTTGTTACAGTAAAGCTTTTTAAAGACAACGACAGGTATAAAGATGATGTGTTTGTTGGTGTAAACGGAGTTGGGATGATTGTACCTCGAGGCAAAGAGGTAAAAATACCGCGCAAATATGCAATTGCACTTGACAACTCACAAATTCAGGATGGCGAAAGTGCTCAGTATCAGATGGAATTGTCTGCTAAATCGGGTGCCGCGGAGCTTAATGAATAACATACCAGAATCCAGAGAGGAGCGTATTTTACAAATAAGCGACAGGTTACTCGAAAAAATAGAAAAATCTATTGAAGAAATTGACAGGTGCGTTATTAAAACAAAAGAACGTACCAAAAATGTAGAATACGACTTTGATCTGAAAAAACCCGTCAGCGAATGTATTGAAGAAAAAGAAAACATCGAAATAATTGACGGTATGATTGACAAAATGGGGCTCAAACAGCTTGTGTCCACCCTTAAGGACATTAAAGACATACATATGAGCTTTACGGGCAGCGACACCGAAAATGATGACGACGAGTGCGGCATTATTGTTATAGGTGACATTGATGAGGATACATTGGAGGGCACTAATGAGGACAACACACAAGACGGGTACGAAAACGATATGGACACCTCAGCATAAGCAGGCAATATTTCAGTCGCGGGGGGAATATGAGGCACTATACGGCGGAGCAGCAGGAGGCGGCAAGTCAGACGCACTGCTCACCGAGGCACTCCGACAGGTGCACATCCCCCACTACCGCGGCCTTATACTTAGAAAAACATATCCGCAGCTATCGGAGCTTATAGACAGAAGCCGTGATTTATATTCCCGTGCTTACCCAAAAGCAAAATACAACGACAGCAAGCATTTTTGGCTTTTCCCAAGCGGAGCAAAAATATATTTTGGTGCAATGCAGCACACAAAAGACCGCATAAACTATCAGGGAAAGCGATACGATTTTATTGCGTTTGACGAGCTTACTCATTTTACCTGGGACGAGTATTCGTATATGTTTTCGCGTAATCGCCCCTCGGGCAGCGGTACAAGGGTGTATATCCGTGCCACAACAAACCCCGGCGGCATAGGCCATGCGTGGGTAAAGGAGCGGTTTATAACAGCCGCTCCGCCCCTTACCCCCATCACAACCAAAATGAATATTGCAGGTCCCGACGGCAATGTGCTTTCTGTCACACGAAACCGTATTTTTGTTCCGTCTACCGTTTTTGACAACAAGGAATTGCTTCGCAACGACCCAAACTACCTTGCAAACCTCTCCATGCTGCCCGAAAAAGAGCGAAATGCTCTGCTTTACGGCGACTGGGACAGCTTTTGCGGACAGGTGTTTTCGGAATGGAAAAACGACCCTAATCACTATATGGACAGGCAGTTTACTCATGTTATAGAGCCTTTTGCAATACCAAAAGAATGGAAAATATACCGCGGCTTTGACTTTGGATACTCAAAGCCCTTTGCAGTAGAATGGATTGCCGTAGACCACGACGGCAGAGTTTATGTTATTGCAGAGCTTTACGGCTGCACACAAAATGCAGACGAGGGCGTGCGTTACACCCCTCAGGAAATTGCAGGCAAAATAAAACAAATGGAAAATGAGCATCCAAACCTTAAAGGCAAAAAAATATACGGAATTGCCGACCCTGCAATTGCCAAAGCCGAAACGGGACAATCAATTGAAGATATGATGGCAAGGGAAGGTGTGTTTTTTAATATGGGCGACCACGAAAGACTGCCCGGCAAAATGCAGTATCACTACCGTTTTGCTTTTGATAGCAGAGGCATACCAATGATGTATGTGTTTAACACCTGCAAGCATTTTATACGCACCATCCCTGCCCTTGTATACGACAGTACAAATGTGGAGGATATTGACACACAATCGGAAGATCACATTTATGACTGTGTGCGATATGTACTGATGGAAAACCCCATTACTCCGCGAAAAAATGTTCTTGCAAAGGATATAGCCGAAAACCCTCTTTCGGATGCACCACAAAAATTGCCTAGATATAACTTTTATTCAATGTGATTGACAAAATTGATTAATAATTATATAATTAGTACGTATTTTACTAATGAGAGGTGCATTTTGATGAAAAAATTACTTATTGCTATACTTGCTGTATCGCTTATATTTGTTGCAGGATGTGGCAAAAATGACAATACTGACACCGGCGATATGCAGACACAGCAGCAGGAGCAGCAACAGCAACAAAAAAAACAAGAACAGCAAGATAACGATGCTCAAAACGACAAAGACAATAAAGACGAAGTTAATGAAACAGATGTTTTGGAGGTTACAGGCAACGACCTTAACAAATTGATTGAAACATTTAACAGCGAAACCGCTTCGGAGCAACAAAAGGAAGAGGCAAGGCTTAAGCTTGAGGCTATATTTGAGCAGGCACAAGCAAACCAATAAAGCGGCAATACCGCATATTTAGCGTGTTAACATCTGCTTTATCTCCCACGCTAAGCGGTATATTTAATTTATACATCATAAATATTAGTTTTTTATAAACGCAACCCCACACTCTTAAACTTAAGAATGTGGGGTTGTTAAATTTACTGTGATTTTACAAAATCAAACACCGCTGTATGCAGAAAAGCCTCCGTCAACTGGCACTACAACACCATTTACAAAGCCTGATGCTTTTGGCTCAAGCAGCCACAAAAGTGTACCGAGCAGCTCGTCTGGCTCGCCAAAGCGGTCCATTGGAGTCTGCGAAAGTATCTTTTTGGACCGTTCACTGTAATTGCCGTTTTTATCAAAAAGCAGTGCTCTGTTTTGCTCTGTTGCAAAAAAGCCTGGTGCAATTGCATTTACTCTGATACCAACCTTTGAAAAATGTACAGCCAGCCACTGTGTAAAGTTTGAAATTGCAGCCTTTGCACCGCTGTATGCGGGTATTCGGGTTAAAGGTGTAAATGCATTCATTGAAGATATATTTATAATTACAGCATCCTTTTGGTCTTTCAGGTCCATTGCAAAAACCTGTGTTGGAAGCAGTGTGCCTAAGAAGTTAAGGTTAAACACAAAGCCAACACCATCAGGGTCAAGGTCAAAAAAGGTTTTTACATCGGGGTCGTCAAGGTCTGCAGGGTTGAAATAATCTTTTGTGGTGGAGCCTTTTGGATTATTGCCGCCTGCACCATTGATTAAAATATCTACCTTACCAAAGGTATCGTTGATTATTTTTTTTGCGTTTTCAAGGCTATTTTTATCTAAAACATTTGCAGAAATGCCTATGGCACAACCGCCGTCATTGTTGATTTGGTCTGCAATTGTTTTTGCAGCTTGTTCGTTAAGGTCGAGCACTGCAACCTTTGCATTAGATGCCGCAATTGCTTTTGCAAAGGATGAGCAAAGCACTCCGCCTCCTCCTGTTACTACGGCAACCTTGCCGCTTAAGTCTATATTTAATGGTAAATTCATAAGTTATTATCCTTTCAAAAACATTACTTGCTTTTTTCCAGTGTTTCCCAAATACCTGCCATATACATAGCTCCAAGAGCTCTGTCATAAAGGCCGTAGCCGGGCTTGCCCGTTTCGCCCCAAATCATTCTGCCGTGGTCGGGGCGCAAATACCCCTTAAAGCCGCAATCGTGGTATGCTTTAAGAATTTGTACAACATCAAGAGAGCCGCATTTGCTTAAATGACCGCTTTCTTCAAAAGAGCCGTCGGGCAGTATTTTGATGTTTCGTACATGTGCAAAGTGAATTCTTCCCATTGCACCATATTTTTTTACCATTTGGGTATAGTCGTTAAAGCTTGCACAACCAAGCGAGCCGCTGCAAAGAGTAAGTCCGTGATGTACATCATCATAAAGGGATAAAAATCTGTCAATGTTTTTTTCATTTGTAATAATTCTTGGTATGCCAAAAATTGGCCATGGCGGATCATCCGGATGTATTGCCATGTTAACATCGCACTCTATAGCTACAGGGATTATCTCTTTAATAAAGTGTTCAAGATTTGCCCAAAGACCCTCTTCACCAATAAGCTTGTATTTTTCAATAAGGCCTGCCATTTCGTCAGGTGTATATGATGCATCCCAACCTGGAAGAGTCATTTTTGTGGGGTCCATTTTGTCTACATCCTGCTTGTAATAAACAAGTGCATTTGAGCCATCATCAAGCGGTTGGTCTAAGCGTGAGCGTGTCCAGTCAAACACCGGCATAAAGTTGTAGCAAATGCATTTTACTCCTGCTTTTGCAAGCCTGCGTATATTTTCCTTGTAGTTTTCTATATACTGCTCGTAATTACCCTGACCAAGCTTAATATCCTCATGCACAGGCACCGACTCTATTACTTCCATCTCAAGCCCTTTTGAGTTTACTTTTTGCTTTAATTTGTCAATTTCCTCCTGTGGCCAAACCTCGCCTACAGGTACGCTGTATACAGCTGTAACCACACCTGTCATACATGGGATTTGCCTGATATGGTCAAGTGTTATAGAATCACCCTCGCCGTACCATCGAAATGTCATTTTCATATGAGTTTTCCTAACCTTTCAATTTATTGTATTGCTTTTGTATTATACATCTAAAAACAATTTTTGCTTGTAAACGCCATCTGCAATAAGCTTTTTAAACGAATCCATAACATACTGCTTATCTTCAGCATATGTAACGCCAAACCATTTGTCTGCAGTTTCGAGCAGCTTGATTTTTGCTTTGCCTGTTTTGATAAGCGTGTCGCAAATGTCGGGCAGGAGATATTCTTTTTTGACATCTGCCTCTGTTAAACCTGCCAAAAACTCTTTAAAGCCTTTTTCGAGAATATCAAAAATATCGGGAGTTACGCCCCACATATTCATCGATACATGGCTATTTTCGTCAATTTTGGTATATGTACCGTCGCCGTTGTCTATAGCGGCACCGTCTTTAATTACAATGTTGTGTGTTTCGTTAATGTTTGTAAGGTTTCCATTTGCATCTGCCACACAAACTCCTCGTGATACACCGCCGTTTTCGGAAAGGGTGTTTTTGAGAATAAAGCCTGCCATACACCAGTTGAGTACATCTGTATTTTTTGCATTTACAAGGTAATCGTGAACCTTAACAAACGCCTCTTTGCCATAGTAGTCATCTGCATTAATAATTACAAAAGGCTCTGACACAACATCCCTGCAGCAAAGAATTGCCTGACCTGTACCCCATGGCTTGTTTCTGCCTTCGGGCACTTTAAACCCCTCGGGTATATCGCTAAGCTGCTGATATGCATATTCAACCTCGCAGATTTTTTCAATTCTGTTGCCGATAATTTGCTTAAAATCCTTTTCAATGTCGGGGCGAATAATAAATACCACCTTATCAAAGCCTGCTTCGAGTGCGTCATGGATAGAGTAATCCATAATAATTTCGCCGTTTGGGCCTACGGGAGCAAGCTGCTTTATGCCTCCTCCAAACCTTGAACCAATGCCCGCTGCCATAATAACAAGTGCTGTTTTCATTTTACATCCTCCTAAAAATTTATATAACCGATGCACACAGTTTGTCAAACTGATACAAAAAATTGTCATCATCGCCAGATGTGCGTTTTTTAATACTTGCGCCCCTGCCTGCCTTGCCTGCACGCCTTGCCTTGCCGTGCACAAACCTTTCAAAAAGGAGCCTGTCAATATTATCTTTAGTATACAAAAGCCCGCTGTTGCCTATTGCATAAGCACCCTTGCCTAAGCTAAGTGCCGCAACGCCATAATCCTGACTTACAACAATGTCGCCCTTTTGCACTCTGTTTATAAGTTCAAGGTCTACACTGTTTTCACCTTGCGAAACAGTGATTATCTCGCTGTAATCAGAGGTAAGTATATGATTTACATCTACAATCATAGTAACGGGAATTTTATACCTTTTTGCAACTGCCTCAATAATTTTTTTAACAGGGCAGGCATCTGCATCAACATATATCATCAACATATATCACCTACAAAACAATTTTACATCAATTTTATTTAAAAATCAATAGGTTAGTAGGCGAAATGTCAATTAATTACCATTTATAATAAAAATGTGTCTTTGATATATCAGCCGAAAATTACACTTCGGCACAAAGGAGGGAGGAATTATGCAAAACCAGTTTGCACCTGACCTTAAATCTGCTGAGTCGGACAGCTACAAGGTGTATTTGTATGTTGAACAGATAAGGTATGAAACAGAGGCAAGGCTCAAACACATTGAAAAACAACTTGAAATTATTAAACAATTACAGAAAGGAGGAAGCGAAAGTTGAAATTTACATTTCTTGATGCAGTAACAGCTGCAGATGCTATTTCGCCAAATGGATTTTTGCAGACACAAAAACGAAATTGGGTATACACACTGGAGGCAAAAATAAGATATTTTATGTCTATGTACGGCGAAACGCACTACGATGACAGCTTTGAAAATGACACAAACGCCGAGCTTGTTTTGGGGAGCGAGGGAAGCGATATCTATGTGTATTACCTTTTGTCAATGATGGATATGGCAAACTCGGATGTTGCCATGTACAACAATCACAGCGCAATGTTTAATTCGCTAATGACAGACTGGCAAAAAAAATACCGCAGGCAAAACATACCCCCAAAAAACACAGTTATAACGCAATAGGAGGTGAAATTATGCTGCCATATATGTCCGAAAAAATAACAAAAAAGGCTACCCAAATTACAAGCTTTGCAGGAATTAATTATTCTAAGTCAAAGCAGGACAACGAGCTTGTGTCATCATTTAATATGAGCGCAAAGGATTACCCCTGCCTGTCAAGTGCAAAGGGTGCAAACTCTTTAATAACAACAGACCAATGCATAAACGGTGCATCTTTTTACAACAATCTGTTTTACACTTCATCACCTGTTGGTGCCAGCAAATGCACAATTAATTACGGTGACAACAAGGCGCAGATATCTGACAGTGACGCAACAAGCGAAAGATATTTTGCAAGTATGTCGGACCAGGTACTTATTATGCCCGACAAGGTGCTTTACACACCATCAACAAACACAGCAAAAAACTTAGCGGTCAGTCAGCATTTTAATTTAAGCTCTGCCATAAAGCAAGCAAAAGAAAAAATTGGTGGTGCTTATTCGATACCCGACGGTGTAGCCGTAATAAGCTCAAACAATGTTCAATCAACATCTATATCATACAGTGCGTTTTCATGGCTGTGTATGCGCCCAAAGGATGTAAAGGTTGGGGAATTTGTACACATAAGTGCAGATATATATGTTGACGATGTGTCGGATTATACCGAATATAACAAGTACAAGGAAAAATGGAAAGAGGGCTTTACGTTTGAAATAACAAGAATAAGCACTGTTACCAACAAAAACCTCTACGGCTCCGAAGAGGTTAACTATATGCTTGTGTTTAATGACAATGCAATTGACACAAACGGCTATGACACAATTTATGCAACACGTATTACAATTGAAAAAAGAATACCCGACCTTAAGCATATGTGTACCCACGGCAACAGGGTATGGGGTGTTGAGGGCAATTCCATAAGATGCTCACTGCTTGGAGATGCGTCCGTTTGGTACGACTTTTCGTCAGATACATATGGAACGCTGCCATCGTCATGCTACTCTCTGGAGGTGGATACAGGCGGTGAGTTTACCGCAATATGCGTGTACAACGGAAACATTTTTGCATTTAAAGAAAACTGCGTACACAAAATTTACGGCAGTCAGCCTGAGGATTACACTCTTTACACCCAATCCTTAAGCGGTGTACAAAAAAACGCTCACAAAACCCTTGTGTGCATTAACGGAATTTTGTACTACAAGGGCGTTGACGGTTTTTATGCATACAGCGGCGGTGTGCCTGTGTGCATTTCTCAAAAGCTGCAAGGTGACATAACAGCTATTGCCGCCGCAACAGACGGCAGCAACTATTATGTTGTTGCAGAGCAAAAGGGCAAACGCATAATACTTGTATATTATGTTGCCGAAAGGGTTTGGCACCAAATAGCTGCAGACGACGAATTTTTGCTTATAAACAACGGCGCATCAGTGTATGCCTGCGGCAAAAACAAAATATCACTGCTAAATTCAAAAAGTGCAGATGATACAGAGTGGAGCTTTGAAATGGAGTTTGACGAGGGTGCCTTTAACAGCAAATGCTATACAAGGCTGCTTTTAAAATACACGCTTGGCAAAAACGGATATTTTACCGTTAAAACAACCTGCGACAACAACATACCGCTTGCTTATATAAACGGTGATTATGAGCACAGCGACAACGGATACACCATTATTGTGCTGCCAAGAATAAAGTGTAAAAAAATTTGTGTAAAATTTGAAGGCAAAGGCAACTTTACATTAAAAAATTTAACAAGAGAATATTTTTTATTAAAAGAAGGAGGAAACTAAATGACCAAATTATCACAATATGATGAAAAATTGACAACTGCTGCAAAAGAGGGTATAAAAAGTGCAAAACAAAACTATGCAAAAGCTCAGGCAAACGGCGATGAGACTGGTATGGCTGAGGCAAATGCCTATGCAAACAGCATACGCCGCATATACGGCGGATATACCGGCGGTAATGACGGCAGCGGCTACTACCCCGTTTTGCAAAAACCTCAATTTAGCTCACAATATGACAAAATGATAAGAAATGCTCAAAAAA
Source organism: Clostridia bacterium (assembly GCA_045538875.1). GTDB lineage: Bacteria > Bacillota > Clostridia > UMGS1810 > UMGS1810 > RGIG4708. The sequence continues at coordinate 51,349 of JAZQEG010000003.1, read as the reverse complement.
GGATTATTGACATTAAAGACTTTAGCTACAATCCCAACAGCGACCCGATGTATCAGCTTTACAAAAAGGTTTACACACAAATGGGCAACGATGCTTATGACCGTGCCATAGCCCAAAGCTCTATAAAAACAGGCGGAATTGTAAATACAAATGCTGCTGCAAGCGCCACTCAGGCTCAAAATTTTTACAACTCTGCCCTTGCAGACAAAGCAACAGAGCTGTATAATGCCGCCTACAAAAGATATGTTGACGGCATAAACAGAGAGTATGACATACTCGATATGCTTGAAAAAGCAGACAAAAATGATTATACAAGATATCTTGACAGTGTTGACCAGTACAAAGATGAGCGCGACTTTGAGTACGACAGATTCAGCAACGAGCTTACAACTGCCTTAAACAAAATTTCAGAAATTGCCAAGTTAAATTATGAGGCCGAGCGTGACAGAGAAGATGACATCAGATGGCGGGAGGAATTAAATTACAAAAAGCAAAAAGACCAAAACAATCTTTCGTACAACTTTGCAAAGCTTAACTCCAACAATGCAAAATGGAATTATCAGGCAAACGCCGACAAGTACGACGCTCTTGCAAAGCTTGCAGAAACCATATACAAAGAATCATACGGCAATATAGACCTGGATGAGCTTTTGAACAAGCTGGGTATATAATCATAATTTTGTGTCTCACCTCATACAATTATATTGTGTGAGGTGAGTTTTTTGAGAAAAAAATACCAGCCCTTACAAATGACAAAAAAACGCAAAAAAATAAGCTTTGAAAAAAAGGTGGCTATTCAGGGCATTGTGTCGATAGTGCTGCTCATTTATTGTGTAATTATTTCAAATGTTAATTATTTTCCCAATCACAAGGAATTTTTACATAAAACAGTTAATATAACATGGAACAAAAGTGATTTAAAAAATATGTTTGGTAAATCAAAAAATGTGTATTTTAACATTATAAGTGCAGGGGGGAAATACTTTGATGTTATGACTGCATTTTTTGACGGAGGGCTAGACAAAACTAAAATGGGCATACCCGTTTCGGCCACAAAGCTGAGTGAGCCTGCAATATATCCGCAAAAACAAATTGCCGAGCATAAGCCCAATGAGGAGGAAGAGCAGGAGCAACAGCCCCAATTTCGTATGCCTGCAGTTGGCAATATTACATCAAAATTTGGCAGCAGGGAGCACCCTCTTAGCGGAGATAGCTCCACCCATTATGGTGTTGACATTGCTGCAAATTATGGTGATTGCATAATAGCATCACTCCCAGGCACCGTTACCGACACAGGATTTGACTCAAACCTTGGCAACTATGTAAAAGTGCGCCACAGCCAGAGTATGGAAACGGTGTACGGACATATGAGCGAAATAATGGTAAAAAAAGACGAAGTGGTAGACTCTAATACACGCATAGGCTCTGTGGGCGCAACCGGTGCCGCCACAGGCCCGCATGTGCATCTTGAAGTGAGGATTGACGGAAAATGCGTAGACCCCGAAGAGTACCTTCCAAAAAGCTAAAACACCAGTATATTAAAGTGAGCAGATTTTGTCATCTGCTCATTTTTGTTTCGGTTGTGTCGGGGCTTACACCTTATGTGCTTATTGTATATGCATCGGTACTGGCACACGAGTGTGCTCACCTGGCAATGTGCTGCAAATTAAAAGTAAAAACACACGGGATTTCCATTTTCCCTTACGGAGCAGAGCTTAAAACTCAAACGCCCATATGCCCCAAAAAGCAAATGCTTATATCTTTGGCAGGGCCTTTTTGCTCTTTTATACTGTTTGCGGCAGGCAAATTTACAAGTATGCTTTTTGACAATGCGTTTGTTATATTTTTTACAAATACAAACCTTACTTTGTTATTGTTTAATATGCTGCCCTGCACCCCCCTTGACGGCGGCGAAATACTAAGGTCATTTATAAGCTGCAGACAGGGAATTGTGTATTCGTACAAAATTATTACTTACATTTCGTATTTTTTTGAAACTGTATTTTTGCTGGGTGGATGCATTTTGTGCGCTTACAGCAGCGGCAACATAACGCTTATTATTGTTGCAATGATTATTATTACTAGTATTATTAAAACAAAAAACACTGTTATATATATCACAGGTAAAATTCTTACAGGGTGCGTAAAATCAGGCAAAAAATTAAAGCTTATAACAATGCATAAATCCGACCACTTAAGCACCGCTATAAAACACATAAGTTTTTGCTATACACTTATTGTTGCAGTTTATGACGGGCAAAGGTACTTGGGCTTTTTAACTCAGTCGCAAATACTTGACGGATTAAAAATTCATCAAACCTTTGGCGAATGTGTTGAAATTAAAACAGATTTGTTGTATAATAAAATTGTATGATATAACAATTACGAAAGGTACTGTACCATGCTTAGAAAACAGATAGAAAATATATTGCCGTTTGTTGAAAAACCTGCAAGATACACAGGCGGTGAATTTAACAGCGTGCGTAAAAATGCCGATGAGGTTAAAATACGATTTGCGTTTTGCTTTCCCGACACATATGAAATAGGTATGTCGCATTTGGGTATAAAAATTTTGTACCATATGCTCAACGAGCGTGAGGATGTGTGGTGTGAGAGAGTTTTTGCACCCTGGGTTGATATGGAAGACCAAATGCGCAAAAACAACATACCTCTTTTTGCACTTGAATCTATGGAAGCAATTACCAATTTTGACTTTATAGGCTTTACACTTCAGTACGAAATGAGCTATTCAAACATACTCAATATGCTTGACCTTGCAAATGTGCCACTGCTTGCAAAAGACAGAGGCGAGGGCGACCCTTTTGTAGTATTTGGCGGGCCTTGTGCGTACAGCGGCGAGGCAATTGCCCCTTTTGCCGATTTTGTTGAGCTTGGCGAAGGCGAAGAAATGATGATGGAAGTAATGGACCTATACAACGAGTGGAAGCAAAAAAACTTGCCAAGAGCAGAATTTTTAAAAATGGTGTCCAAAATCCCAGGTATTTATGTTCCATCATTTTATAACATTGAATACAACGATGACGGTACTGTTAAGGCAATAAATCCAATTAGCGACGATGTGCCCAAAACCATCAAAAAAAGAGTTGTTGAAAACCTTGACACTGCGTATTACCCCGACAAAATTATTGTCCCGTTTATAGAGGTTGTGCACGACCGCATTATGCTTGAAGTGTTTAGAGGTTGTATACGCGGATGCCGTTTTTGTCAGGCAGGTATGATTTACCGCCCTGTTAGAGAAAAAAGCAGCCAAACACTGCTCGATTGTGCGCAAAAGCTTATTGACAATACTGGCTACAACGAAATAAGCCTTTCGTCACTTTCTACAAGCGACTACACCAAGCTGGCCGAATTTTCGCAAAAACTGCTTGAAATGACCGAAAGCAAAAAGGTTAGCCTGTCGTTGCCGTCACTGCGACTGGACTCATTTTCGATGGAGCTGATGAACAAGGTAAACAAGGTGCGCAAAAGCTCACTTACCTTTGCTCCCGAGGCAGGTACACAGCGTATGAGGGATGTTATAAACAAAGGTATTACCGAAGAGGATTTAATGAACAGCTCAAAAATGGCTTTTGAAGGTGGATATTCAAGCATTAAATTGTACTTTATGATTGGCCTGCCTTACGAAACTATTGAGGATGTGTGCGGAATTGCCGACCTTTCAAAAAAGGTTGTGGCACAATATTTTTCCATCCCAAAGGAAAAACGCTCACCGGGGCTTAGAGTGAGTACATCGGTATCATCTTTTGTGCCAAAGGCTTTTACACCATTTCAGTGGGCTAGGCAAAACACAATGGAAGAACTCAGGGAAAAACAAGCGGCACTTAAAGAGTGTATGACCGACAAGCGCATCAAGCACAACTACCACGAAGCACCTGTTAGCGTGCTCGAGGGTGTGTTTGCCCGTGGCGACAGACGCCTTAGTAATGTGCTTATTGCAGCACACAAAAAAGGAATACGCTTTGACGGCTGGAGTCAGTTTTTTAGTATGGAAAAATGGATGGAGGCTTTCCGCGAATGTGGCATAGACCCGTTTTTTTACACAAGAGAGCGCTCCTTTGACGAAATATTCCCATGGGATATGATAGATGTTGGAGTAAAAAAAGAATTTCTTATTTCCGAGGCAAAAAAGGCAAAGCAGGCAATTGTAACACCAAACTGCCGTCAAAAATGCTCGGCGTGCGGAGCAAATTGTTTTAAAGGCGGTGTATGCTATGAGTAAATATCGTATACAATACTCACAAAATGATGATGTAAAATTTATTTCGCATCTTGACTTTTTGCGCACAATAAACAGAGTGTTTATGCGCGCAAAAACACCTGTTAAATTTTCTAACGGGTTTAACCCGCACCTTGTTATGACAATAGGGCTGCCTCTTTCGGTTGGCACAACAAGCGTGTGCGATGTGCTCGACATTGAGCTTACCGAGAGTGTGGACAAGCAAAAGCTTGTTGATGATTTAAATGCAACCTGCCCCGACGGCATACGCATTACGGCAGTAAAAGAGGCGCAGGGCTTAAAGCCCCTTCATATGATAGACAGCGCAATATATGAGGCTCACTTTAACACGGATGCAGATGTTGATGTGCAAAAGTTTTTTGATGTGCCTGAGTTTCTTATAGAAAAAAAGTCAAAACGCGGACTTAATATGGTAAACATAAAAGACTTTATACGCGAATTAAAGCAAATTGACAGCCACAAAAAATATGGTGTGCAAATGCACATAAACGCAGGCAATTTTTCAAACCTCAAGCCCGAACTGGTAATTACAGCAATGAGCAAATATTTAGGATTTAACCCAACAGATATTGAAATTTGCAGAAAGAAGATTTTTTTTGATGATGGCGAAAGTGTGTTTTGAGCGGCGAGTTGCGCCAACCCATTTGCGTACACGAAATGTTAATCATATCACAGGCAAACAAAAATCAAAAGGCGGATTATGTAATGAACGATTATTATGAAAGCTTAAAAAAACAAATATCGTATCACTCACACAAGTATTATGTGTTGGACAACCCCGAAATTACAGATGCCCAGTACGACAAGCTTATGCGGGAGCTGATTGATTTTGAAAACAAGCATCCCGAGCTTGTTACCCCCGATTCACCATCGCAAAAAATCGGTGGTACAATACTTAAAGGCTTTGATGAGGTGCGCCACGAGGTACAAATGCAAAGCCTTACCGACGCATTCAGCTTTGACGAAATTAAAGATTTTGATACCCGTGTTACAAACGATTTGGGCTTTACACCCCAATATGTTGTAGAGCAAAAAATAGACGGGTTGTCTGTTTCGCTTGAATACAGAGACTCTGTGTTTGTGCGCGGTTCCACCCGTGGTGACGGATTTGTCGGCGAGGATGTTACAAACAACCTCAAAACAATTATGAGCATACCGCTCCGCCTTAATGTTGATGTTGCCTACCTTGAGGTGCGCGGCGAGGTGTTTATGAGCAAGGCAGCCTTTTTAAAGCTTAACGAGCAGCGCGAGGAGGAAGGGCTTAATACCTTTGCAAACCCACGCAATGCTGCAGCAGGGAGCCTCAGGCAGCTTGATTCAAGCATTGCAGCAAAAAGAAATCTTGATATATTTGTATTTAACATACAGCAAGCAGAGGGGGTAACCTTTGACACTCATCTTGAAAGTCTTGAATTTTTGCGCAAGGCAGGCTTTAAGGTAATAGATAACAACAAAAAATTTAATACAATAGAAGATGCATATGCCCAAATACAAAAAATTGGAGATATGCGACCCGATTTGTACTACGATATAGACGGTGCAGTAATTAAGGTTGACAAGCTTGCTCTGCGTAACTCTCTGGGGTCTACTGCAAAAACTCCAAAATGGGCAATTGCATTTAAATATCCTGCCGAGCAGAAGAAAACTAAAATTAAGGATATTATAATTCAGGTAGGGCGCACAGGAGTGCTTACCCCAAGAGCGCATCTTGAAACAGTGAGCCTTGCAGGTTCGTTTGTATCATACGCAACGCTGCACAACCTTGACAACATCCGCCAAAAAGACATACGCATAGGCGATAGCGTTATGGTGCAAAAGGCAGGAGATATTATACCCGAAATTATATGTTCACTCCCTAATGAGCGAACAGGAAACGAAACAATATTTAATATGCCAAAAAACTGCCCTGTATGCAGCGGTATGGTTATAAGAGAAGAGGGGGAAGCAGCTCACAGGTGTACAAACCCCGACTGCCCTGCACAGCTTGAGCGCAATATTATACACTTTGTTTCCCGTGATGCTATGGACATTGAGGGTATGGGGCCGTCTGTTGTGGCAAAGCTTTTAGAGGCTGGGCTTATAAAAAGCAGTGCGGATATATACTATATTACAAAAGAGCAGCTGTCAAAGCTTGACAAGCTGGGGCAAAAAAGTGCAGACAACCTGATTGCATCTATACAAAAATCAAAATCAAACGATTTGTCCAGATTGTTATATGCTATGGGCATCCGCCATATAGGCATCGGAGCGGCAAAGTTGCTTGCAAAAAAGGCAAAAACAATAGATGCTCTTTTTGATATGACAGAAAACGACCTTACAACCATAGATGATTTTGGCGCAGTTATGGCCAAGAGTGTAGTTGACTTTTTTGCACAAAGCCATATAAAAGAGTATATACAAAAAATCAAGGATGCACGAGTAAACACAGAGTATATTGAAGAGCAGGGTACAACTGCAATACTTGAGGGTAAAACAATTGTTGTAACAGGGACTCTCCCCACGCTCTCACGCAAGGATGCAACTTTGCTTATAGAAAAAAACGGAGGCAAAGCATTAGGCTCGGTGTCTAAAAAAACAAGCTATGTACTTGCGGGCGAAGCTGCAGGCAGCAAGCTTACAAAAGCAAACGAGCTTGGAATACCCGTTATTGACGAAGCAGAGTTTTTGCGTATGATATCACAAATTTAATTTAGATATCATTGAAAGGAATGATTTGCTTAGATGAACAAACACAAAAAAATAGCTGTTATAAACGACCTTTCGGGCTCAAGCAGATGCTCTCTTACTGTGGCAATGCCCATTATTGCCGCAAGAGGACTCCAGTGCTGCGTAATGCCCACAGCAATACTCTCAAATCACACAGGGTACAAGCATTACTTTTTTGATGATTACACCGACAAAATGACAAATTTTACATCAAACTGGCAAAAGCAACAGCTTACATTTGACGGCATATACACAGGCTTTTTAGGCTCGGAGCATCAAATAGAGGTAGTCAGTGATTTTATAAAAAAGTTTTATACTCCTCAAACAAAGCTTATTGTAGACCCTGTAATGGGTGACGACGGCAAAATATACACAACCTACACCCACAGTATGTGTGTTAAAATGAAAAAGCTTGCCGCACAGGCAGATGTTGTAACGCCCAACATTACGGAAGGCTCAGTGCTTGCTGATGTGCCATACACGAGTGAATATATAAGCGAAGATGAAGCAATTGATATCTGCACTAAAATTTATGCTTTAGGCGCAAAAAGTGTTGTGCTAACAGGCGTAAAAAATAACGATACAATTTCAAACTATGTTTTTGACGGCAGTAGTTTTAAAAAATACTCCTCTCCGCTTATGCCTACATATTTTTCGGGTACGGGAGATGTATTTTCGTCTATTGTTGCATCGGATGTTACAAAGGGAAAAAGCATTTTTGAAAGTGTCAAATTTGCCACAAACTATATACATAAAGTAACAAAGTATTCCCAAAAACAAGGCCTTACCTGGGAAGAAGGAATATGCATAGAAAAATTTATTAATGAGCTGATATAACATTTTTTTATTGTCCCTTAGTGTGACATGTTGCAGGCGGGCTGACGCCCGTCAAAACCGACAAAGTGAAAGATTACAAAAATTTCATATGTCAGGCAGTGAGAGTTCGGGGCCTGTCACACTAAAAAAAGAGGTTCACTTTTTGAACCTCTTTTTGTTATTTAGTTTACTCGGTTTATAAGCATTTTTATCAATTCTTCCAAAAATGCATTTTTGTTTTTAAAGGATGACAGATTTTGGAGTGCTCTGTCCGACATAAGCTCAACATCCTTTTTTGCTTGCTCCAGCCCCTTTATTGAAACATATGTTGATTTTTGGTTTTTGTCATCGCTGCCTGCAGGCTTGCCCAAAACCTCTGTTGTGCTTGTAACATCAAGAATATCATCCTGAATTTGAAATGCATAGCCTATGTCCGCACCGATTTGTTCTATTTTTGCCTGCTCATCCTCGGAAGCACCCGCAAGAATTGCACCAATAAGCATTGCACTTTCGATAAGGGCTCCGCATTTTAGCCTGTGAATAAACTCCACCGTTTCAATACCAACACTTTTGCCCTCGCTTTCGATATCTGCAATCTGGCCGCCTATCATACCAAAAATACCTGCCTTTGTCCCCAACACCTTTAATGCTTTTGCCACCTTTGGTTCAAATTGCAAGTCAAATGCAGTTGACGCCACCTCAAATGCATAATTTAAAAGTCCGTCACCTGCTAAAATAGCCATAGCCTCGCCATATACTGCGTGAGTAGTTTTTTTGCCGCGACGGTATTCATCGTTGTCAAGAGCCGGAAGGTCATCGTGCACAAGAGAGTATGTATGTATCATTTCAAGTGCTGCCATAAACGGCTCAACAACCTTGCTTTTTCCCCCAAAAAGCTTGTATGTTTCATACATAAGCATAGGGCGCAAGCGTTTGCCGCCTGCTCTTACGCTGTAATTCATTGCCTCAATAACAGTTTTTTGAGGGCCCTCCTCTTTTGGAAGATAGATGTTAAGTATTTTTTCGATATCTTCAATTTTGTTTTGTAATTGATGCTTAAAATCCATTACTATTCTCCTTTAACTAACTACAATATCATGTAAGCAAAATGTAATTATTTTAGACAACTCCTCAATGCTCATTTCAACCTGAACTCCAATTTTGCCGCCGCTGAAAAATATTGTTTCAAAATCTTTGGCGGTGTGATGAATTGTGGTTGTAAAAAATTTTTTCATCCCAATTGGCGAGCACCCGCCATGAATATACCCTGTAAGTGGCAACAACTGCTTAGACAAAATCATCGAAATTGATTTTTCGCCGACTGCCTTTGCCGCTTTTTTTAAGTCGAGTTCGTTGCATGCAGGGATAACAAAAACATAATTTTTTCCGCTTTTGCCAACGGTTACAAGAGTTTTGAACACTCTTTGGGGAGGTTGGCCCAAAATAGTTGCAACCTCCACTGCACTTATTGCATTTCCGTCACCGTAAAAAAAGCTGTTGTATTTTAATTTTTTGCCATCCAAAAGACGCATAACATTTGTTTTGTCTTGCATAAAGTTCTCCATAAATATCTAAAATATTAAAAAATAATGCTCAATAATACATAAATTACAGGCTGATGCAGCATATAAACTACAAGTGAATGTCGGCCAAACCATTCAAGCGGCTTACATTTTGTTTTTGTAAGTAATGGCATCAGATTATGCTTTTTAAATATACTGTGTGCAAAATACCCTGCCACAAACAAAAATATCCACGGTATCAGAGGAAAATAATCCGCAGATGTAAAATCTGATGGCGCAAACCCCAAATATGCCGTAAACAAATTTGCATATAACCAGCGTGGATATTCCCTAAAACTTTTTAAAATTACAAAAAGCACTAAAAAAGCTACAAAGCCTATATAGCAATTGACCTTGTTAAAAAGCTTTTTTAGCGGTATTGTAATAATTATGCTGCTTCCTATAAGCGAGAGCACTCCAAACAAAATAGTGTTTTGCGGCATAAACACTGCAGTTACTATACTAATTATAGCAGAACATATGAGGGTAATCAAGCCTCTTTTGAGCTTATGCTTTCCAAGCGGGAAGCACAACCCCGAAACAAAAATAAATGTGCAGCATATCATCTGCTGCCACGCATAGCCAATATTTGATGTATACCAGGCTATTTTAACACCAAAAATATAATTAACATCCCACAAGGCGTGGTAGAGTATCATATTTATAAGAGCAAAGCCTCTAAGTGCATCTATAAATGTGTATCTTACGGATTTTTGCATACTAAAATATATGTCCCCTTTGTCAATCAAACATTATGTAAATATTTTTAGTGTTCCTTTTAATATTATATACACAACTGCCTGTTAAAATCAATACAAAACCTTTTTTACAGCCAAAAAAAAATTAAGCAATAAAAAGCACTCCGTTTGCAAACAAACGGAGTGCTTAATTAAACTGTAATTAGTTTAAAACAAAATTATTTAATAATTTCAGATACAACGCCTGAACCTACAGTTCTGCCGCCTTCACGGATAGCAAATCTGAGACCCTGGTCAATAGCGATAGGCGAAATGAGTTCAACCTGCATTTCAACGTTATCGCCAGGCATACACATTTCAACGCCTTCTGGGAGGTTGATAACACCTGTAACGTCAGTTGTTCTAAAGAAGAACTGAGGTCTGTAGTTGTTAAAGAATGGTGTATGACGGCCACCTTCGTCTTTGCTCAAAACGTAAACCTGACCTTTGAATACTGTGTGTGGGTTGATTGAACCTGGTTTTGCAAGAACCTGTCCTCTTTCGATTTCATTTCTCTGAACACCACGGAGAAGTGCACCAACATTGTCACCAGCTTCAGCAGAATCGAGGAGCTTTCTGAACATTTCAAGACCAGTGATAACAACTTTTCTTGATTCTTCAGTAAGACCACCAATTTTAACTTCGTCACCAACGTGTGCAACACCTCTTTCAACTCTACCTGTTGCAACAGTACCACGGCCTGTAATTGAGAATACATCTTCTACAGGCATAAGGAATGGGAGTGATTCATCTCTTTCAGGAGATGGGATGTAGCTGTCAACAGCATCCATAAGCTCGTGGATACAAGCGTATGCAGGATCGCTAGAATCTGTTGATGTGCAATCGAGTACACCAAGAGCTGTACCTTTAATGATAGGTGTATCATCACCTGGGAAGTCGTATTCAGAGAGAAGATCTCTGATTTCCATTTCAACGAGTTCGAGGAGCTCTTCGTCGTCTACCTGGTCAACTTTGTTCATAAATACTACAATGTAAGGAACACCAACCTGTCTAGCAAGAAGGATGTGTTCTTTTGTCTGAGGCATTGGGCCGTCAGCAGAAGATACAACGAGGATAGCACCATCCATCTGAGCAGCACCTGTGATCATGTTTTTAACATAGTCAGCGTGTCCAGGGCAGTCAACGTGTGCGTAGTGTCTTGCTTCTGTTTCGTATTCAACGTGAGCTGTAGAGATAGTAATACCTCTTTCTCTTTCTTCCGGAGCTTTGTCGATCTGATCGTAAGCTTCGAACTGTGCTTTACCGTCAAGTGCCAAAACTTTTGTTATAGCAGCGGTAAGAGTAGTTTTACCATGGTCAACGTGGCCGATAGTACCAATGTTAACGTGTGGCTTGGTTCTTTCAAATTTAGCTTTTGCCATTATTGTTTCCTCCTAAAAAAATTCTTATTAAATAAATTTTACTATAAATTTAAATAAAAATCAACTATAATTATTAATTATTTTTTTGAACTGATAATTGTGTCCATAATGTTTTTAGGAACTTCGCTGTAATGTGAAGGTTCCATTGTGTACTGACCACGGCCCTGTGTACCGGAACGAAGGTCGGTAGCGTAACCAAACATTTCAGAAAGCGGAACATCTGCAGTTACCTGTGTAACGCCGCCTGATCTAACCTCCTGATTTTTAACAAGACCTCGTCTTGAAGAAAGGTCACCAATTACAAAACCAAGGTAATCATCAGGTACAATTACATTAACAAGCATTATAGGTTCTTTAATAACAGGGTCTGCTTTTGCCATACCATCTTTAAATGCCATAGAAGCAGCAATTTTAAATGCCATTTCGGATGAGTCAACCTCGTGGTATGAACCATCGTAAAGTGTAACTTTAACGTCAACAACATTGTAGCCTGCCAAAATACCATTTTGCATAGCACCCTGAATACCTGCGTCTACTGCAGGGATATATTCCTTTGGAACTGCACCGCCGACAATAGCGTTAACAAACTCGTAACCTTTGCCTTCCTCGAGCGGTTCCATTTTGATTTTAACATGACCGTACTGACCTTTACCACCCGACTGACGTGCGTATTTGTGGTCAACATCAACAGCCTTTCTGATTGCTTCACGGTATGAAACCTGAGGAGCACCAACGTCTGCCTCAACCTTAAATTCACGAAGAAGTCTGTCTACGATAATTTCAAGGTGGAGCTCACCCATACCTGCAATAATTGTCTGGCCTGTTTCCTCATCTGTGTATGTTTTAAATGTAGGATCTTCTTCTGCAAGTTTTGCAAGAGCAATACCCATTTTTTCCTGTCCTGCTTTTGTTTTTGGTTCAATAGCAACACGGATAACAGGCTCTGGGAATTCCATTGATTCAAGAATAATAGGATGCTTTTCGTCACAGAGAGTATCACCTGTTGTTGTATTTTTAAGACCAACAGCAGCAGCAATATCACCTGCGTAAACTACATCAATATCTTCTCTGTGGTTGGAGTGCATCTGGAGTATACGGCCAAGTCTTTCTTTGTTGTTTTTGCATGCATTAAGCACGTATGAACCTGCTTCGATAGAACCAGAATATACTCTGAAAAAGCAAATTTTACCAACAAATGGGTCTGTAGCAATTTTAAATGCAAGAGCTGCAAACGGAGCATCATCTGTTGAAGGTCTTTCATCTTCCTGTTCTGTGCCAGGGATAACGCCTTTGATGTTTTCTACATCTGTAGGAGCAGGCATATATTCAACAATAGCATCAAGAAGAAGCTGAACACCCTTGTTACGATATGATGTACCGCAGAGCATAGGAACAATTTCGTTGTTGATTGTAGCTTTTCTTAGAGCTTTTCGAAGTTCTTGAGGAGTAATTTCTTCTTCATTGAAGAATTTTTCCATAAGTTCCTCGTCTGTTTCAGCAATTGCTTCAATCATTGCTGCTCTGTACTCTTCAGCTTTGTCAAGCATATCAGATGGAATTTCTTCCTGTCTGTAGTCTTTACCCATTTCATCATAGTAAACTTCGGCTTTCATTTCAATAAGGTCGATGATACCTCTGAATGTATCCTCTGCGCCTATAGGAAGCTGAATTGGCACACCGTTTGCATGCAAACGTTCGTGTACCATGTTTACAACGTTATAAAAGTCTGCACCCATGATATCCATTTTGTTAACGTATATCATTCTTGGTACTTTGTAGTCATCAGCCTGTCTCCAAACGGTTTCTGACTGCGGTTCAACACCACCTTTAGCACACATAACTGTTACAGAGCCGTCGAGTACTCTGAGAGATCTCTGAACCTCAACTGTAAAGTCAACGTGTCCCGGTGTGTCGATGATGTTGATTCTTGTTTTTGGATATTTGTTAGGTGTAGAACCTTCCCAGAAACAAGTGGTAGCAGCAGATGTGATTGTGATACCGCGCTCCTGTTCCTGAGCCATCCAGTCCATTGTACCTGCGCCGTCGTGAGTTTCACCCATTTTATGAATACGGCCGGTATAATATAATATTCTTTCGGTAGTAGTGGTCTTACCTGCGTCGATATGAGCCATAATACCGATATTTCTGGTATTCTGTAAAGAAATTTGTCTAGCCATTTAATTAACTTCCTCCTTTCAGTAGTAATGAAAAGTTTATTAAAATTTATGCGGCACTAGGCACGCAACTGATATTTTTTGTAAATTTACAAAAAACTATGCACAGGCGACACCAGCCGCCTTTGCCCTTACCAACGATAATGTGAAAATGCTTTGTTTGCTTCTGCCATTTTGTGTGTTTCTTCCTTCTTTTTGATAGAAGCACCCACATTGTTTACAGCATCCATGATTTCGTTTGCAAGTCTTTCTTTCATTGTTCTTTCGTTTCTTGCGCGTGAGTAAATTGTGAGCCATCTGAGGCCAAGTGTCTGTCTTCTTTCAGGGCGAACTTCAATCGGCACCTGATAAGTAGCACCACCTACTCTTCTAGCTTTTACTTCAAGAACAGGCATAATGTTTTCCATAGCCTCGAGGAATACCTCTAAAGCATCCTTGCCTGTTTTTTCAGCAACAATTTCAAATGCACCGTATACGATATTTTGAGCAACGCCTTTTTTACCGTCAAGCATAATGTTGTTGATAAGCTTTGTAACAACTACATTATTGTAAAGCGGATCTGGCAATACTTCTCTTTTTGCAATAAAACCTTTACGTGGCACTTTGTCTTCCCTCCTTCATAATATAATGATTTCATAGGTACTCAAGCATTAATGTGCTTGTCAGTGCAAAATACAAGAATTTAATATATATATTAATTCCGTATTGTCGCACTACTTACCTTTTGCAGTAAGTATCCAACAAAACCGGATATGCTTACTTTTTGTTTACAGTCAGTTTACGATATTATTTAGATTTAGCACCGTATTTTGATCTTGACTGCTTTCTGTTAGCAACACCTGATGCGTCCAAAGCTCCACGAATAATGTGATATCTTACACCAGGGAGGTCTTTAACTCTTCCTCCTCTGATAAGAACAACACTATGCTCCTGAAGATTGTGACCGATACCCGGAATATAAGCCGAAACTTCAATTCCGTTTGTAAGTCTTACTCTGGCCATTTTTCTGAGCGCTGAGTTAGGCTTTTTAGGTGTCATAGTCTTAACAGCTGTGCAAACGCCTCTTTTTTGAGGTGAGCTCTGGTCGGTTGTTCTCTTGTGAAGAGAGTTAAAACCAAACTGGAGTGCAGGTGCTGTAGACTTTTTGTCAGAAGACTGTCTTCCTTTTCTGACTAACTGGTTAAATGTAGGCAATTCATTTCACCTCCTGCATATAATATATTAAAAAACTGCTGTTTGCAGTATTTTAACCGAATTACTTCTGCTTTTTAACTACCACAACCGATGCATCAACATCTATGCGGCATGCCTTACCCAAAGCAGATTTTGACTCCACCGTTTCAAATGGGATGTCATTTGTTATGCACAGCATTGTAAAATCATCAAAAATTGAGGGCGAAATGTCCGTTGCAATAATTGCCTTTAACGCCTCGCCTTTTTCGATAGCTTTTACACTTGTGCGCAGTCCGACAATCAAACTGTCTGAAGTGACTCCTTCAAGCAATTTTAGTCCTCCTTTGTATTGTTCAAGCACTTTGATGTAATGACAAATACGCCAAAAAAGGGCGCAAATATCCCACCATCCGAACATAATACCTATAAATTATATAACAAATATTACTATTTGTCAAGCATTTTTATAAACAAATTATATATTCTTTTGATAAATTTTGTAAAGAGCAAATTTAATAAATTTCGAGCGAAATGCTACAATCCTCAAACTGCGTTCAAAAAACTTAACAAACTGTAATTTTTTCATTTGTCGTCTGCATTTTAGCTACTTTACAGGTGACAGACGGGGACGCACCTTTTGCAAAGGAACTTCCCCCACTGTCACCTGAAAATTATAGTTTTGGTTTAGCCACTAAAAAAAGCAGCAAAGCAAATTAGGCTTTGCTGCTTTAGTTAATTTAGTTTGTGCTGTCGGAAGTTGAAATTATTGGTGTAACAACATCAACATCGTGATATGTCGAAAGCCCTGTACCTGCAGGTATAAGTTTACCGATAATAACATTTTCCTTAAGACCAACAAGCGGGTCTTTTTTGCCTTTGATGGCAGCATCTGTAAGAACTCTTGTTGTTTCCTGGAAGGATGCAGCCGAAAGGAACGAATCTGTTGCAAGAGCAGTTTTGGTAATACCAAGAAGAACTCTGCTGCATTTTGGAAGTTCGCTGCCGTTTGCCTGGGCTTTTTTGTAAGCATCATAAAATTCTGCGTTGTCTATTACCGAGCCAACAATAAGATTTGTACTTCCCTGATCCTCAACCTTAACTTTGCGTATCATCTGGCGTACAATAACCTCAATATGCTTATCATTGATGTCGATACCCTGCAGTCTGTAAACTCTCTGTACTTCCTGAATGAGATAGTCAATAACAGCCTTAATGCCTGTATCGTCCATTGTGCCCATTACACGCAAAAGATCCTGAGGATAAATTGAACCTTCTGTAAGCTCCTGACCTTTTTCAACATCAGTGCCGTCTGCAATTTTAATGCGTGAACCATATGGAATGAGGTAGTTGTGTGTTGCGCCGTCGGCGTCGGTAATAACAACCTCTCTCTTCTTTTTGGTTTCTTCTATTTTAGCAATACCTGCCTGCTCGGCAATAATTGCAACACCCTTAGGCTTACGAGCCTCAAACAATTCTTCAACTCTGGGGAGACCCTGAGTAATATCATCGCCCGCAACACCGCCTGTATGGAATGTTCTCATAGTAAGCTGTGTACCAGGCTCACCTATGGACTGTGCAGCAATAATACCAACTGCCTCGCCAACATCAACAAGCTTGCCTGTTGAAAGGTTGGAGCCGTAGCATTTTGCACAAACACCAATTCGTGCCTGACAAGTGAGTATACTGCGTATTTTTGCAGATGTTACACCTGCAGCAACAACTCTGTTTGCATCTTCTTCGCTTATAAGCTGACCTGCATAGATGACAACTTCACCTGTTTCGGGGTGAAGGATATCTTCTCTTGAGGTTCTGCCAACAAGTCTGTCTCTAAATGATTCGATAACTTCCTTGCCATCGGTAATTGCTTTTGCAACAATAAAGTCCTCAGTTCCGCAATCAACCTCGCGGATAATAACATCCTGTGATACATCAACAAATCGACGTGTAAAGAAACCCGTGTCGGCTGTACGCAGTGCTGTATCGGGAAGACCTTTACGCGCACCGTGTGTTGAAATAAAGTATTCAAGTACATTAAGACCCTCACGGAAGTTAGCCTTGATAGGAATTTCGATAGCCTTACCTGATGTATCAGCCATAAGACCACGCATACCTGCAAGCTGTTTAATCTGGTCTTTGCTACCACGGGCACCTGATGTAGCCATCATATATATAGGATTGTACTGGTCAAGTCCGTCGATAAGTGCATCCGAAATATCGTCAACCGCTTTGTTCCATGCTTTGATAACTTCGGTGTATCTTTCTTCTTCAGTAACAAGACCTCTTTTATAAAGTTTGCCGATTTTATCAACTTCTGCCTGCGCTTTTTCAAGAATTCCCTCTTTTGCATCAGGTATAATCATATCGTTTACGCTGATTGTAAGAGCACCTTTTGTTGAAAACTTGTAACCAAGCGCCTTGATTTTGTCAAGCACATCTGCAGTTCCGTGTGTTCCATGCGCCTTTATACAGGTGTCAAATATTTTGCCAAGACCTTTTTTGTCTGCAACAAAGTTCATACCAACTTCAAGAACGAGCGGACCGTCTTTGCTACGGTCAACAAGTCCTATATCCTGCGGAATGTCTTCGTTAAATATAATTTTACCAACAGTTGCGTCTATAATGCCTGTTACCTTTTCACCGTTAACCTCAACTGTGTTGCGTACCTTGATTGGTGCATGCAGGCCAAGTGCTCCGCTGTCGTATGCCATAAGAGCCTCGTCAAAGCTTGTAAAATATTTTGCTTCGCCCGCTTCACCTGCAAAGCAACCCTCTTCGGTAAATTTGGCAGGCTTTTTGCCTTCTGCTTCGAGCTGTCTGTTAATTTCGAGCAGTGACGGTCCGTTTGCTATTGCCTTTTTGCTGTTTTTGTTAAATTCCTGATTAGAAAGATAACATACAACATCTCC
Organism: Clostridia bacterium; assembly: GCA_045538875.1. Classification (GTDB taxonomy): domain Bacteria; phylum Bacillota; class Clostridia; order UMGS1810; family UMGS1810; genus RGIG4708. The sequence goes on along the minus strand of JAZQEG010000003.1, from coordinate 33,635 downwards.
AACCTCAAAGCCTGTGTCACCAGGATGTGTAATTTTAACTTCCTTTGGTTTGAGTATTGTAAGATAGTACGAACCCAGTACCATATCCTGTGTAGGAACAGTAACAGTTTTACCATCCTGAGGTTTTAACAGGTTGTTTGCCGAAAGCATAAGGAAGCGTGCTTCGGCCTGAGCCTCAGGTGAAAGAGGCACGTGAACAGCCATCTGGTCACCGTCAAAGTCGGCGTTAAACGCTGTACATACAAGCGGGTGGAGTCTGATAGCTCTGCCCTCTACAAGTATTGGCTCAAACGCCTGAATACCAAGCCTATGAAGCGTAGGAGCACGGTTAAGGAATACCGGATGCTCTTTGATAACATCTTCAAGTACGTCCCAAACCTCTGTTTTAACTCTTTCTACCATGCGTTTTGCGCTCTTAACATTGTGGCAAATGCCATCCTCAACCAGCTTGTGCATTACAAATGGTTTAAACAGCTCAAGCGCCATTTCTTTTGGCAAACCGCACTGATAAATTTTAAGGTCAGGGCCTACAACAATAACTGAACGTCCCGAATAGTCAACACGCTTACCAAGGAGGTTTTGACGGAATCGACCCTGCTTACCCTTGAGCATATCGGAAAGGGATTTAAGAGGACGGTTTCCGGGGCCTGTAACAGCTCTGCCTCTGCGACCGTTGTCTATAAGTGCGTCTACTGCTTCCTGAAGCATTCTTTTTTCGTTTCGTACAATGATGTCGGGTGCTTCAAGCTCTAAAAGTCTTTTAAGACGGTTGTTTCTGTTAATAACTCTTCTGTAAAGGTCGTTAAGGTCGGATGTGGCAAATCTGCCGCCGTCAAGCTGAACCATAGGTCTGATTTCGGGCGGGATAACAGGGATTACATCCATTATCATCCATTCGGGCTTGTTGCCTGACATTCTAAATGCCTCTACAACCTCAAGCCTTTTTGCAATACGAACCTTTTTTTGACCCTGCGATTCATCAAGCTCTGTTTTGAGTTCTGCTGCAAGCTCCTCAAGGTCAATATCCGTAAGCAGTTTTTTAATTGATTCGGCACCCATACCAGCCGAAAAAGCACCTGCACCATATTTATCGATGTTATCTCTGTACTCCTTTTCGGTAAGCACGGTTTTGTAAGCAAGACCTGATGAACCCGGATCGGTTACAACATATGCTGCAAAATACAATATTTTTTCGAGTATTCTTGGGCTCATATCAAGCATAAGACCAAGCCTTGATGGTATGCCTTTAAAGTACCAGATATGTGATACAGGAGCTGCAAGCTCAATGTGTCCCATTCTTTCTCTTCGAACCTTTGCACGAGTAACCTCTACTCCGCATCGGTCACACACAATACCTTTGTATCTGTTGCGTTTGTATTTACCGCAGTAGCACTCCCAGTCCTTTGTAGGTCCAAAAATCTTTTCGCAAAAGAGTCCGTCTCTTTCGGGCTTGAGTGTGCGGTAGTTGATTGTTTCCGGCTTTTTAACTTCGCCGTATGACCACTCTCTGATTTTTTCAGGAGAGGACAAACCAATTTTTATTGATGCAAAACTATTAAATTCTGACATTTTATCCCCCTCCTTTAATTATCGTCGCCGATTAAGTCGTCAAATGAATCTATATTGCTGCTTAAGCTGTCAAGGTCTTCGTCGAGATCCACAAACTCAACATCTGCATCGAGCAAATCTGTTCCGTGGATATCGTCAAGTGTGAGCGGAAGCTCAAAATTTGTTTCATCAGGCTCTTCATCATCAAGCGGTGAGAATGAAAATTCATCAAGTAAATCATCTTTCTCATCGTCTTTATGGTCGTTTGCCGGCTCATCGGAAATGTCCATTTCCTCATAGTCGCCGTATTTAACCATTTTAACATCTGTATCATCATCGTCAAATTCTTCTTTAATGATAACTTCGTTATCGTCATCATCAAGCACCTTAACATCAAGGCCCAAGCTCTGCAATTCTTTAATAAGAACCTTAAATGACTCAGGTATACCTGATTTAGGTACATTTTCGCCTTTTACAATGCTTTCGTAGGTTTTTACTCTGCCCACAACATCGTCGGACTTAACAGTAAGTATTTCCTGAAGTGTGTAAGCTGCGCCGTATGCCTCAAGCGCCCAAACCTCCATTTCACCAAATCGCTGACCGCCAAACTGTGCTTTACCACCAAGCGGCTGCTGAGTAACAAGTGAGTATGGACCTGTTGAACGAGCGTGAATTTTATCATCAACAAGGTGATGGAGCTTGAGATAGTACATATAACCAACAGTTACAGGTGAGTCAAATGCAATACCTGTTCTGCCGTCGTAAAGCGTGCTTTTTCCGTCTGCACTAAAGCCTGCTTCGATAAGAGCCTCGGTAATATCTTTTTCGTTTGCACCGTCAAATACAGGTGTTGCAATTTTCCAGCCCAATGCTTTTGCAGCATAACCGAGATGCACCTCGAGCACCTGACCGATATTCATACGTGAAGGTACGCCGAGTGGGTTAAGCACAATCTGAAGCGGAGTACCATCTGCAAGGAAAGGCATATCTTCTTCAGGGAGAATTCGTGAAATAACACCCTTGTTACCATGACGACCCGCCATTTTATCACCAACAGAGATTTTTCTCTTTTGAGCGATATAGCAGCGAACAAGCTGATTTACTCCCGGTGGGAGCTCATCGCCGTTTTCTCTTGTAAATATTTTAACATCTACAACAATACCTGCTTCACCATGAGGAACTCTGAGCGATGTATCTCTTACATCTCTTGCTTTTTCGCCAAATATTGCACGGAGGAGTCTCTCTTCTGCGCTGAGCTCAGTTTCGCCCTTAGGTGTAACCTTACCTACAAGTATGTCACCGCTGCGAACCTCTGCACCAATTCGTACAATACCTCTTTCGTCGATGTCTTTAAGTGCATCTTCACCAAGGTTTGAAATATCTCTTGTGATTTCTTCGGCACCAAGCTTTGTATCTCTTGCTTCACATTCGTATTCTTCAATATGAATAGAAGTAAATACATCTTCTTTAACAAGTCTTTCATTAATGAGGACAGCATCCTCGTAGTTGTAACCTTCCCATGTCATAAAGCCAATGAGAATGTTTTTACCAAGAGCAAGCTCACCGTTGCAGGTTGAAGGACCGTCTGCAATGATGTCGCCTTTTTTAACTCTTTCGCCGTTTGAAACGATAGGAGTCTGATTAATGCATGTACTCTGATTTGAACGGAGGAATTTTGTAAGTTTATAAACTCTTTCTGTTCCATCGTCTTCAACTATAACAATCTGGTCTGCTGCTGCTTTTTTAACAACACCATCCTCTTTTGCAAGTACACATACACCTGAGTCTTTTGCGGCTCTGTATTCCATACCTGTACCTACAACAGGAGCCTCTGTTTTAAGGAGCGGCACTGCCTGACGCTGCATGTTGGAGCCCATGAGTGCTCTAACGGCGTCATCATTTTCGAGGAATGGTATGAGCGCTGTAGCTACAGACACAATCTGCTGAGGCGACACATCCACATAGTCAACCTCTTCGGGTTTAACCTCAAGAAATTCATCTCTGAATCTTACAATAACCTTTTCGTTTACAAAGCGGCCATTTTCGTCAAGCTTTTCGCTGGCAGGGGCAACCTTGTAGTTGTCCTCAATGTCAGCTGTCATATATTCAATTTCATCGGTTGCAACGCATTTTTTCTTGTCAAACTTGCGGTATGCAGCTTCAATAAAGCCATATTCGTTAACTCTTGCATATGTTGCAAGCGAGTTGATAAGACCAATGTTTGGACCTTCAGGAGTTTCGATAGGGCACATTCTGCCGTAGTGCGAATGGTGAACGTCTCGAACCTCAAAGCCTGCTCTCTCACGGGAGAGACCGCCAGGGCCAAGAGCTGAAAGTCTGCGTTTGTGTGTAAGCTCTGCCAATGGATTGTTTTGATCCATAAACTGCGAAAGCTGTGAAGAACCAAAAAATTCTTTAATTGCGGAAACAACAGGTCTTGAGTTTATAAGCAGCTGCGGTGTAACAGTTGCAGGATCCTGAGTTGTCATTCGCTCTCTTACAACTCGCTCAAGCCTTGCAAGACCAATGCGGAACTGATTTTGCAAAAGCTCACCTACACAGCGAAGTCTACGGTTGCCGAGATGGTCAATATCATCGGTAGTGCCAAGACCATACTCAAGGTTGCAGTGATAGTTGATTGACGCAAAAATATCTTCTATAATAATATGCTTTGGAACAAGCTCATCCATTTTTTCATTAAGGAGCTTTTTGATTTCTGCCTCGTCCTCGGTAGAATCAAGAATTTCACGGAGCACACTGTATTTAACCAATTCTGTAATTTCAAGGTCGGATATATCAAAATCAATAAAGTTTTTAATATCAACCATATCGTTGGTAAATACTTTTACCTCTTTGTCATCTATTTTAAGCCATACGGAATTAACACCCGCAACTTCCATTGCGTGCGCCATATCTTTTGAAACCATATCGCCTGCTTTGCCCAAAATTTCGCCTGTCTGGCTGTCTACAACATCTTTAGCTAAAATGTGGTTTTTAATTCGGTCAGACAGCATAAGCTTTTTGTTAAATTTAAAACGACCAACTTTTGAGATATCATATCTTTTTGAGTCAAACAACAAATTGTTTATAAGTGTTGTTGCGCTCTCTGCCGTAGGGGGTTCGCCCGGACGGAGCTTTTTGTATATTTCGATAAGAGCCTCTTCGCTGTTGGTTGTAAGATCCTTTTCAAGAGTTACATTGATTTTTGGATCATATCCAAACATTTCGAGTATTTCAGGATTGGTGTTAAGGCCAAGAGCTCTGATTAAAACTGTAACAGGTATTTTTCTGTTACGGTCAATACGAACAGAAAATACGTCGTTTGAATCTGTTTCATATTCGAGCCATGCACCACGGTTAGGTATAACTGTTGCAAAATGCAATTCCTTACCTGTTTTGTCGTGCTGCATATCATAGTATATACCCGGTGAACGGACAACCTGGCTAACAATTACACGCTCTGCACCGTTGATAATAAAGGTACCCGAATCTGTCATAAGAGGAAAATCACCCATAAAAATTTCCTGATCTTTTTCCTCCATAGTTTCCACATTGCGGAGTCTTACTTTAATTTTGAGCGGTTTGGAGTATGTTGCATCTCTGCTTTTGCACTCTTCGATTGAATACTTAGGTTCTTCCTCTAAGTAATAATCCAAAAATTCAAGTTCCAGGTTACCGGAAAAGTCGCGAATTGGAGATACGTCTTTGAGTACCTCTTTGAGCCCCTTGTCGATGAACCATTGATATGAATTTTTTTGCACCTCAATTAAGTTTGGCATTTCAACGATTTGTTTTGTGTTTGAGTAGCACATACGCTCGTTTTTGCCAAGCCTTATAGGATGTACCATAAAATCACTCACCTCATCTGTTAATAGTCGCAATTGTTAACAAAAATTTAACATAAAAATCTCTGTTTTACATAAATTGTATGTAAACCAAATTTGCTTTTGTTGTGATACTGCACAATCACTTTCTGCCAAATTCGGCTATAATTGCAATTTACTATGTTATCATATACCCCGCAATTTGTCAAGCTTTTTTGGTAATTTTTTTTAAAACATCCAAAAATACGGATTTTTGGATGTTTTTAAGCATAAATATAATACCCATCTGTACACTTTGGTATACAAACGGGTATTATTGTAAGCTACATTAAAACAAAAGCATAAGCATTTCCTGCTCTTGTTTTTGCTTTGCAATTTCCTTAAGGCGAAGCTCCTCTTGCTCTTTTTGCCTTTTTTCTTCGTCAAGGCGACGCTGCTCTTCCTCTTTGCGCCTCTTTTCTTCGTCAAGGCGACGCTGCTCTTCCTCTTGGCGCCTCTTTTCTTCGTCAAGGCGGTGTTGTTGTTCCCTTTCAAGACGTTCTCTTTCAAGTCGTTGTCTTTCGAGTTGTTCAAGACGCTGTTTTTCCTGTGCCTTTTGTTTTTCTACCCATGCCTTTTCTTCAGGATTATAATCAAGAGCAACATTTATATAATGTTGATTTCCCGATTTTCGGGCACGTTCAAGAAAAGCTCTTGCCGCCTGCTTGTACATTTGCGTATCCTTTTGTCCGTCCGTCATAAAACGTTGTCCGTATTCGCAGGCATCGTAATCCAATTTGCATCCGCAAATCAGTTTGTAACAGGACTCGCTGTGAAATCCGTAAAAAGCAAGCTGATTTTTGTACAAAGCCTCGGCTTTGCTCCACGATTCATCACCAAAAAGGTTTCCACGGTATATACATTCAGCTTTTATCCATGGCTGATACAAGATTTTCAGTTTTTCCATTTTTTCGATAGTTTTGTATGCTTTGTCAAACTGCATCAGATTCATATATGCCTCAACAAGATTATGATATACATAAGGCTCGTTGTTGCCAAATACAATTGCACTCTCACCCTCACTTGCCGCCTTTTGATTTTCTCCCAACTGCAGATAATGCCATGCCTTATTGCCTATACTTATAGAAAAGGGACCTTCTTTTTCACGGCCGGATTCAATATATGCATCTATACAAAAGCGGTGGTCATCAGGTGTCATATTGTCTATACAGCTTCTTGCGTAGGCAAGTTTAAAAAACTTATCCGTACCCCAATTTGTAAATATTCCTGTTTTGTTGTAGCTTTCTTTAAATATGGCATCTGCCACAACATAATTTTTGTTGTCATACTCAATATGCGCCGCCATAGAATATCTTGTGGCAGCACTTGACAATTGCCCTGCACAGGCAAGTGCCCTTGCATACCACAAAAGCTGCTCTTTGGTCAATGCTTTGTTATCTCTTTTTATGCAATTTTCATATTCACGAAGCTCACGTATAATACTCTGACAATGGGTATCTGCGTTCCCGGAGTTTGCAAGCACCTCGGCAATAAGTGCATAAAGCTCTATTGCATCAAACAGTTTTCTGGCATCATAAAAACTATTAAGTGCCTGCTGAAGGCGATTTTCTTTAAGTGCCTTTTTTCCTATATCTACCAGTCGATAATACTCATTTGTATTCTTCTTTTGTTGTTCCTTTTGCTGTCTTTCGTATTCCTGTTGACGTATCTGTTGCTCACGGGCTTCTCTTTCGCGGCGTTCTCGCTCTTGTCTGGCATTTTGTTCTGCCTGCAAGCGCTGCTGCATTTCCCTCTGCTGCTGCGCCGCACGTTGCTGTTGTTGCTGCTGATAGCTGCGGTTTTTCTCGGCAATATCCTTTGCAATTTCGGATATGTACCATTCAAAATCCCATTCCCACTCGTCGGCGCATTGCAAAAAATCCCTTATAAGCTGCCTTGTAACATTAACGCCCCTTGTGGCAGCTTTTCCTCTTGCGTATCTGCCTCTGTCTTTGCCGCTTTGCCAGCCTGACCTCTGGTGCGAATCATTATTAAAACCATAGTCACGCACCGTTTCAGAAATTACAGAGGTTTCCCAGCCTGTTGATTTGCCCACATTTTCCATTGAAAGGCCTTCAACAATATATAAATAGATTATTTCAACTTCCTGGTTAAGAGTCATAAATTATTCCTCCCGATGCAAATGCTCAATCCATTCGCTGTCAAAACCGATTTTCCCGCAAAAACCGCATTTGCATACCAAAAATCCGTCCTCTTTTCTTGCTATCTTTTCGTATTCACACGGAACTGTGTAGCAATGTTTTTTGTAGTTGTATACACCTTTTTTGCCAAAGCGTTCAATATAGCAATAATCAATTTCAAAGCAAGGATCCGCTATTGCAGAACATATTTTTGTAAAAGCAAAGGGTGTTTCAAATTCCTGTATCATACACTTGTCGATATTATATCTCACAAGACCATAATACCCCTCTTTTTTTGCAATATATATATCATCATCTAATCTGGTTATATACTCAATTCCGTCTTTTGACTCCCAGTTGTAAGCAATCTTACAGTGTTTTGCAAAAACCCCCGAAGCGGGTGCCTGCTTTTTCTTTTCGATAAACGAATTTGCCAATTCCATTGTTAGTATTCCATTTTTGCATTGAGTAAAAAATTGTTCAACTCCTCCACAGAAGGAATCATTTTTATCTACGCATCTGTATACGCCCTTGTTTAATAGATTGGAAAACAACTCATTTTTGGTAATCGCAATCCCTTCTACCAAAAATCCGTCGTGACAATATGACACATCCATTTTGCTGTCAACAATAAATTCTGTAGGCAGATTGCGGAACAGATACAACGATTTTGATTTGTCATTGCACACATATTTATATTGGGCATCGTGAAGTGTTTTATCGTATTCGGAAAAATTATTTTCGTCTATATATTCCGCCGAGTACGCTACAGATATATCTATGGCTGAATCACCCGAAAAATAATATCCAAGTATATCACCTTTTTCAGTTACACATATATCACTGTATATAGGGTATACAAAATATGCAAAATGTTCACTTATAAAGCCCCATTTTCCGTCTTTTTCAAGTTGATAACGATATCCGCATGTTCTTTCTTCGGTGACATCCTCTTCAATACCATTATTATAACTTGTACCCACTTTTTCTTTATAACTGATATGCTGTAAATTATACATAAGAGAAATAGTTTCTGTCTGAATACCATTATTGCATTCAAAACTTACTCTTTCTCCTGTTTCGGCATCACATAAAAAGTATCCGGAATCACTCTGGCAAACTTCCAGTTTCTGCTCATAAACCTCCTGTTCATCAAGTGATTCGTCATACGTTTCAAAACTCTCTGTCTGTTCAGATTGTTCGTCTTGTTCTCCGCTATGAATTCGGTCAAGCTTTTCCATATATTCCATATCCTCCTCCGATACGTCTGCAAGTATCTCTTCTTTTATATCCTCATATTCAACATAAATATCGTCCATATCAAACAACTCTTCTACATCGCCGATATGCTTTAGCGCATTAAGTATCGACATAAATGCAACTATTGCGCTTACATTTGATTTGAGATAGTAGCCGTCTGCTCCCTCTATTGCCACAACACCAACCTTTGCTGCATTAGGGTTATCGGCAAGGCAGGTTTTACCCTCATTTAAAATTGCATCAAACAGCTTTTTGCCGCCAATTTTATACAATTGCTCAAATGCCTTTATGTGATTGTAGCGCATACTGTTGTTTTCAAAATCAAGAGCTTTAAACACTCCGCCACCGTCATAAAGATATAATTTTTTTGTAATTACCTTTTTGCATAATTCTTTGTCATTTAACAATTCATTTAAGCTGTATCTGAACATTTTATTTTCCTCCGTTAATTAACATTATTATCAGGCTTCCAAAGAGTACGTTTTTCGTTTTTTTGATACTCTTCATACATCATAGGAATAGACATACCCGTGAGCTTTTTTTCGTAATATCTGTCGGTATACGACAAATCTCTTACAGCTTTTATCATATCTGCCGCAAAGTATTCAAAAAGAGCATTTCCCTCTATTTTGTCAAACACCGCAGGTATTTCAAACATTATTGGGGCATAAGAGCCGTCCCATACGTTCCAGGAATAATATTCATCGCATGTGTAAAATGCATATTCAATAGCTTGTGGTGATAAATTGTGGTCGGCGTATTCTTTTTGTATACGAAGCTCGCCGTTTGTAAAATACTCTATCCAGTTATTAAATTTTCTGCAGCTTTCAGCCTCACCGTAGGGAATCCAGCGGAAAAATGTATCTTCATCGTCCCAGGTAAATTTAACATTTTCAATAACAATATCTATATTCGACTGACCCGGTGAGTACTGTGTTTCAAAGCTATGCGTCACACCTTTCATAAAGCCGTTTTCATCTTTTTGCACTACATTAAATTCAAAACAGCATTTATCCTCAAACATTTTTATACTCATTGGCACATAAATGTTTTCGGGTGCAATTATTGCCCTGTCCATCAAATCAATAAGCGTATACTTTTTAATAGGTTTTGGGCCATTATCTTGTTCAACTTCGGCAACAAATGCACAATTGCTTCTTTTAAATAATTTTGCAAACAAATTTTTTGTGCTCATAACATTCCTCCAAAGTATGATTGTAATTTCAGTATACTATTTACATATCAAAAATTCAAGTATAATTAACCAATTTCGACATTTAAAAACTATGTTTTTTACCCATTCACCAATTTTCATCAGAGCAGCCGTCGGATAGCTCTCCAACGGCTAATCCTTGTGTCAAATACAGAATATCATTTTATGTGCACTATAAAAAGTACAGCAAAATACCCGTTTGCTATATAAACAAACGGGTACCTTAAATTTTATTAAGTACGTACAAAGTTACGGCACAAGGAGCTGTGACAAAGGATGAGAGTATTGTTGAAGCCTTATTTCAAAAATCCGTTTACTATCTGCTCCTCTGCCTCCTGCTCGGTAAGGCCCAGAGTCATAAGCTTAATAAGCTGCTCACCCGCTATTTTGCCGATTGCCGCCTCGTGAATAAGCTGAGCATCTATATTTGATGCAGTAATTTCGGGGATTGCAGTAACAATTGCATTATCCATAATAATTGCATCACATTCTGTATGGCCTGTGCACACATTGTTGCCATTTATTGCAGAATAAAACTCCTGCTTTGAATTGTCCTTTGCAACAGAGCGCGACACCACATTTGCACTGCAGTTTTCGCCGTCAAGGTCTACTTTAAAATCTGTTTTTGCAAACTGGTTGCCATGTGTCATAAGCTTTTCGTTGATAATAAGGGTTGCGTTATCTTTAAGCTTTGCCTCAGTTTTGCGGATTGTAGAATCCACACCTTTTATCTGGGTGGTTTCCATCTTAAGATAACCGCCCTCGTCAATTTCTATAATGGTGGTAGGGTTCATAATTCTTTCGCCATTGCCATCACCCGAACCATAGTGCTTTTCCACATAGCGAACCTTTGCGTTTTTGCCTATATGGAAGGAGTGAATACCGCTGTGCTCGCTTGCCTCGCTGCCGCTGTTGTGAATGCCGCAGCCTGCAACAATTGTTATGTCGCAGTCGTCACCTATGAAAAAATCGTTGTACACAGTTTCGCGCATACCTGCTTTTGCAAGAAGTACAGGAATGTGCACACTTTCGTTTTTTGTGCCGGGCTTAATTATAATGTCAATACCCTGCACATTTGTTTTTGTTACTATATCTATATTTGCTGTTGTGTTTCTGCCGTACATCTGCCCGTCGGAGCGGATGTTGTATGCTCCCTCGGGCACTTCGTGAAGGTCTGCTACGGCAGCAAGCAGTTGTTTTTGAATTGCATCCATTGCATTACCTCCTTAAGATAATTTGTCGGCAAGTGTACTGCAAACAGTTGACGCACCCAAAAGCTCAGGGAGTATTTCATCCTTTGTACCGATTTTGTCGATGATGCCGTCTGCAACCACTATTATTTTGTCTGCTATGTTGAGTATACGCTCCTGATGCGAAATAATAATAATTGAACCATTTATACTATTGTACATTTTTTCAAAAACATTTATCAGGTTGTTAAAGCTCCACAGGTCAATACCTGCCTCGGGCTCGTCAAACACAGTGAGCTTTGTACCGCGGGCAAGGACAGTTGCAATTTCGATCCTTTTAAGCTCACCGCCCGACAAGCTTGCATTTACCTCACGGTTGAGGTAATCCCTTGCGCAAAGCCCCACCTGCGAAAGATAATTGCACGCCTCGCTTACGCTTATTTGCTTGCCTGCTGCAAGCATAATAAGGTCGCGCACGGTAATGCCCTTAAAACGCACGGGCTGCTGAAGTGCAAAGGATATGCCGCTGTTTGCCCTTTGGGTAATTGACATATTGGTAATATCCTTGCCGTCAAACAAAATTTGCCCTGATGTTGGCTTTATAACGCCTGCTATTAATTTTGCCAGTGTGGATTTGCCGCCGCCGTTTGGCCCTGTAATTGCAACAAAACGCTCGCTTGCGGTAAAGCTGACATTTTTTATAATATCCTTGGTTCCATTTTCACCCTCGGCGGAAAAAGAAACATTTTTTAATTCAAGCATAAATTCCTCCGAATTTTTTGTCACACAATAGTTTGTCTGAAAACTTATATTTTACTCAATAGAATTTATATCGTATGGAGTTGTTTGATATACAAAGTAGTTGAGCCAGTTAGAAAACATAAGGTTTGCACATGAGCGCCATGTAACCACAGGCATTTTTGTATCATCGTCATCAGGAAAATAATTTTTGGGCATGTCAATGCTGATGCCTTTGTTTTTGTCTCTTAAATATTCGTCACGAAGTGTTGTTGCATCGTACTCAAGATGGCCTGTAACAAATATCTGCTTGCCTTTGTCGGTGGTAACAATAAACACACCTGTTTCCTCCGACGAAGCAATAATTTTAAGCTCATCTACCTTTTCAATGTCCTCACGCATAACAGTTGTATGCCTTGACTGCGGCACATTAAACACATCGTCAAACCCTCGTAGCAGCATAGAATTTTTGTAGTCTGCCGTGTGAGGAAAAATGCCAAAAAACTTTTTATCTGTTGGTACCTTGTTAATGCCGTAGTGGTAATACATACCCGCCTGTGCAGCCCAGCATATGTGCAGGGTGCTTGTTACGTGAGTTTTGCTCCATTCCATTATTTCGCATAGCTCCTGCCAGTAGTTTACCTCTTCAAATGGCATATGCTCAACAGGTGCGCCTGTTATAACCATGCCGTCAAACTTTTGATGCTTAATTTGGTCAAAGGTTTTATAAAAGCTTAGCATATGCTCTGCCGATGTATGAGTTGAGCTGTGAGTTGCCGTTTGCAAAAGCTCCATTTCAACTTGAAGCGGGCTGTTGCCAAGCAGCCTTGCAAACTGTGTTTCGGTTGCAATTTTGGTTGGCATAAGGTTGAGTAAAAGTATTTTGAGCGGACGTATGTCCTGAGTTACTGCTCGTGTTTCATTAATTACAAATATATTTTCGTTGCAAAGGGTTTCCGTTGCAGGAAGCCCGTTTGGTATTTTAATTGGCATAGTTCAAAATCCCTTTAACAATTAATTATTAAGTGCCTGCTCAATATCGGCAATTATATCGTCAACATTTTCGATACCTACCGAAAACCTGATAAGGTCGGGCGTTACGCCTGCAGCAACAAGCTCCTCGTCACTAAGCTGACGGTGTGTATGGCTTGCAGGGTGAAGTACGCTTGTTCGTGCATCGGCAACATGTGTTACAATTGCAGCAAGCTTTAAGCTGTCCATAAATTTAACTGCAGCCTCTCTACCGCCTTTTACACCAAAGGATATAACACCGCAGGAGCCATTTGGCAGATACTTCCTGCCAAGGTCGTAGTATTTGTCGCCTGGTAATCCGCAATATTTAACCCATGATATTTTATCGTTTGATGCAAGATACTCGGCAACCTTTTGAGCATTATAGCAATGACGCTCCATACGCAAAGGCAATGTTTCGAGCCCTATATTAAGCAAAAATGCATTGTGCGGAGATGGTATTGAGCCCAAATCTCTCATAACCTGAGCGGTAAGCTTGGTTATATATGCAGCCTTGCCAAACTTTTTGGTATATGTGATGCCGTGATATGAGTCATCTGGAGTGGTAAGGCCAGGGAACTTTCCGCTTGCCTCCCAGTCAAAGTTGCCGCTGTCTACAACGCAGCCGCCAACGCTTGTTGCGTGGCCGTCCATATATTTTGTTGTTGAGTGCACAACAATATCTGCACCCCATTCAAAAGGACGGCAGTTAACAGGTGTTGCAAATGTGTTGTCTATAATGAGAGGTACTTTGTGACTATGCGCTACTTTTGCCCATTTTTCTATATCAAGCACAACAAGCGCAGGGTTGGCAATTGTTTCGCCAAAAACTGCTTTTGTGTTGTCACGGAATGCTGCATTAAGTGTAGCCTCATCACAGTCGGGGTCTACAAATGTTACTTCTATTCCGAGCTTTTTCATTGTAACGCCAAAAAGGTTGAATGTGCCCCCGTACACACTTGTTGAACAAATAAAGTGATCGCCTGCTTCGCATATGTTAAATATAGAATAAAAGCACGCTGCCTGACCCGATGAGGTAAGCATTGCGGCAACACCGCCCTCTAAATCGGCAATTTTTGCAGCAACAGCATCATTTGTGGGGTTTGCAAGGCGGGTATAAAAATATCCGCTCTCTTCGAGGTCAAAAAGCTTGCCCATCTGCTCTGTTGAACCATATTTCCATGTGGTACTCTGATATATTGGCAATACTCTCGGTTCGCCATTTTCGGGAGAGTAGCCCGACTGAATACATTTTGTTTCTATTTTATAATCTGACATAGTAAAACCTCCTACTATTTTAATGAATAATTATTGCAACAAGCCTGCAATATTTACTTTAGCAAAATGCAAAATATTTAAATTCATTATTTATGGTATATATCAATTATTATAGTACATATTTGGTTAAATTGCAATAGTTAGCCACAATAATCAACACTAAAGTCGGTTTTAAAATATAAATTTTGCCTCGCTCGTCGTTAAAATACTCGGAAATATTACCGCCTTTTAAGGACGACAAGCCAAAAAATACCGAAAATTCACCGTTTGAGGCATCTTCAGTGCTGGTTATTAAGGCTACAGTTGATTTTTGGTTCGGTTTAATTTATAATTAACTAAAGCGGGGTGAGCATTGTGGATATATCAAAAACAATATCAATAAACATAGATAATACGCTTTGCGGCAAAACAATCAAAACAATTATACGCAATCACCTCGGCATTTCTGCCGCAATTATATCAAAGCTAAAAAAATACCCCGACGGAATACTGCTTGACGGTGTTCACCAAAATGTAAACAAGGTGGTAAAATGCGGCGATGTGCTTACGCTCAACATAAGAGATAGTAAATCGCAAAACATTGAACCAGTTGATATTTGCCTTGATGTACTGTATGAAGATGACGAAATTATTGCAGTAAACAAACCACGCAATATGCCTACCCACCCGTCGCAAAATCATCATAGCGATACCCTTGCAAACGGAATAATGCATAGGTACAAAGACACAAGCTTTACATTTCGCCCAATTACACGCCTTGACAGAGATACATCGGGCGTTGTGCTCATTGCAAAAAATCAGCTTGCGGCATCGGTATTGTCCAAGCAGATGCAAAGCTTTAAAATACAAAAGCAGTATGTGGCGGTGTGCCACGGAATTTTTAAAAACAAACAAGGCACAATAGATGCACCAATATCAAGAGTACAAGGCTCGGGGATACTACGCGAGGTATCGGATAGCGGCAAGCAGGCAACAACCGATTACCAAGTAACAGAGGAATACGATAATTTGTCACTGGTAAGCTTACGCCCCAAAACAGGGCGCACCCATCAGCTGCGAGTACATATGGCATACATTGGACACCCCATATATGGTGACGATATGTACGGCTCGGATATAAAAAATAAAAGCACTCTTTTGCACTGTCAAAAAATATGTTTTTATCATCCTCACACAAAAGAGCTTATGGAAATTTGTGCGCCTATTCCCGAAGATATAATGACAGCAATAAAAAATGCCTGACGTATGTCAGGCATTTTTGGGTATATTTACGGTCTTAAGCCCATACCACCCTCAAGGGTAATAGTTTCGCCCGACATATACTTAAAGTCGGGGTTTGCAAGTTGAACGCAAGCTCTGCCAATTTCTGTTTCGGGGTCGGCATAGTGCCCCATTGGAGGCATTTTTACATTTTTTTCAAAAGCTTCGGGGTATGCATTTTTAAAGTTTTCAAGCTGTGCGGTCCACGCTATAGGGCACACAATGTTTACATTGATGTTATCTTTGCCCCACTCAGTTGCTGCAACACGCGAAAGGCCGCGTATGCCTTCCTTAGCAGCAGCATATGCGCACTGACCATAGTTGCCAAAAAGCCCTGCTCCCGATGCAAAGTTGATAACCGAACCCTGAGTTTCTTTAAGGTACGGATAACAAGCTTTCATATAATAAAATGTTGCATACAGCCCCGAATACAAAGCCAAATCAAACTGTTCTGTTGTATGGTCAAAAAGCGATACACCAGATGCAGAGGCTTGTGCATTGTTAATTAAAACATCTATTCTGCCAAATTCTTCAATTGCTTTTTGCACCACACTGTTTACAGTGGCCTCGTTGTCTGTACCTGCCGATACATCTGCAGGTACTGCAAGTACTTTAATTCCGTACTGCTTTTCAAGCTCTGCCTTGGCATCTTGGAGCTTTTGTACATTTCGGCCTGTGATTACAAGGTTTGCACCCTCTTTTGCATATGCGGTTGCAATACCGTAGCCTATAGAGCCACAGCGTCCGTCACTCAGCACCGCTCTGCCTGCGCCTGTAATAATTGCCGTTTTACCTTTTAAAAATCCCATATCAAACACCCTTTCTTAATTTAGTGCTTTTGTTAACTAAAGAATATCACAATTTTTTTAATTTATCAATATGTTTGTACGCATATTATTATACATATATTGTTATATCCAAAATTCACAAAATATAATTATTTTATTAAAAAACATTGACAAACAACAAATATATATGCTAAAATTGTTTATGTTGTTTGGCCGAGTAGTTCAGTTGGTTAGAATGCCAGCCTGTCACGCTGGAGGTCGAGGGTTCGAGCCCCTTCTCGGTCGCCAAATAAAAAAGCACTTGCCGATAGGCAGGTGCTTTTTTTATTTGCATACAATAAAAGGGGCTCGAACTTTTGAAGAGGGCATTTTGCGTTTGAAAAATTTGCCTGTGTTTTTTACTTTTTAATTATTTTAATTGCTGTTTTTGCAATATCGGGTATATTATTTTTAAGGTTGTTTACAAAATCACTGCCTGTTTTTGCAGCGTTTTGCATTATTTTGCGGGCGTTGTTAAAAAAGCTGTCTTGAGGTACATCATGGTACTGAACCTCTACAGGTTCATCTCCATCTGTTAAAAGTGAATGAATCATAGCTTTTTCGCGTTCTATATTTTTTACAGTAGAATCCATTATATTGAGGCGAAGAGATATATCTTCCATTTTGCTAGACAGATTTTTTGTTTTTTCGTCTACAAGCATACTTGTTGCAGTAAGTGCATTGTCAAAAATTTCACTTATTTGCTTTTGATTATTTTCCCTCTCCTGCTTTAGCTTGTCATCCACATCGGCAATGCTTTTGTCAATTTTTTTGTCGGTGTTTTGTATATTTTCGCAATTTTGTTGAATTTTTTGCTCAAGTACATTGTGCGACTTTGTAACCTTTTTGCTCATATGAGCAAGTATTATGGTAAGAATCATTGCATAAACGACTATTGCACCCATTGCAATAATATATATCAATTCTTTATTTGTCATATGTATGCACCTCCGTATAAATTAATTATAATTAATAATATATAAAAAGTCAACAAAAGCACCCGCTAAAAGGCGGGTGCTTTAAAAATACTTGGTTTGTAGCCAATTTATATGTTATTAATACTCTTCAATAACTCTTACCTTGCAAACACCCTCAATTGAATAAAGTCTTTCAACCAAATCTGAAGGAACAGAATCTACATCTACAAGTGTGTAAGCATAATCCTTTTTGCTTTTGTTAATCATATTAATAATGTTTATATTTTCTTCGGCAAAAAGGCTTGAGAAGTTACTGAGCATATTAGGCACATTTTTGTGTGCAATTGTTACTCTGTATTTGCTTTCAACAGGGAGCTCACAATTAGGGAAGTTAACAGAGTTTTTAATGTTACCGTGCAAAATAAAATCTTTAATTTCATCAGCTGCCATCACTGCACAGTTGTCCTCCGATTCGGGAGTGGATGCACCGAGGTGAGGAATGTTGATACAATTATCCATACCCAGAGTTGCTTCACTTGGGAAGTCGGTAACATAGCATGCAATTTTACCGCTGTCAATAGCGCGTTTAAGGGCATCTGTATCTACAAGCTCGCCTCTTGCAAAGTTAAGTAGACGTGTGCCTTCACTCATACAATCAAATATTTCGTCATTGATAATATGCTTTGTAGAATCGGTAAGAGGCATATGTATTGTAATATAGTCACACCTTGGTACCATCATTTTAAGGTCTGAACTCTTTTTGATGTGGCGCGAAAGCTTCCACGCTGCATCTACCGAAATAAATGGATCGTAGCCCTCTACATCCATACCAAGCGCAACAGCCTGATTTGCCACAAGTGCACCAATTGCGCCAAGGCCTATAACACCAAGCTTTTTGCCTTTGATTTCGGGGCCTACAAAAGCTCCCTTGCCTTTTTCAACAAGCTTGCCAACTGCGTCGCCTTCACCCTTTAAGGTTTTTGCCCATTCGATACCTGCAACAACCTTACGTGATGACAAAAGAAGCCCTGCCATAACAAGTTCTGCAACTGCGTTTGCATTTGCACCAGGAGTGTTAAATACAACTATACCCTTTTGGCTGCATGCATCAATTGGGATATTGTTTACACCTGCGCCGGCTCTTGAAACTGCAAGGAGCGAATCGGGCAGCTCCATATCGTGCATATTAAAGCTGCGAAGTATTATACCGTCGGGGTTTGGGCAATCGTCACTAACGTGAAACATATCGTTGTCAAGGCGGTCGGTACCGCATTTTGCTATTTTATTTAATGTTAAAATTTCAAACATATAACAATACTCCTTTAATTTTGTGCTTCAAACTTTTTCATAAATTGAACAAGTGCTTCTACACCTTCAACAGGCATAGCGTTGTAAATGCTTGCTCTCATACCGCCAACACTGCGGTGACCTTTAAGGTTGACAAAACCTGCCTCAGTTGCCTCTTTAATAAATTTTGCATTAAGCTCATCGCTTGCAGTAACAAACGGAATGTTCATAAGAGAGCGGTCCTCTTTGTTTGTAACCGTTGCCGAAAACATTTTTGAATTGTCAAGGAAGTCATATAAAAGGGCTGCCTTTTTTTCATTAATCTTTTGCATAGCAGCAACACCGCCGTTTTGTTTTACCCATTCGCACACCAGCTTGCAAATGTAAATTGCATATGTAGGAGGTGTGTTAAACATAGAGCCGTTTTCGGAATGGGTTTTATAATCAAACATTGTAGGGCAAAAATCTACTGCCTTGCCGATGAGGTCCTCTCTTATAATAACAACTGTAAGACCTGCAGGGCCCATATTTTTTTGTGCGCCTGCATAAATGATGCCAAATTTGTTAACATCAATTTGCTGACTTAAAATTGATGATGACATATCTGCAACAAGAGGGACATCGCCTGTGTCGGGGATGCTTGCAAATCTTGTGCCGTAAATTGTGTTGTTATGAGTGATATGTACATAATCTGCATCAGGAGTAAAATCTGATTTTTCAAATTTTGGTATATAGTTAAATACTTTATCTTCAGATGAAGCAACAATTTTAACATCACCGTATCTTGCAGCTTCCTTAGATGCTTTTTTGGCCCAAAGGCCTGTAAGAATATAATCTGCCTTTTTGCTTTTGTTAAAAAGGTTGAGCGGAATCATTGCAAACTGGCTTGACGCACCGCCCTGCAAAAACAAAACTTTGTAATTGTCGCCAATACCCATAAGCTCACGCAAAAGTGCTTCACATTCATCAATAATTGCCTGATATGAGGAGGATCTGTGGCTCATCTCCATAACTGACATACCTGCATCGCCATATGATACAAGTTCAGCCTGTGCCTTTTGAAGTACAGGGAGCGGGAGCACTGATGGTCCTGCTGAAAAATTATAAACTCTTTTCATAATCTATTCCTCCATATAATAATATATAAAAATTTAACTTTATTATATTCCAAAAACCCCCATTAGTCAACACCCAACCTATAATTTTTGTTACAATTTTAACAATTTTATTGTAAGGTTTACTCACTGGTGCTCAAATTTTAATGCAATTTGTTTTAATAATATGTAGCAAATTAACAAAATGCGTATTTGCTATTGACTTTAGCGCAATAAAGTGTTAATATATTAAAGTAATGACAATGTTGCTTTAAATTTATGCAAACAAAAATTAACATATAAATATATGAAATAACGGAATGGTGAAGATTATGAAAACAGAAAACACACAAAGAGTAACCAAATTTTTTGAGGCGCTGCTCTCACTTAAAACAACGGCAGAATGCGAAAAGTTTTTTGACGACATATGCACTATAAAAGAGCTTATGGATATTTCGCAGCGATATGAAGTTGCAGTTATGCTGTCTGAGGGTAAGGTGTATACCGAAATTGCCTCAAAAACGGGTGCATCAACTGCTACCATAAGCAGAGTTAACAGATGCCTCAATTACGGCAGCGGCGGCTATAAAATTGCAATAGACCGAGAAAAGAAATGAGGAAAAGCTATGGATTTTAACAACACTTTACGCAACGACGAAAAATGCGTTTACAATATGCGCTCTCTCTATGAGCAATATGGCTACAGGCAATTCCGTATGAGCAAATTTGAAGAATACGACCTTTATGTAAAAAACAAGGACTTTTTGGTTTCGGATAATATTATTACCTTTACTGGTATGGGCGGCAAGCTTATGGCATTAAAGCCCGATGTTACATTTTCCATAATAAAAAACACTGCCGACAACCCAAATGGCATTACAAAGCTTTATTACAACGAAAATGTTTACAGAGCATCTGAGGGCAACGATTTTAAGGAAATAATGCAAACAGGGCTTGAGTGTATAGGCGATGTAGACACATATAACATTTGCGAGGTAATAATGCTTGCGCTCGGTAGCCTCAAGCTTACAGGTGAAGACTTTTTGCTTGATATTTCGCATATGGGTTTTGTAGCGGCTCTGCTTGATTACCTCAATGTTGACAGCAGCAACAAAGACAAGGTTATAAAATGCATCGGCGAAAAAAATACCCACGAAATATATGACCTCCTTGGCGAAAAAGCAAGCTTGCTTGCAGATATGATTAATGCCTACGGGGATTTTGATACTGTTATTGCCGCACTTGAAAAAATAAATGTAAACCAAGATACAAACAGTGTAATTGAGCAATTAAAGCAAATAAAAAGCATTTTGTCGGGGCTGGAAAGCTTTGACAAAATACACCTTGATTTTTCGGTTACTAGTGACCTTAACTATTACAACGGCATTGTTTTGCAAGGGTATATTGCAGGAGTGCCAAGCATAGTACTCTCAGGCGGTCAGTACGACAAGCTTATGAACAAAATGGGTAAAAAATCAAGAGCAATTGGCTTTGCGGTGTATCACGATGTATTAAAACAGCTTAACACAAATGGCGAAAAATACGACGCAGATGTAATTATTACATACAGCGATGCAACCGACCCTGCCTTTCTTGCAGCAAAAGCAAAAGAGCTTACAAACAGCGGCATGAAGGTGCTGGTGTGCAAGCAAATACCCGATGACTTTAAATACAAATTGCATATAAAGGAGGCAGAGCAATGATAAATATAGCACTGCCAAAAGGCAGACTTGGAAACAAAGTGCTCGAAATGTTTGAAAATGCAGGTTACACCTGCCCCTCTATACACCAAAACAACCGAAAGCTCATATTTGAAAACGCAGAGCTTGGCATAAGATATTTTTGGGTAAAGCCTTCCGATGTTGCAATTTATGTTGAGCGCGGCGCGGCAGACATAGGTGTTGCAGGCAAGGATATTTTGCTCGAATACTCCCCCGACATTTATGAGCTTGTTGATTTTGGCATAGGCAAGTGCAAAATGGCAGTTGCTGCAAAAAAGGATTTTCGTGACAACACACAAAAAGCACTTAAAGTGGCCACAAAATTTCCTAACATTGCAAAAGCTCACTATTCGTCAAAAGGGCGTGATATTGATATAATTAAGCTTAACGGCTCAATAGAAATTGCTCCCATACTTAATCTTTCTGATGTTATAGTTGATATTGTTGAAACAGGCACTACCTTAAAGGAAAATGATCTTGTGGTTTTTGATACAATTGTGGAAATAAGCGCACGCCTTATTGCAAACAAATCAAGCTTTAAATTTAAAAATGCACAAATAGAAAAAATTCGTGATGCTATAAAAGAGCAACTGGATGAAAGGAACTTGCGATGATTAAAATACTTAATTATTTAGATACAACTGCTAACGAAATATTTTTGCGTGTTGCCGATACAGTAAATGTTTCAGATACAGTTACTGCAATAATTGATGATGTACGCGCACGCGGCGATGAGGCACTCATAGAATACGGCAAAAAATTTGACAATGCCGATATAACAAGCCTTGAGGTTACAAAGCAAGAGATTGACAAAGCATTTGAATGTGCCAACAAAAAACTTGTTGAAGTAATAAAAGAGGCGGCACAAAATATCGAAAAATTCCACCGCAATCAGCTGCGCCAAGGCTTTATTCAAAACGACTCAAGCGGCATAGTAACAGGGCAAAAAATTATGCCGCTCGAAAAGGTTGGGCTTTATGTGCCTGGCGGCACTGCGGCATATCCGTCGAGCGTGCTTATGAACTGCATCCCTGCAAAAATTGCAGGTGTTAAAAACATATATATGACAACCCCTGCAACAGGCGGGCACATTAACCCTGTAATACTTGTAGCTGCAAAAATTGCAGGCGTTGACAAAATTTTTAAAGCAGGCGGTGCGCAAGCTGTTGCAGCCCTTGCCTATGGGACACAATCCATACCAAAGGTAGACAAAATAGTAGGCCCGGGCAACGCATATGTTGCAGAGGCAAAAAGACAGGTTTTTGGCACAGTTGCAATAGATATGATTGCAGGCCCAAGCGAAATTCTTATTGTGGCAGATGCCACAAGCAACCCTTCATTTGTGGCAGCAGATATGCTTTCGCAGGCAGAACACGACAAAATGGCAAGCGCAGTGCTTGTAACCGACAGCAACGAGCTTGCCAAAAAGGTAAGCGAGCAGCTCGAAATACAAATTCCGCTTTTGCCAAGATGCGAAATTGCAAGAGCATCTATCGACAACTACGGCAAAATTATTATAGTAGACAGCATAAAGCAGGCAATAGATATTTCAAATGAGATTGCCCCCGAGCACCTTGAGCTGTGTGTAGACAATCCGTTTGAGCTGCTTGGAATGGTGACCAATGCAGGCTCGGTGTTTATGGGCAAAAACTGCCCTGAGGCTTTGGGAGATTATTTTTCGGGTGCAAATCACACACTGCCTACAAGCGGCACGGCAAGGTTTGCAAGTCCGCTTTCGGTAGATGATTTTGTTAAAAAAATGCAGTACACATATTATTCGCAGGATGCGCTTTGCAAGGTGGCAGACAAAATTGCATATTTTGCGCGCAGCGAAGGGCTTGAGGCGCATGCAAAAAGCGCCACAATTCGTTTTCTCGAAGAATAAAAATTGCGATAACCGTTCAATGAATTTAATATGGCACTAAATAGTTCGCTAATAACAAATAATTATCATCGTAGTACTGTTAATAATTACTTTGTTTTTCATTGAACTACGAACGAACTTCACCTCTCGGCGTATCACATACGCCTTCGGGTAACCCCTGCGGGTTCAGTTCGTCCGTTTATCATCAATTTTTATCCTTCTTGTACTCACTTACGATAACCGTTCAATGAATTTAATATGGCACTAAATAGTTCGCTAATAACAAATAATTATCATCGTAGTACTGTTAATAATTGCTTTGTTTTTCATTGAACTACGATACCCTATATCATTATAAAGGATTGTTACTATGAGCAGATTTTTTAGTTCAAAACTCAACAAACTTACTGCATACACACCGGGCGAGCAACCAAAGGATATGCAGTACATAAAGCTTAACACAAACGAATCGCCCTATCCTCCCGCGCAAAATGTGCTTGATGCTGTATTGGGCGAGGTAGACAAATTGGCGCTTTACCCCGACCCCGAATGCAGCATTTTGAGAGAAAAAATTGCGCACATTTACAATGTAAAAGCAGAAAATGTGCTGGTATCAAACGGCTCTGACGATATACTCAATTTTGCATTTGCGGCATTTGGTGACACAGGCAAAACAGCTCTGTTCCCCGATATAACATATGGGTTTTACAAAGTGTTTGCAAACCTTAACGGTGTAAATTACAGGCAAATACCGCTGCGCGATGACTTTACAATTAACCCACGGCATTATTACAATGCAAGCGGCCCTGTGTTTATTGCAAACCCAAATGCACCAACAGGGATTGAAATGAGCATTGATAAAATAGAGAGCATACTCAAAAACAACCCCGACAATGTGGTAGTTATTGACGAAGCATATGTGGATTTTGGTGCAAAAAGCTGCTGCTCTCTTATAAACAAATACGACAACCTGCTTGTTGTGCAAACATTTTCCAAATCGCGCAGTATGGCAGGTGCGCGCCTTGGTTTTGCAATTGCATCAAAGGCAATAATTGATGACCTTGCAACAATTAAATTTTCTACCAATCCGTATAGTGTAAACAGAATGACAATGGCTGCAGGAATTGCAGTTATTGAAAACAACAATTACTATATGGACAACTGCAAAAAAATAATACAAACAAGGCAGTATGTAACCGAACAGCTTGAAAAGCTTGGCTTTGATGTAGTTGAGTCACAGGCAAATTTTGTTTTTGCTGCAACTAAAAAAATACGGGGAAGCGAATTGTATGTTAAATTAAAGCAAAATGGCGTGCTGGTACGCCACTTTGACAACCCCCGAATTTGTGAATTTAACCGTATTACCATTGGCTCGATGGAGCAAATGGAAAAGTTTATACAAATAATCAAAAAAATTGTAGAGGTATACTGATATGAGATGTGCTGAAATTAACCGAAAAACAAACGAAACCGATATTTGCTTAAAGCTAAACCTTGACGGCAGCGGCAAATCAAACATTAACACAGGAATAGGCTTTTTAGACCATATGCTTACACTTTTTGCAAAGCACAGCCGTTTTGACCTTGATGTAACTTGCAAGGGTGATGTGTGGGTAGACTTTCACCACAGTGCAGAGGACATAGGCATATGCCTTGGCAAAGCATTTAAAACTGCTGTTGGCGATATGAAGGGTATATTAAGATATGCAGATATTCACTTGCCTATGGACGAATCACTTGTGCTTGCTGCTGTTGATATTTCGGGCAGGAGCCACCTTGTGTTTGATGCAGAATTTCCTACATACAAAATAGGCGATTTTGACACAGAGCTATTTAAAGAATTTTTTGAGGCGTTTGTATCAAATGCAGGTATTACGCTGCACATCAAAAAAATATACGGAGGCAACTCTCATCACATTGGCGAGGCTTGCTTTAAGGCGGTTGCAAGAGTGCTAAAAGACGCTGTCCAAATCGACCCAAAATACAAAGACGATATTCCGTCTACCAAAGGAGTATTATAAAATAATGATTGCAATTATAGATTACGGCGTGGGCAACTTGTTTTCGCTCGAGAGCTCATTTAAAGCAATAGGTGCACAAACTGTGGTTACAAGCGACAAAGCGTTGCTCCAAAAGGCAGACAAAATAATTTTACCTGGTGTAGGAGCGTTTTGCGATGCCGCATCAAAGCTTAAAAGCACAGGGCTTGACAAGGTTGTTACAGAACTTGCCAAAAACGGCAAGCCTCTTATGGGCATATGCCTTGGTATGCAGCTGCTTTTTGACAAAAGCTATGAGTATGGCGAGCACGAGGGGCTGGGGCTTATACACGGCAGCATTGTACCTATGGAGCAAAAAATTCCAAAACAACTTAAAATTCCTCACATTGGCTGGAACAAGCTGGAGTTTAAAAAGCAAAGCAAGCTTTTTAAATATATAAACAACGGTGACTTTGTGTACTTTGTGCACTCCTACTATGCGTGTGATTGTGATGAAGCAATTACCTCAACTGCCCCATATGGTGCTGATATTACAGCAACAGTGCAAAAAGGCAATGTGTACGGATGTCAGTTTCACCCCGAAAAAAGCGGCAATGTAGGGCTTAATATTTTAAGGGCATTTTGTGAGCTTTAACAGAAAGGATAACATATGAAAATTTTTCCTGCAATAGACATATATGAGGGCAAGGCAGTACGACTGTTTAAGGGTGATTACAACAATATGACAGTGTACGACAACAACCCCGTAAATATTGTTAAAAAATTTATGCAAGGCGGTGCCAAATACCTGCACCTTGTAGACCTTGAGGGTGCAAAAACAGGCGGCACTCCCAATATGCAAACAATAAAAAAAATAATAGACAACTGCGATTGCTTTGTTGAGCTTGGCGGTGGCATACGAAGCATACAAACTGTAGAAAAATACCTCTCTATAGGTGTTGACAGGGTAATACTCGGTACCGCGGCAGTTACAGATGAGGCATTTTTGACCGAGTGCATACAAAAATACGGTGACAAAATTGCGGCGGGCATAGACATTAAAGACGGCTATGTGGCAATAAAAGGCTGGATAGAAAAATCCAAATACACAGGCGATGAATTTTTTGCAAAAATGGAAAACTTAGGCGTTAAATATGTTATATGCACAGATGTATCAAAAGATGGTGCAATGAAAGGCATCGACCACAATATGTATGACGCTCTTAACAAAAAATACAACATTTCAATTACGGCATCTGGCGGAGTAACCTCAATTGAGGATATAAAAAACCTCGCAAAATGCAACCTTTACGGCGCAATTATAGGCAAGGCATATTACACAGGAGCAATAGATATTGCCGACGCTGTTTTAGAGGGAGGCGATGGCATATGATTACCAAAAGAATTATCCCCTGCCTTGATGTAAGAAATGGCAGAGTGGTAAAAGGAGTTAATTTTGAGGGGCTTTGTGATGTTTCGTCACCTGTTGAGCTTGCAAAATACTACAGCGATTGCGGTGCAGACGAGCTGGTGTTTTACGACATAACAGCATCTTTTGAAGGCCGCAAATTATTTACCGACATTTTGCGTGAGGTAGCAAGCCAAATATTTATACCATTAACTGTTGGCGGAGGCATTAACACAATTGATGACTTTGACAGAGTGCTCAAATGCGGTGCCGACAAGGTAAGCGTAAATTCGGGAGCAATAAAAAACCCGTTGCTCATTAAACAAGCGGCTCAAAAATACGGCGACCAGTGCGTAGTACTTTCGGCTGATATAAAAAGAGAAAACGGGCAGTTTACCGTATATGCAAAAGGCGGCAGAGAGTCTACAGGAATGGAAGCAATACAGTGGATAAAAAAATGTGTTGCTATGGGTGCAGGCGAGGTTGTGGTAAACTCTATCGACACCGACGGAGTAAAGGCAGGCTTTGACATAGAGCTGCTTAAGCAGGTATGCAGTGCCGTAAATGTGCCTGTTATAGCCTCGGGCGGAGCAGGCTGTATGGAGGATTTTTCAAAGCTGTTTAAAGCAGTACCTAATGTTGACGCAGGGCTTGCAGCATCTATATTCCATTTTGGTTCGGTTGCGATACCTAACCTTAAAGAGTATTTAAAAAACGACGGTGTAACCGTGCGTATATAAGAAAGGATAATAATATGTTTGATATAAACAAATTGAAATTTGACGAAAAAGGACTTATACCTGCAGTTGTTGTTGATGCCATAACAAAAAAAGTTTTAACTGTTGCATATATGAACAAAGAGAGCCTTGAAATTTCTATGCAAAAGGGACTTACCTGCTTTTACAGCCGCTCACGAAATGAGCTGTGGCTCAAGGGCGAAACAAGCGGCAACTATCAGCACATTGTATCTATTACTGCCGACTGCGATATGGATGCCCTTACAGTAAGTGTAGTAAAAGACGGGCCTGCCTGCCACCTTGGCTCTGACTCGTGCTTTACAAACGAGGTTTACAAAAATGATGAATACAGTACATTTTCGATGGAAGGGCTTGAAAAGCTCATAGAAGGCAGAAAGCTAAACAAAAAAGATGGCTCATACACAACCTACCTTTTTGAAAAGGGCATTGACAAAATTCTCAAAAAAGTAGGCGAAGAATGCACCGAGGTAATTATTGCGGCAAAGGCAGATGACAAAAAAGAAACAATATACGAGGTTGCCGACCTTGCATATCACATACTTGTTATGATGTGCGAAATGGGCATTTCGGTTGACCAAATAAAGGCAGAGCTTGCATCCCGACATGTAATAGACCACAAGGTAAAGCAGGAGAAGATGACATCATGATTAAATGCAACCTGCATACCCACAGCACACTTTGCGACGGAAGCGACCGACTAGAAGATACAGTTGTAACTGCAATACAAAAAGGCTTTGATGCAATAGGCTTTTCGGGGCATTCGTTTACCGATTTTGATTTGAGTTACTGTATGAGCAATATCGAAACAGATTTGTATGTTACAAATATAGGCAAGCTTAAACAAAAATATAATGATCAAATACAAATATACTGTGGCATTGAAAAAGACTATTTTTCAACAGATGACCGAGTATACGATTACATAATAGGCTCGGTACATTATTTTGCCAATGGCTCAAATATGCTACCCGTTGACGAAAGCATTGAGCAGGTAAAAAAAGCCACCGATGAATTTTTTAACGGGGATATATATGCCTGCTGTGAGGCATATTACCAAACTGTTGCCAATTTAAAGAAAAAAACTAACTGCGATATAATAGGCCACTTTGACCTTATAAAAAAATACAACAAAGACGGACAGCTTTTTGACAATAACAACCCAAGGTATGTAAATGCATCAATGGATGCAGTAAATGAGCTGATTAAAACCGATGTTATTTTTGAGCTCAATACTTCGGGCAAATTTTATCAGGGCGAACTGTACCCGAGCGACTCGGTTTTAAAGCAAATTGCTCAAAAAAACGGCAGGGTAATTATTACATCCGACTGCCACAAAAAAGAGCTTTTGGACTACTGCTTTGATGAGGCACAAACTAAACTTAAACAGCTGGGCTTTAAAACTGTTTGCGTAATAAAAAACGGTAAATTTGTTGAACAAAACCTATAAAATTAACAAGGTGTGTAAAAAATCAACAGTTTTTTACACACCTTGTTGTTTTACTGACGTATAAACATCTGTGTCCAATAATGTCCTCCCGATACATAGCCCACGCCGATTTTTGTGTATGAGCTATTTAAAATATTTGCTCTGTGCCCCGACGAGTTCATCCACGCATTTACAACCGCTTGCGGTGTGGACTGGCCTTTTGCAATATTTTCGGCAGCACTCTTATATGAAATACCAAAGTTTTTTATCATATTAAAAGGTGAGCCGTAAACAGGGCTTGTATGCGAAAAATAATTGTTATCTTTCATATCCTGTGATTTTATTCTTGCAACACGGCTAAGCTCCCAGTCTGCTGTAAGAGCATTAAGCCCGTTTTTTACCCTAATTTCGTTTACAAGGCGGATTACCTCGCTCTCGTAATTGGTAACAGATGCATCTGTTTTTGGAATGTTTATAACCTGACCAGGATATATAAGGTCAGGATTTTTTAGGTGTGGGTTAGCCTTTTTTATTTCGTTAAGCCCAACCTCATATTTTACTGCAATTTTCCACATGCTGTCACCCGATACAACTGTATGAGTGGTATAATACGCAGCATTTACTGAGCCAATTGCAAAAATGCAAACTGCTGCCATTGCTGCGGCTATTAATTTTTTCATTTGTATTTCCCCCTTATATTACTTGCGTGCTAAAAACAACACCTATATATGATAGCACATCAGGTTTACATAATTCAAATGCAATATATGGGAGCGTGTCATTTTAATGCACTGCAATGTTGATTGTTGCAATATCCTTTTTGCGCCGTGCATAGCCATTGGAGTACTATTCACCAAATTATATTTTTAATCATAAAATATATCGGAGGTGAATTGTATGTCAAATTCATATTGTGATTGCAAAAAAGACTGCACATTGCTTGCAGTTGCGGCAAGCATAATTGTCGGCATAATTACTTTTATTCTTCAATTTACTGCTGTAATAACCGTAACTCCCGCATTTTTATGGGCATTGCTCGGCACGGCTGTAGTATACCTTTTGGCAACTCCGCTAACTGTGTACTTTGCTCGCAGTGCAGGCAGCGGCAGGTGCATCTGCCCCGCAGTTTTGGCACTTATATGGGGAATTTTGGGCACTATACTGACCGCTGTTGTTTTGCTTGGTATTACCTTTGCGGCTACAAGCGTTATAGGTGCAATAATTACAGGCTTGCTCCCTGCGTTTTTTACACTTATTGTAACATCTGTTGCATGTATCATAAAATGCATTTCAGGCTGCCTCGGAACAGCTGAATAAAAAGCAAAAAACTGTCACCAAAAAAATGGTGTTACCCAGCGGGTAACACCATTTTATATTGATTTTATAATTGCATTGAGCTGTGGTTCTTTTTCGGATATATCTTTAACAAGCTTAAACTGATTGCGTGCTCTATCGAGATTGTGATGCTCGCGGTTAATTTTAAAGTATGTATCACCATTAAGATAATCTGTCAAAAATCTTGTGCCGCACTCAAAGGTTAAAAGCTTTGCCGAAAATGCGAGCAAGCTTTTTTCAGCATCGGTAAGAAAATCCTTCATTTGGGACAAATAGCCTTTTGCAAATGCTTTAAACTTGTCACAATCAAAGCTTACCTTGTTAAGGTCTGCTTCATCCTCTGCGGCGGTTGATGCCCCAATGCGCAGTGCGTCGCCAAAGTCATACAAAGCACTGCCAGGCATAACTGTGTCAAGGTCAATTACACATATTGCTTCTTTAGTGTTTTTGTCAAAAAGTATGTTGTTGATTTTGGTGTCGTTGTGGGCAACCCTAAGAGGAATTGAACCATCCTCAATGCCTTTTACAACAACATCGGCAAACGCAGCACATTCAAGCGCAAAATCTATTTCATCCTTAACGGATGCTGCCCGTCCTGCAACATCATTTTTGATTGCAGCTTTTAAATCATCAACACGGCTTGGTGTGTTGTGAAAATTGACAATTGTTTCATACAGTGAACTGGCATCAAAATCGTCCAGAAATTTTTGAAATTTGCCAAAGCCTCTGCCTGCGCTTTCAAGCTCCTCTTTGGTGGCATTATCCTCAACGCTTATGGTATCATCAACAAATTTATACATTCTAAAAAAATTGTTGTCGTCGTGCTTGTACATATTTTTCCCATCAAGAGTTTTTACAACAGTAAGTGTTTCTCTGTCGGGGTTGCCGCCGAAAGCTTGGATTTTTTTGCGAAGATGAGTGGTAACTCTTTCGATATTATCCATTACCTGTTGGGGATTTTTAAATACATTTGTATTAATCCTCTGCAAAATATAGTCACTTTCTTCAGTTAAATATGTATAATTTATATGTCCATTTCCGTATTTGCTGATTTTTGAATCGTATGAGAAGTGATTTAAAATTTCCTGTAAATCAATTTGATTGCTCATTGTATATTCTCCTCAATCTCGTTAAAATTACTTTGTACATTATATCATCAAATTTTGCTTTTGTAAAGAAAAATTGCATCAACCGACGATGCAATTTCTTGTTGTAATAATTATATGAGTGTTTCGATATCTGTATATTCCAGGTTTAAACTAGACGCAACATTTTTGTTTGTGCATCTGCCGTCATAAATGTTAACACCGTTTTTTATGCCTTCATCAAGCTTAACAGCCTCTTCAAAACCCTTGTTTGCCATAAGGCGTGCATACTTAAAGGTTGTGTTTGAAAGCGCAACAGTAGATGTATAAGGAACTGCTCCCGGCATATTGCCAACACAGTAGTGAACAACGCCGTCTTCAATAAACACAGGGTTGTCGTGAGTGGTAACCTGTGATGTTTCGCAGCAACCACCCTGATCGATGGCAATATCAACAATAACAGAACCCTTTTTCATAAGCTTGAGGTGCTCCTTGCGTATAAGCTTTGGAGCCTTGCCTCCCGGGATAAGGACCGAACCAATCACAAGGTCGGCCTCTTTGAGAGCTTTTGTTATATTTGCCTCGGTGCTGTACATTGTTGTAACAGATGCGCCAAACACATCTTCAAGATACGAAAGTCTGTTAAGGTTTACATCAAGCAGTGTAACCTGTGCATCAATACCGACAGCCGCTTTTGCCGCATATGTACCTGCAACACCTCCGCCGATAATTACTATTTTGCCGCGTTCTACTCCCGGAACGCCGCCAAGCAGAATTCCTCTGCCGCCAAATGAGCGCTCTAAGTATTTTGCTCCCTCCTGAATACTCAGTCTGCCCGCAATCTGGCTCATAGGCCTAAGGCATGGGAGGTTGCCTGCCTCATCGGTAATTGTTTCGTAAGCAACTGCTTTAACATTGCGCTCCATAAGTGCTTTTGTAAGCTCAGGATTTGGAGCAAGGTGTAAATATGTATAAAGTATCTGTCCTTCCTTAAGGTAGCCATACTCACAGGCTTCTGGCTCTTTTACCTTAATAATCATATCGCATTTTTCAAAAACCTCGGTTGGAGTATCAAGCACAATTGCGCCTGCTTGTTTATACATTTCGTCGGTAAAGCCCGCGCCGTCGCCTGCCTTTGTTTCAACATACACAATATGCCCGTCGGCAACTAATACAGCAGCATTGTCAGGAGTAAGACCTACTCTGTATTCATGATTTTTAAGTTCTTTGGTTGTACCTATAACCATTGTTTTTCCTCTTTTCTTTATTTGGTATAAAACTAAAACATAACGTCGTCTGTAATTATAATATATGTGGTAGCCAAAAAAGTGTTGTAACAGCTATTAAAACACATATGTTTATAAAATCTTTTTATTCCTTTAATGATATTTAAAATGAAAATTGTATGTAGATAAAAAACATTATACTACTTTTATACCATAAATTGCAATAAATATCAATAGTTAAAACGCAAAAAATCATCCGAAAGAGAGTGTTGCAAAAAAAATTTTTTAATGATATACTTGTATATATAAAATGTGTCAAGGAGTAATAAATGGAAGAATTTGTAGCAACCGAAACCATAAAAGAAAAATTAATAATAGCAGGCCTTACAGAGCTTGAACTTCATGGTTTTAGAGATTTTTCGCTGCGCAGAGTAGCATCAAGCTGCAATGTTTCATGTGCAGCCCCCTACAAGCATTTTAAAGATAAGGATGATTTTATAGGCCAAATTATAAGCTATGTGGATAACCAGTGGATTTCATTGTCACAGCAGGTAATTTTGATATTTGAAAACGACAAAAGAAGACAACTTGTAGAAATCTGTATTGCATTTGTACGCTTTTGTATTGGAAATACGCACTTTCGTTCAATATTTATGATGAATCTTGGGAGCAAAAAAGCAAATCTCAATATGGCGCAAATCATTACAGACCTTGCATCAAGCTATTTTAAAGAGTATGAGCAACACCAAAGGGACAAAAAGGTTTTTAAAATCAATTCCCTTGTGCTTGGTACAGTTGCCATAACAAGCAATGACGCAAAAAACAACGATGATTTATTAAAGCTTTTGCGTCAAGCTATAGAGGATGAAATATAGACCATTTTTAAAATATTTATATTTGAGTTTGCTTTGGATGTGCGCTAAACATGAGTAATGCGCATTGTAAAATTTTAGCCAAAATGTATTGACACCATATCATTTTTAATGTATAATTAAATCTGTTGTTAATATATAGGGGTATAGCTCAGTTGGTAGAGCAGCGGTCTCCAAAACCGCGTGCCGTGAGTTCAAGTCTTACTACCCCTGCCAAACAAAAAAGGACCACTACAAAGTGGTTCTTTTTGTTTTGCAAGTATTTTGATGACTTGAACGAGCGGCACGCGGAGCGTGGCGTGGGCTCCGTACCCGAGCGCATCCTGTGGATGAT
>JAZQEG010000002.1:0-107431 GCA_045538875.1 Clostridia bacterium | reverse complement strand
GTTCACCGAACTGTTTTTCTTTACGGTTGATGCTTTCTCAAAGTTCGAATCTTTTCTTTTATATGCAAATAAATAAGCCCTCAAAAGAGGGCTTATTTATTTGGCGCGCTTGACAAGATTCGAACTTGCGACACCCGGCGTCGGAGGCCGGTGCTCTATCCAGCTGAGCTACAAACGCATAGCGGGTATTAGCCGCAATTAGCTGCGCAATAATATTTTACACGCAAACTTACACAATTTATCAATATTATAATACTTTTAAAACTTCCTCAAATATTTCCTTAGAAATATCTTCAATGGTGCGTAACTTACCTTCTTTTACGCATTTTATCCATTTCCAGTTGTATTTTTTTGCAACAAAGCAAGCATTGTCATATGCATCATACAAATATTTGTCATTACTTTCGTGAATGTCTTTTTGCATAGTGTTGTCTATTTTGTTTGCCCTGTTTGCCATAAGCCGTTTTGCATACCCAACAGGCATATCCAAAAAAATTGTTAAATCAGGCTCAGGCAAAGTCAGTTTATTGTATTCCATATCGTACAGCCAGTCAAGAAACTCGTCCTTTTTTGAAGTATCACATATTTTAGAAGCCTGATGTACCATATTTGAAGTGGTATACCTGTCTGCAATAACAACATCACCGTTTGCAAAAATATCTTTGTGAGTATTTTTAACTGTGGCAAAGCGGTCTACTGCAAAAAGTATTGAGGCAGCATACGCATTTACTGACTGTGGGTCTTTGCCAAAATCACCGTTTAAATACATTTTTACAACATCGGAGCTTGTACTTTGGTAGTTTGGAAATTCTATTTTGTTGGCAACATAACCTTTTTGTATTAACTTTTCGTACAAAATTCGCGATTGTGTTGCCTTTCCGCTGGAATCTACACCTTCAATAACTATCAGCTTGCTCATTGTTATTCTCCCAAAAACTCTTTTCGTTTTTCAAGCATTTTGCCGCAACTCATTGCACCCTCAGGGCATTTGCCGCCAATGCAGCTCGGACCTGCCATTTTAAAAAGTGTGGGTGCAACTTGCTTTACAAGCATTGCCATACGGCAGGCAAGGTCGCGTATTTCCCACTGAGCCCTCTCGCAGCAACGATGATGAAAAAAGTTAATAAGGCTGCGTGTGTTCATAGTAACAATCATTTTTGTTTCACAAGCATTTGGCAGTATGTAACGGGCATCTTCTATCGCCTTTTTTTCGGCAGCGGTTTTTGCTTTGTTTGGTGTCATACCATCGTTTATCATATTGTTATAATGCTTTTCAAACAAAATGTCTGCAAGCTTGTTATATGATTTAACATCCTCACCCATGGCACGCAAAAATTCCTCTTTTGCCTCAGGGATTGCCTCAATTTCGGGTGGGGTAACAAATTCAAACTGGCCCTCTTTAACATAGCGCTGTGACTTAACACTGTAGCTTGCAATACGGTGGCGTGTAATCTGGGCCAAAAGGCTGCGCGATACACCCTCTATACCAAAAGTAAAATAAACATGCTCTGTTGGGCTTTCGTGACCAAGGCTTACAAGCCTTTCAATGAATTTTTGAGTTTTTTCGTCATCAAGACCATCAACAATTCCGTCTATACCGGATGAAGAATAGCAAAGCTTTGCTGCAGCTGCAACAATTTTTTCACATTCGGGGTTGTATTGTAACAATTCAACATTCATATCAATTACAGACCTTTCTGATTATTTGTACTTTTTGCCGTGAAGCAACACAGTAAACCCAAATTTTGGCAAATCCATCATTCTGCCTATGCGTGACGGTTGCGACACAAGGCGGTACAGCCATTCTATATTGTGCTTAATATAAAACTCAGGGGCTCTTTGACTCTCGCCCGACAGCACATCCATTGTTCCGCCAACGCCGAGGCAAACCTTAACATCAAGCTCATTTTTATGCTCATATATCCATTTTTCCTGCTTTGGTGCACCAAGGCACACAAGCAGCACATCGGGACATTTTTGGTTTATATCTGCAATAATTTGTTTTTCACGCTCATTGTCAAAATATCCGTCACTAAAGCCTACTACCCTTACACCCTTGTATTTGCCTTCAATGTTGGCTTTGGCTTTTTGCGCAACACCTGGCTTTGAACCAAAAAGGTACAAGGTTTTGCCTTCAACAGCCATTTTTTGAAGCAGGCGGCAAGTTATGTCAAATCCTGCACAACGCTCTTTAATGGGGTTTTTTAATATTTTTGAAGCATATATAACACCAATGCCGTCGGCAGTTAAAAGCGATGCGGTATTTAATATATCGCAAAACTCCTTATCTCTGTATGCCTGCATAAGAATTTCGGAGTTTGGAGTAAACACATACGCGCATTTTTGATTAGAGTTTATCATTTGCATAATTTTATCGGTTGCCTGCTCAACATTGCATTTATCAATGTTGGCACCGAGTATATTTACTTTGTCCATAGGTATTCTCCATTTGCAATAAACATAATTAATTATATTATACACCATTAAAAACAAAATGTAAACAAAAAACTGCCGTAAAATGAAATTCATTTTACGGCAGTTTTAACAACTACATATTTAAAAGTTTTTCGAGTCTGTCAAGGCCTTCTTTAATATTTTGCATACTTGTTGCATACGACCATCTTACAAACTCGGGCGCCTCAAAGGAAGTACCAGGCACAACTGCCACAAGGCACTTGTCAAGAAATACATTTGCAAAATCATCTGCGCTGTTTATAACGGTGCCTGCAATTGTTTTGCCAAACAGCTTGCCAATGTTCATCATTACATAAAAGGCTCCCTCGGGCATTATGCACGAAACTCCATTAATTGTGTTAATACGCTCTACCATATATTTACGCCTTTCGTCAAAGGCTTTGCGCATTGTTTCGAGGTCATGGGTAGGGCCTGTAAGAGCGGCAACTGCAGCTGCCTGAGCAATTGAGTTTGGGTTTGATGTAGTATGGCTCTGAACATTGCTCATAAGCTTTGCTATTTCGCTGTTAGATGCGGTAAAGCCTATTCGCCAGCCTGTCATTGCATATGTTTTGGAAACACCGTTTACAACAATTGTAAGATTTTTTATTTTATCACCAAGCGATGCAATGCTAATGTGCTTTGTATCGGTGTATATGAGCTTTTCGTATATTTCGTCCGAAATAACATAAATATTATGTTTAACCGCAACATCTGCAATTGCTTTAAGCTCAGCCTCGCTGTACATCATACCTGTTGGGTTGCTGGGGCTGTTAAGTACAAGAGCTTTAGTTTTGGGTGTAATTGCAGCTTCAAACTGCTCGGCAGTAAACTTAAATCCGTCATCCTCGCTTGCGTAAATAACAACCGGAACACCATCACAGTATTTTACCATTTCGGGATAGCTAACCCAAAAAGGAGCAGGAATAATAACCTCATCCCCCGGGTTAAGTATTGCACCAAAAGCATTTACAAGCGAATGTTTGGCACCATTTGAAACAACAATTTGTGACGGTTCATAATCAAGGCCGTTGTCAGTTTTAAATTTTTGGCAAATTGCCTTTTTGAGCTCAACAGTACCTGCTGCAGGAGTATAGCGTGTTTGATTATTGTTAATAGCATCTATTGCAGCCTGCTTGATATGCTCTGGTGTATCAAAATCAGGTTCACCCGCGCCAAAACCAACCACATCAAGTCCATCTGCTTTCATCTGCTTGAATTTTGAATCAATAGCAAGTGTAGGTGATGCATTTATATTCATTAATTTATTTGACAAACTCATTGTTTACACTGTCCTTTCAAAATTATTACTTATATATAATCCTAAAATTCATACTTTATGAGTATATCACATATTTTGGAAAAATGCAAGTTTTTTAAACAAAAATTTCATTTTTATATGTAGGTTTTAAAGATAAACAAAACACCACTCAACATTTTATTGTCAAAAGTGGTGTTTTTACATACTTTGGTACTTTTAATTAAAATTTGCATTTTGAATTTTAAAGTGCAAAATCTTGCAAAAATCAAAATGCATCCTCAAAATGATTGATACTTTGCACTCTGAATGCCCCCTGCAAATAATCCCCATATACCTCTATCACGTCAAAACGCATTTCACAATTTTTATTATGAGCCTTTATATAGCTCATTGCACCTTTTTGCATCTGCAACATTTTGTGGTTGTTTACCGCCTCGTACGCATAACCATAGTTGCTGTTTTTGCGTGTTTTTACCTCACAAAAACACAATACTCCATTATTATCATATGCAATAATATCAATTTCTGCTATTTTACATTTATAATTTCGCTCTACTATTTTGTAGCCTTTTTTTACAAGATACTCACAAGCTGCAGTTTCGCCAAAATTACCTAATGTTGTTGTGTTCATTTTACCACACCTTTAAATGTAAGTCGGTGCACAGGGCTGGGGCCATATTGTGCAATTGCTGCGTAGTGCTCTTTGGTGGGGTAGCCTTTGTGCTTTGCAAAGCCATACTGAGGGTACTTTTTGTCAAGCTCAGTTACAAATCTGTCACGGGATACTTTTGCCAAAATAGAAGCCGCAGCAATACACTGACTTTTGCTGTCACCTTTTACAACAGTTTCGTACTCTGTTGGTATATCCTTGGCTCTGTTGCCATCTATAAGTGCTATGTCGGGCATAACAGGCAGTTTGTTTAATGAATCGCGAAAGGCTTTAAAGGTGGCCTCAAGTATATTAATCTGGTCTATAACCTTTTCATCTACTGCAACTATGCTGTAATATAGCGCCTTTTCAATAATTACATCAAAAAGCTGTTCTCTCTTTTTTTCGGTGAGCTTTTTTGAATCGTTTATTCCCTCAATTACAACACCAGGTTCAAAAACAACGCATGCAGCATATACAGGGCCTGCAAGAGGTCCTCTCCCTGCTTCGTCTATGCCTGCAACAAGTTTTTTGCCCATATCCCAGTATTTTTTTTCGTATTCAAGCATATCTAAATTGTTCATAACATTTTTCCTATCTAAAATCCTCTGGCGTTTCAAGCGAAATATTGCCAAGCTTTGCCCCCCTAAATTCGTCAAGCAAAATTTTGGCTGCCCTTAGGGTGTCTATTTCGCCTCCCGAAATTACAAAGCCTCTTTTTTTGCCCAAAAGCTCAAGCATCTCGTATGGTTGCATATCGGCTATATCTGTCATTTTGTAGCGCATTTCAAGGCTTTGGGGATACAATTTGCTAAGAAGGACAAGCAAATCGCATGCAAGCTCTTCAACATCCATTATTTCATCCTTAATGGCACCTGTAAATGCAAGCTTTTTGCCAACAAGCTCATCCTCAAATTTTGGCCACAATATACCAGGTGTATCCATAAGCTCAATACCGTTGCCAAGGCGTATCCACTGCTTGCCACGCGTTACACCGGGGCGGTCGCCTGTTATTGCACTTTTGCGTCCGCTCAGCTTGTTTATAAGCGAGGATTTGCCAACATTGGGCACACCAACCACAATAACCTTTATACTGCGGTTTGCTATGCCCCTTTCTTTTTGTTTTGCAATTTTGTCTGCAAGAATGTCGCGGCATTTGTCAAATATAATATTCAGCTTTTTATTGCCTGTTGATGAAATAACCATAACGGGAATGTTTTTGTTTAAAAAATACCTTTCCCATTTTAAAGTAACATCGGGGTCTGCAATGTCTGCTTTGTTGAGCAAAAGCAACCTTGGTTTACTGCCCACAATTTCGTCTATTTGTGGATTTCTGCTCGAAAGAGGCAGACGTGCATCAACAATTTCGATAACAATGTCAATGAGCTTGATATCCTCAATCATTGCACGCTGAGTTTTCATCATATGGCCCGGAAACCACTGAATGTTCATATATTAGCTCCTTTATTTAAGTATTCCAAAACCCGAAAGCGGCAAAAGGCGGAACAAAGCCTGACCTATTATGTTTTGCTCGGGCACAACACCAACAGTTGTGCTGCGGCTGTCAAGGCTGTGATTACGGTTGTCGCCCATTGCAAACACATATCCCTCAGGAACGGTTAATGGATACTGCATATTACCACCCGAAAGCATCGGCTCTGCAATGTATGGCTCGTCTAAAACAACACCATCTACAGTAACCGTTTTGCTTGCCTCATCAATTGCAATAGTTTGACCTTCTGTTGCAATAATCCTTTTAATGTATGGTGTTTCGGGGCTGTTTACAGGGCGAAAAACTATTATATCACCATTTTTGGGTTGATAAAAAAATCTGTTTGTATATAAAGTGTCCCCGTGTGAAAGTGTAGGCACCATAGACTGCCCATCCACACGCACAAGAGTAAAAATATATGTGCGTACAACAAGTGCAATAATTACCGCAAGTACAATAGAAACTACCCAATCGACAATTTCTTTTTTAATATTTTTACTTTTATTTTCAATTTTATCAAAAGCTTGTTCGCTTTTATTAATATCACAGTTTTCATTTTCAGCATTATCAAATTGCTCGCTGCTTTGAGCAATCTCTGGCTCAACATCTTCGCAAGGTATTTGTGCATTAACATCAGCGGTCTCATAATTGTCTGGCTGTGCTGTGCCCTGCTGTATTTCGTTAGCATCTTTTTCAAAATCCATAACAAAAACCTCCGTTTATTATAATGTGTACAAAGCAACAAAGAGAGCCTATCCGTAAGCTCTCTTTGAAATAATTAGATTTTTTCTTTAACTCTTGTAGCTTTACCAACTCTGTCGCGCAGGTAGTAAAGTTTTGCTCTTCTTACTTTACCTCTTCTTACAACATCAATTGCTGCAATTTTAGGTGAGTTGGCAGGGAATGTTCTTTCAACGCCAACACCGTAAGAAATTCTTCTTACTGTGAATGTTTCGTTGATACCGCCGTGCTTTTTAGCAATAACTGTACCCTCGAACATCTGAATTCTTTCTCTTGAGCCTTCTTTGATTTTAACGTGAATTTTGATTGTGTCACCAACGTTAAACTGCGGAAGGTCAGTTCTGATTTGATCTTTTGTTAAGTTTGTGATAATATCGCTCATTTGCATATTCCTCCTGAAATTTCCAAGGTGTTCATGCCCAAACTAAAGCAGAGGACCACCCGCATACTCTAATACTATATCACAACCGAATTAAAAATGCAAGTGTTTTTTTACATTTTTTGCATCTTTTTTGCAAACTCTACTCACAATTGCGGCTGTGAGATTTTTTTCGCTTTTTTTTGGGTGTAAATTCTTCAATATGCTCATTATAGTACTTTTGGTACATATCAGGGCGGCGCTGCTTTGTAATTTTGAGTGACTCCATATGGCGCCATTCATTTATTTTTGCGTGATTACCGCTTGTTAAAACCTCAGGCACGGCTACTCCATGAAACTCCTGCGGCCTTGTATAGTGAGGATATTCCAAAAGCCCGTTAAAGTGGGATTCATCAGTAAAGCTGTCCTCATTAGAAAGCACTCCGTCTATCATACGGCTTACCGAGTCAACTACTGCCATTGCAGCAATTTCGCCGCCTGTAAGTACATAGTCGCCTATCGAAATTTCCTCGTCTACAATCTCGTCTATTACCCTTTGGTCTATGCCCTCATAGTGTCCGCATATAATAACCAAATCTTTTTTGGCCGACAGCTCAATTGCCTTTTGCTGAGTAAAGGTTGCTCCCTTTGGCGACATATATATTACATAAGGCTTTTGATTGCAATTTTGGCATGCACTCATATATGCATCAAAAACAGGCGGAGCCTGCATTACCATACCTCTGCCGCCGCCATATGGGGTATCGTCAACTCTGTTGTGCTTGTTGCCTGCCCAATCTCTTATATTGTACAAATTAAACTTTAATATTCCGCTTTGTTTAGCCCTTGCAAGCATACTTTCGCCAAATACTCCATCAAACATCTGCGGAAAAAGTGTAAGAATGTGAAAATTCATATTTCCTCCTAATAACTAAAGCACAACAAATTACAAATCCAAAAGCCCGTCAAGAAGCTTTACTGTAATTACACCGTTTTGTATGTCGGTGTTAAGTATTACATCTTTTATTGCAGGGATTAACAGCTCCTTTGAGCCCTCTTTTTGCACCACATATACATCATTGCTGCCTGTTTGAATTACATCGGTTACCTTACCATAGTTTACCTCTCCGTCGGTAACATCAAGACCTATAATATCTGCAATAAGGTATGTGCCTTCGGGCAAGTTGTCAAATATTTGTCTTGAAGCATAAATGATGCTGTTTTTTAGCCTTTCGGCTTTGTCTAGGTTATCTATCTCGGCAAATTGTACTATTATATTTGCTTTTTGATATCGGATATTTGTTACTGTGAGTTTTTGACCAGATTTTGTGTATGCCTTATCAATGATTTCAAACATCTCGGGATAATCAAGCCACGGAACAATTTTAACCTCGCCCCTGAGGCCGTGAGTATTTACTATTTTGCCTACTTCTATCATATTTTGCATAGTGTTCCTCCTTAGACTTGTAAAAGATGACAAATACCAAAATTACGCCGTTTAAGGCGAGTTGGGATTTAGTTGTATGCAAAAAGGTTCGAACTATATGTCGAACCTTTTTGTACAACAGGAAATTCCAAAGCAGGCTTTGCCTGTTACTGTACAATTTCCACAATTACTCTTTTGCTGTCACGGCTGGCAGCGGCTTTCATTACCGCGCGTATAGACTTTGCAATTCTGCCCTGTTTGCCAATAACCTTGCCCATATCGCCTTCTGCAACATGTAATTTTAAAACCATTGAGTTGTCGCCGTCTTCCTGTGTAACATACACATCATCCGGACAATCAACCAAAGATTTTGCAATGTATTCAAGTAATTCTTTCATTTGCAATCAACCTCCGGATGATTATTTTGTGATACCGCTGATTTTGAGCAATTCTTTTACAGTATCGGTAGGCTGTGCACCATTTGCCAACCATTTTGCAGCTTTTTCTGCATCAATTTTGATAGTAGAGGGATTTGTAAGCGGATCGTATGTTCCGATTTCCTCGATAAATCTACCATCTCTTGGATATCTTGAATCTGCAACTACTACTCTGTAAAAGGGATTCTTTTTTGAACCCAATCTTGTAAGACGAATTTTTACCATTTTAATTTCACCTCCATAAAATATTAACAATATTTAAACAGTTATCTCATAAGACCTTTAAAGCCGCCAAAGGCTTTTTTCATCTTTTTGGGATTACTAAATTGTTTCATAAGCATTTTCATTTGATTAAACTGCTTTAAAAAGGCATTGATTTCTTGAGGGGTTGTGCCGCTGCCTGCAGCAATACGCTTTTTACGTGAGCCGTTAATAATGTCAGGGTTTTGGCGTTCTTTTTTGGTCATCGAAGTAATCATTGCTTCAATGTGAACAAGCCGCTTGTCATCAAGATTAACATTTTGCAGCGCCTTTTTGTCTACGCCAGGCATCATACCCATAATATCGGTAAGTGAGCCCATTTTTTTAATTTGATTCATCTGGTCAAGATAATCATCAAGGTCAAATGTTTTTTGGCGAATTTTGCTCTCTAACTCGGCTGCCTTTTTTTCGTCGTATTCCTCGGTGATTTTGTCTATAAGCGAGAGCATATCACCCATTCCCAAAATACGTGATGCCATTCGGTCGGGGTAAAACCAGTCAAGGTCGCCAAGCTTTTCGCCCTGACCTGCAAGCTTAATTGGCTTGCCTGTAACTGCCCTTACAGATAGTGCTGCACCGCCTCGTGTGTCACCGTCGAGCTTTGTAAGTGCAACACCTGTTATGTCAAGCTTTTCGTCAAAGCCCGATGCAACATTAACTGCATCCTGACCTGTCATAGCATCTATAACCAAAAGTATTTCAGCAGGGTTTGTAGCTGTTTTGATATTTAAAAGCTCATCCATAAGCTCTGTGTCAATCTGCAATCGGCCTGCTGTATCTATAATAACTACATCATTGCTGTAGTTTTTGGCATGCTCTATAGATTTTTTTGCAATTTCAACAGGGTCGTTGCAATCATCTATTGAAAACACAGGCACATCCACCTGCCCGCCAACAACCTTAAGCTGCTTACGCGCTGCAGGGCGGTATACGTCGCAGGCAACAAGCAGAGGGCGTTTGTGCTGCTTTTTT
Organism: Clostridia bacterium; assembly: GCA_045538875.1. Lineage (GTDB taxonomy): Bacteria > Bacillota > Clostridia > UMGS1810 > UMGS1810 > RGIG4708. Next base: position 97,380 of record JAZQEG010000002.1, on the reverse strand, counting down.
AAAAGTGCACCAACCTTTGCACTTGTGGTTGTTTTGCCGGCACCCTGAAGGCCTACCATCATAATAACCGAGGGTGTGTGTGATGAATACTGAATTTTACTTGCCTTTTCACCCATAAGAGCAGTTAACTCTTCATTAACTATTTTTATAATTTGCTGTGCAGGGGTGAGGCTCTCTAACACATTTGTACCCAGTGCTTTTTGTGATACAGAATTTATAAAATCCTTAACAACCTTAAAGTTTACATCTGCCTCTAAAAGTGCAAGCTTAACTTCACGCATTGCAGCCTTAAGGTCTGCTTCGCTAATTTTACCTTTTGATTTTAATTTTTTAAATGCATTTTGCAATTTTTCGGTAAGATTATCAAATGCCAAGAGGGCTCGCTCCTTTACATATTGTTTTCAACTTCATCTATTAAAAAAATAATTCTGTCATAATCTTTTTTGCTAATTACACAATCTGACTTTATTATATTTTTGATTTCCGATAAATTTGATGTTATGCCCGAAAACCTTTTCCAAAGGCCTAAAGCATTTTCAAAATTTAACAGTTCTTTTTCGGCTCTAAGTATATTATCACGAACTCCCTGACGGGTTATGCCAACTTCGGTTGCAATTTCGGCAAGGGATAAATCCTCTTCGTAATAAAGCTTAATAATGTCGCGCTGTTTGTCACTCAAAAGATTGCCGTAAAAGTCCATAAGATATGAAATTTCAAGGTTTTTCATATAACATCTATCCCAAAAAATAATGTGTAAAGCTAATCACTTTACACATTATACATCAACATATTTAATTTGTCAATACTTTTGTGTAAAGTTTTTTGCTTTACACAAAATTTTGCTGTTTAATCCTGCACAAAAAGTGCCTTGGCAAAATCGTCCGCATTAAAAATTTGCAAATCGTCTATATTTTCGCCTACACCAACAAGCTTTACGGGGATTTGCTCTTCGTGTGCAATTGCAAGCACAATGCCGCCTTTTGCACTGCCGTCAAGCTTTGTAAGAATAATGCCCGAAATATTGGTGCTTTCGCCAAACATTTTTACCTGATTTACAGCATTTTGGCCTGTTGTTGCATCTACAACAAGGAGAGTTTCCTTGCAGCAGCTATTTAGCTCACGCTCCATAACCCTATATATTTTGTTAAGCTCATCCATAAGATTTTTTTTGTTGTGCAGCCTACCCGCAGTATCGAGGATGATAATATCTGCTCCTCTTGCCTTTGCAGCAGTAATTGTGTCAAAAACAACTGCCGCAGGGTCACTGCCCTCCTGATGCCTTACAATATCTACTCCTGAGCGGTTTGCCCACACCTGCAGCTGGTCGATAGCTGCTGCACGGAAGGTATCGGCAGCACCGATTATTACTTTTTTGCCCTCGCTCTTATATTTTGCAGCAAGCTTACCTATGGAAGTGGTTTTGCCAACACCGTTTACACCTATTACCATAATAACCGACGGCGTTGTATCAAGCTTTATTGAAGTATCGTTTTGAGCCAAAATTTGTGAAATTATTTGTTCAATTTCGTTTTTTATAAGCTCAGGCTCTTTTATTTTTTTGTCAATTACTCTGTCTCTGAGCTGCTCAATTATATAAAGTGATGTGTTAACACCAACATCTGCCATAATAAGTGCTTCTTCAAGCTCTTCAAAAAGCTCTTCGTCAACAGATTTAAACATTTTGAGCACATTGTCAATTTTGTCGTTAAAAGATTTTCGGGTTTTTTCGAGCCCGCCAAAAAGCTTTTTAAACAAGCCCTTTTTGGCAACTGTGGTATCTGAATCCTCTTGAGGTTCAACAGGTTGTTCAACTGGTTGCTCAACTGGCAGTTCATCAAGCTGTTCAACAATTTGTTCTATTATATCTTCGGTTTTGTCCTGATTGGTTTTGCCAAAAAATCTGCCAAATGAATTTTTAAACCCCATCTGTGCTATACTCCTTTAAATCTTCAAATTTAAGCTTCAAAAGTTTTGAAATGCCTTTTTCCTGCATTGTTACACCATACATAATGTCTGCCGCCTCCATGGTACCGCGGCGGTGTGTAACAACTATAAACTGGGTGTCGGCACTGTATTTTTTGATATAGTCGGCAAAGCGATATACATTGTTGTCGTCAAGTGCCGCCTCAACCTCGTCGAGAATACAAAAAGGTGTTGGGCGAACTTCGAGCACCGAAAACAACAGTGCAATTGCCGAAAGCGCTCTCTCGCCGCCTGACAGTGCCATCATATTTTGCAGCTTTTTGCCCGGAGGCTGAACCTCTATTTCAATGCCGCTTTCTAAAACATTATCGGGTTCCGAAAGAGTAAGAATACCTACACCGCCACCAAAAAGTGCAGAAAATGTTTCGCCAAACTTATTTTTAATAACATCAAAGGTCTGGTTAAACTGCTTTATCATAATTGTCTGCATTTCACGAATAATGCCCTCGAGCTTTGCCTTTGTTTCGTCAAGGTCTTTTTTTTGCTCGGTAAGGTAATCAAACCTTTCCTTAACCTCTTTGTACTGCTCTATTGCATCAAGGTTAATATGCCCAAGTGCCTTTATCTGATTGCGGAGGGTGCTTGCCTCCGATACTGCTTCATTCATATTAAAGTCTGTCTTTTTAAATTCGAGAGCAGTATTGTATGTAAGCTCATAATCCTCCCACAGTTTGTTTATAATTGCCTCGGTGTCGCTTTCAAGCTTTTCGTTTTTGGCCTCAAGGCGTACAACCTCCTGCTGCAAATCGTATATAATATCATTTTGCGATTTAAGTTCGTTTTGAGCAGCAAGGAGCTTTTGGCTCTTTGTATCATAATCGTTTTGCATTGCATCTATTTTTTGATAAAGATGCCCGCTGTTTTGCTTTGCATTGTCTATTTGTTGTTTTACACATTCAATTTCTTTATCAATATTTTTATTTTGCTGTGCAACAAAACTAATATCCTTAAGCTTTTGCTCTGTTTGCTCAACATTTGATTTTATATCAATGTCACACTGTTTAAGCTTTTCGCTTGCAACTGCAATATCCTTTTCAAACGAGCTGATTACAATTTTGTTTTGAGTGTCTGCTTCAACAATTTTGTCGCGGTTTTCTGCAAGGTCCGCGCCATCAAGCTCTGTTTTGTTAAGCATTTCTCTTACAATACGGATTTTTTCTTCACGCTCGGTAATTTGCTCTTTAAAGCTGTGTTTTTGCTTGTCTATATCTGCAATTTCGTTTATTATCTCGCCACTTTCGTTTGTAAGCATTGTTATTGACGCCAAAGCGTCATCGGATATTCGCTTTTCGGAGGCAATTTGCGAATTAAGCCTAACCTCCTCATGCTCGCATGCTTTGAGTATTTGTTCAAGCTCCGCCTTTTTATCTGCCATTTTGTTTATTTGTTGCTTGTAAAGTGCCACTTGGTCATCTGCATCGTCTGCTTTTTTTTGCATTTGGGCAATTTCTTTTGCAAGCTTTTCAATATCTTTGGCACGGCTGAGCAAGCTCTGGTTTTTGCCTATGCTGCCGCCCGTAAACGAACCGCCTGCATTTACAACCTGACCATCAAGTGTAACTATTTTAAATTTATAGTCATTGTTTTTTGCCATATTTACGGCATTATCTATATTGTCTGCTACAACACAGCGCCCCAAAAGGCTTTTAAATATGCCGTCATACTTTTTGTCATAAGCTATAAGCTCATATGCAAGCCCAATATATCCTTTTTGGCTTGAGGGGGGCTTTTGCATAGCTTCGCCTTTTACAGAGGTAATGGGCAAAAATGTTGCTCTGCCTGTTTTGGATTGCTTTAGCTCCTCTATACATTTTTTTGCAGTGGATTCGTCTTTAACAACAATGTTTTGCAACATACTTCCAAGTGCAATTTCTGCTGCGGTTACATATTTATCCTCTACTTCAACAAGCTTTGACACAACGCCGCATATACCGTTAAAATTTTTTGAAAGCAGGTGCTTTACACCTTTTGAATAACCCTCGTAGCCTTTTTCGAGGTCCTCTAAAATATTTTTGCGTGACTGCTTTTCGTTAAGCAAAGATACAAACTCATTTTGCTGCTCTTTTGCTTTGTCAAGCTTTTTAACAACATCAAAATACTCGCCCTTAAGCTTTTCCATATCATCGGTTGCTTTATTTGATTTTTGGTTGTTTTGCTCAAGGTCACTATTTAACTTTTTAAGATTTGTTTGTGCATGCTCATATGCCTGTTTTTTTGTTGCAAGGTCGGCCTGCAAAGTTTCCTTGCGCTCGTCAAAGTTTTTGAGCAACACATCCATACTTGATGAGCGTGCCTTTATAGCCGAAATTTCGCCAAGTAAATCTACAATTTGATTTTTGTATTCTTCGCTCTCGTTGTAAATATCGTCAATTTTTTTGTTGATGTCATCAAGCTGCTGCCTACTAAATTCTACAACTTTTTGAGCCTCTTGTTTTTTTGCATTTATATTTTCAATATCTTTTAAAATCTGCTCTTTTTCAGCCTCAATAGCACCTGTTTTTTCACGCAGGAGCGACACCTCACCCTCCCAGCGCAAAGCATTTTCGCTGTTGTTTTTGCTGTCGTTTAACAATATTTCAATTTTGCCCTGCAGGCTGCCGCTTCCCTTTTCGATGCTAAATGCCTGCTCTCTTATTTGGGTAAGCTCACGGTTGAGCTCTGTTAGCTGATTTGTTTTTTGTTCGATTGATTGTTCGAGGGTATGCAGCTTGTTTTTTTCGTCATTAAGATGATTAAATGCTATATTAAACTTTTCCTGCCCTTGTTTGAGGCTTTCGCGGTGCTTGTCAATTTTGCGTATAGAAATGTTGATATCCAGTCCTTTAAGCAATTCACGCAGGTCGAGATATTTGCGCGCCTTTTTAGACTGGTTTTCCAATGGGCCAACCTGCTCGGACAATGTTTCGATAATATCTTTTATACGAAGCAGGTTATCCTCAGCAGCAACAAGCTTTTTTTCGGCATCGTTTTTGCGATATTTGTATTTTGTAATGCCCGATGCCTCTTCAAATATGTGGCGGCGTTCCTCTGCCTTTGACGAAAGTATCTGGTCAATTTTGCCCTGACCTATTACAGAGTAGCCCTCTCTGCCAAGGCCTGTGTCCATAAATAGCTCGTGTATATCACGAAGACGGCAATTGGTATTGTTTATTAAAAACTCACTTTCACCGCTGCGATGGAGCTTACGGGTAACCTTGATTTCATCAAACTCTGAGTTAAATATTTTTGACTTGTTGTCAAACACAATAGAAACCTGCGCAAAGCCCATAGGGCTGCGTTTTTGAGTGCCTGCAAAAATAACATCTTCCATTTTGCCTCCTCTGAGGCTCTTTGCACTCTGTTCGCCAAGAACCCAGCGTATTGCATCAGAAACATTACTTTTACCGCTGCCGTTAGGACCAACAATAGCGGTAATACCCTGACCAAATTCAAGATTTATTTTGTCTGCAAACGATTTAAACCCGTTTACCTCAATACCTTTTAAATACAAATTATATACACCCCAAAAAATATTTTCGTTTGTAAATTTTATAAAAAAACATTATATAACAACTATTATATTTTATCATACTATATTGTATTTTGCAAGTTTTTTGCCATGGCTAAAGACAATAACATTTTTTTATTCATAAAATGACATATCTACTATTGTTGCATAAAACGGCCTGTTATTATGTACCCACGAGCCTTTTGCATAAGGGGTGTCAACAAAGTAGAGTGAATTGCCCACAACATTTACTCCGTTAAGCACACATTTTGCTGCAATTACGCTTTCCTTTGAGGGAGTTGCATTAAATTTGGAGGTGTGTGCAGGCGGAAACTGTACGCCATATTTGGTGTCAAAAATAACATCTTTTATTGTATTTGGAAACTCACCCGAGCGCACTCTGTTTACAACAGTGCCAGCCACACCGAGTTTTACTTTAAAATGCTGATAGCCGCTTTCTATATGAGTGATTTTGGCAAGGTACATAATATCATCATATGTGTAAGAGGTATCTTTGCAGTTGTTTTTAACCTCAACTGACGGAGCGCTAATTTTAACTGTGAGGTTAAAGTCGTCCCACTCAACATTGTAACCAAGCACCTCCGATACTGCCCTTACAGGAATAAAAGTTAAATCCTTGTAATCTATTGAAGTATAGCTTTTTTGAATGCCGTCTATGAGGCAGTAATCTTTTTGGTGATAAAACACAAACGAATGTCCGTCCTTGGTCATTGTTGCAGCCATATCCGTTTGGTCCCAGTGTATTGTGCCGCCTATTGCATCGCCAAAAGCACGCAAAGGGATATATGTAGTGCCATTTAGCAAAACAGGCTTTTGAGCACACTTTACAAAGCTGCCGTTTACATCAATGTCAACAGGCACATTGTATCCGCCGTAGGTATCTATGGCAAAAGCTGTAACCGATGTTAATATCATTATAACGGCAATTATAACAGTTATTTTTTTTATCATGTGCTTTCTCCTTGTCTTGATATATTAAAGTGCTTACTTTGGCATAATTTTAAATCGATGTTGTATTTGTTTTTAAAATACACATAATTTTCTTTTTTGTGCCCCATAATTTTTGAAAATTGCTGTTTAGGCGAATCAATTTTTAAACATTCATTTTTTATATGGTTATTTAACACAAATTGTTCTATTTTGTTGCGCAAGAGCCTGCCGTAACAAAGCTCTGCCAAAGCCGGATGATACGGGCCTATTACCGTATTTGCGTTAATTTCGTCAGTTGTCTGAAGCCCTATGCGTATAATTTGGATATTGTTGCTTTTAAATTTGTTTATAAGCTGTGCACACAAATCTACCGTCATCTCAAGCGAAAAGGGCTGATATTCGCCATTTTGGTACATAGTATAAAGATGCGTGCCCTGCAAAACAAGCGTTGGGTAAATACGCACACACTGCGGCTCAAGCGATATTATATCGTCAGCTGTTTTTAATGATTTTTGCTCTGTGTCGCCAGGCAGCCCTGTCATCATTTGCAGCCCAAGGTTGATATTGTGCTTTTTAATTAGCCTTGCAGCATTTTTTACATCCTCAAAATTATGCCCGCGGTTTGAAAGCTTAAGGCACTCATTGTCTGTTGATTGCACACCTAGCTCTATGGTTGTTATGCCGTAGCTTTTTAGCATATTTAGTATATCATCGTTTATGTAATCAGGGCGTGTAGAGCATCGTATGCCGTCTATTTTGCCCTGAGTGAGATATTTGTTTGCAATTTGCATATACTGCTTTTGCAGCTCAAATTGTATGCCTGTAAAGCTACCGCCAAAATATGCAATTTCAATATATGCAGCCTCTCGGTCACACTTTTTTAGTATATATTTAAGATGTTCATCTGCTATTTTTGCAACCGACTGGGGTGTGCACTCTGCAGTGTGCCCTGTTATCTTTTTTTGATTGCAAAAAACGCAATCATTAGGGCAACCCTTATGCGGCACAAATATCGGTATGCGAAAAATTTTGTTTTTGTTTGACATATATTTCACCCTTAAAACAAAACAAGGCTGCAGCAAAAATATTACTGCAACCTGTTTACATTACTTAATTGGCATCTTTGAGCAATTTTTCTTCTGCTGGTTTGGCTTTTGCTTTTGCAATATACGGCTTTTTGCCCTCTATAAGAGCTTTTGTTACAACAAACTTTTTAACACTGTCGTCTGACGGGCTGTTAAACATAATATCGCTCATAGCATCTTCCATAATTGCCCTTAAGCCTCTTGCGCCTGTTTTGCGCTCAATTGCTTTTGCTGCAACAGCCTCCAGGGCATTTTTTTCAAACACAAGCTCTACCCCATCCATACCAAGCAGTTTTTTGTACTGCTTTGTAAGGGCATTTTTGGGTGCGGTAAGAATTTTAACAAGTGCGTCTTTGTCAAGATTTTCAAGTGTTACTATAACACTGAGCCTGCCAATAAACTCAGGTATCAGGCCATATTTCATCAAATCCTGAGGTTCAACCTGTTTTATTGTTTCACCAATTGATTTGTCAGATTTTGAAACAACCTCTGCACCAAAGCCGAGTGATTTTTTACCAACACGCTTTTCTATAATTTTTTCTATTCCGTCAAATGCACCGCCGCATATAAACAAAATGTTTGTAGTGTCTATTTGTATGCACTCCTGTTGCGGATGCTTTCGGCCGCCCTGCGGCGGAACAGATGCAACAGTACCCTCCAAAATTTTGAGCAATGCCTGCTGAACTCCCTCGCCGCTTACATCGCGTGTTATAGACATATTTTCGCCCTTGCGTGAAATTTTGTCTATTTCATCAATGTATATAATACCCTTTTGTGCACGCTCTATATTATAGTCTGCTGCCTGTATCAATTTGAGCAAAATGTTTTCAACATCTTCGCCCACATAGCCTGCCTCGGTAAGAGATGTAGCATCAGCAATGGCAAAAGGCACGTCTATAACACGTGCAAGTGTTTGTGCAAGCAGTGTTTTGCCTGAGCCTGTGGGGCCAAGCATCATTATGTTGCTTTTTTGTATTTCAACATCATCATTAACATTAAGATTGCTAATTCGCTTGTAATGATTGTAAACTGCAATTGCAAGCTTTTTTTTGGCAACATCCTGACCTACAACATACTCATCAAGAGCCTGCTTAATTTGAGCAGGTTTTGGAAGGGATGCAAATTCCTTTGGCTCGTCAATTTCAAAATCGTTGTATTCGTCATTGAGTATGTCGTTGCATATTTCTATACATTCATTACAAATATATATACCCGCATCGGGGCCTGCAATCATTCGTTCAACCATATCCTGCCTTTTACCGCAAAAAGAACAGGTAATAATTTCGTTGTCTTTATTACTCATTAAAGTGCTCCTTATAACAGCTTACTTTCTTTTTTCAATAACATCATCAATAAGGCCATATTCCTTGGCAGCTGTTGCTGAAAGGAAGTTGTCCCTGTCGGTATCGGCAACAATTTTTTCGTACGGTTGACCTGTACGCTCGCTCAAAATTTTGTTGAGCTTTTCCTTGGTAGCAATAATATGGTCGGCGTGAATTTTCATATCTGTTGCCTGACCCTGCATACCGCCAAGGGGCTGGTGAATCATAATTTCGCTGTTGGGCAGAGCGTATCTTTTGCCTTTTGCACCTGCAGTAAGCAAAAATGCACCCATCGAAGCTGCCATACCAATGCATATGGTAGATACATCGCATTTAATGTACTGCATTGTGTCATAAATTGCAAGGCCTGCACTTACTGAACCGCCTGGGCTGTTGATGTAAAGGCTGATGTCTTTGTCGGGGTCTTCACCCTCCAAAAACAAAAGCTGTGCAACAATAACACTTGCAGATGCGTCGTTTACTTCGCCATCAAGAAATATAATTCTGTCTTTTAAAAGCCTTGAATAAATATCAAAAGACCTTTCACCTCTGTTAGTTTGTTCAATGACCATAGGTACTAAACTCATAATAATCTCTCCTTAATGTCAAAAATTATGTTATTTTGTCAAATATCATTAATAGAAACAGCACCAAGCCCTTAAACAAGAGCTTGGCTGCTTAAAATAATTATTCTTCCTCTTTTTTGGTTGTCTTTTTTGCTGCAGGCTTTTTAGCAGGAGCTTTTTTGGCAGCTTCGCCATCAGCTTTTTTTGCTGTTGTTTTTTTAGCAGCAGTTTCGCCATCAGCTTTTTTTGCAGGTGTTTTTTTAGCTGTTGTCTTTTTTGGAGCAGCAGCTTCGCTATCAGCTTTTTTTGCTGTTGATTTTTTGGCAGCTGCCTTTTTTTCCTTAGCCTCGCCAACAACAAAGTCAACAGCCTTTCTCATTTTGAGGTCGGCTTTGATGTTGTCTGTTTCGTTTTCACCAACAAGCTTTTTGAGCTTGTCAATTTCCATGCCGTACATTTGAGCCATTTTGTCAAGCTCTGCTTCAACATCTTCATCGGTTACCTGTAGGTTTTCTGCTTTGGCAATAGCTTCGAGTGCAAGGTTCATTTTAACCTGCTCCAATGCCTGATCTTTAAACTGCTCTTTAAACGAATCAACAGTTGTGCCTGTCATCTGCATATACTGCTCAAGCTGCATACCCTGACTCTGCAAACGATAGCCAAAATCTCTGAGCATATCATTAAGACGGTTTTCAACCATACAATCAGGAATTTCAACAGTAGCATTTGCACAAACCTGTTCCAAAACAGAATTTTCAAACTCTGCTTTAGTTCTGTCGGCATTTGCTTTGTCGAGTTTTTCCTTAATGCTGTTTTTGTATTCTTCAAATGTTTCAAATTCCGAAACATCTTTAGCAAAATCATCATCAAGCTCAGGGAGCTCTTTTTCCTTAATTTCCTTAACTGTTACTTTAAATGTAGCATCCTTGCCTTTAAGCTCGTCAGAATGATACTCTTTTGGGAATGTAACATTAACATCTGTTTCAACACCAATCTGTGCGCCAACAAGAGCATCCTCAAATCCAGGGATAAAGCTGCCGCTGCCAATTACGAGAGTGTAATCGGTGCCTTTGCCGCCTTCAAATGCAACGCCGTCAACAAATCCCTCAAAGTCGATAACTGTTGAATCGCCCATTTTAACAGCTCTGTCCTCTACAGGAATCATTCGTGAATTTTGTTCCTGAGCGTTTTTAATTTCTCTTTCGATATCTTCGTCTTTTGTTTCGTAAACTGTTTTTTCTACCTTAATGCCTTTGTATTCGCCGAGTGTTACTTCGGGTTTAACAGTTACGGTAGCTGTAAGTACAAGGTTTTTGCCCTGGCCGATTTCTTCTATGTCGATTGAAGGCTGCTCAACAGGGTCGATGCCAGCTTCTTTAACTGCAAATTCGTATGCATCGGGGCAAACAAAGTTAACTGCATCTTCGTAAAATACTGCTTCACCGTAGTATTTTTCTACAAGGTGTCTTGGTGCTTTGCCTTTGCGAAATCCCGGAATGTTAATGTATTTTACATTCTTTTTAAAGGATTTTGACATTGCAGCTTCAAAAGCTTCGCTATCAACTTCGATAGTGAGTTTAACCTGATTTTTGTCAAGCTGTTCATTTTTTATTAATTTCATTAGTAGGTTCCCCCATTTCAAAAATTCAATAACTTTATTATATCATAATTTTTGTAAAAAAACTATTGTTTTTATTACTAAAAATTGACATTACAAGGTTCAAATTTCATATAATCCGACGATACAAGCTTATATTTTATACCATCGTACTCACCCTCAAGTGCAGTTTGGCTTGATTTGCCGTGAAGGTGCCCGTACATACATTTTTGTATGCCGTATTTTTTTAAAAGCTCCACAACAGCATCATCAAACTCGCCCGACTTAGTAAATGGCGGGTAATGAAACACCGCTACCCTTTCAATTGGCAAGTTGGTTGCCTGTATATTTTGGAGCATATGCGATGCCGAAAGCTCAAAACGGATTAATTCGCGGTTGTATGCCTTTTGGTCATCCTGCTTAAAGCGGTCATCACCAGGCAGCAGCCAGCCTCTTGTGCCGCATATTGCATAATTTTCAACAACAAAGCTGTTGTTGTACAAAAAGCTTATGCTGCCATATCCGTTTGCATGCACAAAATTGTTGAGCTTGGCAGTGCTCTCCCACCAGTAATCGTGGTTACCTTTGGCGATAATCTTTTTGCCGTTTAAATGCTCAATATAATCAAAATCAGCATGACACTCATCAAGATACATAGCCCACGACACATCACCGCCAATTATGACGGTATCATCACCATCTACAATACTATTCCAGTTTGTTTGTATTCTTTGCATATAGTCGCTCCAGCCCCTGCCAAAAATATCCATAGGCTTATCTACACCAAGAGCAAGATGCAAATCTGACATTGCATATACCGACATTGCAACACCTCATAAATTTATAACTATACGAATAAATATTATATACCATATTGTGGATAAAATCAAGTATTTTTTGCAATACCGTTGTATTTTTTAAACAAAAACGCGGATACAATATAAAATCATATCCGCGTTATACATATTTTAAGTTAATTGATTATTATTTTTTGTTAGATTTAGATGCATTAACAACTATTTTGTAAAGTGCAAAAAGTGCTATAGCATTAGGCAAAACCATAAGATAGTTGAAAAAGTCGGTAAGCTCCCAAACAAGATCATTTGAAAGTGTTGTACCAAGGAAGATAAATGCTATTGCAATTACAGAATAAATAACTGTTGCAGACTTTTTGTTGTTAAAGAGGTACTGCACATTGAGCTTACCAAAGAAGTTCCAGCTGATAATTGTTGAATAAGCAAAGAAGAAAAGACATACTGAAACAAAATATCCGCCAAATGAACCTGGGATTGCTATAGTGAATGCCTGCTGCATTGCATTTGTTTTTGCAACAATTGCAGTTGCACCCGAGGTTGCCATAGAATATGCATCGCCTGTTAAGCCTGCAAGCATACCGTCACCTGCATATAGGCACGAAATAACAACAAGAGCTGTCATTGTAAGAACTACAAATGTATCAATAAACACACCAATCATAGCAACAACACCCTGATCGTGTGGCTTTGCCACATCTGCCATAGCGTGAGCGTGAGGTGTTGAACCCATACCTGCCTCGTTAGAAAACAGACCTCTTTTTGCACCCTGGCTGATAGCAGTTTTAAGTGCATAACCTATGCCGCCGCCAATGAGAGCATCTGGTGTAAATGCGTATTTAAATATCATACCAAATGTTTCGGGGAGATATTTAATTCTGATGCAAAGAACAACAACACTGCCTATAAGGAAAAGGCATGCCATAACAGGAACAAGCTTTTCGGTAACAGCTGCAAGTCTTTTTACACCGCCGATAAATATAAATGCAGATACAACCGCAATTACAATACCAATAATCCAACCCCACTGTGTGTAATCAACACTTATTGCACTGCATATAGATTCGGATATAGAGTTTGACTGCACCATTGAACCCATAAAGCCAAGTGCTAAAATAGCTGCAACAGCAAAAAATACCGAAAGGAATTTACCAAAACCATTAGGGAATGCTTTTTTTATGTAATACACAGGACCACCGTGAATCTGGCCATTTTCGTCTTTTATTTTTGTTTCCTGTGCCAAAACTGCTTCGGCATAGATTGTAGCCATACCAAGAAATGCAATAACCCACATCCAAAAAATTGCACCAGGACCACCAATCAAAATTGCACCCGAAGCACCTACTATGTTACCTGTACCAACCTGTGCCGCAATTGCAGTAGCAAGAGCCTGAAAAGAAGAAAGGCCTTCGCCTTTGCTGCCGCCAAAAAGCTTGATGTTGCCAAATACACTTTTCATACCTTCGCCAAAGCAACGAACCTGAACAAACTTTGTTTTGATTGTAAAGAACAGACCTACGCCAACCAAAAGAAAGATGAGAATGTAGTCGGACAAATACTTATTTGCCGTAGCTACGATGTTTAAAATAGTTTCCTGCATAATGAAACCCTCCTAAAAAATAAAAAAGTTACTGAAAACTAATCAGCAACTCCGGAAAAATATACACAAAAAGTATGTGTATTTACCTCTATCCTTTTGCCTGAGAGATTCGGCTAACAGCCTTGCACCTTCGGCACTCAATAAATGAGATTCTCCAGAGTTCCCTCCCCTTGCAGTTTAATATCCTACAAGCTTCAACGGGTAATATTTAATTTTCATAACTGTATGTTAACACATTATTTTCAAAAAATCAATAGCAATTTACAAAATTGTATATTTTTCATCAAAATATTGCATAAGTTCAATCAATTTTGTTAAGTATATTGTTTTGTTTGACATAATTATATATAATATGATATAATTGTTACATTATATCGAAAGAGGTAATCCTTATGAAAATACAAGAATCAGCCGAGAACTATCTTGAAACTATTCTTATGTTAAAAAATACAAAAGGCCATGTGCGAAGCATTGACATTGCAAATGAAATGCACTTTACAAAGGCTAGTGTATCTGTTGCAATGAAGCACTTTAGGGAGGAACAGTATATAACTGTGAGCTCCGATGGTGAAATTGTACTTACCGAAAAAGGCCTTGCAATTGCAAAAAAAGTTGCCGAGCGGCACGACACAATTGCCAAAATGCTAATAAGGCTTGGTGTTGATGAGCAAACGGCTTATGCTGATGCATGCAAAATGGAGCACGATATCAGTGATATAACTTTTGAAAAAATTAAGTTGTTTTTGAATGAGGCTTGATACAATGGGTATGTTGATGCCCTTAATAAAGGCCTAACATTTAAATTTAATACAAAATAAATAGGGTGCTCTGTGAGCACCCTATTTTTATATGTCAATATCAAGCATTTGGCAAAGTGTTTTAAGGTTGTTGTAATCAATTTTTGTTATATACCTTGTGTCATCGTATTCATCAATCTGATAAATTGCATATTGGTTGTTATTTTGGTTGCTTACCTTAAAGCTGCAAATGTAATCCGAAACAATTTGGAGAGATTTTGCATCACTTATTGTTGCAATTTTTTCCACTTTGTTTACCTTGTAATCCTCTTGTGTTTGAGATGTTACCATTTTTCCAATATATGTATTGTCGGCAAGCTTTAATTTTACTCTTTCCCAGTATCCGTTTTGTTTGAGCCACCCAATAGTGTTTGTGTAATTTGCATTTACTCCCACATAATCGTGGTACAGATTAAAGCTTGATACACCAGGATAACTTGAAGCTGAGTTTTCGCCTCTCACCTCTATAGCAACCTTATATTGTATTCCCATTGATATCTCATAGTGTATATCATCTATCCTCAGCTCATTGTAGCCAAGGCTGAGGGTATCTTTTTTAATACATTCAACAAGCTGTTTAATTTTATTTTCATCTTTTATGCTAATGTCAAATGCATGAAAATATATTTCGTTAATTTCGCCCTCGCGGAAAATGCCTTCGGCTGCCATTTTGTATGAGTCATACTTGTAAAGGTCGCTTAAAACAGCATTGCTTGTGCCCTGCTTTACCTTATATACCCTGTCAAGTGTTTTGCCGTTTTTGAGCTTGTATTTAAAATGAAGTCTAGTGTGATAATCACCGAGCGAATTGTTTTTTTCGATAATTTTTTGCATTGTTACTAATTCGTTGTGAGTGCTTATTGCATATTCAATAACGCTGCTGTCATCAACATAAGGCTCTTTATCTGAATAATAATAGTTGTATAAAGCCACACTTTCTACATCCAAAATATCCGGCACTCGTGTTTCAAATCCAAAAAACGAAGTAAATGCAAACACACATATAATAGCTCCAAATATCACACTGTGAGCAACAAAGCCCTTGTAGCTTTTCCACACATTAAAGGTTTTTTTGAGCAGCATTTCGCAACCAAAATATACCACTGCACTAAGCACAGCCGTTATCACAAAAAACAAAATCCCTGTTTTTTCAAAAATAGAATACAAAATTGCATATATGCCAAGGGTTGCCACAAATGTAATTGCGTACTTGTATATATGGTTAAGAATTTTAAACGCTGCTATATCCTCAGTAGTTTCCATAGCACGTTTTTTATATGCAGCAAGTGATACTGCGTACAACACTACCGCCCCCGCAATGTAAATAACTGCGGCCTCTTTTAGCATATTTACAGCCACTGGTATGTTGTAGCTTATGGCATCGGCTACCGTCATTACCCACACCGCAGGATTGTATTTAACAACACTTTTTAAAAGTGAACCATCATTTACATACCCATACAAAAAGTTGTATGCCACAACACAAAAGCCTGCTACAATTGCCATAAAAAATATGTGAAGTATAAAATTGATAACAGGTGTTGCAAAGGTATTACCTGTAATCATCGCCGCAAAGGTTGCCAGCGAAAACATAACAAACATACTAAACAAATGTAGTGCAATCCACACAAGGCAATTTGATATTGTAAAATAGCTGCCATATGCAGTAAGCGACAATATGCCAAGTACAATTCCGTTTGCAACAACTGGTGCAAACATAAGCGCAAAGGCCGCAAGCACTGTTGACACAAAATTTGCAACCCTCGAAACAGGAATGCTGTGAGCAAACACTGCTACCCTCTTGGAATGTACAAAGCGGTAAACAAGCATTGCAACAATTGTTGGCACAACTATTGATATAAGCATAGACGGCATAATAAAGTCACTGCGATATATTTTTGGAATTGCTCTGCCGTAGTATGGGCTGATTTCGCCAATTTGCATAATAAGCGGCATTGATGTAAACATAAATAGCAAAATAAAAAATACTATGCTTCCCCACACATTTCTTTTAACAGTTGATTTATATATTCCCATATTAAATAATGATGTTTTTGAAATCATATCCCAAACCTCCCAACTCGTAAATAAATACTTCTTCTAATGTAAGGCTTATGCGTTCGCAAAGCAGCTGTGAGTACTCTTTCATTTTTGCTTGTGTTGCATCGGCTGTGCCACGCACTATTACATTGCACACAGAGCCAGTTTTTGAAATATGCAAAACATCGGTGTCATTTTTAAGCTCCAAATATTTTTGCTCATCAGTAACAAGCTGATATTTTTGTACACTGCCCTTAAGGTCGTCAAGAGGCTTTTCAATTATCATTTTTCCTTTATGAATAATGCCTACCCAATCGCATACATCCTCAAGCTCTCGCAGGTTGTGTGACGAAACAAGCACTGTCATTTGCCTCTCGGCAACATCGGATATTACAAGATTAAGCACCTGCTTGCGCATAACAGGGTCGAGGCCGTCAAGAGGCTCGTCAAGTATGAGCACATCGGGCTGTGCCGAAAGCGAAAGCCAAAATGCTACTTGCTTTTTCATACCCTTTGAAAATTTGCGGATTTGTCTTTTTTCGTCTATATCAAAAATTTGCTTAATTGCCTCATACCGCTCATCGCTAAAGTTTTTGTATATACTTTTGTAAAACAAGGCCATTTGCTTAACTGTATATGTACTATAATAAAACCAATCATCCGAAATGCTAAGCACTCTTTGCTTTATGTTTTCGTTTTCAAACACAGGCTCGCCATCTATGGTAATTTGGCCGCTTGTGCCCTTAAGCATACCTGTAATATGGTTTATAATTGTTGTTTTGCCCGCGCCATTTGGCCCAACCAAGCCATATATTGTGCCTTTTTTTACATACATTGTCATATTGTCAAGCACCTTAAAGGTGTCAAAATATTTTGTTACATTGCTTACTTTAATCATTTGTTACCCTCCTGTTCCATATAAGTATTAATTATTACATTTTCAATATCAGATTTAGCCTCACCCAGATACATAAGCTCTTTTACCACTAATGTAAGCTGTGCGTACAATTCATCGGTACGCTTTGTGTTTTTTACGTTGCACATATGTGCAACAAAGTTGCCTTTGCCCTTGACACTGTAAATAAATCCGTCTGACTCCAGTTGCTTGTATGCCCTCTGAACAGTGTTTGGGTTGACCGTAAGGCTCACCGACAACTCCCTGACTGATGCAAGCTGTTCATTGGGTTGCAGTATTCCGTTAATAATGAGCTGCTTTATGCCATGTTCAATTTGCTCATGGAGCGACCGCGAATCCTTATAATCCAAATTTATCATGTATACACCTCCTTACAACTGTATTAACTGTACTAATACAGTTAGTATATTACATAAATTTGTATTTGTCAATAGGATTTTTAAAATAACAAAATAAAATTTAATTCTTGACTTATTAGTTACGAGTTGTTATAATTATATAGTCGTCAAAATTTTGGAGTCGTATCGAAGTGGTCATAACGAGCACGATTGGAAATCGTGTTGCCGTTTGTAGCGGCACGTGGGTTCAAATCCCACCGACTCCGCCAAAACAAAAAGTCACCTTAAAAAAGGTGGCTTTTTGTTTTGCATATAATCGAGGGGATTTAACCTCTTTTTATTGTTTTACATCACTTTTATCAAATTCTTTCCAAAATTTTTTAACTGCATTTTGGTACTCAAATGTGTTTATATAATAGCTCATTGCATGGGTAGCACCAGGCACAATAAGCAGTTTTTTTGGTGACTGGCAGGCTTTGTAATTTTCGTATGTCATTTCAACAGGTACAAAGCGGTCATCACTGCCGTGAATAAGCAATACAGGTATATTTGTTTGGGCAAGTGCTTGGGTGGTAGAATAATCGTCGGTGTTCATATCTATTCGCTTTTTGTACATACTGTTTGCCATAGCCGACACAAGGCTGTACGAAATACGAAGATTGTTATCAGCAACATGCTTCCAAATGGCATGAGGCGAGGTAAAGCCGCAATCTGCCATAATTCCGTGCACATTTTTGCTAAGCTCAAGGCTTGATGCCATAAGCACAGTGGTTGCACCCATAGATATGCCTGCAAGATATATGGGCAAATTTGATGGATTGATGTTTTCGTTTACCCAGTCTATCCAATCGCGGCAGTCAAAACGCTCTATAAGCCCAAATCCTATATATTCACCCCCACTCGCATTTTGACCTCTCTGGTCGGCATACAAAATCGTACACTCGTTTTGCATCCAAAAATCCGAAATAGGCCCAAAATCACGCGACCACGATGAGCGCCAGCCATGCATTGCAATAATTATGCGCTTTGCACCTTCGCAATTGTACAAATGGCCAACAAGCTTTTCGCCGTCTGTTGCCGCAATTTCAACAGTTTGGGTAACAGTTTGTTCGAGCTTTTGGGTTGCTGCCTTTATTTTTTCTTCAAATTCACTTATGGATGTACCCGACAGCCTTACAGCAGATTTTGGGGAGCTGCTTGGTTTTTCGCGGTTTATGGCAATGCTTACCATTTTGTGTGTAACGGAGTATGCCGTTGCAGCAACGGCAGACATAAAGCCAACCACTACTCCCGAACCAAGCAAAAATTTTTTTGATTTATTCACAAAGCATCACCCTTTCAAACAATTTATATTATATGTAATTTAAGTTGTTGCATACAAATATAATCATATAATATAATAAATATTGAATTACTGCTGAAATAATGTTAAAATAAATATATCAATATAAAAGGATGAAATAATGTGAAAGTTCCTTTCCCGTTATTGCCTCCGGCTGATTTGATTGCCCGTGCGAAATTTTCTTCGCTTTTGCTCAGAAACGCACATGGGCGTAAAATCTCTTATCATTCCTTGCCATACGGATAAGAGAAATTTAATTACTGTTTATGCCGACGTATGGCGGCGGAAAGGAGATTTTTATGAACATATGTGTTTACGGAGCTGCGAGTAACGAAATAGATAAGCGATATATAACTCGCGTTGAAAGCTTTGGAGAGCTTTTTGCAAAAAGAGGCCACAACCTTGTATTTGGTGCAGGCGGTGGCGGACTTATGGGTGCTGCAGCGCGCGGTGTAAAAAAAGGCAATGGCAAAATTTATGGATTTATACCCGAATTTTTTAAGGATGAAAATATAGAAAAATTATATGACCAATGCACTGAGCTTACATTTACTAAAGATATGGCGCAGCGCAAGGCAGGTATGGAGGACAAAGCCGATGCCTTTGTAATTGTACCTGGCGGAATTGGCACAATGGAGGAGTTTTTTCAGGTGCTTACGCTAAAACAGCTTGGCCGCCACACAAAGCCAATTGCAATTTTTGATATAGACGGCTACTACTTAGGGTTGGAAAATTTTATACAAATTGCATCGCAAAAAAGATTTATAAGAGAACAATGCAAATCATTGTACTTTTACAGTGATAATATGAATGAAATTATAGATTATCTGGAAAACGATAAACGAATTAAAAAAGATGTTCACGATCTTAAATTTGGTTAATAAATTATATAAAGTAAAAGGTTATTATTAATGCTGCTTTTAATTAAAAGCAGCATTTTTGTTGTTTGTTAATTTTAATTAATGCTGTGGTATTGTTGCAAAATGCGCAAAAATATGGTATTATATATTTGACAAACTAAAGGACAAAAATCATGATAAAAAATCACATAAGACCAATTGTTATATTTGTGGCAATTGCTGTTGCTTTTATGTCTGTAATTAACTATATTATCAAATTTAACAACACCGTTAAACAAATTGAACAAAATGATCAAGACAATTACAAATATGTGTGCACAATATGCGAATTTCCTTATGTCAAGGATGATTGTGTGCGAGTGTTTGCTAAAGTTTTGAGCACAGACAATCCAACAGATATAACACAATACAAAATTCAATTTGATATGGACAAGTCTAGTTACGATTTGCTTAAATACGGCAACACAATTGAGGTTTATGCATCAATTAAAGCGGCAAACACAAGCGCAAATTACGGAAACTTTGATTACCGACTTTACCTTATGTCAAAAAATACCATTGCAATATGCAATGAGCAAAGCATTTTAGATGTTAAATGTATATCCAAGGGCAACGGACTTGACGGATATTTATACAAGCTGCAGCAAAAGGCCATTTTGAGCATTGACAATTATTTTGAAGGAAATGAAAGAGCTCTTATAAAAGCAATGCTCACAGGTGACCGCACCGACATTGACGACAAGCTTACCCAAACATACCAAAGAGCAGGCATTTACCACATAGTTTCGGTATCTGGTTTGCACACAGGTATTTTTATATCTGTTTTTGCATATATTATAGCTTTGCTGCCATTTGGCAAAAGGCGTGCATCTATTGTTGCAAAGTTTAGTGCAGTGATAATATCTATACTTTTGTATATGTTTACAGGATACGGAATTTCAATTACAAGAGTTATACTTATGTGTGCAATAACGGCGCTATGTATGCTGTCAAAGCGCGACTTTAGCATAACCTCATCGATTGTTATTGCAGCTTATATTATTTTGCTGTTTATGCCGTATCAAATATTCAGCACGGCATACCAGCTATCATTTTTGTCAACTTACGGCTTGTGCCTTGCTGTTAACATACGCCAAAAATACTCAGGCGGTAAAAAAGACGGGTTTATTATGACATCAACTGTTATATCTGCAGGCTCTACATTTGTTACCGCTCCTGTATGTGCATATTGCTTTGGCTTTATTTCGACAATGGCATCAGTTGCAAATATTTTGGTAATACCGCTGTCTACCGGATTGCTTGTTAGCTCTGTTATATTTTGTGCAATGTGCGCGCTTTTACCGCATGCAATTTTAAATATACTTAAATTTGTTCCGCTAACTCTGGCAAGGCTTGTAAACTGTGTGGCAGAGCTTGTTTCACGCTCTGACAGATGCATAATAAAGCTTAGCCTTACAGATGTAATTTTTATTTATATGGTCTTTTTGGCTGCGTTATGTGTTATAATATGTTTAAAAAGACGCAAATTTGCAAATGCCGTTGTTACACTGCTGGTACTTGCCTTTACTTTTTCGTCACTTGTAGCTGCACCTGGCAACAAAATGAAGGTTACTTTTTTAAATTGCTTAAAGGGCGAATCCACCATCGTTACAACACCTGGTGGCAAGCACATAATGTTTGACTGCGGTTCGCTAAGCTTTAATGAGCCTGCCAGTGATTTGTTTGAAACATATTTTATGCACAACGGGATAAAAAAGATAGATACATTGTACATAAGCTATTTTGATGATGACCATATAAATGCCGCAAACAAGCTGATGGTGATGGGCTACATAAATGAAATAGTGTTACCGCCAAAAATCAGTATTGACAACCCACAAATCAGACTCAACAGAATAAAGCTTATTAAAACTGCCCAAACATCTGGTGTGCTCATTACATATGTAAACTCGCAGTTTGAACGCACAACAGACGGAATAAGCGTTTGTGTTGCAGGCAACAACTTTAACCTCAAAAACAAAAATGCCAGTGCAATATACAAAATTGCATATGGCGATGTGTCATTTGTGCTTAGCAGCTGCCTTGGTGCGCA
Organism: Clostridia bacterium; assembly: GCA_045538875.1. GTDB lineage: Bacteria > Bacillota > Clostridia > UMGS1810 > UMGS1810 > RGIG4708. Next base: position 75,592 of record JAZQEG010000002.1, on the reverse strand, counting down.
GGGGCTTAAACAAGTTGAACAAAATGCAAAGTGCACTGTGCTTAAAACACCCAACTACGGAAATTCGGTTAATAGCACAAAAAGCTACATATACCATGCCGACCCAAAATACGCAGTTGTAACTGTACCCGATAATGACAAATATTTGAGTGTAAGCAAACAACTTATAAAAATACTTAAAAGCAAAAACATTCCGCTATACCGAACTGATTGCAACCAAACACTCACCTTTGTAACAGACGGGGCAAAAATTACCAAAATTAAGGCAAGAAAGGAGAATGTCGATTGAAACACATTATTGCAGATATTAACAACAAGGCATACAAATCATTGTATTTAATTACAGGCCAAGAAGTTTTTTTGGAGGAATACTATTTAAACAGCCTTATAAATGCAGTAACAGATGGTGCATCTGACGATTTTAATACAATGGTAGTTTCAAGAGAGGCAACAAACGAAATGTCAATTAGCTCATTTGTAGACTCCTACCCTCTTATGTTGGGCAAAAAAATACTTGTAATAAAAAACACGGGCATTCTCAAAAAAGCAACAGAAGACGAAAAAAGATTTTGGCCCAAAATACTTGAGGACATACCTAACTACGTTGTAATTGTGTTTTACGAAAACGAAATTGACAAACGCAGTGTAATATACAAATCTATTGTCAAAAATGGATATGTGGCAGAATTTCCGTTGCAAAAAGGTGCTGCGCTTACCGCCTGGGTCAGCAAAATTTTAAAAGCAAACTCAAAGCAAATGAGTGCAAACGATATTGAATATTTAATTGAATCGTGCAATGAGGGAATGATAAACATAAAATGTGAGCTTGAAAAACTTATAAGCTACAAAAAGCAAAACCCCGTTATTACAAAGCAGGACATTGACACACTTGTAAACAAATCGATTGAAAGTCAGGTTTTTGAAATGGCAGAGGACATTGCAAAGGGTAATGTTTTAAGTGCACAAAAAAGGCTTGACAATATGAAAAAGCTTGGACTTAAGCCGCCCGAAATACTGCCTGCGGTATTTTTTAAATTTGCAGCCTACCGAAAAATAAAGCTGCTTGAAAATTTGCCTGTAAGTCAAATAGCAATTAAAGCAAAATTGCGGGATTATTTTGTAAAAAGAGATTTGCAAATTGTAAAAAAGCTTAGTTTAAAACAGCTTGACAATGTTATTTGTTTGTGCCAAAATGCTGACCACAAGGTCAAATCGGGACAAAGTGACGGATGGCTTGAGCTAAGTATGATTGTGCTAAGCAATTCATAAAAATATAAAAAAGGATGGTGCAAAAAATCGTTAAGATTTTTTGCACCATCCTTTTTTATATTAATTTGTTTAAAAAGTCACATCCTTTAATACTTCACGCGCCTTAAATATTGCAGCTATGGTTTTTCCGTCGGATATTTGGTTGTCCATAATCATATTTATAAGCGTATCAATATGTATTTTTTCAACCAAAACAAATTCATCCTCATCAGGATTGGCATTGCCCTGCTTTAGCCCTGTTGCAAGGTATATTCGTAAATCCTCATTGCAAAATCCAACCGAGGGGTAAAAATGGCCCATAAACACAAGCTTGTCTGCTACAAGGCCCGTTTCTTCCTTAAGCTCTCTTTGTGCTGCAATGTCGGGGTTTTCGCCAATATCGAGCTTGCCTGCAGGTACCTCAAGCATCATTCTGTCGTATGCAATTCGGTACTGACGTGCCATATACACATAGCCGTTTTGGTCTATAGGTACCACTGCTACACCGCCAGGATGGCATACAATTTCCCTTTGCGCCTCCATACCGTTTGGGCACTCAACTGTGTGATTTATTACTTTTATTATTTTGCCGTTGTAAATTTGGCTGGTATGTTTAACAATTTCTTTATAATCCATAAGTTACCTCTGCTTGCTCTTTTTGTTTGCATAAATGTATACAACAACCATACCCAATATAATCCCTGCAAAAATAATACCCGTTGCCAGCACGCGTTTTGCAAAAACAACCTCTTTGTCGTATGTGCCCCACACATTTTCAAATGGGTTGCCTGTTACATTTATAACATCCTGCTGTTTTACCTCATCTACATTTTTACCCGTGATGTCAATATATTTAACAGGAATTGCATTTTTTATGTCACTTGGATACAGCTTTGTTTCTGCCCCGTCTTTTACAACGCTTACAGCTCCGTCTTTTACAACAAAGCCATGGTCCATCCCATTTGAGCGCACAAAAAATGCAACGGCAACAACATCAGCCATACATTCTTTGTTTTTCATATCAACAGGTGCAAAAATATTAAGCGTTCGTGCATCAACGGTATCTGTTTTGTATGCAACGCCGTTTACACTGTAAGTTGCTCCGCTATTTTTAAGGCATACAAATATATTGTCACCTATTTTTGGTGTGTTGTAGCTGTCGGCATGCTCCTGACAATAGGTATATTTAAATTTGTCTACCTTGAGCACATCAACATAATCATCACCTGTATGCTCACTGCCAACTGTATTATATACCTCAATATAAACATATCTGTCGTCGATATCACTCACTGTTGCCAAAAGCATAATATGCTCCCCGTTGCTGCTTATAAGGGTTTGTGCAATGCTTGGTGTTGCCGTGCATGTTACACACATTGAAAGTAGTAATATTGCAAATGTAAAACAAGTGATAAGTTTTTTCATTAAATACACCTCCAAATGCTTAGTTTATATAAAAGAGGGCAGTGCGATTATGCATGCCCTCGTTTAGTTAAAAGATATTATTCCTCTGTAGCTTCTTCTGTAGCAGCTTCAACTTCGGTAGCAGGCACTTGCTCAACTGCCTCTGCAACTTCCTCTGAGGCAACCTCTTCGGGTTCGATAAGTGCTCTGATGCTGAGGCCTATTTTTTGTGCCTCAAGGTCAAGCTCTACAACCTTTGCCTGAACGTGCTGACCTATAACAAGCTCATCTTCAACCTTGCCAATTCTTTTGTTGGCAACCTGCGAAATATGAATAAGGCCGTCTACACCTGGGAAAATCTGTGCAAATGCACCAAATGGTACAATGCGTACAATTTTTGCATCTACTACCGAGCCAACCTCAAGCTCTGCCTTAACCTTGTTCCAAGGGTTATCTTCTGCTTTTTTAAATCCAAGAGAAATTTTATTTTTTTCTTTATCCATTTCGATGATGTATGTTTCTACAACATCGCCAACCTTAACAACCTCTGAAGGATGTTTGATTTTTGACCACGAAAGCTCCGAAATGTGGATAAGGCCATCAATACCGCCAATGTCAACAAACACACCAAAGTTTGTGATAGATTTAACTACACCTTCGTATTTTTTGCCAACCTCTGCATCTGCCCAGAACTGAGCACTGAGAGCTTCCTTTTGTTCTTTAAGTACAGATTTTACAGAGCCAACAATTCTGCTTCTTCTGCCCTGCTTTTTGATATCGATAATTCTAAACTGAACTGTTGTACCAACAAGTACACTTGGGTCAGCGAGGAATCTGTCGCTTGCCTGTGATACAGGAACAAACACCCTTACACCCTTTGCAACAACTATAACACCGCCGTTAACAACCTGTGTAACTTTGCCCTCAACAATTGCATTTGATTCAAAAGCCTCTTCAATTTCTTTTTGGCCTTTCATAGATTCAAGCTTTTTCATAGAGAGTGTAACTTCGCCTTCTACATCGTTAACCCTTACTACAAAAACATCTACAACATCGCCTGTTTTAACGATACTGTTAATATCTGCCGAAGTGTCCTCTGTAACTTCTGCAGCAGGTACAAAACCGTCTGACTTGTAGCCCAAGTCAATGCTTACACCTTTCTCTGCTACTCCCATTACAGTACCCTTAACTATGTCCCCTGTATGTAAAGTAATTAAAGATTTTTCGTACTCCTCAAATTCTTTTGCAAATTCGCTGTTGATCATTTCTTCCATTTTTGTAACTACCTCCTTAATTATCCACGACGGTGTAGAGGCACCTGCCGTGATACCAATTTTCTTTGGTATATTTATGTTTTGAGGAAAATCCTCAAAATTTTCAATTTTAATGGTGTTGTTGCAGTGCTCTTTGCAAATAGAATAAAGCTTATTTGTATTTGAGCTGTGCTTACCACCTATTACAACCATCATATCAACATGCTTTGCAATATGGGCTGCTTCCTTTTGCCTTTCATTGGTTGCACTACATATTGTATCAAAAACCAATGGGGCATTGCAAGTATTTTTCAAAAAATTTATTATTTTTTCAAACGTTTTGCGGTCCATTGTTGTCTGGCTCACTACACAAACCTTGTCGTCACTTGCAATTTTGCCGTTTAGCTCCGACTCGTCAATAACAATTATGCCCTCGTTATCGCACCAGCCGTTTATGCCAATAACCTCGGGGTGCAATTTGTCCCCTACTATTATTATTTTGTAACCTTCATCCTTTTTTTCGCTGACTATTTTGTGAATTTTTTTAACAAAGGGGCAGGTTAAATCCATATATTCGATATTATTAATTTCGATAGCTGTAATAGTATCTTTGCCTACGCCGTGTGTGCGTATGGCAAGGCGTGAGTTGTCGCTAAGCTGCGACATATCATCAATCGATTCAACACCCATTGTTTTAAACTTTTTAACAACATCGTCATTGTGAATAATTGGGCCAAGAGTTGATATGGGTGACTTTGAGCTTTCGGCCTCGAGCGTTTCAACAGCTCGTTTAACACCAAAACAAAAGCCTGCACTTTTTGCAACTGTAATACTCATACAACCACCTGCCAATCATCAACATTCAACATTATATCACACTCTAACCTTATTTTCAAGAATTTTATTATAAATTTCAAAAGTTTTTTGTTCGAGTAGTGATTGAGTGCATTTTTCGCCTTTATAATGAGCAAAATCAATAGGTTCACCTATGGTTACTATTACTTTTGAAAATGGTTTGTATGTAGCATTTATGCCAATTGGCACAACCTTTGTGCCTGACTTTGCAGCAAGCAGCGCGCAGCCTGATTTTGGCTGTGCGTGAGGGTTTTTCTTTTCTCTTGTGCCTGTTGGAAAAATGCCAAGCACATTACCGCTCGAGAGTGTTTTAAGGCTCTGGCGCATTGCACCAAGGTCCACACTTTCTCTGTTTATAAAAATGCAGTTTATTTTGGTGAGAATCCACCCTATAACAGGAATGTTTTTTGTTTCCTGCTTTGCAATAAAATATATTTTTCGCGGGATAAAGCAATACAAAATTACAGGGTCCCACATACTTATATGATTTGCGCACAGCATACAATCACCGCTATCGGGTATATTGTCCGCTCCGTTTATTTGTACTCTAAATACACAGCGTACAAAAAATTTTATTATTTTTATAATAATATTTATCATTTGCTATTCACCGCTACAGATATTACCCTTTCTATTGCTTTTACCGACTCATCAAAGCTAAGCTCGCTTGTATCTACAACCACTGCATCATCTGCTTTTTTAAGAGGCGCGCATGCTCTCGAGCTATCATTTTGGTCCCTTTTTTGCATATCGGCAATTACCTCTTCAAATGTAACAGGAGTGCCTTTTTCGCACAGTTCTAAACATCTTCGCTTTGCTCTTGCCTCAACGCTTGCCGTCAAAAATATTTTAACATCGGCATCAGGCAGCACAACTGTGCCAATATCCCTGCCGTCCATAATGCAATTGTTCTGTTTTGCAAAATTGCGTTGTAACTCCAAAAGCCAGCTGCGTACAAAAGGAACTTTTGCAATATTTGATGCGCCCATCGAAACCTCGGGTGTACGAATAAAATCTGTAACATCGTTGCCGTCTAAAAACATATGCTGACCATCGTCACAGTGCTTTATGGTTAAAGTGGTATCATCGAGCATTTTTTTAATAGCATCTGCATCATTTACAATGTCAATGCCAAGAGAAAGTGCTTTGTATGCAAGTGTTCGATACATAGCTCCCGTGTCGATATAAATATATCCGTTTTTTTGAGCAACCTGCTTTGAAATTGAGCTTTTGCCTGCACCCGAAGGGCCGTCTATTGCAATACTAATCAATTATATCATCCTTTCAATACGGGCAATAACCCTGTCATATCCCAAAAGCTGATTAATTTCCCAAAGGTCGGGAGAGTTTAGCCTGCCAGTTGTTGCAACTCTAATTACATTGCTCACATCTACAACGCTGCCTTTGTACATATCGGGATTTTTTTTGTAATCCTTTGGCCTTAGTGCAAAACCAAGCTGCTCAGTAATTGCCCTTACCTTGTCAAACCAGGTTTGCTGGTCATCGTTTATGTCAAAAGACTGTTTGTATTTGGTAAGAATTTCACTTCGTGTGTTGTCGTCTATATTTTCTGGGAAGTTATCTTGCTGCTCGAACAATTCATCAAAGTAAAATGACAAAAATTGTCTTGCCTGTTTCCATGTAACAATGTCGTGGCGTGGTTTGTCGCCGCTTCTGCCAATGTTGATTGCACCTTTTGCAAATTCGCCGTTGTTTTTGAGAACAGCTGCAAATTCACTATCGTATTTTTCACCCCATGCAAGCAGCTGCTCATATATAAAGTCTGCATCCTTTGAGGCAATAACCTCTTTGCTGATATTGTTAAGCTTAAAAAGGTCAAACAGCATACCCGCACTGCCCATTTTGTCAAGAGAAAATGGGAAGTCGGTATATTTTGCATCAGGGTTTGCCATTCTCCACTCCTCAAAGTTAGAGTTGAGGATTGTGAGCATATATATCCAGATTGTTTCGGGCAGGTACCCTTGCGCATCGTAGTACTCAAGGCCAAGCTCGGGGTCCTTGCGCTTTGACAGCTTGCGTTTTGACTCTCCGTCCATCTTCATAAGCTGTGCTGTGTGGCAATAAAGGGGGTGCTCAAAGCCCAGTGCATCAAACATCTGCACATGCATAGGAAGTGACGGCAGCCACTCTTCACCCCTGATTACATGGGTTGTACGCATAAGGTGGTCGTCTACAACATGTGCAAAGTGATATGTTGGAATACCATCGGATTTAAGAATTACCAAATCTATATAATTTTCCTGAATGTCAAGGTCGCCCTTGATTGCATCATATACTTTAATATGATTTTCGCTGTTGCCGTTTGATTTAAAGCGCAGCACATAAGGAATACCTGCGTCTATTTTTGCTTTGATTTCATCATATGTGAGATTGCGGCATTTTGCATATTCGCCGTAATAGCCAAAGTTTTGCTTTTTGTCTTTTTGAATTTCACGCATTTCCTCAAGCTCATCCTCTGCACAAAAGCAAGGGTATGCAAGGCCTTTTTGCACAAGGTGCTTTGCAAAGCACTGATATATATCTTTACGCTGGCGCTGACGGTAAGGGCCGTAGTTGCCGTTGTCGCCGCTTACTGTAGCACCCTCATCAAAATGTACGCCAAACTGTGTCATTGCATCTATAAGAATAGACACCGCTCCATCAACCTCGCGTTTGCTGTCGGTATCCTCAATACGCAAATATATAACGCCTCCGCTTTGATGAGCAAGACGCTCGCCTATAATAGCATTAAAAAGGTTGCCAAGATGCACAAAGCCTGTTGGGCTCGGGCCAATTCGTGTAACAACTGCATTTTGCGGCAGCTGCCTTTGAGGAAACTCCTTTTCATAATCCTGAGGAGTTTTTGTTATATGAGGAAACAGCAACTCGGCAAGTTTTATATTATCCATAATTACACACCTTTCGTATAGTATGACAGGCTAATTAAAACCCACAATATCAAAGCTTTTAAAACTTAAAATGTAGGTAAGTGCAGGTACACATCCTGTCATGCTTATTTTAGTATATCCCACAAAATTCCATTATACTTATTATACAAATTTCAGGGCAATTTGTCAATCAAAGTAACCTGATTTTGTCAGCATTATTGCACATTGTCGGGAGTGTGATTTTGTGAAATATGGTTTTGCATTTGCACCTTGGGATTTGCAGTTTGATTGGCGGGCTCATTTTGGCTTTGGTTGCCCCACAATGCAATTGATTGTATAACAAGCAAAATTGCAAGAACGAGGCAAATTATTTTCCACACTCTGTTACGCTCCGCAAGCCGAAAAATTGTCTTTTTTTGGCGTTGAATAGTTTTGCGCAGCTCATTTTCCAAAATGTAAGGATTTTGTTTTTCTTCATTTGTATCAAAATTACTCATTTTGTACTCCTATAACAATTAATATTACCATAACATCATAACAAAGCTTATTTCTTTTGTCAAGGATGGCAGTTTAGCAAAAAATTATTTTTTTTTAAAAAACTCTTGCAATCCTCTTTGAAGTGTGATATTATATTTTAGTAGTATTTTTGCCGGTGTGATGGAATTGGCAGACGTGCGAGACTCAAAATCTCGTGGTAGCAATACCGTGTCGGTTCGACCCCGACCACCGGCACCAAAAAGGCGACTTGTTTTACAAGTCGCTTTTTATTATTGTTTGTTTTTAAAATTGGTAATCAATTGCAACTCTATCCTCTACCACACTAAGCACAAATGTGCGTACCTCCTGATGAAGAGGATGTCCGTCGTAAGCTTTGAGTGCTTGCATACTTTCAAAGGTTGTTTCCAAAACAACGCCGTACTCACCGCCATTTTCGTTGATGCCGACGCGAAGGTCCTTTATATCATCAATTTTACCAACCAGATTTTCGAGCTTTTGCTTAATGAGCTGTGCGTTTTGCTCTTTACCTTCCTCTTTAAGCTTCCAGCAAACTATATGTCGTACCATAAAACATTCTCCTTGTAATACTTTAATAAATTGTATTCGTCCGCGTGTGAGATGAAACTGTATCTCCTGCGCGACAAGAGCGGCTGCGCTGCCTATCTTAATGATATACCAAGCTTGAACTCAAGGTCTTTTAAAATCTTTTGTGTAAACTTTTCTATCTCTTTTTCCGAAAAAGCTTTGTCTACAGGTGAAATTACAACATTAAATGCCATACTCTTTTTGCCCTCACCTATCTGACTGCCTCTAAAAATATCAAAAAGCTTAATGCTTGTTACATACTTGCACGACTTTTTGATTGACTCTTCTATTTCGCCGCAGGTAACCGCCTCGTCACATACAAAAGCAAAGTCACGGTTTACATCGGGATGCTCCGAAATTGGTGTATATCGCATTGTTTGGCTAAACTTTTTGGCAAGCATTGAATAGTTTATTTCGGCAACAAATACATCTTTGCCAAGTGACAACTCTTCACTTACCTCGTGACAAAGCTTGCCGATGTATCCAACAACCTCGCCATCGCAAATGATATCTGCAGTGATACCAGGGTGGAGGAACGGTTTTGAGCCGCGTGTGTATGCAAACTCAATGTTAAATTCGTCTGCTATACCCTCTATTATACCCTTAAATTTAAAGAAGTCCTCATTGTCACCATAAGCACCCACAACAAGTGTGCGCTGTTCTTCGGGCAGCTCTGTAAGAGGCATTTGCTTTGCTTTGTAAACATTTGCAATTTCAAAAAATCTGCCATCAGCATTGCCGCTTCGGTAATTGCGTACAATTGTGTTTATCATATTAGGTGCAAGTGTTGTGCACATAATAGAATAGTTTTCGCTAATAGGGTTATCTATTTTTATTGCATTGCGCTCAGGGGCATCCTCACCAAAGTGCAGCATATCAAGGTCTTTGGGCGAACAAAAGCTGTATGTTATTGTCTCAAACACACCCTGCATACGAAGTGCATTTTTGAGCTTAAGCTCAAACTGCTGTGCTTGGGTAAGGCCTCCATTTGTAACTTTGGCAAATTTAAGCAGCTGAGGCTTAATGTGGTGGTATCCGTAAATTCTGATTACTTCTTCTGCCAAATCCTCGTGGCCACCTACATCCTCACGGTAGAGAGGTGCAACTGCGTTAATATTTTTGCCGTCTGCCTTAATATCAAACTCGAGCCTTGACAAAATATCAACAACAACATCTGATGGCACATCTATACCAAGCACTTTGTTGATTTTTTCAAAGGTTGTGTTGATTACAGTAGGCACAAGCTCCTTGTTTTTGGCAACTTCATACCCTGTAGCCGATACTGTACCGCAATTAAGCTCCTCAATAAGATGAAGTGCTCTTTTTATTGCGCACTGAGTAGTATATTCGTCAACACCTTTACAAAATTTTGCTGATGAATCTGAGCTTTGGCCAAGACTTCGCGAGGTTTTGCGAACACTGTCGCGGGCAAATTTTGCACTCTCAAACACAACATCTTTTGTTGTTTGTTTGATTTCGCTGTTAAGGCCGCCCATAATGCCTGCAAGTGCAACCGGCTTTTTGCTGTCGCATATTACAAGGTTGTTTGAATTTAGCTCAAACTCTTTTTCATCAAGAGTGATAATTTTTTCTTTGTCTTTGGCTCTGCGCACATTGATTGTTTTGCCCTCTAAGGTACTAAGGTCAAAAGCGTGCATTGGCTGGCCAAGCTCCATAAGAATAAAGTTTGTAATATCAACAATATTGTTTATGGAATTGATGCCAACAAGCGCAAGGCGCTTTTTCATCCACTGCGGTGACTGCTCAATTTTAACATCTCTTACATAGTGTGCAATGTAGCGTGGGCACAAATCAAATGCATCAACCGACACCTTTATTTCATCATCATTTGCATCTGCGCTCTCGGTATACGACATATCGGGCATTTTAACCTTTTTGTTAAGTATAACGGCAACCTCTCTTGCCATACCAACAATAGACTGACAATCAGGCCTGTTTGCTGTTATGCTGATGTCCAAAACATAATCGTCAAGGCCAACTACCCCTTTGATATCAACACCAATTGGTGTATCGTTTTTGAGTATAAGTATGCCGTTTACATCTGCACCCTCATACCAGTCGTCTGTGATGCCAAGCTCACCGCCTGAACAAAGCATACCGTTTGATTCTACACCGCGAAGCTTGCCTTTTTTGATTTTTACACCGCCAGGCAAAAGTGAATTGTCAAGTGCAACAGGAACAACTGCGCCCTCAAATACATTTTGCGCACCTGTAACAATTTGAATATCTCTGCCATATTCATCGCCGCAATCGAGTATACAAATTTGGAGGTGGTCGGAATCCTGATGCTTTTGGATATGAGTAATTTTGCCTGTTACAACTCTTTCAACCTCTTTACCTAAGTACTTAACCTCTTCCACCTCAAAACCCGAAGAAAAAAGCTTTTGTTCAAGCTCATCTATTGAAACATCTATGTCAACATAATCTTTAAGCCAACTAAGTGGTACTAACATATTTTTTACCTCCTATTATCTGCACTGTTGTTTAAACTGTTTAAGTGTGCGGATATCGTTGTCAAACAGAATGTGAATATTGTTAATGCCGTATTTGAGCATAGCAATTCTGTCAAGCCCGATACCAAATGCAAGCCCTGAGTATACATCAGGGTCGATGCCGCAATTTTCAAGCACCTTGCGGTGAACTATACCGCCGCCGAGCACCTCTATCCAGCCTGTGCCCTTACATAGTCTGCAGCCCTTGCCGCCACATTCGCAGCAGGTAACATCTACTTCAACACTTGGCTCTGTAAATGGAAAAAACGAAGGACGCAATCTTGTTTTAACATCGCCCGAAAAAATTTCTTTTGCAAGCAAATCGAGCATTCCGTAAAGGTCGCATACCGAAATATTTTCGTCTACAACAAGGCCTTCCATTTGATGAAACATAGGTGTGTGTGTAGCATCGTCATCAGAGCGAAAAACCCTGCCCGGCGAAAGTACCTTTATAGGAGGCTTTTTAACCTCCATTGTGCGTATCTGCCCGGGTGATGTCTGAGTACGGAGCAGTATTTTATCAGTTATATAAAATGTATCCTGTTCTGCTCTTGCGGGGTGGTCTTCGGGCACATTGAGTGCCGAAAAATTGTAGTAATCTGTTTCAATTTCGGGGCCGTCAAACACATCAAAGCCCATATTTGCAAATATGTTTATAATTTCCGATTTTATAAGTGTAGTTGGGTGAAGTGAGCCTGTTTGATTTTTGGTTGCAGGCATTGTTATATCTACCGATTCTTTTGCATTTTTTTCGGCAAGCTCGGCTGCCTTAAGAGCTGCATCCACCTGCCCAAAGCGCTCCTCTGCCCAAACTTTAAGCTCATTGATAATTTTGCCCATCTGAGGTTTTTCCTCTTTGGGTACATCACGCATAGCTTTCATAAGGTTTGGAATTTCGCCTGATTTGTTGCTAAGGTATTGCTCACGCAGAGCCTTATACTCATTTATACCTATGCCCACAACAAGCTTTTTTTCCAACTCGGATTTAATTTGTGCTATTTTGGTTTTCATAGTTACCTCCATATATATAGTAATTGTTAACAAGTAAAAAAAAGCAATCATCGCCCACATACAAGGGACGAGATTGCTCGCGGTACCACCCTATTTCGAAATATAAATTTCGCACTTTTGGTCCGATTTTTGCCATTACGGTAATGTCTGCTTAACGCTAAATAGCTTTTCGCAGAGGGCTCCAATGCTGAAATTCATACACAGCTTCTTCAAGCGTACTCACAGCCGACGATACGCTCTCTCTTTGAAGATAAGTCTGTATACTACTTACACACCTTCACAGTCCACAAGTGATATAATAACACTTTTTTTGTGTTTTGTCAACTTATTAAAATAGCAAGCCGCAAAAAACGCAAAAAATTATTTACCTGCTTTTTCGATTGAATTAATTTTGATATTCATTTCCGATTCGCTTGATGCAAGAACATCGTTAATCTGAACAGCAAGTTTGTTAAATTGAGTTCTGATATCAGACACATACCCTTTTGCAGTTTCAAGCCTTTTCTTTTCGTCTTCAACCTTTTGTGTGGCTTTGTTTACCATTTCCTGAGCATTTGAGCGTGCTTCGTTAACAAGCATACCTGCACATTTTTCGGCTTTGATAATGGCAGTTGCAATAAATTCGCTCTTATCTCTTAAATCGGTTGTTTCATCAAGCAGGGTATTGTGCTCTTTTTTGAGCATTTCCAGTGCAGAAAGTGCTGAATTAAGCTCTGTCTGAGCAATGTTAAGCTGCTCTTTAAGCTCATCAACCTTTGATTTAAGCTCTTCATTTTGTAATTTTAATGAGCTGATTTGTGCTTCATTTGCCTTTGTAAGCTCGTCAAGCTCATCTTTTTTGTTTTGAAGCTGTGCAGTATGCAGCTCATTGAGTTCGCTTATATACTGAACAACATCAACCTTTTTGTACCCAAAAAGAGTACCCTTTATCTGTGTTAATTCCATATTATTTCCTCCTATTTTATACCAAACAGCAATTCGCCATACGAAGGATACGGCCACATTTTTGCTGATGTCATAGATTCAAGAGCGTCAACTCTTTCCCTCAAATCTGCCATGGTAACAAGTACATTATCTTTATAATAAATTGCTTTTTCTTTTGCATCTGATATAGCCTCTGCCTGTATTGACTGATTTTCCAGATTGCATACAAGATTATGCGCTTCACCTGCAAGTTTTGACATTAAAGTAAGTGTTTGCACCTCATATGTGGTATCGGCACCAAATGGTTTTTTTGCAAGCGCTGTTTCGGCAATCTCTTTAATATATGAACTTACAGCCGGAAGAATTTGTTTTTTGGTCATATCAATTGCGGTAAGTGTTTCTATATTAATGAGTTTTGCATAATTTTCAAACATAATTTCGCATCTTGCTTTCATCTCTGTTTCCGAAAACACCTTATGAGTTGTAAAAAGCTTTATGTTTTTGTCCGAAACAAAATAAGGCAGACAATCAGGTGTAGACTTAAGGTTTAAAAGGCCTCGCTTTTTGGCCTCTTCAACCCATGCATCGTCATATCCGTTGCCGTTAAATATTATGCGTTTATGTTTTTTTATGGTTTTTGCAACCAAATCGTGAAGTGCGTTGTCAAAGTCATTTGCATTTTCAAGCTCATCGGCAAATGTGCGCAGCACCTCGGCAACAGCAGTATTAATTACAACATTGCTAAACGAAACCGACGCAGACGAACCAAGCATACGAAACTCAAACTTGTTGCCTGTAAATGCAAATGGGCTGGTTCTGTTGCGGTCGGTGGTGTCACGGTTAAATTTTGGCAAAATGTGCACGCCAACTCGCATAACCTCTTTTTCTTTTGCATCGTAGCTCGTGTCATTTTCTATAGCTTCGAGTATTTCGTTGAGTTCATCGCCCAAAAACATTGACACAATTGCAGGCGGTGCTTCGTTTGCACCAAGTCGGTGATCGTTGCCCGCAGATGCAATAGAAATTCGGAGCAAATCCTGATATTCGTCAACTGCTTTTATAACCGCGCACAAAAACAATATAAACTGTGCATTTTCGTATGGGGTGTCGCCAGGCTCAAGCAAGTTAACACCTGTGTTTGTGGTGAGCGACCAGTTGTTGTGCTTGCCGCTGCCGTTAACTCCCTTAAACGGCTTTTCGTGGAGCAGGCAAACCATATTGTGTTTTTTGGCAATTTTTTGCATAAGCTCCATTGTGAGCTGATTGTGGTCTGCCGCAATATTTGTTGTAGTGTATATGGGGGCAAGCTCGTGCTGTGACGGAGCTGCCTCGTTATGCTGTGTTTTTGCCAAAATGCCAAGCTTCCAGCACTGCTCGTTGAGTTCATCCATAAAGGCTGCAACTCTTGGCTTTATGGCACCAAAGTAATGGTCATCCATTTCCTGACCTTTTGGAGCACGCGCCCCAAAAAGAGTACGGCCTGTGTAAATAAGGTCTTTACGCTGTTCGTACACATCCTTGTCTATAAGGAAGTACTCTTGCTCAGGACCAACAGTTGTTTTGACAGAAGTAACATTTTCGTTGCCAAAAAGCTTTATTACTCGCATTGCCTGACGATTAATAGCCTCCATTGAGCGAAGCAGCGGTGTTTTGTTGTCAAGCGCCTCGCCACCATAAGAGCAAAAAGCGGTGGGGATGCACAAAATATTGTCTTTTATAAATGCATATGATGTTGGGTCCCATGCAGTGTAACCGCGTGCCTCAAATGTGGCACGAAGCCCGCCCGACGGAAATGAAGATGCATCAGGCTCACCTTTGACAAGCTCTTTTCCCGAAAACTCCATTATTACCTTGCCGTTTTGGGCAGGGGTAATAAAGCTGTCATGCTTTTCGGCGGTAATTCCTGTCATAGGCTGAAACCAGTGCGTATAATGCGTAGCACCTTTTTCGATAGCCCAATCCTTCATTGCACTTGCAACAACAGTGGCAAGGCTAAGTTCTAGATGTTTGCCGTCTTTTATGGTTCTTTGAAGTGTTTTATATGTTTCCCGAGGGAGCCTTTCCCTCATAACAGTGTCGTTAAACACCATCGAACCAAACATATCTGATACTCTTGTCATTTGTATTTCCAAAGCCTTTCCGCCTACATATAACATCATTACAATTTTAGCCTTATCGCAGGCACATAAGGCTAAAAAGAAGTACAAATTAATGTACTTCTTTTAAAATAAATTATTCTTCGTCTTGTTCTACTTCAAAGTTGATTTCGATTGGCTCGCTGCAGTTAGGGCAAACAATTTCGTCATCGTCCTCAAAGCAATCCTCATCGATGCAAATTACATCGTGACAGTTTGGACACTCAATTTCGTAATATTCAATATCATCATCAAAATCGCAGTCGTTGCAGCAATCGCAATCCTCGTCGCAGCAATCAATGAGTTCTTCCTCAATTTCGGCAAGGTCATCATCAATCATATCTACCTGCTCTGCAATTTCGTCCTGATAATCATACAAATCGTCGATTGTATCATTAATTTCATCAAGAGCATCTATAATAGCCTCAAATACTTTGCCCTCTTTGGAAGATGCGTCTATATCAAGACCTTCCACAAGACCTTTTAAATAAGAAATCTGATTTGAAATATTTTCCATAATAACAACCAACCTTTCTTAAAATATTTAAACAAAAATTAAACTCTTTCCATATATTCGCCTGTTCTTGTATCAACTCTGATTGTATCCTCCTGATTAACAAAGAGCGGTACATTGATTGTAGCACCTGTTTCAAGAGTTGCAGGCTTTGTAGCACCTGTTGTTGTATCGCCTTTAAAGCCAGGCTCAGTTTCGGTAACAACAAGCTCTACAAATGTAGGAGGTTCAACACCAAATACGCTGCCTTTGTACGACAATACTTTAACTACCATATTTTCCTTAACAAATTTAAGTGAATCACCAAGCTGGTCTGCACTGAGCGGCATTTGCTCAAATGTTTCCTGCTCCATAAAGTAAAACAGCTCACCATCGTTGTAAAGATATTCATAATCCTTACGTTCTATATGTGCTTTTGGCATTTTTTCAGTAGGTCTAAAGGTTTTTTCAACCACGCCGCCTGTAATAACATTTTTAAGTTTTGTTCTTACAAAAGCTGCACCTTTACCCGGTTTTACATGCTGAAATTCAACAATCTGAAATACATTGCCATCAAGTTCAAATGTAACACCGTTTCTAAATTCACCTGCTGTAATCATATTTAATACCTCCGATTAGTCATTTGATTAGATAATAACATTTTACTGTATTTTTACATATATTGCAAGCTTTTTTTGCAATTTTATTATATTTTTATTAATTCCTTGGTAGAATTTGATAAAATTTGACATTCGCTATCTGTTATGACAACCAAATCTTCTATTCTGACGCCGCACACATTTTCAATATACACTCCAGGCTCTATGGTTATTACATTGCCTTTTTTAAGTACATAATCACTATTGCGGCTAACATTGGGCAGCTCGTGTACCTCAAGCCCTACTCCATGCCCAAGTCCATGCCCATAGCATCCTTTGTATATGCTGTCGAGGCGGTTAAATGAATGATTGTGTATGTCGCTGCATTTAGCTCCCTCAACTGCCATGCTTAGGCACTCCTTTTGCACACTGAGCACAGTGTTGTACACATCAAGCTTTTGCTGTGATACATCACCTATTGCAACAGTGCGTGTCATATCGCTGCAATAGCCGTTGTACACGCAGCCAAAGTCCAAAACAACAAGGTCGCCATTTTTAAATTTGTTGTGCGTGGGGTTTGCGTGAGGCATTGCTGCATTTTTGCCCGAAGCTACAATAGACTCAAATGATACCGATGATGCTCCGTGGCTTCGCATATACATTTCAAGCTCAAATGCTGCCTCAAGCTCTGTCATTCCCTCATGGATAAATTGTGTCATATGCAAAAAGGCCTTGTCTGCAATTTGTGCAGCATATGATATATTTTTTATTTCGTCATCGTCTTTTATGCTCCTTATTTGAGTAAGGGCAAAGTCAACGGGCACAAGCTGTTTTATTTCACTTAAAAATGAGCAATACTGCGTATACAAAATTGTTTTGTTTTCAAACCCAACTCTTAAATTGCTGCCAAGTACATTTTGAATTTTAAAATCGGGCATTTGCTGCACTTCAAATTGAGGGCATTGCATTTTTGCCTGCGAAATATATCTAAAATCGGTAACAAGTATTTTTTGGGTTTTTGTAACAACAAGGTAGCCGTTGCTCCCCGAAAACCCCGAAAAATACAAAACATTTTTGCGGTCGGTTACAAGTATTGCATCAAGTGTGAGTTGGTTAAAAAGCGGTAAAAGTTTGTGTGACCTGTCCATAGCCGTCAACCTCTTTTTGCAGCCAGATACATATTTTTAAGCGTTAGTGCATCGTGTGCCATATTGCCGTTTGACTCGCATATAATTGTTGGGTGTAAATTTCGTTTTACCAAAATTTCGGCAATTGGCTCAAACTCAGGGCCATACTCGGTATCGTCAAGAGTGTGATGCTTTTTTTCGCCGCCGTTTTGCGTAAACTCTATGCGTGAAAAATGTGCGTGAAATGAGTTGAGCCTGTCGTGGCCCAGCACATCCTCAATTCTGTTAAAAATATGCTCAAAATCCTCAAAGGTTTTAAGTCCGCCAAAGGTGCGTGCATTAAGATGGCCAAAATCTATTGTGGGCAAAAAAGTATCATTGCTTGCGCAAAGGCTCAGTACCTCCTCCAAATCGCCAAGCTGGTTTATTTTGCCCATTGTTTCGGGACATATGTGAACACATTCTACTCCAAGATTTTTTGCTTCGTCATATGCCATTTTGAGAGTTTTAAAGGCATATTGCATAGCAGTTGGCCGAGGCATTTTTGCACAGGCACCCGAGTGAACTACTACCCTGTCGGCACCCATATGCTTTGCCGCAATCATACTGTCGGTTATATATTTTATACTGTTTATTCGTTTTTGCTCATCATCTGTTGCAAGGTTTATATAATATGGTGCGTGAATACTAAGCTTTATATTATGCTTTTTTGCTTCGTCACCGAGTATATTTGCAGTTTTTTGTGTTATTTTAACACCTCTTGAGCACTGGTATTCATATGCATCAAGGCCCAAACCTGCCGCATACTCAGGCATCTGAGCAGATGACTTGTATCCTGCATTATAAAAAGCGTCTTCGTTGCCCGAAGGTCCAAAATATGCCATTTTGTTAACTCCTTTTGTTTTGTTTTTCGTAGTATTTGCAAAGGTGATTTACAGGGCAATTTTTGCACAGCGGCTTGCGTGCATTGCAATAGCTCCTGCCGTGGAGCACAAGCTGATGGCAAAAACGGCTCTGTATTTTGGGCGGAATAATTTTTTTAAGCTCAAGCTCAATTTTTACAGGGTCTGTGTGAGTTGTAAGCCCAAACCTACCCGAAAGGCGTATACAGTGAGTATCAACAACCACTGCGCTCTTTCCAAAAATATCGCCCAAAATAAGATTTGCAGTTTTGCGGCCTACGCCCGCAAGGCTTGTAAGCCCCTCCATTGTATCAGGGAGCTTGCCGTCAAAATCATTAACAATACTATTTGCTGCACTTATTATATTTTTTGCCTTGTTTTTGTAAAAGCCGCAGCTTTTTACAATGTTCATAAGCTCATCTAAATCAGCGCAGGCGTAATCCAAAATGGTTTTGTATTTTTTAAACAATTGCTTTGTAACAATATTTACCCTTGCATCTGTACACTGAGCCGACAAAATCACTGCAAAAAGCAGTTCAAAATCGGTTGAGTAATCAAGTGAACACTCAGCATCAGGATATACTGTGTCAAATATTTTTGCAATTTCACAAACGCGTTCCTTTTTTTTCATATATCTACCCAATTTTTTGCATAATTAACCATCAGTTTTGATGCTCTGTGCCCTGATGCTGGTCATCTTTGTTTTGCTGGCTCGCACTTTCGGCATAAAGCTGTATTTCAACCTCGCTTATGTTGCCCTCTACCGTTACACCAGGAGGCAAAGCCGACAAATCAAGCTGTGCCATTACTGTAGCAGTTTGTGTAACTCCTGCCACATTTATGTTTTTTGTGTATATTTCGGCAATTTGCTCAAGCTGCTCTTTTGTACCTATGAGAGTTATACTTTTGGGGTTTACACCCAATACTGTAATTCTCTCACCAAGGCTGTTTGCCTCTCCATCTAAAAGCGGTGTTACATTAAGCTGTTTTTTGGCATATATATGGCAGGTAACATCGCAGTATTCTATATTTTTGCTTATTCTGTTGTCTGTTATTTCAACTCCCGATTCGTCATACAGCTTTATTTTGTACAAATTTACAATATCTGCGTCGGCTAATGTAACATCAACCGAAACAACTGCTGATTCGACACTGTGTATAATGCTTTTAGGTCCTGTGAGCTTTACAACCTTTGGCTCACTGATTATTTCGCCAACAACAAAGCCGTCTTTGGCACTGCCTGTTGTGGTAACAGTAATCTCTCTTTCGTCTGTTGTTGTTTTGTCTACAACCAAATCTACATTATAAGGGCTTTTTTGCGTAAGCTCCACCCCGTAAACCGATGACGAAAAGGATATAGGTATAGAATATGAGCCGCTTTTGGTTACCTCGCTCATATTGACACTGCAGCTAATGCGTGATGCGTCTACTGTAGAAATAATGCTGCGTCGTCCTCTTATTTTAACATTGACAGTGTCCTTTTTGCCCTCGAGCACAACAAGCTTGCCGCTTTCAAAATCGGCAGACTGATTTGTGTATACTATGGGCACATCCTTAACCCATGTTTCGTGGATGGGGTTTTGGTCGTAAGAAACATAAATCCATATTAATATAGAAATCAGGACAGATATAAGCATTATGAAATAATCTGATTTTAAAAATGATTTCATTTCTTTTTCACCGTCCATATTTTAAATTTGTTTTTAATGTCTGCTTCTTTGAGGTTTTTGTCTGCCTGCATTATTTTGTCTATTTCGTCGCCAAGCCTTTTTGACGATAAGTTGCGTGTTATTTTGCCGTTTTTTGCCATAGAAATGTTGCCTGTTTCCTCACTAACAACAATAGCAATGCAGTCGGTAACCTCCGAAACACCAACGGCAGCTCTGTGCCTTGTGCCCATTTCCTTGCTAAGCTCGCTGCTTTGTGACAAAGGCAAAAAGCAAGCAGAGGCTTTTATTATATTGTCACCTATAACAGTTGCACCGTCGTGAAGAGGTGTGTTTGACATAAATATATTTATAAGCAGCTGGGGCGTAACCTTTGCATTAAGCACAGTGCCCGATGTCATAATATCACCAAGCTTTGTGTTGCGCTCCAAAAGTATTAACGCTCCGATTTTTTGCGACGACATATACTCTACCGCTTCGCATATGTGCGGGGTAATGTTTTCGGTGTCATAGTCCTGCGAAAAAAAGCTGCCAAATGATGATGTGCCAACCTTTTCGAGCATACGCCTGAGCTCAGGCTGAAATACAACAAGCAAAGCAAAAACACCCACCTGCATAGTGTTTGACAAAATATAATTTGTGGAATTAAGCTGCATCCACCCCGAAAGCTGTGTAAACACTATAAGTATTACAACACCCTTTATAAGCTGTGCGGCTCTCGTTTCTTTGATGAGCTTTATGCCCTTGTAAAGTGCATACGAAACTATAGCAATATCTATTATGTCACGGATACGCACCATTTTGATATTGTCTATAATAAATGTTAAAATATCACTCATCAGTTACACCTCCCAATAAAATTCTGCCTTGTTTTTTCGTAAAGTACCATTGCGCAGCATACCGCAACATTGAGCGATTCTGCTCCTCCCGACATTGGTACTTTTATTTTAATATCACACATTTGTTTTATGCTGTCGCTTATTCCGTTTGCTTCGTTTCCCATAACAATAACAGTTTTTTGCTTAAGGTTGCTTTCAAACACCGAAACAGATGCATCAAGCGCAGTGCCCACAACACAAAAGCCGTTTTGCTTAAGTGCAGCAATAGCTGTATCATCCTCATCAAAATACACAGGTACATTAAACATACTTGCCATAGTTGCCCTTACAACCTTGGGGTTGTAAATATCAACGCAGCCCTTTGATGCAACCACGCAATCTACACCCATTGCATCACAGGTGCGAAGTATTGTACCCATATTGCCAGGGTCGGTAACACAATCAAGGTATACAATGTTGGTGTAGTTGCCATTTGCAATATCAATTTGGCTTTTAAAGCAATTGACTACTGCAATAATCCCCTGCGAATTTACAGTGCCGCTTATTTGCGAAAACAGCTTTTTGCCAAAGCGATAAACCCTGTAATTTTGCTCAAAGGTTTGCATTTTATAATCATCGCTTATAACAATGTAATCTATATCTGCATTGTGCCTTACTGCATCGGATACAATGCGGTAGCCCTCAACAATAAACTTTTTGGCCTTTTTGCGCTCAGATGCGTTTAAAAGCTTTTTGGTATTTTTAAATAATAGGTTTGAACTGCTTTGTATTTCGGTTATCATATATATACTTCCCAAACATTATAATAATACATTATAATTATACCTCAACACCCTGGCAAAGTCAACAAATAATAATAGCCAAACGGGGACACCCCTTTTATAAGGAATATCCCCGTTTGGTTGTAACAAAAAATGCGTTGTAATTGTGCAACGCATTTTGTTAGTTATTAAAGAGCAGCCTTTGCTTTTTCAACCAATGCGGTGAAAGCAGCAGGGTCTGCAATAGCTATTTCAGAAAGCATTTTTCTGTTCATATTGATGCCTGCTTTTTTAAGACCGTTCATAAACTGTGAATAGTTGATGCCGTTCAATTTAGCAGCTGCACTGATTCTTGTAATCCAGAGCTGTCTGAATTCTCTCTTTTTCTGTTTTCTGCCAATGTAAGCATATACCAAAGATTTCATTACTGCCTGTTTAGCAGTTCTGAAACATCTTGATTTTGCGCCTCTGTATCCTTTTGCGAGTTTCAAAACTCTTTTACGTCTTTTTCTGGTTGCCAATGCACCTTTTACTCTAGCCATTCTGATGCCTCCTCCTATATCTTATTTATACAAAATTAATCTCTTGATTGTAGCAACATTTGCACTTGCTGCATAAGCTGGCTTTCTTAAAGCTCTTTTTCTCTTAGTTGACTTTTTGGTCAATATGTGTCTTCTGAATGCTTGGTTAATTTTAACCTTTCCGTTTTTGGTAAGTTTAAATCTTTTTGCCGCACCTCTGTGGGTTTTAATTTTTGGCATTACTAACACTCCTTCCGATAATTAAAATACTAAAATTATATTATTTAGGGGCAACTACCATTGCCATATTTCGACCTTCGAGC
Source organism: Clostridia bacterium (assembly GCA_045538875.1). GTDB lineage: Bacteria > Bacillota > Clostridia > UMGS1810 > UMGS1810 > RGIG4708. The sequence goes on along the minus strand of JAZQEG010000002.1, from coordinate 53,046 downwards.
TTGGCCTGCTTTTCAACATTGCCAACCTCTGTAAGAGCAGTTGCAACTCTTTCAAGCAGCTCCTGACCAAGAGCTGTGTGATGCAGTTCCCTGCCTCTGAACTTAACGGTAATTTTAACTTTATCACCCGATTTTAAGAACTTTGCAGCCTGATTAACTTTGGTGTTAAAATCATGAACATCAATAGAAGGTGACATTTTAACTTCCTTAATGTTAACGATTTTTTGGTTTTTTCTGGTTTCCTTTTCGCGCTTTGCCTGCTCAAATCTGTACTTGCCGTAATCCATAATTTTGCACACGGGCGGAACTGCCTGAGGCGAAATTTCAACAAGGTCAAGATTGCTGTCTTCGGCTTTTGCCAAAGCATCCTTTACAGACATAACACCAAGCTGTGCACCATCTGCACCAATTAATCTGACTTCTTTTGCTTTAATATCTTCGTTAATCGAACATTCTTTAATAGCGATGATAAAGCACCTCCAAAATAAATTAAAAAAGTGGGCGAAATCCACCCACTTATACACATAAACAAAATGTATTAACCATACGAACACACATAATCCGCAGGTGAGAAGTGGACTTCTGCTTTACTTTCCTTGAGTATTATATCACCCAAAATTGTGTTTGTCAATACCTTTTTTACAATTTTTTACAGAGCATCTCCATCATAGCTCATTGCATCCTGCGACACTATGCATCTTATTTCGGGCTTTGCATTAAGCTTGCCTATAAGGTAAAATGTGTTGTACTTCCCTTTTTTAAGCATCTGCTTGCCTATGTTAAATTTAATTTCTTTGTCATCTTTAATTGTAAAATCGTATGTATCGGGTATCATTTTAATATATTTGCTGATTTCAAGATAGTCTATATCACCTATTATTTTGTATCTGTTTGCGTACAAATCGTCCTCAGATATGTCGGGGCTTAAGTTGCAAACCCTGAGGTTTGCGCTATCGCGGTTTGGCTCGCCAAACATCTCTCTTATGCCATAAAGGCAAACCTCCCCGCCTATACACACTGCTGCCACAGTGTAAACTGCCGAGCTGTCAAAGCTGAGCGATAATGTGCCGCAATCACCAATGTTGCAATTTTGGCACGACATACCAAAGGTTGCCTGATTGCCGTCTATTTTTATGTATCGGCTAAATTTGCCAAACTCAATATTTTGTGCACCCGTTTCGCCATTGATATAAAACGAGATATTTCTGCCCTGACAGTCTGCATTAAAAAATCTCACATAATTATTCATTTTATTTCTCCTTTTAATAATTCTATAATTGCACTCTCGTGCAAAAGCCTCCTGCCACCCGATATGCACAAATCAATTGTTTTTGTGTTGTAGTTTTGTGCACACCGATATGCGCACATATTGCACGCTACCGATTTAATATTGTGCACTTCTGTAGGGCGCTCAAAGGTTTTTCCTCCATCATAGCTTGCACTCTCGGCGCAGCCCTTTAAATCACACCATTGCACATACACAGCATCTTTAACTGGCACAACGGCCGCCTCACAGTTAAAATCAACGCCAAAGCCAAGCACCTGGGCATTGTCATCCACCGCCCTTTTAAAGCAAACCTCATTGTAGAGCTTGTTTTTGCGCACAAAGGCAATATATGTATCATCGTTGCCACAAGGCACCGCGCATAAACTGAGCACATTTTTAATATGTGTCTGCTTTGGCAAATACTCTTTTTGCGACCACACATATTTTGTGCTGCACATAATGTCGTCACTGTTTATGTACCATATATTAATGTTGCCGTTGTCATCACAAAACACAGAGTACTTGCTGCGGCTGGATATATAATCCACTGCAAAAATTTTGTCATCACCGCCGCCCGTAATGTGATGCACCAGCATATTTTTGCCATCCTTGTACACAGAGTAAAACAAGTTTTTGTACATACCTACCGCAAGTGCCTTTACGCTTTTTATTTTGCCAATGCCTGCATCGTTGCTTACAACTTCGGTTTTGTGCCATGCTCCGTTGTATGTAAATTTTGTAACAGATGTATCATTTGATGCAAATATTTCGATAATTTTTTTGGAGGTTACATAGCCGTCGGCATCATTATACACCTTATCTGACAAAACATACTCGTGTTTGCCGTCATCACATATAATATTGTTGTTTTTAATTTGTATAATCATTCTTGCTGCGTTATCTATTATTAATTTATTCAACAAAAAAACTCCTTTCCATTATATAAATATATGCCAAATGACTAATTATGCATAAAATACCACTTAAAGTGTTGAACTTTTTTTAAACTTGGTATAAAATAGTATTAATTTACAAAAAAATGATAACAAAGGGATGATAACAAATGAAAAAATTTTTAAAACGCAAAAACATCAACATTTCATTTAAAGCATATTTTATTGATGCTTTGGGGGCAATGGCACTTGGCCTATTTGCATCACTGCTTATAGGCACAATATTTGGCACTGTGTATGACAAAACGGGAATAGAATTTTTTGCCACAATGAAGGAATATGCAACAAATGCAACAGGCCCTGCAATGGCAGTGGCAATAGGCAGCGCAATGAATGCACCAAACCTTGTTTTGCTTTCGCTTTGCGCAGTAGGCTTTGCATCAAACACTCTTGGTGGGCCTATGGGTACATTTGTGGCAGTTGTTGTTGCATGTGAGCTTGGCAAAATAGTCAGCAAGGAAACAAAAATAGACATACTTGTAACACCTACCGTTACCATTGCGGCAGGTACAGCTATGGCTATGTTTGTAAGCCCTGCAGTTTCGTCTGTAATGGCTGCATTTGGCAGCTTTATTATGACATGCATTGAGCTTGAACCTTTTTGGATGGGTATGCTTGTTTCGGTTGTTGTGGGCATATGCCTCACACTGCCCATAAGCTCTGCTGCAATTTGTGCATCGCTTGGGCTTGTTGGGCTTGCAGGAGGTGCGGCAACAGCTGGCTGCTGTGCACAAATGATTGGCTTTGCATTTATGAGCTATAAAGAAAACGGCTTTGGCGGAATTGTTGCTCAGGGCTTAGGCACAAGTATGCTGCAAATGGGCAACATTATGAAAAACCCTCGGATATGGATTCCGTCTATACTTACAAGTGCAATTACAGGCCCTGTATCAACAATAATTTTTAAACTCGAAAACCCTGTTGCAATAGCATCGGGTATGGGTACCTGCGGTATTGTAGGCCCAATAGGACTTATGACAGATGCAGGCTTTAACACATTTAAGCTTGTTGGTATGATTTTGGTGTGCTTTGTAATACCTGCAGTACTCACACCGATGTTTTCGGCATTACTTAAAAGGATTAACTGGATAAAGCCAAACGACCTTAAATTAAAGCTGTAGTTTTTGAAAGGAGCTATTAAGGTGAATATACGAGATTCAATAGCAATAGCAGCATGTAAAACACTCATTGGCATTAGCAAAATGATGGGCAAAAAAGGCTCATCAGGCCCTGGTACTGTTGCAATGAAAATTTCGCCCGGGTTGCTTAAAAGGCTGTCAAATCAGGTAAAACACCAAATAATTGCAGTATGCGGCACCAACGGCAAAACCACAACAAACAACCTGCTTTGTGAGCTGCTCCAATCCACAGGGGCAATGGTTGTGTGCAACAATGTGGGCGCAAATATGCTTCCAGGAGTTGCGTGCAGCTTTATAAGCAAAGCAAAACTAAACGGCAAACTCAACTGCGATTATGCGGCAATAGAATGTGATGAAGCAAGCCTCAGGCACATTGTAAACTATGTAAAGCCCGATAAAATTGTTGTAACAAATTTGTTCCGCGACCAGATGGACCGCTACGGCGAAACCGAAATGACAGCCGCATTGCTTGATGAGGCAATCCAAAAGGTGCCCGATGCAACACTGATACTCAACGCCGACGACCCCTTGTGCGTGCAGCTCGGAAAAGACAGAAAGTGCCTTTACTACGGAATTGACCAGGATTGCAGCAGTAACAATATTGCCGAAACAAGAGAAGGCCGAAATTGCCCCAAATGCGGAGCAGAGCTTAAATACAACTACTACCATTACAGTCAGCTTGGCAGCTTTGAATGCCCAAAATGTGATTTTAAGCGCCCCCACTGCGATTACGGTGCAGTTAATATCAATCTCGAAAACGGAATGTCCTTTGATGTAAATTACAAAGACACTGCATTAAACCTTTCGCTTAACTACCGCGGTTTTTACAACATATATAATGTACTGGCATCTTTTTGTGCATATGAGAGTGCAAACCTATGCACACAAAGCATAAACGAGGTTTACAACAATTACAAACCGCAAATTGGCAGAATGGAAACTTTTACAATAGGCGGCAAAACAGTTGTTTTAAACCTTTCAAAAAACCCTGCAGGGTTTAACCAGGCAATAGCAACCCTTGCAAATGACAAACGCAGCAAGGATGTAATTATTGCAGTAAACGACAACCCATCTGACGGATGTGATATTTCGTGGCTGTGGGATATGGACGCAGAAAACTTAAAATTTGCAAATGTAAATACAATTGTTGCAGGCGGTATGCGAAAGTACGACCTTGCACTCAGGCTTAAATACGCGGGCTTTGAAAATGTTGAGGCAAAAGACAACAATGAGCAAACTCTAAAACAGCTTATAGCCCAAAATGGTGAAATATGCTATGTGCTTGTAAACTATACCGAGCTTTTTAAAACACAGCAGATATTAAAATCACTGGAACAAAAGGAGGAGTAGACAATGAAAATTACAATTGCGCATTTATACCCCGATGTACTCAACCTTTACGGTGACAAAGGCAACATTACAACACTTTGCTACAGGCTTAACAAAAGATGCATTGACTCAACTGTAACAGAGTACTTTGGCAACGACAAAATAGACTTTGAAAACACAGATATTTTGTATATAGGCGGCGGCACAGACAACAACTTTGAGGACATTTGCCAAAAATTAAAACAGCAAAAAGACGAGCTCAAAAATTATATAGAAAACGGCGGTTGCACTCTTGCAATATGCAGCGGATATCAAATGCTTGGACAAAAGTCAGAAATTGGCGGCAAAATAATACAAGGTGTTGGTGTTTTAGACACAGTAACAAAAAAAGATAAAAAAATAACAAGCGATTGCATTGTTGAAAGTGAGTTGTTTAAAACAAAAATAACGGGCTTTATAAACAAAAGCCACACTACAATTGCACACAGCATCAAACCGCTCGGAAAAGTTGTATTTCCATATGAGGCAGACGAAGGAATTGTATACAAAAACCTTATAGGTACCTATATATACGGCCCGCTGCTGCCAAAAAACCCCGAAATTGCAGATTACATTATTAAATGTGCAATTACAAAAAAATATGGGGATGATACTGAGCTTTTGCCTTTGGATGATGAATTTGAAACAAAGGCAAACGAATATATCATTAACAAATATATAAAATAAAAGCATAACAAAAACGAGGCAAACAATGTGATTGTATCATTGATTTGCCTCGTTTTTTACTATTTTACGGTACTCATCTATTTTGTTTTTTAATTCATCATATGTAGATATTTTGCACACACTCTCGCGCATTTTTGCACTGTCTTTCATACCCTTAATGTACCATGCAATGTGCTTGCGAGCCTCCCTTACACCAATATACTCGCCCTTTTGCTCTACAAGCATATCTATGTGCTCGCACATGGCGTCTAATTTTTGACTGTTGGTTGGGTAAAACTCTACCTTACCATTTTTAAACAGCTCGTTTATCTGCCTAAATATAAAAGGATTACCTTGTGAACCGCGTGCAACCATTACGGCGTCACAACCTGTATAGTCTATCATATTTTTTGCACTTTGAGCATCAAAAATATCGCCATTGCCAATAACAGGGATTGACACGCTTTGCTTTACAAGCTTTATAATGCTGCGGTCTGCAGTACCCGAATAGTACATTTGGCGTGTGCGGGGGTGCACTGTTATTGCAGATGCTCCGTTTTGCTCAATTGTTTTTGCAATATATTCAACATCTGCAACCTCTTTAAAGCCGCTGCGTATTTTGCAGCTTACAGGCACATTTACAGCCGATAACACACTTTTTACAATTTTGCCAATGAGTTTTGGTTGCTCAAGCAATGCACTGCCGTCACCATTGTTTGCAACCTTTGGTGCAGGGCAGCCCATATTTATGTCTATTATTGATGCACCCGTACTTAACGCTTTGTATGCAGTTTTTGCCATAATGTCGGGGTCACTGCCAAAAATTTGCACAGCAAAGGGCTTTTCCTGCTCGTGTGTTGCAATAAGGCTCATGGTTTTTTTGTCATCGTAAAATAGTGCCTTTGAGCTTATCATTTCGGTATACACAAGCCCTGCCCCGTACTTTTTGCACATAATGCGAAAAGGCAAATCGGTTATGCCTGCCATAGGGGCCAAAAATATATTATTTTTTAATATTACATTTCCTATTTTCATAACAATTTAAAAGGGATGTCCCGAAGGCATCCCTTTATTCCTCACTTATTTTCGCAATATTCGGTTGAGTTCTTCCAAAAATGTGTTAACATCCTTAAACTCTCTGTACACAGAGGCAAAGCGAACATACGCAATATCGTCAATCTCTTTAAGCTTGTTCATAACAAGCTCGCCAATTTGAGTGGAAGGAATTTCCTTATCCAATCTGTTGTGCATACCGCTTTCAATTTCATTAACAAGGGTTTCAACCTGAGAGTAGCTTACCTGTGTTTTTTCACAAGCACGCAAAATACCATTTATAAGCTTTTGACGGTTAAACACTTCCCTCTTGCCGTCTTTTTTGATAACAATAAGAGGAACCGACTCTATTTGCTCATAAGTGGTAAATCGTTTTTCGCATTTTAGACACTCTCTTCTGCGTCTGATAGAAGCACCATCGTCAACAGGTCTTGAATCTATAACCTTGCTCTCGGTATATTCACAAAACGGACATTTCATATTGATACTCCTCTGCTTTGTCAATTATTTACGAAGAAATGAGGGGATTTCCACATCGTCTTCATCAAACACAGATTTTGGGAAGCTTTCATCCTGCTGTGCATTTGCATCAAGTGCATTAGCTGCATTACCGTTAAAGCCTGTGGCAATAATTGTTACAACAATTTCATCACCAAGGGACTCGTCCATAGAGTTACCAAATATAATATCAGCATCCTCGTCAACAAGGTCGTGAATAAGGGCACCTGCCTTGTTAACCTCAAACAATGTAAGGTCGGAGCCTCCTGCTACATTAACAACAACCTTTGTTGCACCAACAATCGAAGTTTCGAGAAGAGGGCTGTTGATAGCCATATTAACTGCTCTTTCAGTTCTGTTTTCACCTGTGGCTCTGCCAATACCCATATGTGCAATACCTGAATTGCGCATAACTGTGGTAACATCGGCAAAGTCAACATTGATGATACCGGGGCTCGAAATGAGGTCGGCAATACCTTTAACACCCTGATTAAGCACACCGTCTGCCATTTTGTATGCATCAAGCACTTTTGTCTGCTCAATGCAAGTATCTTCGAGCTTGTCGTTAGGAATTACAATAAGCGCATCTACATAGCCCTGAAGATTGCCAATACCCTCAATAGCTCTTGTCATACGCTTTTTGCCCTCGTATGAAAATGGCTTTGTAACAACACCAACGGTAAGTATGCCAAGCTCTTTTGCAATAGATGCAACAATAGGAGCTGCGCCTGTACCTGTACCGCCGCCCATACCTGCTGTAATAAATATCATATCAGCGTCCTGAATTGCTTTCTTAATTTCTTCTTTGCTTTCTTCGGCAGCTTTTTGGCCAACCTCAGGGTTTGCACCTGCACCAAGGCCTTTTGTAAGCTTTTCGCCTATTTGAATTTTTGCAGTTACTTTTTCAGAATTGATTTTATAAAGAGCCTGTTTGTCTGTGTTGATAGCTACAAAATCAACACCAACAAGACCTTCGCTAATCATACGGTTAACAGCATTGTTACCGCCTCCGCCTACACCTACAACGACCATTTTGGCGGTTAAATCTTTTTCGATATCCAAATTTAACACAATCTTTTCCTCCGTTTTTTTATTTTATCAGTTGTTTTGCTATTAAGTGAAAAAGCGCATATTTACGCTATGATATATTAAGACTACTTAATTATATCACACAAATTTTAATATTACCAGTATTTTTTTAAAATTTTTACAATTTGTTAATTTATACATATATTTTCTGTGTATTTTATACTAATTTGCATTGTAAACAACATTTTCTGTATCGGTAATGTCAATAACTCCCCCGGTGGTATCGCCAAGCTCGTCGAGCACCGATTTGAGGTATGCAATTTTGTATTTAAGGCTGTTGGTATTGCCAAGCTTTACCGAAATTTTGCTTTTAAGAGTAAAGGTGATATTGTCAAAATCGTTTATATCCATATACTGAATTTTATCTTCTATTCCGCTTGACCTTATTTGCCCGAGCATTTCAAAAAGTACTTTTGTTTTTTGCTCGTTGTCAATTGCAACAATGCTGCCTATTTCAAAATTAGAAATTTTAATTCCGTACACAATAGGTTTGGTTACATCCGAGAGCTTTTGTTTTACATTAAGTGCTTTGCCCTTTTCGTCTATGCCTACATATCCACCTACAAAATTTATGTATGCACATTCGGTGCTTTCGGTAATGTTTATAACAACTGTATTTGGAAATTTTGTTTTTATTTTAACGGTGTCAACATATGCAACCTTTGAAATACCCTTTTTTGCCAATGCTGCATCAAGCTTAAACACACTCTCGCCAAGCTTTATGCCCGATGCTTTTATTATGATATTTGAGTCAACCGTTGTGTTGCCATACACCTCAATATCATCTATTTGGTATATCGGTGAAAAAAGCGAAACAAAAACAATAAGCAAAATAAGCACAGCAAATATACCCTGCTGTTTTTTTGTACCCAGATATTTTTGTATATATTGTTTTACTTTACTTATCATTGGCTTTCAACCCTTTCGATATGTGCTCCAAGAGCCTTGAGCTTTGGCACAAAGCTTTGGTAACCTCTGTCTATATACTCACATTTGTTTATAATACTTTCGCCCTCACAGCCAAGCGCAGCAATAACAAGTGCAGCTCCGCTGCGCAAATCGCATGAGTTAACCTTGGCACCCGCAAGGCTTTTGCCATTTACAATTGCACTGTTGCCATTAACTACAATGTCGGCACCCATTTTTAAAAGCTCATATGCGTGATTTAAGCGATTTTCAAATATATTTTCAACAATTTTGCCTGTGCCCTCCGACATACTCATAACAGACATAAGTATTGACTGTGCATCTGTAGGAAAGCCTGGATACGGCCTTGTGGAAATAAGCTGCGGACATTTTAGTTTTGCTTTTGACGAAACTGTCATTTTGTTGCAGTACGGAACTACATTAAGCCCCATAGACGAAAGCAGCGTCATAACACTGTTAATATGATTATAATTGATATTGTGCAAATTTACAATACCCCCTGCGCAAGCACAGGCACACGCAAATGTTATTGCCTCAATTCTGTCGGGCATTACAGTGTATTCGCTTTCATCAAGGCGGTTTACGGCATATATTGTAACAGTGTCGGTACCAGCACCAAAAACCCTTGCCCCCATACTGTTTAAAAAGTGTGCCAAATCGCATATTTCGGGCTCCTTGGCAGCATTGTATATGGTGGTAACTCCCTTGCCCTTGCAGGCAAGCAGCATAACATTTTCGGTAGCACCAACCGACGGAACGGGCAAATGTATATCGGCCCCATGAAGATTTTTTGCATCACAGCTTACAACACCATCACTACATTCAACATCAACACCCATTTTTTCAAACGAGGCAAGATGTATATCTATAGGCCTGGTACCTATTTCGCAGCCTCCTGGCATTGTAAATACAGCTTTTTTGCACCGTGACAATATAGGTGCAACCAAAATAATTGACGAACGCAATTTGCCCATCATTTGCTCAGGGATATGGTAATCGGTAATATCCCTTGTGTCTATCACAGCAGTTGAGCCTGATAGGGCAGCTTTTGCTCCGATTCCTTTTAAAATATCGAGAGTTGTTTTAACATCCGACAGCATCGGACAATTATGTATTACATTTTGCCCTTCATTTAACAGAGTGGCTGCAAGTATGGGTAAAACAGCATTTTTACAACCCTGAACGGTTACATCACCGTATAATTTGTGTGTTGACCCTACTCTTATTGAATTCATAAATATCCCTCCGCCAATGTAGTCAATTACATATTATGCCGGAAAAATATTCAAAGTTACAACCACTTGCCCTGCGCCTAAAATTGACAGGTGCATAAAAGTCCGATTTAAATATATATAAAAACATTGTTTATAAATTTAACTCCATCACTAATAATACACACAGTGATGGAGTTATTTACTCCGCTTGGTTTACGCCAGATATTATAAGGCGTTAAATATTAGGTGGTAGAGGGGTTGCGGAGTATATATAAAATCGCCCGTTTATTGCGGCGAAATTAACATGTTATTTCCTTTAGCTTATTGTATATAATTTGTGTAGCATCGGCGCTTGAAAGCTTTTTGGCGCAAATGCTCATATTTGTGTACACATCCTTGTTTGAAAGTATGTTGTTAATTTGCAAATTTAATGTTTGTGCATCAAATTCATTTTCGGATATCATAACTGCAGCACCTATGCTCTCAAGTGCCAGTGCATTGTAGTGCTGATGATTGTTTGTAACATTTGGCGACGGCACAAGTATAGATGGCTTGCCGAGCACGCAAAGCTCCGAGAGTGTAATTGCGCCTGAGCGGCATATAACAATGTCTGCCGCATTCATAACAACATTCATATTGTCTATGTACTTGCGTATTTCTATATTATCCCCAGGGGTTATACCCTGATGTTTAAGCTCATTTACAACATCATCATAATTGTTGATGCCTGTTGCAAAGCAAAGCTTTATTCCCTTTTTGTTATTTATAAGTTTAATGTAATCTGTAATTACATCATTAATTTTTTTTGCACCAAGGCTGCCGCCAAATGCAACTATGTATTTTTCGTCATTAATATTAAGCACCTTGCGTGCGCTTTGGTAATCAATTTGGCAAATGTCGGGCTTTACAGGGTTGCCTGTAAGCACAACATTTTTTGCTCCCAAAAGATATTTTTTGCTCTCCTCAAAGCTGATTGCAGTAACAGTTGATTTTTTTGACAGCATTTTAATTGCACTGCCGGGAAAAACATTTTGCTCATGTATAAGTGTGGGTATTTTTTTGCTGTTTGCAGCTATAATTGCGGGAGCACACACATAGCCGCCCGTACCCACAACCACATCAGGTTTAAAGCGATTTATTATTTTTTTGCATTTTAAAACCGAAGTGACAAGCTTTAGCGCAGTTTTGATGTTGGAAAAAGTTAACTTGCGCTTTAAGCCTTCTATTTCAATATATTCAATGTCAAACCCTGCTGCAGGTACAAGCCGTGATTCCATACCGCCTTTTTTGCCTACAAACAAAATTTCACAATTTTTGTCTTTGGAAAGTGCATATTTAGCTATGGCAATTGCAGGGTTTATATGCCCTGCCGTACCACCGCCTGCCAATAAAATTTTCATCGCATCAGCCCATTCCTTTCATTAATTACAGCCTGTTTTGGTTGCCCGAGTACCTTGATACATTGAGTATTACACCCATTTCAACAAGATTGATTATAAGTGACGAACCGCCATAGCTAAAAAACGGAAGTGTTATACCTGTGCACGGCATTGTTGACGAAACAACTGCAATATTAAATACTACCTGCATTGCAATAAGGCTTGTTAACCCTGTTGCAAGCAGTGACGAAAATTTATCGGGTGATTTGATTGCAATTTTAAAGCCTGTAACAATAAGTATTGTAAACATAACAATTACAAGCAATGCACCAAAAAATCCAAGCTCTTCACATATTACCGAAAAAATAAAATCGGTATGCGCCTCAGGCAAGTAAAGATATTTTTCTCTGCTTTGACCAAGGCCAACGCCAAACAAGCCTCCCGAGCCAATTGCATAAAGCGACTGCACAATCTGATAACCGTCGCCCTTGATATCAGCAAACGGGTCAAGAAAGCTGAGTATTCGTTTTACTCTGTATGGCTCAATAATTACCGCAACTGCACCAAGAGGAACAATTGCAGCAAGGCATATAAGCAAATGCTTGATTTTTGCACCTGCAACAAACACAAGCACTATACCCACAAGCAAAATTATAACGGCTCCGCTAAGGTGCCTTTCAAACAATACAATTGCACAAAATACCACAGGTACAACCATCATAAGACAAAAGCCTTTAAAAAATGATGACATATCATTGCCGTAATCGGTAAGTATTCGTGCCATAATTACAACAACTGCAAATTTTGCCACCTCAGAGGGCTGCATTGTTATAGGCCCTATGGCGAGCCAGCGCTGCGCACCGCCTCCTGTAGTACCAATTAATGCAACTGCTGCAAGCATCAAAAGCGTAACACCTGCAACTACCCAGGTAAGCTTATACCATACCTTATAATATATTTTTGACACAAAACTCATAAGCAAAAATCCGATTATTGCAAATATTGCCTGCCTTTTTACAAAGTACAAAGCATCGGAATAGTTGTAATGGCCTCTTGGGCTTGATGCCGAAAATACCATAATAAGCCCAAACGCCAAAAGAGCAATTACCATTACAAAAAATGTATAATTAACATCACGATTTTTGCGTCTTTTGGGTTTTCTATCGGTTGTGTGTGTGTTTTCAGCCAATGCTAACTCCTCCCAACACGGCAATAATACCAAGAGCAACAGATGCCAAAACAGCTACTGTTACAATTTTGTTTTCACTCCAGCCACACATTTCAAAGTGGTGGTGGATTGGTGACATTTTAAAAACCCGTTTGCCTGTAAGCTTAAATGATGCAACCTGAATAATAACTGACAATGTTTCGATAACATATACTCCGCCTATAATTACAAGCAGTATGGGCTGACCAAGCACAAGTGCCATGGCACACACCGAGCCGCCTAAAAAGAGCGAGCCTGTATCACCCATAAACACCTTTGCAGGACATTTGTTAAACAAATAAAAACCAAAGCACCCTGCTGCCACAATAGCTGCAAATTCCATAACTGCAACATTGCCCAAAAGGTATGCTGTAATTGCAAAAAATATACTTACAACAACTGTAACCGATGATGCAAGTCCGTCTATTCCGTCGGTTAAGTTTACTGCATTTGTTGTACCCAAAAGCACAAACAAAGCAAAAGGTATATAAACATAACCAAAATCAACAGTAATTTTTGCAAATGGTATGGCCACACTTGTTGTTATAATATCAAGCCTCATTGCAGCCAACAAAAATATTATGCTTGCCGCAAGCTGAAGTAAAAACTTTTGCTTTTCTGTAAGGCCTAAATTGCGTTTTTTAACAACCTTAATGTAGTCATCAATAAAACCTATAATTCCAAATGACAAGCCAAAAAGCACAAGGCAAAGGCCTGTAATATTGCGCACAAAAAGTATTGTGCAGGCAATTACGGGTATTATAAATATAATTCCGCCAATAGTGGGTGTTCCGCTTTTTTTGCTGTGCCACTTTGGCCCTATTTCTCTAATTTCCTGCCCAAATTTGAGTCGGTGAAGCACTGGTATAAAAATTGGTGCAGCAACAACTGCTATTGCAAATGCAACAGTTGCCGCAAGTATTAATTTGTAAATTGTATTTTCCATATCTACTTCCCCCGTTTATCAAATAGCACATTTATTGTTTTTTTAAAAGCTCTTGTATAATCTCTCTCTCGTCAAAATGTATAGTTCCGTCTTTAAGCACCTGATAGGTTTCGTGCCCTTTGCCTGCAAGTACTATTACATCGCCGCTTTTTGCATTTTGCAGAGCATATTTAATTGCCTCGCGCCTGTCGGGTATTACCACATACGCAGTGCCTGTTTGCTTTACCGCAGGTTCAATCATATTTATAATACACATTGGGTCTTCGCTGCGCGGGTTATCGCTTGTTACAATGCAAAAGTCGGCAAGCTCACCTGCAACCTTGCCCATAATAGGCCTTTTGGTGCTGTCCCTGTCGCCGCCACAGCCAAAAAGTATTATTACTCTTCCTTTTGCAAAGCCCCTTACGGCATTTAATATATTTTGTATTCCGTCGGGTGTATGAGCATAATCTATCATAACAGTGTAGTCGGTATTTGTGTTTACAACTTCTGCCCTGCCCTTTACACCGTCTGCACTCTTTAATGCATCTGCAATATCTTTTGCACTGATGCCGCACTGGCTGCACACACCTATTGCACAAAGCGCATTATATACCGAAAATTCACCAGGAATACCAAGCACATACTGCTGACCGCCTGCATTAAAGGTTACACCGCTGTCGCTATACTTAATTTGCTCAGCCAAAAGCTCACAATCATTTTTTGCACCATAGCTAACAACGGGGCAATTGCAGTTTTGAGCCATTTGTGCTCCGTATTTGTCATCTGTATTTATTACCGCAACTTCACTCATATCAAAAAGCTTTTGCTTTGCCTTGGCATAATTGTCCATTGTAATATGAAAATCAAGATGGTCCTGTGTAAGATTGGTAAATGCACCTACACAAAAGTTACATCCGTAAACTCTAAAAAGCTCCAGTGCGTGAGATGAAACCTCCATTACAACATAGTCGACATTTTGCTGAGCCATTTTGTCAAACAACTGCCAAAGCTCAAACGAATCGGGAGTTGTGCGCCCTGTTTCAAAGCACTGGTTGCCAATCATATTTTGATTTGTACCTATAAGGCCAACCTTATAGCCCGAGTGCTCCAATATTTTTTTTATAAGGTAAGTACAGGTTGTTTTGCCGTTTGTGCCCGTAATACCAATAAGCTTAAACTTTTTGCTGGGATTGCCAAAGTAATTTGCACTGATTTGTGCCTCGGCAATTCGTGAGTTTGGTACAATTATCTGCACACAGTTTACATCCGGAGTATATTTTTCGGCAACAACTGCAACGGCGCCATTTTTAACAGCAGACGCAACATACTTGTGCCCGTCGGTAGCAAAGCCCGTTATGGCAACAAACAAATTACCCTTTTGTATTTTTAACGAATTATACTGAACACCCGTAATATCACAATTTTGCTCATTGTGTATTTTAATAACGGATACTCCTTTTATTAGCTCGGTTAATTTCAAGTTTATCACCCTTTAATGAACATTGTCGCTATAGCTAAACTGAACATTTACAACAGTGCCTCGGTTTACCTTTGTACCTGCCTGAGGCTCCTGTTTGTTTACAACTGCAGTTCCGTTTAATGCATTTTCTGCAACATTTATTTCTTTAATGTTAAGGCCCGAATTTGTAAGCATGGTGTTTGCCTGAGATGCTGTCATACCAATGAGGTTTGGCACCTCTACCTGTTGCGCCTGCGCATTTTCGGTATATAGCACCACTGTAGAGCCATCGGGAAGTGTTGAGCCTCCTTTTGGAATTTGGCTTACTATTTTGCTGCCCGAGCCTATTATATTGTATTTAAGCCCTGTATTTGCAAATTTTGCAATTGCATCCGATTTGCTAAGGCCCTCTACATTAGGAACAGAATTGTCAAGCGATGCAAGCTCCTCTTCGGTATACTGAGGCTCTATGTTAAGGTATCTTAAAACATTGTCAAAAATATTTTTAAATGTAGGTGCCGCAGTTGCGCCGCCCATATGTGATACTCCCATTGGCTCGTCGAGCATTACAAGACCTATAATTTCGGGGTCGTTGCACGGTGCAAAGCCAATAAATGATGCAACATATTTGCCGTTACCACGGGGGAATTTTTCGCTTGTGCCTGTTTTTCCTGCAACTCTAAAGCCCTTGATATATGCGTTTTTACCTGTGTTTTTAGACACAACTCCTTCAAGCACATTGCATACTGTCTGAGCAGTTTCCTCCGACACAACCTGTCGTATAATTTCGGTTTCGTTGTTTTTTATAACATTGCCGTTGTCGTCTATTATCTGTTTAACAACATGAGGCCTTACCATATTACCGCCGTTTGTAATTGCAGAATAGGCTGTAATAAGCTGGAGAGGTGTAATAATAAATGTCTGGCCAAAGCTGCTTGTTGCAAGCTCTACATCGTTAAAATTGCTCATTTCGTGGAATGTGCCCGATGCTTCGCCAGGCAAATCAAAGCCTGTTGTTTCGGTAAAGCCAAATGTTTTGTAGTATTTGTAAAAGTTTTTTGCTCCCACTCTTGCACCAAGTGTCATAAACAAAGGATTACAGGAGCCCTCAACACCCTGTACAAAGGTTTCGGAGCCGTGTCCGCCCGATTTCCAACAGCTGATATTTGTATCGGCAACACGCATACTGCCGCTGCAGTTAAACACTTCGTTAAGGCTTACCACGCCCTCTTCAAGTGCCATACAAGCTACAATAGATTTAAATGTGGAGCCAGGCTCATAAGAATCTACTACAGCTTTGTTACGCCACAGCTTATATACTTCGTCATTGTATTTTTTTGTTCTTTCTTCACCCTCGTATTTTTCAAGGCTTTTAATCACATTGGGGTCGGTAAGTGTAAACGGGTTGTTAAGGTCAAATGTAGGATATGTTGCCATTGCAAGAATTTCGCCCGTTTTTGCGTGCATTATTATGCAGGCAGCACCATTTTGCACCTTGTAATCCTTGCACGCCTGTTCAAGCTCCGACTCTACAAAATGCTGAATAATTTCGTCTATTGTAAGCACTATATTGCTACCGTTTACAGAGCGCTCGTATTCCTCGTACTGCATATCGGCAACATCATCATTACGGTTAGAAATAAGCCTGCCGGGCTTGCCTTTAAGGTACTGCTCATATACCATTTCAACACCCGAAAGTCCCTGATTGTCGGTACCTGTTGTTCCTATTACATGAGCTGCCAAAGAGCCATAGGGGTAATATCTTTTAGTATCATCAACCAAAAACACGCCTGTAAGGTCTTTTTCGCGGATAATGTTTGTAGTTTCAATATCTACTTTTTTCTTTATTTCCACATGGTCAAGGTTTTTAGTTAATTTGCTTTTAACATCTTCCTCATCAAGGCCCAAAATATCTGCAAGCGTTTTAGCGGTTTCGTCTACCTTGCCTGCTTTTTGCACATCCTTTGGGCTTGCGGTAACTGTTTCTACCGAGGAGTTTTGAGCCAAAATTTTGCCGTTACGGTCGTAAATAACGCCTCGGTCAGAGCTTATGCTGCTTTCCTGAGTTTGCTGAGCAATCGCCCTTTTTTGAAGTTCGTCGCCTTTTATTATCTGCCATCTGAAAAGTGATGCAAGAACAACAAGCATACCGAGTGCAAATATAAATATAATAAGTACTATTCTCTTTTTTAACATAATTTCTTCTCTGCTCATAATGTTGCCTTCCAAACTATTATAATTTCGATAAAGCCAAGCCTACCCCACGGTCAAAATGACCAATGGGGTAACATTACACTTTTCAGTCTTTAAAATATTATTGCTTAAATGTGTCAATTATGTTAGTTTTTAATAACTTCGCCATAATCGTCCTGAACCACTCTCACATAAATAATCTGATTGTTGTCAGGTCGTTGCATACCATATTGAGATATTGCAATCTCTTCGATTTTTTTGAGGTCGATGCTCTGCTCAAGCTGAATTTTTTTGATGCTGTTTTGCTCAGTTATTGCTGCAAGCTGCTGCTCCATTGTATCAATGCTGCTTTTTGCCTGCATTACGAGCACCTGGCTGTACAATATGCCTGCAAGCAGTACCGTAACAATAGCCATATAAACACACAGGGTTTTTGCAATTATTCTGTTTTTGCTTACCGCTGGAGCTTGTACCTCTACAAGCCGTGGTCGTATTTTTTGTGCCTCATACGGCAAAGCACTGCCGTAGCTGTACGCTGATGTACCGCTTACATATTTATCCAACAAATTGCACCCCTTTACAATTTTTCTATAATTCTAAGCTTTGCGCTTTTACTACGCTTGTTTTGCTCACATTCATCCTCTGTGGGAAGTATGGGCTTGCGGGTTATAACCCTGCCCCTTGGCGTTTTGCCGCACACACATACAGGAAAGTCAGGCGGGCAAGTGCAGCCTTGTGCCAGCTCGTTGTACTTTGTTTTAACAATCCTGTCCTCTAAAGAATGAAATGTTATTATACTCAGCCTTCCGCCCTGCTTTAAGCAGTCAAACATATCCTCCACTGCTGTGCCAAGCGGTTCAAGCTCGCTGTTGACCTCTATTCTTATTGCCTGAAAGGTCCTTTTTGCAGGGTGTGAGCCCTTTTGGCGAAACCTTTCGGGAATTACCTTTTTAATAATATCTACAAGCTCCAATGTAGTTTGTATAGGCTTGTCCTCTCTTTGTTGTACAATTGCTCTGGCAATTTTGCGCGAAAATTTTTCTTCGCCGTAGCGAAATATTACATCCGCAAGCTGCGCTTCGCTGTATGTATTAACAAGCTTGTACGCATCAAAATCCGCCGTGGCATCCATACGCATATCAAGCCGCGCATCCTCCATATAGCTAAAGCCTCTGTCCCTGTTGTCAAGCTGATATGATGAAACACCAAGGTCTGCTATTATGCCGTCAACCTCGCTTATGCCCTGTGATGCAATAACATTTTTTATATTATGAAAATTACTATGTACATATATTACATTGTCAAAGTGTTTAAGCCGCTCCTTGCTTGCTGCAAGAGCTTCGGTATCTCTGTCTATACCAATGAGTGTGCCTTTTGCTGAGAGCTGTGACACAATTTTTTCGCTGTGTCCGCCGCCACCCATGGTGCAGTCAACATATATGCCGTCTTTGTTTATATTAAGATTTTGTACAGATTGTTCAAGCAAAACCGATATATGTTTAAAATCCATAATTATACCGCCAAATTAAATCATTATACCAAGGTCGCAAAGGTTTTTAGCAATCTGGTCGGTGTCTATTTCGTCAATGTAGCCGTCCCAAACCTCGCTGCTCCATATTTCCACCTTGTTGCCGTTGCCTATTACCACAACATCTTTATCTATTTTTGCGCTGATGCGCAGTGATGACGGGATGAGTATTCGGCCCTGCTTGTCCACTTCACACTCAACGCATCCTGATAACAAGTGTCTTGAAAGTGCACGTGAGTTTTTGTCCACCAAGGTAGGAAGGCTGCTTAGCTTTTCACATACCTTCATCCATTCGTTGTACGAATAAATTTGCAAATTACCATCGAGGCCGCGTGTCAAAAAAAACTTGTTGCCAAGTGTTTCTCTAAATTTTGCAGGCATAATAACTCTGCCCTTTGTATCAACGCTGTGACGATATTCCCCTGTGAACATTTTCTCACCTCATTTCTAGTAAAATTTACCACTTTTAACCACTTTGTACCACAAATCACCACTAATAACTAAATTTTAAACCATTTTTGGCACTTTTGCAATAGCAAATGCAATTTTTTTTTGCGTTTTTTAGTTTTTTTTGCATTTTTGTTAAAATGTCACAAACACAGCTTTGTTTTTTGTGCATATGTACAATTCAATCGCTGTATTTTGCAAAATACGACAAAGGCCATTTGAGCATGCATGTGTTACCCAACCTGCCCAAACGGCCACAAAAAAACAGCATTTTCAATTTAATGAAAATACTGTTTTAATTAATTATTTTATAATTTTTATTGCATTTTTTGCGGCATCCTGCTCAGCCTTTTTTTTGCTTGCGCCTGTGCCTGTTGCAATGCTCTTTCCATTTACATATACAGCAGCATCATATTGCTTTGCGTGGTCAGGCCCCGATTCCAAAACAATTTTGTACTCAACTGTTCCGCCACTTTGCTGCACAATTTCCTGCAGGTTTGTTTTGTAGTCATTTGTGCCGCTGCCCTCTTGCGCCTGCTGTTTAATAATATCGGCAAGGTTGTTCAAAACAAACTTTCGCGCATTTTCCATATTGCTGTCAAGATATATTGCCGCAATTACAGCTTCAAACACATCGCACAATATGGCATCTTTGTTTGCTCCGCCGCATTGCATTTCGCCTTTGCTTAAAATTATATACTCTCCCATATTAAGCTTGCGTGCCATTTGTGAAAGCGACCTTTCGCACACAACCGATGCCCGTAGCCTAGTGAGCTTGCCCTCCGGAAATGTTGAATAATTGTCGTATATGTATCGGCTTACAACAACTCCCAATACCGAATCGCCCAAAAATTCGAGCCTTTCGTACGATTTGATTTTACTGTCACTTTCATTTACATATGATTTGTGACAAAGTGCCTCCTCAAGTAGCTTTGGATTATTAAATTTATATCCGAGCGTTTGTTCCAGCTGTGCCAGATTACTCTTCATTAATATTCTCCTTATTCGGCATGTGCCTTGATGTATTCAACAGCTTTGCCAACAGTATCAATTCCCTCAACTTCGTCTTCAGACACCTCAAAGCCATATTCCTCTTCAAGCGCCATCAATATTTCAACAAGGTCGAGTGAGTCTGCACCCAAATCATTTTCAAATGTAGAATCGAGTGTGATTTCATCTTCAGATACTCCCAGCTGTTCTACAAGTATTTTTTTAATTGTTTCAAATTCCATAAAATTCACCTCCATCTAGTGTGTCACACCAAAATATGCTAAATATATTATATATATCGTATGCACTTTTGTCAATTATATAATTTAATTTTTTGTGACAAGATGGGTTTTTCAAGAATATATTACAATAATCGGAGGTGAATACAATGTTTAAAAAATTTCATCACAGAATATGCGGTTGCATTATTATGGGATTTGTGGCTGGATTGTTTATGGCATTTGTTTTTCCTCCGATATTTATAGCTGCTATTGAGGGTATATTGCTTGGTATTTTGTGTTGGTGTTATTATTGGTGTTAGTCATTGGAGTATTATCCGAAAGAGAGTGATTTAATATGAAAATAGTTGTACTTACTGCTCCAAAACTGATGAGAAAGTTTTTAAAAGCCATTTTCAGAATGTAAGTAATTAAAAACAGAAAAAGAGCAGGGCTGCTAAATATGCGCCCTGCTTTTTTCTATAATAATTGATGCAATCAAACGGCTCTTGTTACCTTGTTTGAACGCAAGCAGCTTGTGCAAACATTAATCTTTTTAGGTGTACCATTAACTACAGCCTTTACTGACCTTACGTTTGCTTTCCAAGTTCTGTTTGATCTTCTGTGAGAGTGGCTTACTTTAATACCAAAAGTAACACCCTTACCGCAAATTTCACACTTTGCCATGTATATGCACCTCCTGCTAAAATTCATAAAAATATATCATTTCAAATAAACACAAGGTATATTGTATCAAATAAAATCAAAATTTGCAAGTGTTTTTTAAAAAATTTTAAAATTATTTTTTACAAAGTGAATTTATCTCTCCGCCAAGCAGCAAAACCATTGATGTTATATATATCCACGTTATAAGAATAATAATACCCGCAATAGAGCCATAAAGCAAATGGTACCTTGCAAAATTGTTTACATATATCGAAAAAGCGTACGAGGTAATGCCCCACAAAAGTGTGGATGTTGCCGCACCTTTTATAACCGACAAAAAAGTAATTTTAATATTGGGCACAAATTTGTATATTACTGCTATTAAAAAAGTTACTATTACATATAAAGTTGCATACCCCATAATCTCAAAAGCAATTCCGTGAGGCTGTATGCCTAAATGCCTGTAAATCATACTGAGTATCAAATCGCCGAATACCACTATCACCATAATAGATACAATAAGCACCAAAAACAAAATTGCCCATAGTATTGCCAAAAGCCGTGTTATTAAATAACTTCGGGTTTCTTTTACTTTGTAAAATACATTTAACGAGTTAGAAAGTGTAACAAGAGCGCTTGACAATGTCCATACCGAAACACCCACAAGCACAAAAATAAGTGCGCTGCTAATTTCGGTGTTGGTAACAAGGCTTGTTATTATGCCCTCCACCTCATCGGGAAACACCTCAATGGCATAAAGCAGCCAGTTGCTTATTGTGGGGCTGATGTATGTGCTTAGCAAAAACAAAATAATTACAAACGGAAAAAACGCAAGCAAAATGTAAAAGCTCACACTTGATGCTCTAAGCAGCATTTCATCATCCGCAATCTTTTGTATGAGTGTATGTAAATAATTGTAAATTTTTTTCATAAACCGTTGCACCGCCGCAAATTATATATTATAATTTTATTATACATTATAATAATTATATTTTCTACTATTATTTTTAAAAAATGTAATTTTTTTGACATTTGCATTTGCTGCATAAATGTGGTAAAATAATAATATGAATAATTAATTTAACGGAGTACTTGTATGAGCACAAAAAACGAATTGCAAAAAATGTCACTGACAAGCCTTAGAGAGCTTGCAAAACAAATGGGCATCAAAAGCATAAGCAAGCTAAAAAAAGATGAGCTTATAAGCCTTTTGTCCGATGACAAATTACAAACCGTCCAAACACCCACCCAGCCAACACCCCACGGCACCCCTGCCGAAAAAGATACCCAAAGCGAAAACGAAAACCAAAATAACACTTACGAAGTTACAGGTATACTGGAGCTGTGCGAGGACGGGTATGGCTTTTTGCGGGGCGAAAATTATTTGTCTACCGACGAAGATACATATGTATCACCTGTGCAGATAAGGCGATTCCGTCTTAAAACAGGTGATATGGTGCACGGCATATGCCGCCCCAAAAATGACAGAGAGCGCTCAGACGCACTTATATATGTAAAAGATATAAACGGCGACACTCTCGACAAGGCAATCAACCGAAAGCCATTTGATGTACTCACCCCTGTGTACCCCAATGAGCGAATACGCCTTGAGGCAGATGTAGACAACCACGCAATGCGTCTGGTTGATATTATAGCTCCCATAGGCAAGGGACAGCGTGGTATGATTGTTGCTCCGCCAAAGGCTGGCAAAACAACACTGCTTAAATCCATTGCCAACAGCATAAGCAAAAACAACCCTGAGGTAAACCTCATTGTTTTGCTTATAGACGAAAGGCCCGAAGAGGTTACCGATATGAAACGCTCCATAGACGGAGAGGTTATTTATTCTACATTTGACGAGCTGCCCGAGCATCACATAAAGGTTGCCGAAATGGTTTTGGAGCGTGCACAGCGCCTTGTTGAGCACGGGCAGGATGTGGTAATACTTCTCGACAGCATTACAAGGCTTGCAAGAGCATACAACCTTACAGTACCATCTACAGGCAAAACTCTGTCGGGAGGCATTGACCCTGCGGCACTGCACAAACCCAAAAAGTTTTTTGGTGCAGCACGCAATATCGAAAAAGGCGGCAGCCTCACCATTTTGGCAACTGCCCTTATCGAAACAGGCAGCAGGATGGACGATGTAATTTTTGAAGAATTTAAAGGCACAGGCAATATGGAGGTTCACCTTGACAGACGCCTTTCGGAGCGCAGGATATTTCCTGCAATTGACATTTACAAATCGGGCACACGAAAAGACGAGCTTATCCTCTCCAAAGATGAAAAAGAATTTTCCTGGGCGTTAAGGCGCAGCCTTTTGGGCAATAACGGTGCAGATGTTACCGAAACCCTTATTGCAAATTTATTAAAAACCAAAAGCAACAAAGAACTTATGGAAACATTTAGAAAAAAATAAGCGAGGAATCAAAATGGCTAAAAAAAGCACTAAAAAAAGGCAGGCAAAAAGCACTGCCCCAAAAAGTACAGCATCATTTGAAATTACTGCTGTTTGCATAATTGCAATAAGCATATTTTTTGCAATAAGCATTTATTCGGGCAGCGGCGGCGCAGTAGGCAGCTTTATATCCGAATGCTTTATGGGATTGTTTGGCTACTGTGCATATTTGTTGCCTGTTTCCGCAATTGCAGCAACAATATACTGCCTGTTTGCGCCCGACAAAAACGGCATAAACAAAAAAATGATACTTTCAACTGTTGCATTTGTCAACCTTACTGCCATATTCCATATGATTTTGGCATCAAACAGCGGTATGGAATATGCAATGTACTATACATATGCGCAGCTTAATCCGAGCGGCGGTGTTATAGGTGCAAGCATTGGTATGCCAATGCAGGCTCTCCTTGGAACAGTAGGAGCAAATATTTTGTTTTTTGCATTGTTTATTATACTTTGCATATCAATATTTAACATTTCTATTGTAAAGCTTATAAACAGTATTATACATATGATTACAGGTACTGCTCGTCATATTAAAGAGGATATTGATATTATAAAAGAAGAAAATCGAAAAGAAGCAGACGAGGAATTTAACCCTGTGGCTCACACAATAGTAAAAGTAGACAAAAAAAAGGTGGCACACTCAGAGGAAGACATCAGGCAGCTTGAAGAGCAGTTTGAAATTATGCCAAATGACATTACAATCAACACTGCATTTGGCAAACAAATTATAAAAGCCAACGGCGAAAAAGAATATATTGACCACGAGGTTGCTGCCGAAACAGATGCGCAGCCTCACCTTACCGAGCAGGAAAAGGAGCAGCTTGACTGCGAAATCAAGCGCGAGATGGAAACAACCGCTGCCGAAAAAAGCAACCACATATTGCAATACAACTACCCTCATCTCGACTTGCTTTCAAAGCCAAAAAAAGCAGTATCGCAGGGTTCATCAAGTGATGAGCTGCAGCACAACGCCCGTCAGCTTGTGGAAACTCTCCACAGCTTTAAGGTTGATGCAAGCGTTGTTGAAATAAGTCAGGGTCCAACAATTACAAGGTACGAGGTAAAGCCTGCCGAAGGTGTTAAGGTTAGTCAGATAACCTCACTCTCAAAGGACCTTGCCCTTGCTCTTGCAGCCGAAAAAGATGTTATGGTTGCACCAATACCCGGCAAAAACACAATAGGCATAGAGCTTGCAAACAAAAACCGAAGTGATGTTATGCTGCGAGATGTGCTCGAGAGCGACGAATTTAAAAATCACCCCTCAAAGCTTGCAGTTGCACTGGGCAAAGACATTAGCGGCAAACCAATTATTATGGACCTTGCCAAAATGCCTCACCTGCTTATTGCAGGTGCAACAGGTGCAGGTAAGAGTGTATGCATAAACACACTTGTAATAAGCCTTTTGTACAAAGCCGACCCAAACGAAGTAAAGCTTGTTATGATAGACCCAAAACAAGTTGAGCTTGGTGTGTACAATGGTATTCCCCACCTGCTTATACCTGTTGTAAAAGATGCAAAAAAAGCAACAGGTGCTCTTGGATGGGCAGTTAAGGAAATGACAGAGAGATACTCAATTTTTGAGCAAAACAATGTGCGTAACATTCAGGGATACAATGAGCTTATGGAGCGCAACGGAACTCCCGAGGGCAAAATGCCGTCTATTGTTATACTTATAGACGAGTTTGCCGACCTTATGATGGTTGCCCCGGGCGATGTAGAAAATTATGTTTGCCGAATTGCTCAGCTTGCCCGTGCGGCAGGTATGCACCTTGTAATTGCAACACAGCGACCTGTTGTAAAATTTATTACAGGTAACATTAAGGCCAATGTACCAAGCCGTATTTCGTTTATGGTAGCATCGGTGCGTGATTCGCAAACAATTCTTGATATGGGCGGTGCCGAAAAGCTTATTGGTAAAGGCGATATGCTTTATATGCCTGTTGGCGAAACAAAGCCAAGCCGTATGCAATGTGCTTTTGTATCGGACAGCGATGTTAAAAAGGTTGTGGAGGCCGTTTGCTGTGACTATACACCATCATATGACGAAACAGTTATAGAGCAATTAGAAAGCGAAGAGCACTACGAGCCTGACGGACAAGACCCTGGTGACGCAGACGAACTGCTGCCCGAGGCAATTGAGATGGCAGTTGACAGCGGTACTATATCTACCTCGCTTTTGCAGCGAAGATTTCGCATAGGCTACAACAGAGCTGGCAGTATTATAGACCAGATGGAAAGGCGCGGAATAATATCGGAGCTTGACGGCAACAAGCCTCGTCAGGTGCTTATAACAAGAGAGCAATATAATGAGATGCTTTTAAAATAAGGAATTAATATGTCTAAAAATGGATTTTTACCCATATGCCGCAAGGATATGGAAAAACAAAAAATTGAACAGCTTGACTTTGTATATGTGTGCGGTGACGCTTATGTAGATCACCCAAGCTTTGGCCATGCCATAATTTCGCGTGTGCTCCAAAAGCACGGGTTTACAGTAGGCATTATAGCTCAGCCCGACTGGCAAAACACACAGGATTTTAAAAAATTAGGCAAGCCAAAATATGCATTTCTTGTTTCGTCGGGCAACATTGACTCTATGGTAAACCATTACACTGCCGCCAAAAAAAAGCGCAGCAACGACCTTTACACACCTGGCGGCAAATCGGGCAAAAGGCCCGACAGAGCAGTTATTGTGTACTGCAATAAAATAAAAGAGGCGTACAGCGATGTGCCAATTATAATAGGCGGTATTGAGGCAAGCCTAAGGCGTTTTGCTCATTATGATTACTGGGACAACAAGGTAAGGCGCTCAATAATTTTTGATTCGCGTGCAGATGTTTTAACCTACGGAATGGGCGAAAAAATTATTACCCAGCTTGCAAATGCACTGCGTGACGGCATCGCTCTTGAAAACACCAATGTAGACGGATGCTGCTATATTAAAAAAGACATATCTGGGCTTGAGGATTATATTGAGCTGCCCTCTATGGAAGAGGTAAAACAAGACAAAACCAAATACTGCATTGCAACAAAAATAGAGTATCAAAATCAAGACCCTATAACAGGCAAAACACTTGTGCAAAAGCACGGCGACAGATACCTTGTAGCAACAAAGCCAATGATGCCCCTAAGCTCAAAAGAGCTTGACGAGGTGTATGAACTGCCGTTTATGCGCACATACCACCCAGTTTACCAAAGTATGGGCGGTGTACCCGCAATAGATGAAGTAAAGTTTTCCATCACCCACAACCGTGGTTGCTACGGAAGCTGCAATTTTTGCGCACTAACCTTTCATCAGGGGCGTATTGTACAATCACGCAGTGAGCAATCAATAATAGCCGAAGCAACTGCTATGACAAAAGACAAGGATTTTAAGGGCTACATTCACGATGTAGGCGGCCCAACAGCGAATTTTGACGGCCCATCGTGCAAAGGTCAGATGCAACGAGGCACCTGCAAAAGCAAACAATGCCTGTTTCCTGAACCGTGCAAAAATCTTGAAATCAATCACAGGAGTTATACCTCACTTTTACGAAAGCTGCGCAATTTAAAAGGTGTAAAAAAAGTGTTTATACGCTCAGGCTTGCGTTATGACTACCTCATAAATGATAAAGACGAAACATTTTTTTACGAGTTGTGCAGACACCACATTAGCGGTCAGCTAAAAGTAGCTCCCGAGCATGTATCTGACAATGTGCTAAAGCTGATGGGCAAGCCGTCACACAAGGTATACGACCAATTTAGCCAAAAGTTTTACAGTATAAACAAAAAATTAGGCAAAAAGCAGTATCTTGTGCCATATCTTATGTCAAGCCATCCGGGGAGCACGCTTAATGATGCAATAGAGCTTGCGCTTTACCTAAAGCAACATCATATGCATCCCGAGCAAGTGCAGGACTTTTACCCTACCCCGTTTACCATTTCGACCTGTATGTTTTACACAGGGATTAACCCTCTTACAATGCAAGAGGTGTATGTACCAAAAGATATAAACGAAAAGCAAATGCAGCGGGCACTGTTGCAATATGACAAACCCGAAAATACAAAAACTGTCATAAAAGCATTAAAGCTTGCAGGCAGAGAGGATTTGATTGGTTATGCACCAAACTGCCTTGTCCCGCCCCAAAATTTAAGGAGAATCAAAAATGAACAAAATATTAGACGGAAAAATGCTTGCGCAAAAAATAAAGAATGAGCTTAAAAAAGAGGTTGAACTATTAAAGCAAAAAGGCATTACACCAGGGCTTGCAGTAATACTTGTGGGTGACAACCCTGCATCAAAGGTATATGTTAATTCCAAATCAAAAGACTGCACAGAGCTTGGGATGCATTCGGAGCAAATTACATTGCCAGAGCAAACCACCGAGGAGCAATTGCTTGACCTTATACACAAGCTCAACAATGACAAAAGCATCGATGGCATACTTGTTCAGTTGCCGCTGCCAAAGCACATAAACGAAAAAAGCATTATAAATGCAATACATCCTTCAAAGGATGTAGACGCATTTCACCCTCAAAATGTCGGCAAAATTATGACAGGTGATTACGAATTTTTGCCTTGTACCCCTGCAGGCGTTATGGACCTAATTGAGCTTTCGGGCATAGACCTTTGCGGCAAAAACTGTGTTGTTGTGGGCAGGAGCAATATTGTCGGCAAGCCTCAGGCAATGATGCTTTTGCACAAAAATGCCACAGTTACAATTTGCCATTCAAAAACCAAAAACCTTAACGACATTTGCCGCAGTGCAGATGTAATTGTTGCAGCTGTTGGCAAAGCAAACCTCATTGGCAAAGACGCAGTAAAACCGGGCGCTGTTGTTATAGATGTGGGTATGAACCGAAATAGCGAGGGCAAGCTTTGCGGCGATGTAGACTTTGAAAATGTATATGACATTGTATCGCACATCACTCCCGTACCCGGAGGCGTTGGCCCTATGACAAGGGCAACTCTTATGCGCAACACTGTTACTGCAGCCAAAAAACATAACAATATGTAGTCAACCGCCCAAAAAAACATTGACACAAGAGCCAAAATGTTATAAAATAAATGTGTATGTTATTATTTATTTTTGTGTAATTCAAACAATGCGTATGTACACTTTGCGCATTGCTTTCATCGACTTATATTTTCGATGCCCAAAAACTAAGTGAAAACAAATTTCTAAAAGAAAAGGAGGTTAGGATTTAACTTGACAGAATTAATAATTACAATTGCAGCGGCGGCAGTTGGCTGTATTGTTGCCTTTTTTGCAGGCAGCCTGTACCGCAAAAAAATTGCCGAAGCTAAAATAGGCGGTGCTGAACAAAAAGCAAAAGCTATTGTTGAGCAGGCCGCAAAAGATGCCGAAACAAAGAAAAAAGAAGCTTTGCTCGAGGCAAAAGACGAAATTCATAAAAGCAGAAACGAATTTGAAAAAGAATCTAAAGAACGACGCAAGGAAATGAATCGACAGGAAAGTCGTATTCAGCAAAAAGAAGAAGCTTTGGACAAAAAGTCCGAAGCTCTTGAAAAAAAAGACGAGTTGCTTAATCAAAAAATCAAAGAAGCCGAAGCTCTCAAGGCCGAAACTGACAAGATTAAAAATGCTCAACTTGAAATGTTGGAAAAAATATCAGGTTTGTCTGTTGAGGACGCAAAGCAGTATTTACTCAAAAATATTGAAACCGAAGTTCGTCACGAAGCAGCAATAATGATTAAAGATATTGAATCTCAGGCTAAAGATGAGGCTGAGAAGAGAGCAAAAAACATAATCAGTCTTGCAATTCAAAAATGTGCAGCTGACCATGTTGCCGAAACAACTGTTTCGGTTGTAGCTCTCCCCAACGACGAAATGAAGGGCCGAATTATCGGCCGTGAAGGCAGAAATATCAGAGCACTCGAAACACTCACAGGTATTGACCTTATTATAGACGATACCCCTGAAGCTGTTATACTTTCGTGCTTTGACCCTGTTAAAAGAGAAATTGCCCGAATGGCACTTGAAAAGCTTATTGTTGACGGACGTATTCATCCGGCAAGAATTGAAGAAACTGTTGAAAAATCACGCAAAGAGCTTGACAACATTATTAAGCAGGAGGGCGAGCAGGCTACATTTGAAACAGGTGTACACGGACTACACCCAGAGCTTATAAAGCTGCTTGGCCGTATGAAATATCGTACAAGCTACGGACAAAATGTGTTAAAGCACTCTACCGAGGTTGCTCACCTTGCAGGCATTATGGCCGCAGAGCTTGGCGTTGACATCAAAACAGCAAAAAGAGCAGGTCTGCTTCACGATATTGGCAAATCTATCGACCACGAAATCGAAGGTTCACATGTAGATATTGGTGTTGATATTGCAAAAAAATATCACGAATCACAAGAGGTTATACACGCAATTGCTGCACACCACGGCGATGTAGAAGCTAACACCGTTATTGCCTGCATTGTACAGGCATGTGACGCAATAAGCGCAGCAAGACCTGGCGCAAGACGCGAAAACTTGGAAACTTACATCAAGCGACTTGAAAGACTTGAAGAAATTGCAAATTCATTTAGCGGAGTAGAAAAATCCTACGCAATTCAGGCAGGCAGAGAAATCAGAATTATGGTTAAGCCCGAAAGCGTTAAAGAAGAGGATACTGTACTCATTGCAAGAGATATAGTTAAAAAAATAGAAAGTGAACTTGAGTATCCGGGACAGATAAAAGTTAATGTTATCAGAGAAACTCGTTCAGTAGATTACGCAAAATAATTAACATAATTTGAGAGCGGATTTTTTATAAGTCCGCTCTTTTTAAACCCTGAAAACAAAGCAAACACAGCTTTAATATATACTGGAAAGGCTAATTTAAAATGAATATTTTAGTTATTGGAGATATTTTTGGAGATTGCGGTCTTAATTACACATCGCTTGTACTTCGCGAAATCAAAGAGAATTATAGCATAGATTTTTGCATTGCAAATGCCGAAAATGTGTCAGGCGGCAACGGGCTTACCTTTGGCGACTACAACACACTTTGTGAGATTGGCATAGATGCATTTACAATGGGCAACCACACCTTTGGCAAAAAAGATGTTGTAAAAATATTAGAAAATGAAAACAATATCGTAAGGCCTCTTAACTATCCTCAAGGCACAGTTGGCAACGGCAGTATGCTGCTTAATTGCAAAGGCAAAAAAATATGCATAATAAACATAATGGGCAGAGTTAACCTGCTTAATATTGATTGCCCGTTTAAAGCCGCACAGGCCGAAATACAAAAATACCAAAACGATGCCGATATTATACTTGTTGACTTTCATGCAGAAACCACAAGTGAAAAAATTGCTATGGGCTACTTTTTGGACGGAAAGGCCACATGTGTGTTTGGTACACACACCCATGTGCAGACAGCAGATGAAACAATACTGCCTAAAGGCACTGCATATATTACCGATATCGGTATGACAGGTGCTATACACTCAGTGCTTGGAATTAGCAAAGAAATAATAATCCAGCGTTTTACCACTGCTATGCCTCAAAAATTTGAACATGCAAACGGCAAAGCAAAGCTTAGCGGTATTATTTTAAATATAGACGAAAGCACAAACAAATGCACAAAAATAAGCCGTTTGTTGTACACCGACTGACTGGAGAAATCAAAATGAAAAACAAATCTTTTAAATTTGCAGCCTTTGTTTTGGCTGTAGCAAGCTTATTTTGCGGATGTGCAAAAGGCACTTTGCAAGGTGAGCAGCCTACCCCCGAAAATTTAATACCTCAAAAGGGAGGCAGCATTACGCTTGGCTGCTTTGTGCCCGATACGCTCAACCCTCTTGCCACACAATATCAAAATGTGCGTGATGTGCTTATGATTGTGTACGAAGGGCTGTTTAAGGCCGAAAACACACTCGAGGCAACCCCTGTTATTGCAGAGAGCTACACTGTATCTACATCAAACAAAATTTACACAATCAAAATTAAGCCAAACATAAAATTTCACGATGGTACAATACTCGATGCAGCAGATGTTGTTGCAACCTTTGACTATATAAAAAACTACACCACACCATACACCGAGCTTTTTAAAAATGTACTCAGCTACAAAATTTTAGATGGCTTAACTGTATCGTTAGAGCTTATATCACCTCAGGCCGATTTTGTAAATGCCCTTGACTTTCCAATACTGCCTGCAGGGCTTGCAAAGCAGAGCTTTTTGCAGCAAAATACATCGTTTGTGCCAATAGGCTCAGGCAAATTTAAATATGACGGCAGGTTGCAAAACAAAAGTATGACCCTTGTGCGCAATGATGATTGGTACGGCAGTAAAAAGGCATATTTAGACAGTATAAGCGTTTTGTTTATGCATAGCTCCGACGACCTTATTCACGCATTTGATGCAGGACAAATTGATATGTTTACCACCAACGGCAACAATTGGGGCAAATTTAACTTTACTGCAAATCACAAAATATACGAAACAAGCTCGCCGCGTTACGCATTTATAGGCATTAACACAAACAAGCAGCCGCTAAACGATGTGGTGCTCAGGCGTGATATAAACAGCATTATAAACCGAGATGAAATTGTTAAAGATGTAATGTTTTCACACGCATCTAAAGCAACACTGCCAGTAATATCCACCGCATATTATTTTGAAAACAATAAAAACCAAAATGACATCATTAGCAGCAACCAAAAGCCTCAGATACTCAAATACAACCTTTCGCTTGAGCTTTTGTACAACAGTGAAAGTGACATTAAAGAGCGCACAGCCGCTTATCTAAAAAAAGCATTTGAGCCTTATGGAATTACTCTTGTGCCCGAGGCTGCCTCATTTGATGAGTACAAACAGCGAATAAGCGATGCCAATTATGATTTGTATATTGGCGAAGTTATTATGAACAACAATATGAATATGGATTTTATGTTCAGTTCACTGCAAAAAACAGACCAAAACGTATGTACATTTGCAAGTGACGAATTTGACAGCCTGCTTGCAAACCTCAATATGATGTCGCCCGACAAAGACAACAGCGACCTGTTTTTTGAAAATTTTAAAAAATATTTTAACGAAAATGTGCCTCAAGTCCCGCTGTTTCACACAAACACTGCGCTGTTTGTAAGCAGCCATATAAAAGGCGGCATTACAGCCAATATGTCAAACTTTTATGGAGATATAGGCAATTTCTTTATATCATACAAATAATAAAAGTGGTGCAAATGCACCACTTTTATTATTTGTATTTTGCTATTATTACCCTAACTCTTCCGCCTTTATCCTGAGTTTTGTCATAATAAGCAGTTACAGAATAATCGCTGATATTATTTTTTAATTCACTTATAGGAAGTATTGTAAACGCAGAGGACGAGCCTGTGCCTGACATTACCTTGTATACTGCCACATCATCGCTTAAAAGATAAGTATTTGACGCAATTGTGATTGTGCCCTCACCAACAGATTTTACAGCACCCGAATATTGATTGAGCGCTTTTATCCCAACAACACTTTCTCCCGAAAGGACAAATGCAGCAGGCATATTACTTTTAAAAGTGCTTCCATAGTTTATCTGACAGGTGTACTGCTTGCCCAGTATGTCACAGGCGTACCTTTTGGATGATACCGACATCCCCTCATTTGAGCCGCTTTGAGTAACATCTGTTATTACACCATATCTGTACGAATCGCCTGTTATATTATTGACAATCAAATCAGATATTTGACCCTTGTTGTTCTTTTTGACATACAAAATCTTGTCTGGCTCAATATATACCCCATCAAGCCGTTGCAGATATGTAACTGTGTATGCTCCAGGCTCATCAACAGAGTCATTTGTTGTTATATCAAGAATATTTGCTCCCTCAGCAACATTATGTGAACCAATTTTAAGTGTATCGCTGTCAACTGTTCCATACACGCTTGTGCCCGCCTTTGCAACCGAAAGATAAGCCACGCCGTCGCTAAATTTTACATTCATTACCTTGTTGATATATGTTGAATAGTCATTCCTTGTAATTACTTCAAGCACGCTCCCGTCAGCACGCACAAGGGATGCATACTTAGAAGAATACACATCGCCGTCGGCATTTGTAAACTGTTTTGTACCCGTTTGAACAAGGTAACCTGCAACTGCAGAATTTGAGCTGCTTGCCGTCATAACATCAGCAACCTGACCGTCTTTACCTAAAAGGAGTGTAATAGTATCTCCTATTTTGCAATCACCGTTTGACGACACCTTGTCAAACGCAGCAGCCGTTTCCAGTGTGTATTGTGTACCCGAAACAGTTATAGATACAGGCATATCTCTGTTTGGTGTGGCCTTTTCGTACACACCTGTAATTTTGCGGCTATACGCAAACACAGTGTTTACATCACTAAGGTAGTACACAATGTCGTTTGTCTGAATATCCGAAGCTTGCGACCTTACACCATCACGCATAACGGTAAGAGTTGTCAAATCGGTTGTAAATGAATTGTACCAGTCAGATGTTGTAACTGTTTTTGGTCCTTGCATATTGTTTGTGGCAACTGTTATGTAGTCAATGCTGCCTGAGGCATTTTTCATAGCGTAAATAGTATCACCTGTGGAAATTGAATTTTTTACAGAGCCGTATGTTGTTTTGTTTGTATCTAAATATGCAGTAACATTTGAATCAACCAAAAAGCTTGTCATTGCGCCGTTACAATATGTAACAAGCGTGTCACTGAGCTTTGAGTATACAACATGCTTTTGCACCGTCTGAACCGACGGCATAAAACCTAAGTAGTAGTTGCCATTTTCGATTATAAGGTTGCCTTTTCTGCCAATAAGGTTATCATCAAATACTCCGCTAAATTTAAAGGTGCCTGCACTTGTGAGTACATATCCTGGTGTTACAGAGTTGTTTTGCTTGTTTGTTGCAACTATTATTGCATCCTCATACAAATTACAATCAAGCTGTTCAACATACTTTGATGATGTACTCTGAGCATTTTTTGGGTTTGCAACAAGGGTATTATACACTAATTTTAACACATCTCTTCGCTTAAGTGTATCACCAATGCTTTTGTCTACATTGTCAAGAATGTGCTCACTTGCTGCAATACCCATCTGGCCGTAAGGCCACGATGTGCCAAAATCATCGTTTGTATAGCCCAAAAGCTTTAACATAATTGTGACCGCCTCTTCTAAGGTAACAGTATTTTCGGGGCGAAAGGTACCGTCGGGGTAGCCGTTTATAATTCTGTTTGTTACAGCAACTTTTACATAAGGCGATGCCCAGTGTTTAAAGCTGCAATCCAAAAACACCGAAATTGTACTGTTTAGCGCAACTGTTTTGCGATACTGTGACATTGCAACGGCAATTTTTGCAAACTCTGCTCTGGAAACATTTTTGTCAAGCTCCATATTGCCATTTTCGTTTCCAACCATTATTTTAAGTGTTTTTACAAGTGCTATTGCACTATCCTCATTATATTCGGCACCCAATGCAAAGCTTAGTGACGGGTATGAGCAAAGCAGCATACACAATGCCAATGTTAAACATAAAATTCTTTTTTTCATATTTAAATTAACTCCTTTTTAATCGTACCTTAAAGCATCAATAGGGTTAAGCGAAGCTGCTTTTTTTGCAGGAAAATAACCAAATGCTATACCAACAAATGCAGATACAGTAAAAGATATAAACATAGCAGGAACCGATGGTATTGCCGTAAGTCCTAATAGCTTAGCAGCATACGACCCCGCTATACCCAGCAAAATTCCGATTATCCCTCCTATACAGCTTGTTGTGATTGCCTCTACAACAAACTGGCTCATTATATCCCAGGGAGTAGCACCAAGAGATTTGCGTATGCCAATTTCCCTTGTGCGCTCCGTAACCGACACAAGCATTATGTTCATAATACCTATGCCCCCAACAAGAAGCGAAACACCCGCAACACCTGCAAGCACAAGCGACATTGTGTTAGTTAGCTCGTTGATTACCTCAATTATGCTTGCCATATTGCTCACAGTGTAGGCATTGGTGTTTGAAAACACACCAAAAAGATATTCTTCAATAAATTGCTGAGCCTTGTCGGCAACATCTTTGCTTGTGGCATTAAAGGTATAGCTGCCCATTGTAAAACTGTTTGACACTCTAGATGCCATTGTGTACGGAATAATTATCACATCATCGGCGCTTGCCTCTTTGCTGTCGGCAGTTTCTTCAAGTACGCCCACAATCTGAAATGAATACCCGTTAAGCTTTATTGTTTCACCTACAACATCGGTGGTTCCGTACAGCTCATTTGCTATATATGTGCCTATTACACAGTTACGCAGTATTGCTTCGCAGTCCATATATTCGATGTTTCTGCCCTGCTCTATTGTGAGCCCCTTTATGTGAGCATAATTTTCGTTAACGCCGATACAGCTTGCTACATCCACATTTGTGCTGCCATTTTTTGCAGTTGCGCCTGCAACCGCAATATTAGGAGTCATAGACTCAAGGTACTCAGGATTATCGTCAACAAGATTTTGCATATCGTCTATAGATACATTTCTGTTGCCGCCTCTGCCTCTTACGCTTACAGTGATTGTTGTGGCACCAAAATTTTCAAACTCGCTTAAAACATCATGAGTCATGCCATTTACTATGCTTACAATAACTATAACCGCCGCAACACCTATTATAATACCAAGCATTGTAAGAAATGAGCGCATTTTGCTTCCCGCGAGGCTTTTTAGTGCAAGGTTGAATGCTTGTTTTATGTTCATTGTGCATCCTCCTTTACCTCATCGGCAACTATTTTTCCGTCGTGAATCCTCACTACACGCTTTATTTGGTCGGCAATTGAATTGTCGTGAGTAATAAGCACTATTGTGGTTCCCTCGCGGTTTAGCTGCTTTAAAAAGTCCAGCACTTCCCTGCCCGTTTTTGAGTCAAGTGCACCCGTAGGCTCATCGGCAAGTATAACAGGGGGGTTGCCTGCCAGTGCCCTTGCAATAGATACCCTCTGCTGCTGACCGCCCGAAAGCTGTGACGGATACTTTTTTGCTCTGTCACTAAGACCTACTCTTTGGAGAGCCTTTTTTGCCAATTCCAATCTTTCGGCAGGCTTTAGGCCTTTGTACAAAAGAGGAAGCTCTACATTTTCGAGTACCGTAAGCTTTGGAATTAGGTTGTATTGCTGAAATATAAATCCAAGCTCGCGATTTCGTATGTGTGCAAGCTCTTTTTCGCCCATTGTACTTACATCGGTGCCATTAAGCCAATATTCGCCTGCTGTGGGAATATCAAGGCAGCCTATGATGTTCATACAGGTGGATTTGCCCGAACCAGACGAACCTACAATACATACAAATTCACCTTGTGACACATTAAGTGATACGCCGTCAAGTGCTCTTATTTCGCTGTCGCCGTCTGAGTAAATTTTGTATATGTTTTTTAATTCTATCATTATGCGGCTATATCTCCTTTACACAATTTGGATAATACTTATCGGCTCATACCGCCACCAGGCATTGCGCCGCCTGAAGTCATACCGCCCATTCCACTTGGCATTGCTCCCCTATTACTGTGCATTGCACCCATACCGCTCATGTTTCCAAACATACCTTGCTGTGATGCAGCGTTTGATGCGGTTGTATCTGGCAAAAGGACTGTCTGCCCCTCGGAAAGTCCGCTCTTAATTTCAATAAATGTATCATTGCTAAGTCCCGTCTGCACCTGAACAACTGTATACCCATCGGGCACATCAAGCTGCTTTTTCATGTTTTCAAGGCGCAAAGCATATTTGTCTGACTCGTCTTTGTCCTGTGCAAATGCTTTTGTTGTAAACAAATCAAAAATTGATGTAATTTTGTCATCAGATGGTTGCAAATTTTTGTTTGTACCCTTAGACATTTGCGGTTTTTCACTTTGAGGCATATCGTCAAGCTTTGCTCCATCATCATAATTTGCCTGACCAACTGTTCCGTCATCCTTAACTATAACAAAGTTACCTCTGCGTACTGCCGAAACAGGTACTCTGAGCACATTTTCAACAGTTTCCACTATAATGTTGCCCGTAACATTCATTCCAGGTATAAGTCCGCTTTGTTCAGCGTCTTTTATAGTGACCTTTACAGGATAGCTTGTTACACCCTGTGCAGATGTACCTACTATGCTAATGCTTGTAACACTGCCAGTAAAGGTTTTGTTTTGTATTGCATCTGCAGTAATTTGTACCTGCTGACCTACCTCAATTTTGATTATATCGAGCTCATCTATGCTCATTTCAAACACAAGTGACGAAAGGTCGGCAATAATTGCCATTGTGGATGAAGAATTTTGCTCCAGCTTTTCGCCTGCTTTTGCAGTTTTTTCTATTATTTTGCCCGAAATAGGTGCAGTAATTTTGTAATCATCAAGAGTTTCCTCAGCATCGGTTAACGACTGCCGTGCATCACTTAGCGAAAGTCTGTTTGAACGCGCACTTGATATTACGCTTTTGCTCTCCAGACGTGCAATTACAGCTCCCTGAGATATTTTGTCACCTTCATAATAATTTATATCTGTAACCTTACCCGACACCTTTGCAGTAATTGAAGATTCATTTTTATATTTAAATATACCTGCATCATTGCAGGCATAATCACCTGCAACAACTGTTGCCCTGTCACCCGGAATAATAGAGCCTGGATTTTTTACCAAAACTTCTACATTTGTAACTGGCACGCCGTATGAATTGATTGTCGAACCAGTTGCTATTCGTGTAATTGTTCCCGATACCACCGCAAATGAGCTTTCCAGATTTACAGTTGCGCTCTGTCCTACCCAGAGTTTTTGCGCATCATTCTGGTTAAATGGTACCACAAGCAACATTGCTTCCCTGTCTACAATTTCAGCAACAACAGTGTTGGTGCCAACCTGGTCGCCTTTTTTTATATTGAGTGATGTAATAACACCTGAAATGTCCGCTTTTATGTTGAGATTGGCAACATCCTCATTTGCCTGGTCATAGCTCATCTGAGCTTTTTCGAGGCTGGATTTTGCTCTTTCGATGCTGCTCGTTACAGAAGAACTATCCATTTCGTAAAGGAGCTGGTCTTTTTGCACATAGTCGCCCTCTTCAAAATAGTCAGCAATGATGTCGCCTTTTGCAAGAGAGGTTACCTCGTACTGATTGATTGCCTCAATTACACCTGTACCCTCAATTGAGCTTACAATGTCACCTCTTGTAACCTGAGCTGTTATAAGCTCGGCTTCGGCTTTGCTGCCGCCCGACAATAACGAATATGTAAACGCAAGGACAACAAGTACTGCTGCAATTATTATTGCAAGTGTTCTTTTTCCTATGTTAATACTTTTTTTGCCTAATTTTAAATTCACTTTTCCGTCAAAAAGCTTTAAAATATTCATAATTATCTCCTTTACCTATTATATTATAAATTATATCATATTAATATTAAAAAAGCATTAGCGATTTGTTAACAAACTTAAAATAAATGGGGATGCAAAAAACTCATTTTTTTGCATCCCTTGTTAAAATTAAATATTTAAATTACAAAACCGCCGTTTACTCCAACAACCTGCCCTGTTATAAAGGATGAATTGTCCGACACAAAAAATTCCACAGCATTTGCAACATCATCAACAGTGCCAATTCTGCCAACAGGTGTTTCACACGCAAGCTCACTTAAAACCTCTTTACTGAGGTGGGAGTTCATATCGGTATCGATAACTCCGGGTGATATGCAGTTTACTGTAATGCCCGATGGTGCAAGCTCCTTTGCCAAGGCCTTTGTAAAGCCAATTACAGCAGCTTTTGATGCCGAATAGTGCACTTCACATGAGGCCCCCGTTTGCCCCCACATAGACGAAATATTTATTATTCTGCCGTATTTGTTATGTATCATATATGATAGTACTGATTTTACACAATTAAAACAACCCTTTACATTTACCCCAAACATTCTGTCCCATTCATATTCCGAAATATCATTAATCATTTTTTGACAAGCAATACCTGCATTGTTAATGAGTATATCAACAGAGCCAAATTTTTGTATTGCCTTTTGCCCCATTTGCTGCATGGCATCAAAGTCAGACACATCTGCCTTTACAAGCATTATGCGTGTTAAATCCTTTCCAAGTACAAATTTGTTTGCACTGGCATCATCTGCCGAATACACCAGTACAACATTTAAGCCCATATCGTAAAGCCTTTGTGAGCAGGCAGCCCCAATTCCTCTTGTGCCGCCTGTTATTATTGCTGTTTTATTCATACAATCACCATCCTTATAGCTGACCCAAGTCAATTTAGATACGAAATAATTTGGCGTGCTGAAAGCACATTTAGCTCGCCATCGGGCGAATTTAGCTGAATTTGAATTTGTTGAATTCATTATATAAAGACTGTATAATCCAGATGCCAATGTTTTTAGTTGCAGTTAATATCAAATCAGAATATAAAATTACTTGAAACTCATAATCTTATTTCCCTTATATTTTAAAGTTCCTTTTTCACCAAGTTTATAATTCCCATATGAGAATTCTGAGACATTAAACGAAAGCTTTTTATCTTTTATTTTGAAAACAACAACACAACTTTTCGGTTTCCAACTTTCAGGATACTTAGAAACTACATTTAGCTTATATTTGTCAACAACTTCCGCTTTAACTGTTTTTACGGATGAAAATTTATTTTGAATTAGCTTCAATATGATTAAAAACCAACATAACAAAGATATACCAATCAATATATAATTAATTACATCCGACATTGTTTTCTTTCCTTTCGCCAAAATTCGACAATCATTATAAGTTTATAACAAGTTAGTACTAAAAACTTATTTTTTGAATTTATTTATCCAATCCAAAATTTCATTATATTTCATATTGCCTGATGCAACAGACAAACCCAAATCAACCACATCTGCGTTGGTACAATTTATTTTTATTCCCTCTGCTTCTAAAAATGTCAGCATAACATATACACCTATTCTCTTATTACCATCAACAAAAGCATGATTGGATATCAATA
The DNA here is from genome assembly GCA_045538875.1 of Clostridia bacterium. Taxonomy (GTDB): domain Bacteria; phylum Bacillota; class Clostridia; order UMGS1810; family UMGS1810; genus RGIG4708. The sequence goes on along the minus strand of JAZQEG010000002.1, from coordinate 12,440 downwards.
GATACCCAAGACTTGCTGCTTTTTCCTCTTTTGTTTTATAAAGTTCTTCTCCACCAAATATAGCATACGCATTATTAAGTGCACTTTCTAAAAGTCCAACATCTCTAATGCCAACACTACCGCCTGTTTCTTCTGATATTAATTGATGCAATAGCAAAACCTTTTCTTTGCTCAATTTAATCATTTTGCCAACTCCTCAAAAGCAGGTTTGAATCTGTTCATAATTCTTTTTGCCGCCACATCTATTTTTTCATCATCAGTAATATCGAAGTAGTAGCCTGAGTCAACATCAATAAGCAAAAATTTTGGTTTATTGTTTTTGAAAATAACTGCCTGCCCGTTATTCTCTGCCACTTTAGCAACTTTTGAAAAATTCTGATTTGCTTCAGTCATAGTTGTAATTGTCGCAGTATTTATATTCATTATTACCTCCTATTATTTATACAATAAATATATCCTACAATTTATATTGTATATAAATTGTAGGATAATGTCAACCTATAATTTTTGACAACATTCAACAATCTTTTTGTCACACAATATCAAAAATAACAACGGAATAATAAAAATAAGTGTCAAAAATTGTTGGTATTTTTGACACTTATTTTTTATTAAAATTTTTATATCATATTTTAAACATTTAAAGCAATTACACATTGTTATTTTTGCGCCATTGGTCAGCTTTTGCTGCAGACATTCTTGTTATAGCTTCTTTGGGATATTTTGACTCCTCGCCTCCGTTGGTATACAAAAAATATTTACCGTCTGCAGTCACATAAAGGCATTCTTCATATCCATTAGCATCACCAAATGCACCAAATGTATTTTTTGCAATAAGCTCTGATTTTTGTGTATCATATTCAACATTGCAAATAATTTTTTTCATAATAGCTACACCTCCCACACATAGTATAACAAATTATTTATATAAAAGCAACAAAAAAATGTCGAATAAAATTAATTTTGCATAAATATTTGTTCACCCTTTATAAGCGGATACAAAATCAGACTGTCACCTTGTAAATTTTCGCGGTGCATATCTACGGCAGTAATTGCGCGGTTTTGATATGTGGTATAGTAATATACACCTTTTGTGGCATTGATACAGCTTGAATACACAGTGTATTCATACTTGTCATCAACAACAACACAGCCCTTTTGCTGCTCTACCGATGTGAGAATATGGTAAAACTGACTTATGCTCTCACTCTCTGTTGCAGGTGACACACTATTCATTTTGGTAAACACTGCCTTTACAAATCGTGAATTTGACGACAAATCACCAGGCAACCCCATAGCACCCATACCTCTGGAATAAGCATCAAGCGAAAGCTTTGTACTCAAGTTGTTTATAACTTGCTTGTTTGTGAGTGCCATATAGTTGTTAAGGGTAAAAAGATGATACGAAAAATCAGGACTGTTTGTAACAACACCAACAGGGTTATTATAAATCTTTAGCCCGCTTCGCGTAGATTCCACCACTATCGAACGCCTGCTGTCCGAAATCATCCAGTGAAGTGCTGTGGCTTTTAACTCGTTGCTAAAATTGTCGCTTGTAATATTTATTTGTTCTATAAAGCCTTCTGCCTCATCTACCGTTGCACAGTTTGACACAATCCATGGTATAAGCTCAAACGATGCCACATTTGTGCAATTTTCATTTGGCTTAAAATACTGCGCATATGACGGAAAGCTTAGTGCTGCAATGCAAAGCCCCTTTTCGTTGGCAGCATCGTAAAAAAGAGGGTATTTGTCCACAACAAAAGCCATACCTATTACTGCATAGTGAGTGTTAAGCTCGCCCAGATGCACATAGTTTATGGGGTAATTGCGAGGCATTATGGTAACAGTTTCGTTATAGGTATATTCTATATCAAGATTTCTGCCAAAATAGTGATTTGTTGTATTATAACTTAATGCAGTACACATAAAAAAACTCCTTTTGTAAGATATTTTACCTTACAAAAGGAGTTTTATACTAAAAATTTACATAACTAATGTCAAAACATTTAAAACTCATACCGGAATGTACATTTACAAAAACTCACAACAAAATTATTTGCTGAAAATATCCTGCTGATTGATGACCGATATACCTGCAGCTACAAGTGCCTTTGAAGCTTTGTCGTTGTTGTCTACTCTAAAAATCATATAAGCTTTGCCCTCAACATTTGACATAAATGCATATGTATATTCTACACTCACATCTGCCTGTGTAAGCACAGCAAGTATTGCAGCCATACTGCCTGGTGAGTCATTTAATGCTACTGCCAAAACAGATGTTGCAGTAACGGCGTAGCCCTCGTTTTTTAGCATATCACGAGCAGCATCAGGGTTGTCGGTAATAATGCGCAGTATTCCAAAATCCTGTGTGTCTGCAATTGAGAGTGCTTTTAAATTAATGTTGCTTTTTGCAATAAAATCGGTAACCTCGGCAAGGGAGCCTTTTTTGTTTTCTATAAAAATGGAAATCTGTTTAACACTCATTGTTTTAACCTTCCTTCTATTTTAATTATCAATAAAGCTTTCTCTTGTCTACAACTCTTACAGCCTTACCCTCACTTCGAGTAATGCTCTTTGGAGGAACAAGATGCATTTTGGGGTTAATGCCAAGCATTGCTTTAACCGCAGCTGCAAGCTGTTTTTCTTTGTTGGCAATCTCTTTAACTGTATCGCTAAAGTTTTCGGACGAGAGCTCTACATACACATCAAGTGTATCGGTATTATTTTCACGATCTACCTCTATGCGGTAGTTTGGTGAATAGCCCTGTTCTAAAAGCACAGTTTCTATCTGTGACGGGAACACATTAACGCCTCTTATAATAAGCATATCGTCACTTCTGCCCATAGGCTTGGTCATTTTTACAAAAGTTCTGCCACAAGAGCATTTTTCTCTTGAGAGCACGCATATATCTCTTGTTCTGTATCTGATCATAGGGAACGCCTCTTTGTCTACGCTTGTAAGCACCAGCTCGCCCCTGCTGCCTTCGGGAAGGACCTCGCCTGTATCGGGGTCGATAATTTCGGCAATGTAGTGGTCTTCATTTATGTGCATACCTGCCTGAGCCTCACATTCAAAAGCTACACCAGGGCCTGCAAGCTCAGTAAGTCCGTAAATATCGTAAGCCTTTATACCGAGAGATTTTTCGATATCACGGCGCATTTCTTCGGTCCATGCTTCTGCACCAAAAATACCTGCCTTAAGTGAAATATCGTCGGTTGTATAACCCATTTCCTTTAAGGTTTCGGCAATATATGCAGCATATGACGGAGTGCAGCATATAATTGTTGACTGCAAATCAACCATAAATTGAATTTGGCGCTCGGTATTGCCCGAAGACATAGGAAGTGTAAGGCAACCCACTTTGTGTGAACCACCGTTAAGGCCCGCACCGCCTGTAAAAAGGCCAAAACCATAGCATACCTGACACACATCATCTTTGGTGCCACCTACAGCCATAATTGCCCTTGCGCAGCAATCCTCCCAAATGTCAATATCGTGCTGGGTGTAAAATGCCACAACTCTTTTGCCTGTGGTGCCGCTTGTAGAGTGAATCCTCACACATTCGGAAAGCGGACGCCCCATAAGTCCGTAGGGATATGCATCTCTAAGGTCAGACTTTGTTAAAAACGGAAGCTTATGTAAATCGTCAACAGATTTTATATCCTCAGGCTTAACGCCTTTTTTATCCATAAGGTCACGGTAATATGGCACGTTTTTGTACACATTGTTTACCTGATTTATCAAACGCTCACTCTGAAGCTCTCTGATTTTTTCGAGTTGCATAGTTTCAAGCTCTTGTTGGTAATAATTACCCAATTTATATCATTCCTTCCCAATTTGTATTTATTAATTTATTGTATCACAAAAAAATAAAAATAGCAATTGTAATTAGCCAATCAAAAGGTCAATTTTTGTGCGATTGCCAAAAATTGTGTCCTGTTATTCATTTATAAAATCCTGCCAATATACTTGCGCAATTTTGTAACTATCATCTTTTTTGCCAATCAAATAGTACCTTGTTATTTCTCCATCGTCGATTTGCGGACCTAAGCTGAGATATTTTTTGTTTAGCTTGACGGTTTTTTCAACCTCAATTATTGCAAACTCCTGCATTTGCAGCTCACTGAGTTTATCAATAATTCTTTGTTTGTTTTTGTTTGGAATTTCCTTAGCATCTTCTTTATCTATAATATCTATTTCATCAATGATAATTTTATTAAAATATATTCCCTCGTTAAACTGCTTTTCTTCATTTTCGATTGATAAAATCAAATCACCATCAGCGGCTGTCATATCCTTAACTTTAGAGTAATCCCCCGATATTTGGGCACGATAATATTCATAAACCATAAGTTCAAGGTTGTTTTCGATGGTGTCATCTAAAACAAGAGTTCTGTCACCTAAAACAAAAGGATTTTCAATATGAATATCAAGTATAGGTAGTTTTCGTTCGTTTATATAGTTTTGTTTAAAATACTTTTGCGCATCATATGCAGGATTTTTGGTGGCTACAATAATACTCGTGGGGCCATCAGCACCGCCTATTACACCAATATTGCCATTGCTGCATGCAGTAAGCAACAAGCACAGTGACAAAACTGCCAATGTTATAATTTTTTTCATACATATCATCCTTTTGTTAATTTTAATAATTATGTCTACTCAATGAATACTCCCTTTGTTAAAGCTATTCTAACATAAATCTATAAATGATTCAATGTTTTTTTGAGCAAAACTATTTTTTGTTGACGAGTTTAGTGAAAAAATAAGCGTACAAAAAAAACGACAATTTCCGGTAAGGAAATTGTCGTTTTTTTTTGGGAAAGCCGAACCATAGAGATATTCGAACCAGGCACCCTATTTTTCGTTTTTCCCAAAAAAGACAAACCTACTGCATAATCATTCCGGAATCAGGTTCTTCAATATCATCCATATCATCAAAACCAAGATCGAGTTGTTTGATAAATTCTAAATTTTCAACTATTTCTATATGGAAGGAATCAAATTGTTCTGCATTACAATTCAGGCTGACACCTTTTTCTTGAAACGTTTTAATAGCGGACATGGTGTCTTCAATATTTCTACTAAAATACTTCATAGATACCGTTGCTATCATATCCACTGCAAGAGTATTAACTTTTTCCATAACCTTCCGGAACCCTGATCTATCGTTCAAAGGTGTTATTGCAGAACATTCATCAAAAAATTTTCCTATTATTTCATATTCTGGATGCTTCTGAATTTCTTTTTCCATTGATTCAATTTTTTCAAAATGTTTTGCCTTAGTCTGTTGATCCAAAGGAACATAGCAATCATAAATAACGACTCTACATTTATCCATTTTCTCACTCTCCTCTACTATTATACACTATGTGCATTAATTTTACAAGAGTTTATATCATACTGTCCCAAAAAGCATCGACACTTGGATAACCGCTGCTTAAGGCCATATCTTCTATAAACCTTTCTTCAAAATTACTTGATGATTCACCGAAACAATCATCAACATATTTGCATTTCTCGCATTTTCTTTTTTCATCAGGAAGTCTCTTCTTACAATCCCACTCATACACATTTTCTCGCACAAAATCAGTTTCATATACAGCACGCTTATAGCTTTCGACAATATTCTTGTAAAATTGCAATACTATAACTTGTTTCATATGAGAATCAAATTCTGTATAAATGCCCGGTTTTCTTTCCTTATATTTTACAACATCACAGAAGTAATCTATAAACAAATCCATAGTACCTCTGTCGGAATCTCGACACTCAGGTATCAGTTTATTCATCATATACCTTATATCTTCCTTTTTAACATACTTGTTAACAACAAAAAAGAAAGCTCTTCCAATTATATTTGAAATGTATTTTGTTTTATCTTCTTCCCTGTTAATACATGGCAGAAAAACATTAACCGTTTCTGATTTAATTCTTACCAAATGCTGTGGGAATCTATTTGTTGCATTTACTTCTGCAATTTTTAATTCATTTACATATTCAATGCAGGTTCTTACTTCAGACTTTTCTTCACATTCTTCCAAAACTGCCTCAAATTCCTCTTTAGTTATCTTCTCTGCACTTTCATCCTTACATTCTACAAAGCTCTTGCAGTTTGCGGAGAACTCATATAATGCATTAATAACTTCATCGCCATCCTCACATACACATAAATATGAGGCCAATATACTTAAAATGTCTTTTCCTGATGCAAGAACTTTTTCCTTTAATCCCAAACATTCTGAATCATTGTCACATACAGTTGTATCAAGACAAAAGTCATCAATTGCGGATAATAATTCACCGATTGAGTTAGCTTCCATAATCTTATTAATACTCATATTGTTCTCCTTTCAAAGACAAAAGCGACCTGTGTGGTCGCTTTCATTACTTAATTATTCTTTCTTTTCTTCTTTTTCTTTGGTTTTGTCTCAACATTCAAAAGTGAAGAGTTTTTCTTTTGCGAGTCCGGTTCTAACTGCTCAGCAGTACCAACTCTCATGTACATCATTACTACTCTATTCTTCATTTTTTTACACCTCACACTGTTAGTATTTATAATCTGACTTGCTAAATGCCCAGCGCACTTTGTTTCGATACTTTTCTTCCAACAATTCAAGTAAAATCGCTTCTGATACAATGTCATTTGAGTCATTCATATATTTATCGCTTTCAAATATGATTACCTCTCCATAGTCTTTATCGTATATTACAATAATCTCGTATTGTATCATTTCATCACTTACCTACTTATATTTGTTGCTCAATGTCAAGGCTTCCGCATAAGGTCACTATCACTTTATTTTGTGATATTATTCTTACCTTGCTCACAAGTCTTCTCACGACTGTATCATCGTATTCTGTGAATTCTGTGTTTATAGAGTCTAATGCAGCATATATTTCTCTTAATTTTCCTGATCCTGCATCTGCCATTTGTTTTTCTGTCCGAATACTTTCAATTTCTTCTTTCAAGCTCTTGATTTTATCGTGTAATTCCGCACATTTCTTCTCTATGACATCGCCTTCGGTCCTTTTCTCTATTTCCTCTCTTACCATGTCATATATCTGGTTATTAAGCATTGCGATTTCGTTGGTTATGCTACCAATTCTCATTTCACCTCTGTTTGCTCCGAGAATCGCAGCCAGGCTACCTTTAAGCATTTCGTTTAATGTGCTTTTAGATTTCAGCATAGTATTGAGGGATTTGAGTATCGCATTTTGTAATGCTTCTTCAGGTATGGTTGGAGAGTTTTTGCATATTCTCTTTCCATGCTTAAGTCTGCTGATGCATCTCCATACTATCCTTTTTTCTCCCAAGCTTGTCCATGTTACTCTTTTATATTTTGTTCCACATTCACCACAGACCACTATGTCTGTCAGTGCATATTTGCTACTGTACCTTGATATAGGGTTATCTCCTACACTTACATTTTTATTGTGTCGCCTTTTTAGTTCGAATTGAACTCTATCGAACACTTCCGGTTCTATGATAGGTGTATGGTGGTACTTTATTAAGTATTTAGGAAGCTCACCTGTGTTTTTTATATTCTTTTTTGAGAAGATATCAGATATATACGATTTCTGCATCAGAACATCGCCTTTATACTTTTCATTTTCAAGTATGCTTTTTATAACACTCTTCGACCACTTGGTTCCACCTCTCACAGTTTTTATTCCCTGTGATTCAAGCCATGTTCCTATATCATTTAGGCTTTCACCTTCGAGAAACTTTGTGAATATACCGACTATTATTTGTGCTTCTTCTGGAACTACCTCCGGTTTACCATCTGCACCTTTTCTATATCCAAGGATGCTACCATACATCATCGGGACTCTTCCAAGTTTATAGCCTTTTCTTCTGCCATCTTTTTCATTATTACTTATTGATTCACTCTCTGCCTGTGAGAACATTGCATATAGTTGGAGTATTATTTCACTGTTTATTTCAGAGGTGTTTATTTTTTCTTTTTCGAATATGACCGTCACACCTATATCCTTAAGCATTCTGACATACTGCAAGGTATCAAGTGTGTTTCGTGAGAATCTTGATGTTGACTTTGTTAGTATAAGGTCAATTTTGCCTTCCTTACACATTTCCATCATTTCAAGGAATTCTTTTCTTTTCGCCGTTGATGTTGCGCTTAATCCCTCATCGGCAAATATCTTCACGAATTTCCAATTAGGATTCTCTTTTATGTAATTGGTGTAGTATTCAATCTGAGTTTTGTAACTGGACTGTTGTTCTTCGTGGTCCGTACTTACTCGGCAGTATGCAGCTACCCTCAAATTTTTTCTTTCTACTACCTTTACAGTATGTTGCACACTGGCAGGTATAATTTCTACGACCGGAGTCGGCATTACCATTCTTGGCTGATATGCTACCGTCTGCATCATCTTGGTTCACCTCCTGATATCTTATATCCATTTATCAATTCCATTTCTATTGTCTTGCTCGGAGTGTATCTGATTTTCTTCACAATGCTATTCAGAAGCTTTCCATCTAGCTTTTCTGACTTTGGATGTATACTTAATGCCTTCTTGATTTTTTCATCTATGGCTGTGTAGTCATATTCTAAGGCATTCTCGAACCTTGCTTCAGCAAGTTCAGTTATCCTTTCTACTATCAGGCTGATGTTGACTGTGATTTTAGACATCTCATCAGCAAGCTCATTTTCAAGTCGCATTACTTCTATTCCGATTTCCGTCTTTTCTAGGTTTACACCCTGAATTTCATCGTAACGGTCTATCAGTTCATTTATTGTCTCTGCGACTATCAGGTTAAGTTTTCTCTCGTTGATAGGTGTTTCGTTTCCCTTGCATTCTTCGTTCATGCATCGGCGGTAATTATTCGTTCCACCTTTTCTACTCTTACTTCCTTTGTATCTTTGAAGTCGTGAACCACATTCACTGCATTCAAGTCTATCATGGTAGAAGTCTAATATTGTCTTTTCCTCTGCCGTAGGTGGAGTGAATTTGCTTAGTCTTAGCTTTTCGGCAATATTGAATGTATCTGTTGCAATTATTTGTGGAAATCCATTCTCGCCAATATATCTTCTATTCTCTATCATTCTCTTGACCATATTCTTATTCCAGCACCTGCCATCATTGTTGTACGAGACTCCTGCTTCATTCATTCTTGTCGCAATATCATTGAATGATTTTCCGTTGACATATAGTCCGAAGACATTCTCCACTATTTTCTTTTCATATTCTATTACTGCATATTTGCCATCCGTTATTTCGTATCCGAATGCCACATATCTGTTTGCCATACTTATTCCTCCGCATCTATCGTTAGTTTCACTCCGTTTATCAGCACGAAGGTCAGCACACTCTTTTGGGCGATTATTTTTTCTACCATTGTTTCGAATATGCTTTTTTCGAATTTACTGATTGCTCCTTTTTTATCTATTATTGATATGATTGTTGTTGTGTTTTTTATTGCTACATCACACTCATCTTTTCCCATCAGAGACTTTTTCTCTTTTGTTAGTGTGGCTATTTGAGTGTTGATTTCATTAAGTTTTTCATAATAAGAAGCAGATTCTATGTAACCTTGAGCCTGTAGCTTATTGATTACAAGAATCTGCTTCGTTAATTTTGCTATTTCTTCTGTTATACTATGAACCTCGTATTGACTGCTCATTTTCCTCTCTTTCAGTGATTTGAGTTCATTAAGCATTCTTACAAGGATTGTTTCCTTATTCTTTACCAATCGGTTATACATTCTCACGAAGGCTTCATACACTTTCTTCTCTGCCACTTGAGGATTACTGCATTTTTCAGACCTTATGTCATGCTCTCTGCAAACCCACTGTGAGTTTTGTGATGATTTTCTTCTATATGTACATCCGCATTCTGCACAGTACATCTTAAGGCTTAGAGGATATGATGTCGGTTCCTTTCCGCTACCACCATTAAATCTCTTTGATTGCATCTCAAGCAGAGCATTAACCTTGTCGAATAATTCTTCCGATACTATTGCAGGATTTGCATTCTTCATATAATACATATCAAGTTCCCCACGATTCTGTTTGCTTTTGAACGGGAACTCTGTTGTGTAGCTTTTCTGGTGAAGCGAGTCACCTTTGTACCTGACATTTGTCAGTATGTATCTTATATGATTTGCTCTCCATTCTGTAGAACCGTCAGCTTTTGGTATTTGCATAAGTGTCAATTCTTCTGCTATCTTTAGCATACTCTTTCCTTCCTTATATGCTCCGAATATAAGCTGTACGATTTCTGCTTGTTCAGGGATTATTTTGAATTCCCCATCTTTTACACTGTATCCATAAGGTGCAGCACCCTGTTTGAATGTGCCATTTCTCATCCTGCTCCTTATTGCTATTTTAAGGTTATTGGATGTGGATACTGATTCTTCCTGTGCAATAGAAGCTATTGCTATCAGTTCTGATTCTGTAGTAATTTTTCTGGTGTCTATTTCATTTTCTTCGAACACCACATTTACTCCTATTTTTTTCAGTTCTCTTACTGTGCTGATACAGTCATAGGTGTTTCTTGCAAATCTTGACACAGACTTTGTTAGTATAAGGTCAATTTTGCCTTCTTTGCAATCTGCAATCATTTTTTTGAACTCGTCTCTTTTTTCCTTACTCGTTCCTGTTACCGCTTCATCGGCATACAAGTCTACAAATTCCATTTCAGGATTCCTGCTTATGTACTGTTTGTAGTAGTCCATCTGTGTCAAGAAGGAATTCTTCTGTTCATCAGAATCCGAACTTACTCTTGCATAAGCTGCCGTTCTTAGTTTCTTAGCTTCTTGCTCAACATTTTTGGTTGGCGGTATAACAATGATTTCAGCCATAGCTTTTTCTCCTTTCTTCTATTATCAGCACACACAATACCATAAATTTGCGAATATATCCATTCATCAAACGCAACAAAATTTTTGGTTATATTTATACTATTCTACACGAATATTTGTATTCAACATTTAAAAGTTCCGATATGTTTTTATCGACATTTTCGGATTCATTAGCAGTTATTTTTCCGTCTTTTTCAAGTTGCTTTAAAATAAAATTTATCAACACATAACCTACTGTATTTTCCACTTCTTTTTCTCTTAACATAATCGGACCTCCGTTTCTAAAACCAAAACACGAGCAGAGCGACACAAAGTCGCCCTACTCCATGTTCTGATTGCATTTATTTTGATTTATTATTGCTATGTTATACAATCAGTATTATTCCTGTCCCCTGACTTACGGGCAATCAATCGAACTGCTTTGACTTAAAGCATCACAGGACTCTCACCTCCCCGGCAGCGCCCGGGCCGTACTCTGGGACCTAACCTCGACTATACGGGAGTATCATTATAGGCAATAACCGTCTTGGCAATACGGTAAGTCATTTTCCGTACCGTTGCTAAATGGGTACACGCTCGTACCTTATCTCGGCGATCCGTTTTATGAAGGCTTGTCCTTCACAGGTAGTCTTGGCGCATTCGCAACCTGCTCGAATTATTGCTAATGTATTCGTTGTTGGGTATTAACTTTTCAAGGTTCAAATGATGGGGAAACCTATTTTACCCCCTCACTCTTATATACAGCTGAATTTTTACCCGATTTTGAAACCAAATTTTAAAAAAAATTTTATTTTTTACAATATTTCTCTCAAATACTCTATAACTTTTAACTTTCTTTTCCTAACTGCAGTATGGGATATACCTAGTTTTTTCCCAATTTCCGCTAGTGTTTTTCTTTCTTCCTTTGGTTTCATCAAATACTCTGTAACAATGTACAAGTCTTCCTGTGATAAGGTTCGCAATACTCGCCACAATCTTTCATTTTCTAATTTTGTAATCACCTCCTCTTCTACATTAGCATTTGGATCTACGATAAAATCCATTCCTCGAACAGCATCATTCTTAAGTGATTCTAATGAAACAATTTTAATAACCTTCTGATTCTCTTTTAAATATGTATGTCTGTTTTTATCTGTTTTCATCGCATCATATTCTTCTTTGGTTACTTCAAACCACCAATTTGCAACTTTTATTAGATATTTTTTATCCATTAATTTATCCTCCATTCGAATTTTTGTATTGTGTTCGAATGGGGACACTATGGATATCTGCTATAATATGAGAACCAATGCTTGGTCCAATTGCTGTGGTTGCCTAAAACAAAAAAGACCGCACAAAGCCAGCACCCGGCTTCCATGCAGTCTTGAACACGAGTTAAAGTTCTAATATTAATTATCCAATTATGTACGGAATAATTGCGAGAACTTTTCATCTTTGGCACCTCATAAAAACAGAAAAAGGTGCCGCAGTGGAATTTGCTGCGACACCTTTCCTGTGGTTATGCGATGTGCTATTTATGTACGATTTTTAGAGTCAGTTCACCCTTTGTCGTATAAAGCACCTATCGCAGCAAATTTCGAGTAAGTAATATATTCATTTACAATATTTTCA
>JAZQEG010000001.1:0-29133 GCA_045538875.1 Clostridia bacterium | reverse complement strand
CCCTACCATTTTGAAATTTTAGCGCAACGAGCGAAAAAATTTGAGCGATTTTGCGCGTGCCGCAAAAAAATATGGCACAAAAATTACAAATTGTTAAACCACTTATCATCCGCAGACGACGTTTGCACAGATTTTGACATTTAATTATTCCTTTATAAAACTTATCTTAAGACGTGTTTATTATTTATATTCTTTAGCAAGCTTTTCAAATGACGGAAGAGCTTTTTCAATCATTTGTGTTGATACGCAGTACGATATCCGCACATAGCCCGGGTAGCCAAAGCTGTCGGCAGGCACAATTAACAGCTCGTGTTTTTTTGCCTTTTCACAAAAATCACGCGAGCTTGGCTCAAGAGCTTTTACAAACAAATAAAATGCTCCGTCGGGCTGCGCCACCTTGTAGCCGTATTTTGTAAGAGCGTCACATAGGATATCGCGATTTTTTTTGTAAACAGAAATATCTGCTGTTTTACCAATGCATTTTGGTACAATTTTTTGAAAAAGACTTGGTGCACACACAAATCCCAGCGACCTGCCTGCACCGCACACTGCAAAATATACGGTTTGCCAGTCGTTTGCAGTGTTTGGCACAAGTATGTACCCTATACGCTCACCCGGGAGCGAAAGTGACTTGCTAAACGAATAGCAAACAATTGTGTTGTTGTAATAATTTGGTATAAATGGTACAACGGTGTTTGCATCATAAACAAGCTCGCGGTACGGCTCATCGGCAATAATATAAATATCCTTGCCGTATTTTTGCTGAGCCTCGTCCATAACAGAGGCAAGCTTTTTAATTGTGTCGGGTGACAAAACAACACCCGAAGGATTGTTTGGTGAATTGATTATTATAGCTTTTGTGTTTGCATTGATTGCATTTTTGAGTGCATCAAAATCTACCTGAAAATCTTCTTCGCGGCATTTTACAACAACAGGAAGCATGCCTGCCTGCTTTATAAATACTGTATATTCAGGAAAAAATGGTGCAAGCACTATAACCTCGCCGCCATCCTCTGCTATTGCCGAAAGAGATATTGTAAGCGATGCCGCAGCACCGACTGTCATATAAAAATTATCCCCTGTGTAGCTTGTGCCAAAATTTGCATTTACATACTCTGCACAGCTTTTGCGTACATCAGGTGCACCCTGAGCAGATGTATAACCATGAAGTGCAACAGGGTCGGTGTTAAGCACAAGGTCGCTAAGGGCCTCCTTTACGCACTCAGGTGCGGGTACACTGGGGTTACCAAGGCTAAAATCAAACACATTTTCCTCTCCGATTTGGGCTTTGCGTTTTAATCCGTATTCAAACAGCTCTCTTATTTCGCTGCGTCGGCTGCCAAGTTCGTACATTTTTTGTGATACCATAAACAACACTCCCTTGTATCATAAATTTATCAATTATATATTTTTTAAAAATTTTACTTACATATTATACCACAAATAAAGCAGGTAATCAAGATAAATTGACTACCTGCTTTTAGCCGAAAGAGAGTAACCCAAATCAGCCAAGTTATTGTATAAACGATTCATCCCTTAAAAATGGCTCCGAAACATCATATTCGCCAAGCCACTCTGTTTTTTCGCCCTCTATAAGAAACTGAACCTGCTCTATTTCAGGAAGTTCTGTAAGTGAGTTTACAACAGAGTATATTGCCATTGTGGATGCAGACGAGCCACCGCCTATATTTTGGGCAAATTCTTTTGAAAAGTTAACAAAACAAATTTTTTCTTTAGTTTCTACCGAAAGGACTTTTATACCCTGCGGGAGTGTAGCATATTGCTCATTGCCCTCGGGCCCTGCAATAAGCTCGGTGAGAATAGTTTTTTCCATACTGTTGTCCACAATTGTTGCTCTGCGTCGTTGCGCAACCAGCTTTTCGCCCATTTCGTTGCCAAAATACAAAGTAACATATTTTTGTGTAACATTGTCACCCTCGCTCAGCACAATGTCATTTTCGCCAAGGATGCCAACGGGTTCGCCGTTTGCGCCTCTAAGCAGTGAGCTTTCCACACGGATTTCAACATTGTCTATACCTGGCAGGCCGCAAAGAGTTTTTACAATAGAGTATCTGGCAAGCAACTCCACACTCTTGGCGTTGTCACCCTGATACTTTAAATAATCACCCGAAAAATTGATTTTGGCAGTCACATCAATAATTTCAAAATTTAAAACCTGCGTACCATTTGGTATGACAGCCCTGCAGGATGTATCATTTGGTCCATCTATAAGCTTTTGCAAAACTGCGCGCGGCAGTGACTCATCCTCGCCGTATACAACTATACGTTTTTCTGCTTTAAGATTGTTGTACTGCGAATTAGCAAAATACAAATTTACCTCTTTTGAAATTGTACCATCGGAGCTTGTTTTACTGCCACAGGCACAAAACAAGCCTGCCAGTACAATTACCAAAACAAAACAAAATATCTTTTTCATATTGATAACCTCCCTGATTATGCCATTGGCAAAGTGATGGTAAAGGTAGAGCCTATGTTTGGCTCCGATTCAACATTTATACTGCCCCCATGAAACGAAATGGCTGCAAGTGCAATCGAAAGCCCAAGACCTGTGCCGCCCGTCTCTCTTGAGCGAGCCTTATCAACACGGTAAAAACGCTCAAATATTTTGCCAATATCGTCGTTGCTTATGCCAACGCCGTTGTCTTTTACCGCAATGTATGCACTGTTTTTGTCACTTGTGAGGGTAACATCAACTGTGCCAAATTCGTTTGAGTATTTGATTGCATTGTCTACAATGTTGTATATGCCCTGCCACAGCATATCCTTGTTTGCCATAACAAAAATGCCCGATGGTGCCGTTACATTAAGTGTAATTTCGTCACGGTTGGCTATGGGTGCAAGATTTTTTTCGATGCCAAAAAGCACCTCGCTAAGGTCTACCATATCCATGCCTGCCTCTAATTTTTCGGCATCGGTATCCATTTTTGTTATGTAGAGCAGCTTGTTTACAATACGGTTGAGGCGATCAGCCTCGTTGTTCATATCTGTCAAAAACTCCCGTACATATTCCATATCTATGTCGGGCGTTTGAAGTATTGATTCTGCCATAAGCTTGATGGAACTTAATGGTGTTTTGAGCTCGTGAGATGCATTTGATACAAACTCAACTCGCTTATGCTCTAAGTTGAGCACCTTTTCACTCATAGTATTAAAAGCAACAGCAAGGTGTGTAATTTCGTCATTGCCGCGTACATCCAGCTTTTCGTCTAATATACCATCGCTTGACATAGATTTGATTTTTTTGGTAAAATCAACAATTCGCTTGGTAATAAGGTTGGTAAACAAAAATATAATTACACCAACCAACACCGAAACAACAAGCGTTATAAGCCATATGTCATTTTTGGTTGCACTGCGGAAGGCCGAAATTTCCTCCGCACTGTAAACAATGTTTGCAACACCTGCAATTTCGCCGTCTGCAATAATGGGTGCTGCTGCATCTAAAATGGTAATTTTGTCTTCACTCACATATTCACTGTAACCCGTTTTGCCGCCCACTGCAGTCAAAACAGAGGTTTTTATTTGTGCCTTGTTTAAAACATTATAGTTGTTTTGGGAGTCAAATATAACAACCGAATCGGTGTTTAAAATAAGTACTCTCATTTTGCTGTCACTTATGAGATTTTTTACAAATTGTGCAAATTTATCATCCATACTGCCGTCATCAGTCATATAATCGGGAGCAAAGCTGGACACCACATTTGCCATAGTGGTAACATTTATTTTTTCGCCCGAAATCATATAGCGTGTCATAGCGCCAAGTATGTAGTGGTTTGCAAGCAGCAGTGTTACAACAAGCACTGCAATGTATGTAACAACAAGCCTTATGGCAATGTTATTAAATTTTGAAATAGGTTTACTTAACATCGTTGAAATAGTAACCAGCCCCCCACTTTGTAAGCAAATATATTGGTTCTGCACTGTTTGGCTCTATTTTTTCACGAAGTCGGCGCACATGCACATCCACTGTGCGTATGTCACCTGGGTAGTCATAACCCCACACCAAATCGAGCAGGCTCTCGCGGGAGTATACCTTGCCCGCATTTGCCACAAGCAAATCCATAAGGTCAAACTCCTTGCCTGTAAGGTCAATGGTTTTGCCTGCTATGGTAATGGTGCGGCGGTTGTAGTCAAGCTCAACTGTGCCCACACTTACCTTGGCTCCCATAGAGCCTGTGTTTGCAGGGTGGGATGTGCGTCGAAGTATTGCTTTTACTCTCGCCTTTAGCTCCAAAATGTTAAACGGCTTTGTTATATAGTCGTCGGCGCCATACTCCAGGCCCATTATTTTGTCCATATCTTCGGTTTTTGCAGTTGCCATAATAATTGGCACATCCGAAAATTCCCTTATTTTTTGGCATACTGTAAGGCCGTCTACTTTGGGCAGCATAAGGTCAAGCACTATTATGTCTATGGTTTTGTCTTTTGCAAGGCGGAGTGCTTCCTCCCCGTCGTATGCCACTTCTACGGCATAGCCTTCACGTTCAAAATTAAACTTCATTGCTTTGACAATTACTTTTTCATCATCTACTAATAAAATTTTCATTTTTCGACCTTCTTTATTAAATTATCATTTATTATTCAAGAAAATCCTTGAGCTTGCGGCTTCTGCTTGGGTGGCGGAGCTTGCGCAGAGCCTTTGCCTCTATCTGACGAATACGCTCTCTTGTAACATTAAACTCGCCGCCAACCTCTTCAAGTGTGCGTGCCCTGCCGTCCTCCAGGCCAAAGCGGAGCTTTAGCACCTTTGCTTCTCTTGGAGCAAGAGTGTCGAGCACATCTATAAGCTGCTCTCTAAGCAGCATATATGCAGCCTTGTCCTCAGGGGCAGGAGCATCGCCATCGGGGATAAAATCACCAAGGATGCTGTCCTCCTCCTCACCGATTGGTGTTTCGAGAGATACAGGCTCCTGAGCAATTTTCATAATTTCCCTCACTCTGTCCTCACTCATATTCATTGCTTGCGCAATTTCGTCTACTTTAGGCTCTCTGCCCTTTTCCTGCAGGAGCTGACGCGACACGCGTATGAGCTTGTTGATGGTTTCCACCATATGAACAGGAATTCGGATTGTTCGCGCCTGATCAGCAATAGAACGGGTAATAGCCTGCCTGATCCACCATGTTGCATAGGTAGAAAACTTGTAGCCCTTTGTGTAGTCAAACTTTTCTACTGCTTTGATAAGTCCAAGGTTGCCCTCCTGAATAAGGTCAAGAAACAGCATGCCTCTGCCTACATACCTTTTTGCAATACTTACAACAAGTCGAAGGTTTGCTTCGGCAAGGCGTTTTTTTGCCCTTTCGTCACCAGAGTGCATTTGCTCTGCCAAAACAATTTCCTCCTGAGCAGACAAAAGCGGAACCTTACCAATTTCCTTAAGGTACATTCTTACAGGGTCGTCAAGGCCAATGCCCTCAGGTACAGAAAGGTCAATTTCTTCCTCATTTTCCTGAATTTCGTCAAGCTCACGCTCAAGATTTTCAACAACCTCAATGTTGTTGGATTCAAGAATCTCATATATAGCTTCCATCTGCGCCGGCTCCATATGAATTTCGGCAAGCTTGTCCATAATGTCCTTGTACGAGAGCACACCTCTTGCTTTGCCAAGCTCAATAAGCTCTGTAACAAATTTCATTTTATTTTGTTCATTCAGCTGAACTTGCTGCTGTGATATTGCTGATTCATTTTCGTTTTGTTTTTTTGCCATAGTACAAACCCCACTCTCTCTTTTCTATCCTTTTCTTTTGAGTAAATCATTTAGTTTTTCAAGGTCGCCACCCGCTACAGCTAAGTTTTTTGCCATATTTTTTTGCATTTCGGATGATATAATTTTCATATAATCATCATATGCCTTTTGGGTATCCTCCGGTTGATTGTCAAGTGACAATATCCTTGAGTATGCATCACTTTGCTCATCGTCCGAAAAGTGTGCAGTAATTTTATATGTGCTCACATTTCCGTCTGTTTCGTAACACTTTTTTATGTACGAAAGCAGCTTTTTGTGAATATCAAGCTCAAACAACTCGTCAGTTATGCTGTCTTTGTGCTTATTATACACATTTTTGTTAAATATAATAAGTGACAGCAAAAATTCCCTTGCGTTGTTTAGAGCACTGTTGTTTTTGGGCTTTTTGAGTTGCAAAAGCAACGGGTCGGTAACTGCCGATTTTGCAGGCGTTGACGCCTTTGCCTTTGATATGCCGAGCTGCGAATAAAGAGCATTTACCGAAACCTTTGTTTTAGCTGACAGCATATTTATATACACATCCTGCTCTACACTGGATTGTATCAGCTTAAAGTATTGGAGCACCTCGTCGGTGTACGAAACAAGCTCGCGGTGGTCGCTAAGGTTGTAGCTGTGCTCAAGGTCGAGCATAATATATTCCATATCCGCCTTGCGATTTGACAATACAACATTAAACCTGTCAACTCCGTTTTTGGCAATAAATTCGTCGGGGTCTTTATACTGCCCCATATCTATTACACTAATTTTAACAGTGTGCTCGCGCAGCACGGTAATTGCACGCTTGCGTGCCTGCCTGCCTGCATTGTCGCCATCGTAGCATATAACAACCTCTTTAAAATTGTTTGCAAGGTATTTTGCCTGATTGCTTGTAAGTGCGGTGCCAAGAGTTGCAACCGAATTGAGATACCCGCTTTTCATAAGGGCAATAGTGTCCATATACCCCTCGGTAAGCAGCACAAAATCCCTTTTTGAATGTTTTGCAATATTTATACCATACAAGTTTTTGCTTTTTGAAAATATTGTGCTCTCGGGCGAATTGAGATATTTTGGCTTGCTGTCGTCAAACACTCTGCCGCCAAAGGCTATTATATTATTATTGACATCAAATATAGGAATTATAAGTCTGTTGCGGAACATATCGTAGTACCGCCCCGACTCGTGCCTCTTTATAAGCCCTGCGTCAAAAATATCCGATTCGGTGTAGCCGCTTTGCTTAAGGTGGTCAAAAAGCATATTCCAGCTGTCAGGGGCAAACCCAAGCCAAAATTTTTTGGCTATTTCACCGGTAAGCTGCCTGTTTTTTAGATAATCTATACACTTTTGACTTGTTTTTAAATTGTTATAAAAAAACTGTGCAGCATCTTTGTTGATTTGCAGCAGCAGCTCCTTTTTTTGCTTGAGCTTTGCTGCGTCCTCGCTGCTGTACGATGAATTTTGCGGCAGGTTTATGTTTGCTGTTTCGGCAAGCTTTTTTACTGCCTCATAAAACGGCATATTTTCCATCTTCATAACAAACGAAATAACATTTCCGCCTGCATTGCAGCCAAAACAATGAAACACTCCTCTTTGAGGCGAAACAGAAAATGACGGCGTTTTTTCGTTGTGAAACGGGCACAGACCAACATAAGAATTACCTGCCTTTTTTAAGTGCACATACTTTGACACAACATCGTATATATCATTTTTTTCCGCTACTTCCTGTATTATATACTCAGGAATCATAGGCATAGTAATTCTCCCTTCTTTAATAATCCTACTAATACATTTTTCGACATTTTTTGCTCAATTCCTTTAAATTGGCAAAAACAATTTTTTAAAATAGTTTACGCAATATATATCTGTCATACCTGCAAGGTAATCGCATACCGCAGTATGCTTTTGTTCAAAATCCAAAAGTCTTGTGTATTCGGCGGGCATTTTTTCGGGATACTTCATAAAGTATTCGTACAGTTTGTGAATAATGTGCTCTGCCTGATAATCCCTCTGTCCAAGTCGCTGATACACATGCTCAAACATAAAATTGCGCAGCCCCGTCATAGCACCAAGTATATGGTCGCTCATACAAATTTTTTGATTTTTTGCACTTTCGCTTACTATGTCCGAAATAAGCGTATTTATACGGCCAGAGTGGTTTTGCCCCAAAATTTCAATAAAATCTTTGGGTATATCCTCACCCGATATTACACCTGCACGCACTGCATCGTCAATATCGTGGTTTATGTATGCAAAACGGTCGGCAAATTTTACAATAATACCTTCGCAGGTATCGGCAACATTGTCGCCTGTGTGGCACAGTATGCCATTGCGAACCTCCCATGTTAAATTAAGCCCCGTCCCGTCTTTTTCGAGCTTGTCTACAACTCTTAGGCTCTGCTCGTAGTGTCTAAAGCCTCCAGGGGCAATTTTGTCGAGTGCTCTCTCGCCCGAGTGGCCAAAAGGAGTGTGCCCCAAATCGTGAGCAAGGCTTATTGCCTCAACCAAATCCTCATTGAGCATAAGTGCTCTTGCAATGGTGCGGGCAATTTGGCTCACCTCAAGAGTGTGAGTAAGGCGGGTTCGGTAATGGTCGTTGTCAAGCGATATAAACACCTGCGTTTTGTGCTTTAGCCGCCTAAATGACTTGCAATGTATGATTTTGTCACGGTCTCTTGCATATTCGGTGCGCAGCTCGCACGGCTCCTCGTACCGCTCTCTGCCTTTGCTGTTTGCACTAAGCTGTGCAAGAGGCGACAAGGTTTGACTTTCCAATTGTTCGCGCATTTGTCTTATGTTCATACACACACACCTTTTCCATTATTATCTAAAACTATTATTCGCCATTTGGCATAAAAATCCTTTTTTATTAATTAATCAAAAAATAGCTGACTTTTGGTCAGCTATTTTGTTTAAACTCATATTCTGTTATTCCATAGTATACTGCGTCAACATATTTTCCGTCTATATATGCAACCTCGCGCAGAACTCCCTCTTTTTTAAACCCAAGCTTTTGATGAAACTTTTGCGACACAACATTAAAATCATAAATATACACATTTGCCTTGTGGTAGCGCAGCTGATTAAAATAGTAACGGAGCATAATTTTTACTGCCTCCGATGCATAACCCTTGCCGCGAATTGACTCGGCAAAAAACAAGCCAAATTTAAAGCAACCCATACGCCTGTCGCAATCAAAGGTGATAATTTGCCCTATAGGCGTGCCATCCTCGCCCACCGCAGTAAAAAGGTAGTTGTCGCTGCCTTCATTTTCACTGTTGATTTTTGCAATAATGCGGCGGCAATCATCTAATGAATATGGCATTTCTATTTTTTCAAAAAGCTTTTCGGTATTTGTATTGTGGTTGCCGTTTTTATCAACGTACAAAATTGCATCACTTTCATTTGCACATCTCAAAAACACTTTTTGGCCTTTCCATATGTTTGACATAAAGCCAGCTCCTTTAGTTTTATATTTTTATTATTGCACAATTAACTAATTATGTCAAATTTGTTATTGTGCATAATTGTTTTGTAATTGTTATGTTAACCAATTTTTGTAAAATAAACAATAATTTAACATTATTATGTCGTGTTATGAACATAAAAAATGTGAAAAAACAAACTATCCACAATTTTATCCACATTATCCACATTTTTGTAAGTATCAAATAACATAAAAATGTAAACCTAAATTTAATTGAATAACATATTGAAATTTGTTTTAATTTATATTATAATACCATTGTTGGAGGTGATATTAATGGCACAAATTACAAAAGATACTATTATTATGGATGTTTTGAGATTGGACCCCGAAACAGCTCCATTCTTTTTGGAAATAGGTATGCACTGCCTTGGATGCCCATCTGCAAGCGGTGAATCGGTTGAGCAGGCATGTATGGTACATGGCGTAGACTGTGACGAACTGGTTGCTAAAATCAATGCATTTTTGGCAAGCAAATAAGGCTTTAAACCATTTTAAAACAAAACAGCAAAAGAATTTTGCCTTAAGCAAAAATCTTTTGCTGTTTTTATTGTACACTAAATGTTTACCCAATTGTCAAGCAATTTGCCAAGAGTGCCAAAAAGGCTCAGTTTATTTACATCGGTTGCAAAAACAAGAGGTACCTTTGCAATTTGGCTGTCTGCATTTTTTATAATCATCTCACCTGCACTGTCGCCCGCCTTATAGGGAGGATTCATATTATTGTTTAAAACTATCTCCCTCGAAATTTGCGGCGTGGTGCTTTTGTTATACAAATATGTTGCATCCTCTGCGCACAAAATTTGTGTGGTATCTGATGCCGACTTTGCTATGTGTATATTATCCACACTCTCACCTTTTGATGCACAGGTGTGAAGTGCATAGTTGGAAAATCCGTAGTTAAGCAGTGTGGATGCATCCTTTTGCCGCTCCTTTGATGTTGGTGCTGCCATTATTACTGCAATAAGATGCATACCATTGCGCTTTGCAGTGGCAGAAATGCAAAACTTTGCCTCATCGGTAGAGCCTGTTTTTAACCCTGTTGCACCATCGTAAAAACGAATGAGCTTGTTTGTGTTTGAAAGTGTAAATTCACCATTTCTAAGAGAATCCATCCATATTGTTGTGTAGTCAAATATACCCTCGTGTTTCATAAGCTCGCGGCTCATAAGGGCAATGTCGTATGCTGTGGAATAGTGGTTGTCGGCAGGCAAACCGTTGCTGTTTGCAAAATTTGTGTTGTTCATACCCAGTTGTTTTGCACGCTCGTTCATCATTGCCACAAAATTGTCTTCGGAGCCTGCTATGTGCTCTGCCATGGCAACTGCCGCATCATTGCCCGATGCAACAGCAATACCCTTTAAAATATCACGCACCGAAATCTGCTCGCCCTCATCCAAAAATATGGTAGAGCCTCCCATACTCTTTGCATATGCAGAGCCTGTTATCATATCATCATATGTAAATTTGCCTGCATCTATAGCCTCCATTGCAAGCAGCATTGTCATAATTTTGGTAACGCTGGCAAGCGGCCTCTTGCTGTGAATATCCTTTTCGTAAAGTATTTTGCCTGTGGATTGCTCCATAAGCAATGCCGAAGGGCTGCTTAGCCCCATTGTATCGCCCTTTGCAAAGCAAGTAAACGAACCAAGTAAAACGCACGCAAATACAACAAATGCAATTATACGATTTTTCAACATAATCCCTCCATAGTTCAACAGTATGACATAGGGATTGTACAATATTCGTGTATTTATCTTAAGATAAGTTTATTATAAAAATCAAAAAATCCTCTGCTTGATTTTTGCAGAGGATTTTTTGATTTTTAGCTGAACAGATGGAATTTTACAACCACCATTGCAAACACAATGGACACTGTGCTGAGCAGCTTGATTAAAATATTTACCGAAGGGCCTGCAGTATCTTTAAATGGGTCACCTACTGTATCACCAACAACTGCAGCTTTGTGATTTTCGCTTCCTTTGCCGCCAAAATTTCCTGCTTCGATATATTTTTTGGCATTATCCCAGCTTCCGCCCGAGTTTGCCATCATTATAGCAAGCACAAAGCCCGAAACAAGAGCACCTGCAAGCATACCAACAACGCCGTTGGGGCCTAATATAAGGCCAACGCTTATAGGAGCAATAATACCTATTGCCGCAGGTAAAATCATCTCTTTGAGGGATGCCTGTGTGCATATATCTACGCATTTTTCATAATCTGCATCCGCTTTGCCATCCATAAGGCCTGCAATTTCTTTAAATTGGCGTCGTACCTCAAGCACAACCTTTTCGGCAGAGCGGCCTACTGCCGACATTGTAAATGCCGAAAACAAAAACGGAAGCATAGCCCCTACAAACAAGCCTATAAGGACTGTAGGATTGGTAAGATTTAAGTTAAAATTAAAGTCATAAGTGCCTACCTTGTCGGTATACGAAACAATAAGAGCAAGTGCAGTGAGTGCTGCAGAGCCTATTGCAAAGCCCTTGCCTGTTGCTGCAGTTGTATTGCCCAAAGAATCGAGAGCGTCTGTGCGATTGCGAACCGACTTGTCAAGGCCTGCCATTTCGGCAATGCCGCCTGCGTTATCTGCAACAGGGCCGTAAGCATCTGTTGCAAGAGTAATACCCAATGTAGAAAGCATACCGATTGCCGAAATACCTACTCCGTAAAGGCCAAGAGCAAATGCATTTTCGGCACCCGAAAATCCGCCTGATATCCAGTAGCTCACAAGCACCGAAATACCAATTATAATAACAGGTATTGCAGTAGACTTCATACCAAGAGCGAGGCCGTCTATAATAATTGTGGCACTGCCTGTTTTGGATGAACCTGAGAGTGCTTGTGTGGGCTTGTAGGAATCGGATGTGTAATACTCGGTAAAGTAACCTATAAGCACACCTGCAGCAAGGCCCGAAACTACCGCCCAAAAAATTTCAAAATTATTGGGCAGTGCAAAGTATATAACAACAGCTGCACCTATTGCAGAAAGTATACTGCTGATATATGTGCCTCGTCGAAGCGAGCCGAGGAGCTTAATCTGGCTTGCACCCTCTTTTGTGCTTACAAATGCCGTACCTATAATAGAAGCTATAATACCAACTGCCGCAATAAGCATAGGTATTATTGCACCGTTAAAGCCAAAGCCCGCTGCTACTGCAAGAGCACCTGATGAATATATAGAGCCTACATACGACTCATAAAGGTCGGCTCCCATACCTGCAACATCACCTACATTGTCGCCTACATTATCGGCAATACAAGCAGGATTGCGGGGGTCATCCTCAGGGATACCTGCCTCCACCTTGCCCACAAGGTCGGCGCCTACATCGGCTGCTTTGGTAAAAATACCACCGCCCACTCTTGCAAAAAGAGCCATTGAGCTTGCACCCATACCAAAGGTAAGGAGCGACATCATAACTTCATCTATAGCAAGATTAAAAATATATTTTAAAATAATAAACCACAGTGTAATATCAAAAAGTCCAAGGCCTACCACTGCAAAGCCCATAACGGTACCCGATGAAAATGCAACCTTAAGGCCCGAATTGAGCCCGTCACGTGCAGCATTTGCAGTACGTGTGTTTGCATATGTGGCAATTTTCATGCCAATAAAGCCCGAAAGCCCCGAAAAAAATCCGCCGGTTATAAATGCAAAAGGCACAAACCAGGTAACATAGCCCAGAGTTGCTATAATGCACAAAAGCACAAATATAACTGCAAAAAAAATGCCAACAGTTTTGTACTGGCGTTTAAGATATGCCATGGCACCTGTGCGTATCTTTTTGCCGATTTCAATCATTTTGTCGGTGCCTTCATCCCTTTTCTTTACACTTGAGTACTGAATTGCCGAATAAACAAGGGCAATAACAGAAACTGCAAGCACCACAAAGGGCATATAATCCATCATTGTCATAAGAATTCCTCCTTGTAATACATTGGTTGAATAAACAAAAAAGGCACAGATATACCATATCCGCACCCCATTGCACTTTTTCAGAATGTAATGCTGTACGTTTGTTATGTAACGCACTGCTACATTAGTTATTTTTTAATTATATCGTTTTTGGTTTTTTTTGTCAAGAAAAAAATATCACTTTAATAAAGTTTTATTAAAATGTTACATTTTTTCAATCATATTTGCCATATCATCAAGCCAGTTGCCGTCAAAATCTTCTATTGCACCGCCATCGGCAAGAGCCGCAATTTGCGGGTTTACCGGCAGTTTTGCCACATTGCCTATGCCGAGCCTTGTGGCAAGATTATCTATACTGCTGCTGCCAAAAATGCTGTGGCGTGCTCCGCAGTCGGGGCATTCAAAATATGACATATTTTCAACTATGCCCAAAACAGGTATATCCATAAGCTTTGCCATTTTTGCAGCCTTTTCAACAATCATCGAAACAAGCTCCTGAGGCGATGTAACAATAATTATGCCGTCAACAGGAAGCGACTGAAACACCGTAAGAGGTAC
Organism: Clostridia bacterium; assembly: GCA_045538875.1. Taxonomy (GTDB): domain Bacteria; phylum Bacillota; class Clostridia; order UMGS1810; family UMGS1810; genus RGIG4708. The sequence goes on along the minus strand of JAZQEG010000001.1, from coordinate 15,434 downwards.
ATCTCCCGTACCCGGAGGCATATCTACAAACATATAGTCTACATCATCCCACACAACATCTGTCCAAAACTGCTTAACAGTGCCGCCTATAACAGGGCCTCTCCACACAACAGGGTCGGTTGTATCTTCGAGCAAAAGGTTTATACTCATTACCTTTGTGCCGCATTTACTCTCTTGGGGGTATATGCCATCGTCATCGCCGTATGCTTTTTGCGTTATGCCAAAAGCCTTTGGCACCGACGGGCCTGTAATATCGGCATCAAGCACAGCGGTTGTGTAGCCCTTTCGGTTCATAAGCACCGACATCATACATGTTACCATCGATTTGCCAACACCGCCTTTGCCGCTGACAATACCTATAACCTTTTTTATATTGCTTTTTTTATTGGGCTCAGCCAAAAAGCTTTTTTTGTCCCTATCTGCACAAGTCTGACTGCAGCTTGAGCAGTCGTGTGAACATTCGCTCATTTGCATCATTCCTTTGTGTAACAATTTTTATATAGTATATCACAAAACAAAAATAATAACAACATTTATTTTTAAATTTTACCCGACAAAAAGTTGGGGTCAACTTCAAAATCACCTTCAAAATTGTATCCGCGCATTTTCATACAATGCGCCTTAAGCTTTACAAAATTGACACTTGTTTCAAGAATAGCTGCTATTTCACCTGCACTTTTGCCATTCATTACAAGCTCAAACACCTCATCGTCCGACATAAGTATTTCGGCAGCAAGCATATTTGCCTCGTGCTCTATGCCTATGCTTTTGTCAAAAAGCATATTGTCCCACAGCATAGAATTTTTAGACACATCACGATGAAGTATATGATGGCTCAGCTCGTGGCAGCACACCAAAAGCTGAGTGCGCCTGCTAAGCTTGTTGTTTATTACTACAAAATAATTGCGTTTTATATATTTGTACATCCCCTTTAATGTACCAAGGTCGGCATAACGCACATTTACACCCATATGAGCACAAAGCTCAAAAGGATTTGATGTGCCATACCATTTTATAAGACGATTTGCAATTTTATATATTTGCCCACAGTTCATTGTTTCACCTCATTACTTATTGCTGTATTTTTTGTTAATCTCTTTTGATTCGAAGTAAAGGTCGGTTATTGCTCTAAACACCTTGTCTTTGTCGTCATCATTGAGGCTGCCGCCTGCAAACAACCCGCCTATTTGTGCAACAAGCTCATTTGCATCGTTAATTCCCGATACTCCGTACTTTTCGCCTGCGGCAATAATAAAATCCTCTCTGTCCGAAACAAGATAGTCTACAGCCACTCCAAAAATTTTGGCAATACCTGTAAGTATCTCCCTCTTTTTTGGGTATCGTAGTGAAGTTTCGTAATATACTATGCTGCGGCGTGTAATACCAAGCTCTTTTGCAAGTTGCTCCTGCGACATATTGGCATTTGTACGCAACTGCTTTAACTTTTCACCAAATAACATAATTTACACCTCCAAAATAAGTTGACAAACATAATATTATTGATTATAATAAATGTGAACTTATGTTCTCGTCTATTGTACAACACAATTCTCACTTTGTCAATACCATATTGCTGAATATGTAATTTAAAGGAATTGTATATTATGAAAGAAAGAATAATTCTTCACAGCGATTTAAATAATTTTTATGCATCGGTAGAGTGCTTAATACACCCAGAGCTAAGTAACATGTATGTTGCCGTTTGCGGAAGCAAAGAGGACCGTCACGGCATTGTGCTTGCCAAAAACGGCAGGGCAAAGGCTATGGGTGTAAAAACGGGTGAAGCAATTTGGGAAGCACAAAAAAAGTGCCCCGAGCTTGTAATTGTACCGCCCACCTTTAGCGAATATGCAAAATATTCCAACATAGTGCGCGAGATTTACAAGCGTTACACAAATCAGATAGAGCCCTATGGCATGGATGAGTGCTGGCTTGATGTTACAGGCAGCACAAGGCTTTTTGGCAGCGGAGTAAGCATTGCCCACTCCATTCGCAAAGCTGTAAAGGATGAAACAGGGCTGACAGTTTCGGTTGGTGTTTCGTTTAACAAGATTTTTGCAAAGCTTGGCAGCGATTTTAAAAAGCCAGATGCGGTAACTGTTATTACCAGCCAAAACTACAAAAACATTGTGTGGCCCCTTAAGGCAAACGAGCTTTTGGGTGTGGGGAGCTCCACTTTAAAAAAGCTTGCATCTATGGGCATATTTACTATAGGCGACATTGCAAATGCACCTGTGGAGGTTTTGCAGCACAGGCTGGGCAAATGGGGGGCTATGCTTTACAACTATGCCAACGGCTTTGAGTGCCAAACAGTGACCGATCAGGATTACACCCACACTGCAAAAAGCATTGGCCACGGCATCACCTGCACAGCCGATTTAAACAGCAATACCGAGGTTAAAAATGTGATTTTGTACCTTTTGCAGGAGGTGTCCCACAGGCTGCGCGAGTGCGGAGCAAAGGCAGGAGGGGTTGCACTTACAATTAAATATTCCAATCTTGAATTTCATGACTGTCAGTGCAAGCTTAGTTCACCCACCGTCAGTATGCGGCAAATGTTAAAGGCCGCTATGGATTTGTTTTTTTTAAATCACAAAGGCAACCGCCCTGTAAGGTCGGTCACAGTAAGGGCCACAAACCTTGTTTACGACAGTTACGGCAGCCAGACATCGCTTTTTTATGACGCTCAAAAAGAGGAAAAGGAAAATAGAGCCGAGGACACAATGGAGCTCATAAACAACCGCTTTGGCGGAGGCACTATAAAGTACGCCTCGGTTATGAACAATTCAAAAATACCCAAAAGTGACAAAAACAAAATAATATTGCCAAAGGGCACAAACATATAAACCACTTGAAACATCCCTGTTAAGGGGTGCGTTGCCAAGTGGTTTTTATCACAAATTTTAATGTATTAATGCAGTAAAAATATCCTTGCCTGTGTCAAGATTTTTTGCAACAACGGCAAAGCCGTCATCAATATATCCTGAGTAAATTTGCATCTGGTCACCGCATTTTATTTCGGTGGTGTACTGAATTACAATTTGTTTGCCTTTAAAACAATCTTTTAATTGTAACGGTGCATAATCATAAACAATATCGGCGTAAAATGTATTATTCATATGCTCATTTTTATCTATATGGGAATAATACACCTTGCGAACATCTGTTTTTTGGATCAGTTCGTGGTTTACACGGATTTTTTTGTCGTCTATTTTTACAATATCGTTAAGGTCGTCTTTTAAATTAAAATCTTTGGCAATTGTTGCAGGTCGGAGCAGCTTTCGGCTTTCAAAATTAATAATTGCCCAGTGTGATGTGCAATAGGCAACTCTTTTGCCATTTACATACACATCATAATCCCTGATGTAGCTTGCTCCTTTGCAGCCACGCGGGCGTGTGATAATTTTTACATTGTCATAGGTATGTATATCGTCATAAAACTTTATATTCATTTTGGTGAGCACAAACACAATGTTTTTTTGGCGCAAAATATCATATGTAAGCCCTGTTGAATCCATATCATCACCCGCAACCTTTTGAAAAAACTTAAACAAAGCGCTTAATCGTGCATTATTATTTGGGTGAACATCATAGCTTTCTATCCTTGTTTCAAACTCAAGTGACATTTTATATCCTTCCTTTGTTAATAGCTAAAAATATTTTAACAAAAAACATATATCAAAGTCAAGCAACAGCTTTTTTGATGACAATGCGGTTGCCACAAACAAATTGTGACGTGTTAAATTTTTATAACTGGGGATACTTTGTAATAACAGATTTTTTGATGTACAAATATATCCCTAAATTAATTTGGAGGAAAATTTTATGTGTGGAATTGTTGGCTACATTGGCAATCGCAGTGCCGCCCCAATTTTGTTTGACGGCCTTGAAAAGCTGGAGTACCGCGGGTACGACTCCGCAGGTATTGCCATACTTGACGGCGAAATTAAATGCTGCAAAGTTAAGGGCAGACTTGCCAATTTAATAAAAGCCGCAGCAAAAACAGATGTAGACGGCACTATGGGTATTGGACATACAAGATGGGCTACACACGGTGCTCCATCAGATGTAAATTCGCACCCTCATTTAAGCTTTGACGGCAAAATTGCTGTTGTACACAACGGAATTATTGAAAACTACGAGGAGCTGCGCACAGAGCTTACAAAAAAAGGGGTTTCATTTAAGTCCCAAACAGATACAGAGGTTATACCAAACCTTATAAGTATGTACTACAAGGGCGATTTGCTTGATGCAGTTATCAAAGCCACTCAAAAGCTAACAGGCAGCTATGCAATATGTGTTATTTGCCAAAGTGAGCCAGGCACAATGATTGCAGTACGCAAAGACAGCCCGCTAATTATAGGACTTAAGGATGACGAAAAATTTATTGCATCGGATATCCCTGCAATACTCAAACAAACACGGAGCATATATCTGCTTGAGGACAACGAATATGTTGTGCTCAAAAAAGACAAATGCAAAATATACACAAAAGATATGCAGGAAATTACACGGGGTATATTTAATGTTACATTTGATGACAATGCAGCCGAAAAATCAGGCTACGACCACTTTATGCTTAAAGAAATTCACGAGCAGCCAAAAGCAGTGCGTGATACACTGGCAGGCAGAATTATAAAGGATAAGCCAGTTAATTTTGACGGCTTTGACAAAACGCAGGCACAAGCAATACAAAAAATATACATTGTTGCATGCGGCACAGCATACCATGCAGGTTTGGTTGGCAAAACCGCAATTGAGCAGCTTGCGCTCATACCTGTCGAAACCGACATTGCATCGGAATTCAGATACAGAGGCCCGATAATAAACAAAAACACTCTTTTGGTTGTTGTGAGCCAGTCGGGCGAAACTGCCGATACTCTTGCAGCTGCCCGCCTTGCAAAACAAAAGGGAGCCAAAATACTTGCAATTACAAATGTTGTGGGCAGCACTTTATCGCGCGAGGCGGATTTTGTGTTTTATACACACGCAGGCCCCGAAATTGCAGTTGCATCTACAAAAGCATACACAACTCAGCTTGTTGCAATGTACACACTTGCCCTGTTTTTTGCCCAAACAAAAGGCACACTTACAAATGAGCAACTACAAAATTACAAAGACGACTTACTCCAAATACCCGACAAAATTGAACAAGTGCTAAAATGTGAGCAGCAAATTGCAAAAATGAGTGTTGACCTTACAAAACAAAGCAGTATGTTTTTTTTGGGGCGCGGCCTTGACTATGCAGTTGCAATGGAAGGCTCGCTTAAAATTAAAGAAATATCATACATTAACTCCCAAGCGTATGCAGGCGGCGAGCTTAAGCACGGCCCAATTGCTCTTATTGAAAAAGGGACTGTAGTTATTGCAATTTCCACAAACAAACAGCTCGAACCCAAAATGGCATCTAACATAAAAGAGGTTATAACACGAGGTGCTTATGTAATAGGTATTACTGCCCAAAATATGAGTAATACAAACTACTGCCACACAATAAACATCCCGCACACAAACCAGCTGTTTACACCTGTTGTGTCGGCAATCCCCCTGCAGCTTATTGCATATTATGTGTCCACCGCAAAAGGTCTTGATGTGGATAAGCCGCGAAACCTTGCCAAATCGGTTACAGTTGAATAACTCCGTACTTTAAAAAATACAAATAAAATGTGTTATTTACATTGACAAATTGCATATATAATGATATAATACTTTTGTTGATAGAGGTGCATTGTGTAATGAGTATGCATTGTGTAAGCTGTGGCAAAGCGTTGCAGTGCAAAAAGGTGCAGGTGCCGAAGAGAGCTCTTAGCCAGGGCTTGTCTGGCAAAACAAAATAATATTTGTTTTGCTGTCGCAATTAGCGGAGTGCTATCTTACACTTGTATTTTGTACACGTATAGGATAGCCTTGAGGCTATCCTTTTTAGTGTTTAAATTCCGCAAAAAGTAAAATGTATGATTAACCTCATACATAAAATATTAATTGGAGTGATTTTTTATGAAAAACACAGTATTTACAGGCGTTGCAACTGCAATTGTAACACCCCTTACCAAAGATGGTATCGACTGGGAAAGCTTTGAAAAGCTTATTGAATGGCAAATATCAGAGGGCATTAATGCAATTGTTGTATGCGGTACAACAGGTGAAAGCTCTACCCTTACCGATGAAGAACACAAAGAGGCAATTAAATTTGCAGTACAAAAGGTAAACGGCAGAGTACCTGTAATTGCAGGCACAGGCAGCAATGATGCGGCATATGCAATAGAGCTTTCGCAGTATGCATGCAAGGTTGGTGCAGATGCACTCCTGCTTGTTACACCATACTACAACAAAGCAACACAAAAAGGCCTTGTTGCACTTTACACTGCAGTTGCAAATTCGGTTGACAAACCCATTATACTTTACAATGTTCCGTCACGAACTGGTGTAAACCTGCTCCCCGAAACATGCCTCGAGCTTTGTAAATGCAAAAACATTGTTGCCATTAAAGAAGCAAGCGGCAACATTTCGCAAATTGCAAAGCTTGCATCACTTGTTGGCGACAAAATGGACATTTACTCAGGCAACGACGACCAGATTGTGCCAATTATGTCACTTGGAGGCAAAGGTGTAATTTCGGTTATATCAAACATAATGCCCAAAAAGACAGTTGAGCTTTGCGACAAGTTTTTTGCAGGCGATGTAAAAGGTGCATGTGATATTCAGCTTGGATTTTTGGACCTTGTAAATGCGCTGTTTAGCGAGGTTAACCCTATACCTGTAAAGGCTGCAACTGCGGCTATGGGCTTTGGCCAAAATTACCTCAGGCTCCCTCTTACTCCTATGGAAGATGCACACAAAAAAGTGTTGTTTGATGAAATGAAAAAACATAATCTTAATTTTAAGGAGATTTAATTAAATGGATATAAAAGTAGTAAAATTTGGCGGCAGCTCTCTTGCCGACGCAAATCAGTTTCGCAAGGTTGCCGAAATAATTAAAAGCGACTCATCAAGACGATATGTTGTTGCATCTGCCCCAGGCAAAAGAGATAGTAGCGATATTAAAGTAACAGATATGCTTTATGACTGCTACATACTTGCCAAGGAAAAAAAGAACATTGACGAGGCTTTTGCAAAAATTGAGCAACGATACAACGGCATTATAAAAGATTTGGGTATTCAGGGCTTTTCGCTTCAGGAGGAATTTGACAAAATAAAAATGGCTATTGTTCACCATGCAGGCCGTGACTACATTGCAAGCCGTGGCGAATATCTCAACTCAATGATTCTTGCAAAATTCCTCAACTACGAATTTGTTGATGCTGAAACAGGCATATTTTTTGATGAATCGGGCGTGCTCGACACCAAAAAAACATACGAAACACTCGCTGTAATTCTTGCAAAGCACAGCCATGCAGTTGTGCCTGGTTTTTACGGCTGTATGCCTAACGGAACCATCAAAACATTTTCGCGCGGGGGGTCTGACATTACAGGCTCAATTGTTGCCCGCTCTGTTGGTGCAAAAATATACGAAAACTGGACAGATGTATCGGGAATGCTTATGGCTGACCCAAGATGTGTTGACAATCCAAAAGTTATTGAAACAATTACATACAAAGAGTTGCGTGAGCTTTCATATATGGGTGCAACCGTTATGCACGAGGATGCAATATTCCCTGTAAGAGAGGTTTGCATACCAATAAACATCCGAAACACAAATGCTCCAAAAGACAACGGCACTATGATTGTTCCGTCTACCGACGAAATCAAAACTGTTATTACAGGTATTGCAGGCAAAAAGGGATTTTCGACCATTTCTATTGAAAAAGGTATGATGAATTCCGAAGTAGGTTTTGTACGCAGAGCACTTGAAGTACTCGAAAGATTTGGAGTATCATTTGAGCACTTCCCATCGGGCATTGACACAATGACATTTGTTGTGGCAACAGACACTATTGCAAACATCAAAAACGACCTTGTTTCCGAAATATTTAAAAAGACAAATGCTGACAGCGTTGTAATTGAAGATGGTATGGCGCTTATTGCAGTTGTTGGAAGAGGTATGGTAAAAGCAAAGGGTACTGCTGCAAGAGTGTTTAACTCTATATCCGATGCAGGTATCAACATCAAAATGATTGATCAGGGCTCAAGTGAGCTCAACATCATAATAGGTGTTGACGAGCAAGACTACCAAGCTACACTCAACGCTATATATCACGAATTTTACAAATAGGAGAAGTATCATTTTATGATATGCGATAACATTACAGTTAAAGAGGGCGTGTTGCATTTTGGCGGTGTTGACACAACATACCTTGCCAAAAAATACGGAACCCCCCTCTATATTATGGATGAAGACAAAATCCGCGAAAAATGCCGCATTTATGTAGATGCAATGAATGAGGCATTTGGCGGCAATGCACTGCCTCTTTTTGCAAGCAAGGCGGCATCCTTTAAAAAGATATACCAAATTGTGTCAAGCGAAAATATGGGCATTGATGTGGTGTCAAGCGGTGAAATTTACACTGCACTCAAAGCAGGAATGACACTTGACAATGCATATTTTCACAGCAACAACAAAACCGATGAGGATATAAGCTATGCCATAGACAATGGCATTGGATATTTTGTTGTAGACAACATTGAAGAGGTAGACGCAATTGAGCAAATTGCAGCAGGCAAAAACACCATTCAAAAAATATTGCTGCGCCTTACACCCGGCATTGACACTCACACCTACGAGGCGGTAAACACTGGCAAGGTAGACTCAAAATTTGGCACTGCAATTGAAACAGGTCAGGCCATAGATATGGTTGAATATACTCTTGGCAAATCTCACATTGAGCTGGTGGGATTTCACTGCCACATAGGCTCGCAGGTTTTTGACTCCGACACATTTTTTCGCGGTTCGGACATTATGCTTGAGTTTATTGCCGAGGCAAAGGACAAATTTGGCTACATTGCAAAACAGCTCGATTTGGGTGGCGGCTACGGTGTGCGCTATGTACAAAGTGACCCTTGCATCGATATTAAACAAAATATAAAGCAGGTTGCAACCAAAATAAAGCTCAAATGTGCATCACTTGGTATTGATGTGCCAAAAATCCTTATGGAGCCCGGCAGAAGCATTGTTGCAGATGCAGGTATGACCCTTTACACTGTGGGTACAGTTAAAACAATACCAGGCTACAAAAACTATGTATCTGTTGACGGGGGAATGGCTGACAATCCGCGATTTGCCCTTTATGGCTCGCAATACACTGCATACATTGCAAACAAAATGAACGAAGATGCACAATTTTACTGCTCACTGGTTGGCAGATGTTGCGAAAGCGGAGATATCATTCAGGAAAATATTTATCTTCCAAAGCCTCAGCGAGGCGACATTGCTGCAGTTTGCACAACAGGTGCATACAACTTTTCTATGGCATCAAATTACAACAGGCTCGCAATTCCGCCCGTTGTAATGGTAAGCGGCGGTTGCGACTATGTGGCTGTTAAAAGGCAATCACTTGAGCATTTAACTGCAAATGATATTTAAAAAAATCGATGCTGTCTCATTTTGAGACAGCATCGTTTGTTATATTATATATTTAATTAATGTCTAACATTTCAATTTTGTAATTAATTTTACAAAAACTCAAAAAACATTTTTCTTTTTTCAAAGTATGTTATTTTGTCAAAGCCAATTTTTTTGAGCATCGGTACCACCTGTTTAAAGCCATTAGCCACAGTATAAGTATGAGTATCGCTGCCAAGAGTTACAAATCTGCCGCCCATATCGTAATACATTTTTATAAAATATTCATCAGGGCAGGAGCAATCAAAATCTTTATATTTTCCCCCTATTGAAGCCGTATTGATTTCAAGAGATTTTTGCCTGTTTATAAGTATTTTAAAAATATCATATATTCGGCTTTGATACTCCATAACATCTATATTTTTACAGTATCTCCCATTAATGTACCTAAATGGGTATGTTATGTGGCAAAGTATATCAAAATCACTTTTTGCCGCAACGAGCGCAACTTGGTCAAAATACACATCAACAAGCCCTTTTGTTATATCCTCCTGCAAATGCGAAAAATCTATTGCCGCAAAGCTGCCCTCAACTTTGCCGTATTTTGCGCAATGAACAGAATTAAGTATAACATCATAATCACAAAGCGACATCATAGCCTTTGTTTTTTGTTTGTCATCAAGGGGTGAGCCTATTTCTATACCCTGAAAAATCTTTATGGGGTATTTTTGTTTTGCTCTGTTTACATCATCTATGCAATTTGATATATTTTTTATTACATCGTGCTCATCAAAATACCATGTTTCTGCATGGTCTGTCACTGCAATACCGCCTATACCCTTTTGCACAGCAATTTGGCACAGCTCGTCAAGAGTGCGCTTGCAATCAAGAGAGTTGTTTGTGTGTGTATGAAAATCCATCATATAATTTTGCTTCCTTAGTATAAATTGTTTTAATTATACATCATATCTGTCCACAAATCAAGCAAAACAATATAAATATTTGCTACTGTGTGCTTTTGCTCAGCAGCTATTGCTTTTTGTGAACAAGCCCCTGCAACCCCGACTTTTTTGCCATTTACAAAAATATGCATCTGCCCAAAAACAGAGCCATAATTTACAGGAGCAATTGCCTCGCTTTGAATATCGTATTTAATTTGCACTTCGCATTTTTGGTCTGCCATAAGTGTTACATTTACATCATCTGATGCCACAAGCTTTACATATGGCTCTGCCCCGTCTTTAACTGGAATTGTAGCAATGTAATCACCCTTTTTGACAATGGTTTTGCTCTTTACACATTTAAAGCCGTAATCAAGCATTTTTATATGGTCACTCCAGTCATCACCGTCATTAAGAGTCACTGCAACAAGCTCCACATTATCCCTTTTGGCACTTGACACAAGGCATCTGCCGCATTTTTTGGTATATCCTGTCTTTACGCCCGTGCATCCGTCATACATATTAAGCAGCTTGTTGTGGTTTTTGAGCTGTCTGTCATAATCCTTGTCGCCGTTTGGTATAGTTTTTTTATATGTAGCCACAATTTCGGCAAATGCAGGTATTTTAAGTGCATACGAAGTTATAATTGCCAAATCGTATGCGGTGGTATAATGGTTTTTGCTATCTAATCCGCTGGGGTTTTCAAAGCAGGTATTTTTTGCGCCGATTTTTTGGGCAGTTTGGTTCATAAGAGCAGCAAAATCCTCTATTGAGCCTGACACTGCGTATGCAATGGCTGCTGCTGCATCATTGCCCGAATTTAGCATAAGCCCGTACAAAAGCTCTCGTATTGTAAGCCTTTCCCCTTTTGCCAGATATATTGACGAGCCTTCAATACCTACTGCCCTATCATCTACAGTTATGGTGCGGTCTATATTTCCTGCCTCTATTGCACAAAGCGCAGTCATTATTTTGGTTGTACTTGCCATAGGCATCCTTTTGTGTGCATTTTTTTGATATATAACAGAGTTGCCCGATGTTTCAATAACAATTGCCGACACTGCGCTTGTTGATACAGCGTGCACTTTTGGTACACAAAGCAAAGCAAGGCACAATGTTAAGCACAAAATCAGTGATATATAATTGAGCTTTGTAAAGCTTTTAAAAATCAAAAAAATCACCTGCCATAATTAAATTATATAAAACAGGTGATTTTATTATTACTAATCAAGTTCAATTGTTGTGCTGCTTTGATTTTTTTCCTTTTTGCTCGCCCTTCTATCTGCCATATCACTTACAAAGGCATTAAATTTGCCCATAAGCTCAGGCATTGTGTCTACAATGCGCTCAACTGTTGACATAGTGGTAGATACAGGCATTATGCGCACACTGTCTTTTGTAACCACCAAAAATGCAACAGGGTTCATAGATATACCGCCGCCGGTGCCTCCTCCAAACATTTTGCCTTTGTCGCCGTTTGCCTCAGGGCGTGCACCAAATTCACTTCCGCCTGCACCAAAGCCTACCGATACTCTTGTAATGGGTATTATGGTAGTTCCGTCGGGTGTGGTTATAACATCACCTACAATTGTATTGGCGTCTACCATAGCTTTTATATTTTTCATTGCTTCGCTCATAAGCTGTTCTATTGGTGTTGACATCGCTTTTCACTCCTCGTATATTTATTTAATATATAAATTTATTTGTATGTGAGATTTAATGCTGCGCTTTTTTATACTTTTTTAGATTGTACAAAACAGTAATTAATATTCGTATAACGCTGACCAGCTTTATTTTAAATGTTACTTTGGCTGTTATTTCCAATGCAAACCTGTCATAAACAGAGTCAACATTAAAGCTGTGATTATCTACCGCAGACAATATAGTGAGCAACCCCAAAAGCTCATACATTAGTGCCCATATTGCACCAGTCAGCATACCTGTAACAGCTGCATCGGAGGTGCCAAAGCAAATGGATGCCTCTATATTTTGGGTAATAAACCGTTTGCTTATTGTCTTGCTGCTTGCATTATACACATTTTTTATATAGACAACCTTGTTGTAAATATCATTAATTTTGTGTAAAAGCTTTTGCTCTCCATGCTCCTGCTGCTCAGATTTTTCCTCTTTGTTTTTGGTGCCTCGCCCTTTGTTTATAAACTTTTTAAGGTTTATCTTTATACCTGCAACACACACCTCAAGAGTATAATCTTTGTTTTGATACGCTGCATTAAGCCGTATTGGCACAAACAGCAAAAACAGCAACAACAATACAACAACTGCAAGCACAATATACAAATAAATCATAGTTTATTCCCCGTCAACTATTTCACCATCAAACTTTTTTATTTCAAAACCACTCGCTGCATCATCACTTTGACTAGTTTGCTCCGCCTCGTCATCTGCAAGTTCATTGTTGAGCCCTGCAAAATTGTACTCAAGGTCAACGTCGGGCAGCTCCGAAAGTGATGACAAATTAAACACACGCAAAAATTCTTCGCTTGTGCCAAAAAGCATTGGCTTTCCGGGGGCGTCAAGCCTGCCTACCTCCTCCACAAGACCTGCTGCAATAAGGTTGTTAAGAGCTCCGTCACTGTTTACACCTCGTATAAATTCGAGGGTACTGCGTGTAACTGGCTGATTGTATGCAATTACCGAAAGCACCTCAAGGCCTGCATTTGTAAGAGATGCACGGCGTTTTTTTTCGGTAAGGGCTTTTATGTAATCGTAGTATTCCCTTTTTGTGCAAAGCTGATAACTGTCTTCCAGCCTAATTAAATGTATCCCCCGTGAATTATCGTTATCATATTTGTCACTCATCATATTTAAAAGGCTTGTCATTGTCTTTTCGTCCGTTTCGGTAACCTCGCAAAGCCTTTTTACAGGCACTGCCTCACCGCTTGCAAAAAGCAAGCCTTCAACTATTGCTTCAATTTCATCAATTCTCATTTGTTTGTGTTTCTCCATCAAAATTCTCTAACATTTGGTCATCGGTAAGATTATCACTGTTAGTGTCAAGCTCAAGCATTACGCTGTCGTCGGTGTCATACACCTTTATGCGGTTAAGCTTCATTAGCTCAAGCACCGCCAAAAATATGGCAACAACCTCGTTTTTGTACTTTACACCAAAAAATATGTTTTCAAACTTAACCTTTTTTTCACTTTTGAGCTTGCGTATAAGAACCTTTGCCTTATCCTTTACCGATGCAGGCTCCCTGCCCACAATGCCGTCAAAATTACGCTTTGGCGGAGGGGCACGCCTCTCTGTTTTTTCGAGTACTGTTAAAAATGCATTATACAGTTTGTCTATACTGCCCTTAGGGATTTGCCTTTTCTCGTCTGTTTTTGGCATTTTTTCCGCATTTTTAAAAAAGAAGTATGTGCCGTCATACTGCATTGTGCGAAATTTTTCCGATACAATTCTCATTCGTCTGCGCTCTCTGAGTGCTTCTGTAAGGCGCTGTGCATCATCCTCTTGGTCATCCTCCTCATGCTTTGGCAAAAGTGCCTTTGACTTAATTAGCAAAAGCTCCGATGCCATCACAAGAAAGTCACTCGAAATTTCCAAATCCATCTCTTTCATAGCGTTGATATACTCAACATACTGGTCGGTAATTTGTATAAGTGACACAGTGCAAATATCAAGTTTATTCTTTTTTATCAAATGCTCAAGCAAATCCAACGGACCTTCAAAATCAAGCACCCTAAACGTCAGTTTTTCCATAAATTCACCATCAGATAAAAAATGTTATAAGCTCAATTAATGCATATACCCAATTTCGCATGGTAGAGAGCACAGGAGTTAAAACATTTGTCCATACAAGAACAAGGAGTATAATCCCCGAATATCTTTCAATATTGTACATACTAAAACGATAGCGCTCAGGCAAAAATTCCATAAGTACCTTTGAGCCGTCAAGTGGCGGAATTGGTATAAGGTTAAACACCATAAGACCAACATTCATTGCCGCTGCATACACAAATATCAAATAAAAAAATTCTGCTATCTGGCTTACATAAACAAAGTTTGCAAGCAATTTGTAAATGACAGTGCACACAAGGGCAAGCACAAAGTTTGCAAACGGGCCTGCAAGGCTTACTATTATTGTGCCGCGTTTGCGGTCACGAAAGTTGTATGGATTAACAGGCACAGGCTTTGCCCATCCAAAATGAAAAAGCAAAAGGCACAGTGTACCCGCAATATCAAGATGATTAAGAGGATTAAGGCTTAACCTGCCATTATATTTTGCTGTGTTATCTCCCATAAGATATGCTGCATATCCGTGTGCAAATTCGTGAATAGAAAGTGCCAAAAAAAGCCCCGGTATGCTGAGTATTATTGACAATAAATTTATCATAAAAGCTCTCCTGAATTTATAATTTACCTATTTTATTAATTATATCACAAATTTAGTTTGCAATGCAAGATGTAATAAGATTTGTTTACATATTTATCATAAGATAAGTTTTATAAAGGAATAATTCAATGTCAAAATCTGTGCAAACGTCGTCTGCGGATGATAGCCATTGAAATGCTATCCAAACTCCGATTTAAACATATAAAAATCGCCGTAAACCGCGTTAAAATGCTCGTCAATCCATTAAGGATTGACTGTGCTTTTGCCTTGTTTACAACAATTTTTATTATGTTTAAATTCTTCGACCTGAAAGCCTTGTATTTTTGAGAAGTTTTTGGTGCGAAGGACGAAGGAATGCTTTTGCATTTCAAGGACGACAAGCCGAAAAAAGCCAAAAATACTGACTTTCAGGCGGGTTCGGATAACATTTTAATGGCTATGGTTTAACAATTTGTAATTTATATTTTACCCGATTTAATGGCACGCACACACTCACTCAAATTTTTTCGCTCGTTGCGCTAAAATTTCAAAATGGTAGGGAACTTATTTTATTTTTGAAATTTTACCGCAAAAAAAGATGTCACAAAAAACAACTTGTAAAAACCATATCATATGCAGACTCTGTTTTGCACCGAT